>CAYWPR010000119.1:0-16427 GCA_964460115.1 uncultured Myxococcales bacterium
AAGTGCAGGACAAGTATCGCAAGATGCTCGACAACGAAGCACGCGAGCGCGAGCGTCTGGCCGGGCAAATTCGCGCCCGCACGCGCGAGCTGCTTGAAACCAATCAAGTTCTGCTCAAAGTACAGAAAGAACTCATCTCTCACAAAAAGGGCTTGGCGCTTTAATTGGTGTTTACACACCTATTCGCAGCCTCCCAGCGCTTTCAGCAGCAAACGCTCACGCGGTAGCCTCGTCAAGTACATCAAACAAATCGCGCACCGGCACTGCGCTGTGTTGCGCCAAATGGCTTTGACAGGCTGGGCAAGCCGTAACTAGCGGCCCCTTTTGCTCGGCAGTTTCCTCCAGCCGCAAAGTCGCCATCTGCTGCGCCAAATTGGGTTCTGTAGTCGGTAGCAAACCGCCGCTGCCGCAGCACTTGGCATCGCGATGATGCGACGGCAATTCTTGCAAGCTCAGCACCGCCTGGCGCAATAGCTGACGGGGTGGTTCATAGCAACCAAGACGCCTGCCAAGGTGACAGGGATCGTGGTACGCCGCGGTGGGTAGCGGCCGTGAAATCGGCAAGGACGCGGCATAAGGAGCCAAAAGCTCGCTCGTATGCAAGATATGCGGTCGCAGCGGCACGCCAAACTGCTGGTACTGTGAACGCAGCAGCCAGGTGCAGGCAGAGCAAGAAACAGCCAGCGTGGCGTACTTTTCGACCGAACGCGCGAAAGATTCGGCGTATAGCCGAAAAGATTCGACAAAACCGCCGGCATATAAGGGATATCCGGCGCAACCGCCCGTACCTAGCCGCCGTTCCGTGGCCCCTTCCAGGTTGCACAGCGCGGCCAATCCAAGCCGCGGAACCTTGGCGTTGGCCTTTTGCAGACGATCCCAGACTCGCAAAATACTGCGCGCTTCACGTGCCGGACCATCTTGCGAACGGGGCAAACAGGCCGGCAATAGCGCGACCTCATCGGCGGCGGCAAAGCGCGTCGAAAGTTCGGCATCGGCAGCCAAACTAGCGGCGGCAGCAGTGGCGCGACGACGATGCCGTTTCGGCAGATCAAGAAGCGCGGGATGGCCGCCGGCATCACAACCCTCGCGCGCTTCCGCCCGGCCGCGCATGAGCGCACTGGCTGGCTCGACCTTGTGCAGACAAGCATCGGTGCACGCTCCGCATCCGGTACAGCCATAAAGCGGCAGCGAGCTCGCCTGTGCCTGTAGTTGCATACCAAAGCCCGCACTTTCCGCCGGCTGCTGATGTAAGCGCGCAAAACTCGCCATTTTGGCCTGCGGGGTCAGCGTCTCAATTCCAGAGGCCGTAGACACCGGGCAAGTATGGCTGCACAGGCGCGGACAGTACGTGCACAAATTCAGCGATGTTTCCAGGTCGAGCATGATAAGGCCTAGCTGCAGGAGGTCTGCGCGCAGAAATCCGTGACCGGCTGGCAGCCGGTCTTTATACAGTTTGTGCACGCCGGCGACCCCAGAGTGCCACATTCCGCCATACATTTTCCGTTGTTTTGAGTCGCTATACAGCGAACTGCCGCGGTCAAAGGCGCAGCCGCTTTTTCGCAGCTATCGACGATACAGCCGTAAAATGCCGCTACATCCTGTGTCAGAATCGCCGCGATGCTGCATTGTAGCGACTCGTTACAGGTCTTTGTACCGCCGCCGATGAAAGTTTGTTCCGCGCACAGGGCGGTGCCGTCGTTGCGCGGATAATACGAACCCATCAGCACGCACATCTCGTCGCGGGTACTTTGGCCTTGAATGATCGTGCGCGCCTCTTTGTTGTCATAGTCGCACCGATAGTCCACAAAGCTGCCGGCGGAAATCTTGCGACCCGGCTGAAACATTTTCACCGGAACGTTTTCCCAGTTCGTATTGGTGTACAGCGTCTCTTCCAGTTGACCGCCAGCATTTAGCAGATTGGCCACGTAGTTTACGCCGCGGCGGTGCATGTGCGACTGAATGTTGGTCAGGATAATATCCTGACGGATGCCGCAACGCATGCGCGCGCTCGAGCGCCCCATCTCCGAGATGGCAATGATCGGGTCGTAGTAAAATAGGACCCCGCCCTCGTGCTGAACCTCAGCGTCGGGAATGGTGTATACATTGATGCGCGCGTCGGCAACTAGATCATTCGGCGATGCGTTCAGGTAGTGCGTGTTGATAAGCAGCACGGCACCGCCGGGCACTTTCAATGCGACGCCGGGGGGCAAAGAAACCAAAGACCCGCCGTCAAATGATTGAGCACCGCCCAAAATGCTGCCGGTGTTCCAGTCCACGCCCGCGCCGTACGGACAATCGATCACTCCGCTTGTGTCTCTTTGGACGCCGTGCCGGTCGGTGGTGGGAATGGTCGTATAGGAAGTCGCATACAAAAGGACATGATGACTGCCCGGGGTGTAGTGCACTTCTTCGTGGTTGATGTTTAGCCCCTCGGGCGGAGCCTGTACGAACTGGCAGCGTTCAATTTCTTGGCCTGAAGCGATGGTGCTGACCATGCGAAACTGCACGCCTTGACCGGCCGGCGGCGGCAAAAATTCCATCGGCTGGGGCGTCATATCCTTGGGCATTTCGCTGCCGCACCGAGCAAAACTTAGCAGCAAGGCGAACAAGGCCAGAAGAAAAGGCGAACGAAGCCAGCTATTTAGCGACGGCATGTAGCACCTCCTTTATGGAGGCAAAACTTACTACTGCGGGCCGCCACTCACAAGCTGTAGCCGCGGCACCAGCATCGGACGATGCCGCGAAGGCAAGGGCAAAGTCAGCACCAGTCCGGTTAGAAGCATTGTGCCGCCGACCGCCAAGACTCCGGAAAATCCATAAATATAGGCTTGATAGCTTCCGGCCGCCCCCGAAACGGTTGTTGCGCCATAGGCAGAACTTACGCCCAAGCTGCCAAAGGTCGCCAAGATCGCGGTGGCACCCACAAAGCTCAAAAGCCCGCCGCTGACCATGAGCGCCCGACTGGCTATAAACTGCCGCCTGCCTGCTGGGCCCAAGATGCGCTGCCAATCGGCGTCGCTGCGTATGTACTCTACACGCTCGTCGTAATCGACGATGGTGTAGGTGGACGCTGGCAGTGTCGGCGCAGCGTCTACCGGCGCCGCGGACATCAAACTGCCGATGCTGGTCAGCGCATAAATCGCGGCCGTGCTTGAAATCGTTCGCACGAGTAAATCCCAGCATCATTGCTAGTTCGTCGTCAACCGTTACTAACCGATGACACCTACCGGAAAACTGTGTTCTTATTGTGGTTATGCAGCTTCCTCGGGCGCGATGTCGGTCGCGCGCGGCAACGTCAAAGGGAGGGAAATCATGGATTCGCATCGGGTACGCCTTGGCGCTATACAGCGTGATGGGCGCTGCCTGCCATGCCCCGACGCCCAAATCCGACGACCCGCCCAAGCACGATTCACAGGCGCCAGCGGATGGCAAAAAGCCCCGTGGCGTGCGCGGTCTTATGATGGGGATGCAGGCGGTGCAGCCCGGTCAAAGTCAGCCTGCTGCCTGGGCGGGCCTCGTCGATGCGGCGTATCAGGTTTTGTCGGCGCGTTCTTTGCGCGGACATACGGACGGCGTCAATACTGCATTTTTCTCGCCGGACAGCGAGCGCTTGGTCACTGCCAGCGCGGATCATACGGCGCGCATCTTTGATACCCGCACCGGCAGCGAGCTAGTTCGCCTCAACGGGCATGCCGCCGGCATCAACGCCGCGGTGTTTTCGCCAAGCGGCGCGGATGTCGCCACCGCCAGCGCCGATCACACGGCGCGCATTTACGATGCCCGCAGCGGGCGAACGATTTTGATACTCAAAGGCCACAGCGCCAGCGTCAATGCCGTGGCTTTTTCGCCGGACGGCAAGCAGGTTGTTACCGCCAGCGCCGATCAAACGGCGCGCATTTGGGAGGCAGCGCGCGGACGGCTGCTTTTGACGCTGAAGGGACATACGGCCGGGCTGAACTCGGTGGCGTTTTCCCCCGATGGGCGACTTCTGGCGACGGCCAGTGACGACAAGACGGTGCGCATCATGGATTCTCAAAGCGGCCATGTGCTGGTCACCTTGAATGGCCATGCCGCTGGGGTCAATGGCGTGGCGTTTTCGCCGGATGGCAAACAAGTAGTGACCGCCAGCGCCGATCAAACCGCCTGGGTCTGGAACGCCGAAGACGGCCGCGAGCTTTTGACACTGAAGGGGCATACCGCCTGGGTGTACAGCGCCAGCTTTTCGCCAAACGGCAAGTACGTGCTGACCGCCAGCGAAGACGGAACCTCGCGCTTGTTTGAGCTTGGCACGGGCAACGAACTGGCGCGCTTCAGCGGTCACGCCGCCGGCATTCTGTGTGCGTCTTTCTCTGCGGATGGCAGCCAAATCGTCACCGCAGGCCTGGATGGCACAGCTCGTATGCACTACACCCAAAGCGGCAATGCGCTGATTACGCTGACCGGCCACGAGGATGCGGTCTTTGCGGCGGCGTTTTCAAGTGACGGCAATCGCGTGGTCACCGCTAGCTTGGACGAAACCGCACGCATTTGGGATGCCAAAACCGGCGCACGGCTTTTGACGCTGTCCGGACACAGCTCGGGCGTGCTAGGGGTGGCTTTTGCGCCGGATGGCGGACGGGTGGTGACGGCCAGCGATGACAAGACGGCGCGCATTTGGGAAACCGCAACCGGTCAACCCCTAGGCACCTTGAATCATGTGGCCGGGGTCAATGCTGCGGTGTTTTCTCCCGATGGCGAGCGCGTGCTGACCGGCTGCGATGATCACGCCGCGCGCATTTGGGATGCGCGCAGCGCCCAGCCCATTTTGGTTCTTGAAGGGCATAAAGGCGCGGTCATAAGCGTCGCTTTTTCTCCCGACGGTCGCCATGCCGCGACAGCCAGCGATGATGGCACAGCGCGCATTTTTAACACTACAAGCGGCCAGACCGAGCTCGTTTTGCGCGGTCATCGGGCCACGGTGCGCAGCGTCGCCTACTCTCCGGACGGCACGCGGCTGATTACCGGCAGCGTCGATCGCACCGCGCGCATTTGGAACCTGGCCGGCAAAACCGAAGAGCCGATTCAAATTTTGCGCGGCCATACTTCGCGCATTCGTGGCGTGGCGTTTTCGCCCGATGGCTTCGAAGTGGTCACCGCCAGCGAAGATGGCACCGCACGCCTGTGGACGGTTGAAAGCGGTCAGCTTTGGGCGATTTTGCGCGGACACGAAGGCGGCATTCGCAACGTCGCTTATTCCGCGGACGGCCAGCGCCTCATCACCACCGGCGAGGACTACACCGCAATCATCCATCCGGCCACGCGCAACGGATTTTACGCCTTTGCCTGCCGCATTCTGCGCCACCTCGGCCAGCCCGCTGATCTGGACGCCAGCCAACGCGAACAACTACTTCGCGCCTGCGCTGCGCAATAGCCAAAGAGTCGCTATACTGTTCCGCCACAGGGCGATGGGGTCTCCCAGCCCGCAAAGGAGTACGGACAATGGCACTAAATCCAGAGCTGCGCGCGCGCATCGAAACCACGCTGGCGCAGAACCCAATCGTCTTGTTTATGAAGGGAACCAAGCAGCAGCCGCGCTGCGGCTTTTCGGCCCAAGTTGTATCCATCCTGGATGGCTACGGCGTGCCGTATCAGGATGTCGATGTCCTTTCCGATCCAGCGCTGCGCGATGGAATCAAAGAATTTGGCAACTGGCCGACGATTCCGCAGCTTTATGTGAAAGGCAGCCTGATCGGCGGCTGCGACATCATTCGCCAGCTTGATGAAAATGGCGAGCTATTGCCGACGCTGGGCGTTCAAAGTGTAGAAGTGGCGGTGCCCAGCATTAAGCTCGACGGCTCCGCCATCGCCGCCATCAAAGAAGCCTCGAGCGAAGCTGAGCCGGGTCAGCACTTGCGCCTGGAGTTAAAAAACGGCGGACGCTCTATCGATATGTACTTTGACGCAGCCCGGCCGAGCGACCTGCGCGTCGAGCAAGGCGGCATTACGCTGCTTTTCGATCGCGCATCGGCGCGCCTCGCCAATGGCATCGCAATTGACTTTGTTCCCGGTCCCGAGGGCGGATTCAAGATCGACAACCCCAACCTGCCCGCTCGGCCGCGGCCGATGACCGCGCGCGAATTGCAGGAGCATCTAGAAAAACATACACCGCTGCACCTCTATGATGTTCGCGGTGCAGAGGAACGAGCCATCGCGGCGATTGCCGCGGCCATTCCTTTTACGGAAAAAGCCAGCGCCGAACTGTCCGCGCTGCCCAAGGACACCATGGTGGTTTTTCATTGCCACCACGGAGTGCGCAGCCAGGCGATGGCTGAAAAATGGGCCCAGCAAGGATACCGCAACGTGTACAACCTGCGCGGCGGCATCGATGCCTTTTCCGCTGAAGTCGATCCGCGAATTCCGCGTTATTAACCGGGCCGGCTGGGGGCGGCAGCGCCCGGCGGGTCGGTCGCAAGCAAGTAGCCAGGTGAAATGATCTTGATCTCTGGCTGCTTGCGCGCCCGCCGCTCCGAATTTTCTACGGCAATCCAATTCAAAAGCCGCGGCAGCATGGCAGCGGTCGCTGGCTGCACATCGTGAAATAGCAAAATAGAGCGCGGCCGACGCAAAGTACGCAGTGCCTGCACCATGAAATCGAAAATGCGATCGGCGTCTTGCAGCTTCCAGTCCTGCGGATCCACATCCCAGCCGATGGGATGTATATGCAAACGCTGTAGCGTCTCGTTTAGATGCGGACAATGGGATCCGAAGGGAGTACGAAACAGAAGCGGCGGCTGGCCGATGGCATCGGCAATGAGTGCGGCATTTTCGGTGATTTCGCGCTCGGCGATGGTTTTGCCGCGAATGCCGCACAAAAAGTAATGGTGAACGGTGTGATTGCCGATGACGTGCCCGCGCTTTAGGGTGTCGCGCAGAATTTCGCGCGCCCGCTCGTTGGCTTTGCCTTTGCCCAAAAAGCGCACGCCGTTGACAAAAAACACGGCCTTGATGCCCTGCTTGTCCAGGGTGTCGAGCACCTGCGGAGTCGTATCGGCGCGCGGCCCATCATCAAAAGTAAACAGAACTTCATAAGCGCTGATCGGCGCTTTGGCCGGTCCGCTGAGTTTGGCGGGCTTGGGCTTCACCGGCGGCGCCGCCTGGGCGCCATTTCCAGTAGCGATGAGCAGGTAGAAAACGATGAGCAGGCGGAACATCACGGAAGGTATTTTGACCTAGTCGCCAATTACCAGCTCGGCAATAAACGGCAGGTTGCGATAACGCTGCGCATAATCTAGGCCATAGCCGACGACAAACAGATCCTCGATGGAGAACCCGAGATAATCGATGTGGATGCGCTCTTTGGTGCGCGCCGGCTTGTGCAAAAGCGAGCAAAGCTTGATCGAAGCCGGTTTGCGCGTCGCCAGGTTGTTCAACAAGTAACGCATGGTCAGGCCAGTGTCGACGATGTCCTCGATGATGACGACATGACGGCCGGCTATGGGTTTGGTCAGGTCGGCGGTGATCTGCACCACGCCCGAGGTAGTGGTGGCGTCGCCGTAGCTTTGCAAGCCGAGAAATTGACAGGTCACCGACGCACCATCTAGACCGAGGGCGCGCTGACCAAAATAGATGGACCGCGCCAAATCGGCAAACCACATGAAGCTGCCTTTCAGCACGCCGATAAGCGTAATGTCGCGGTCTTCATAGTCTTTTGCGATCTGGTTTCCAAGCTCGGTGGTGCGCTTTGCGATCTGCTCAGCCGAGATCAGAACCGGCTCGCGAATGCGGCTTCGAGAAGGAGAACGTGCAGAAGGACGATCGGTCTCTACCATGGTTCCTCAGCTATACAAACGAGTTGTTGATGACTTCGCCAAGCCCGCCACCGCCCGGCACGATATAGTCGTGATCGGTAAGTCCGCGCTCGCGTTCCCAGTGCGTTCCCGGCACCGTACCAAGCACATCGGCATCGGAAAGTCCGCGGTCAAGCCGCAGCGCATAGACTTGCACTTCCGGATGGTGCGTGGTGACGTGTCGCAAATATTCGGGGGTTACGATAAGGTGCAGCGCCACGACCTTGGCCGGACGTCCCTGCACCGCGCTGGCATAGTGATGCAAAACGCGGCTGACGGTCGAGCCGGTCGCTCCCATTGGATCGGGAATAAGGACGATGGCCCCATCCACCGTGCCGCCAATCTTAGAGGCATAAAGCCCGGCTCCGGTGACCCGTCCTTCGACATCAATCGTGCGGCCAAGCGCTAAGTGATCCTGGCGCACACCGGACGGTTCGAGCACTTGATTCAGAAAATCAAAAGTCACCTGCGACGGCAAAAGCCCGGCGCGGGCCAAGGCGACGACTACCGCCGAGGTCGATTGGTGGATGATTTCGCCATGCCACACCCCGCTTGGGGTGGCATCGATCATACGCGTCTCGACGCTGGCTTGGCGGCGCGGAAATTCCGCAGCGACCGCGGCGTGCACCAAAACCCGATAAAGCTCGACGACAAGATGATTGACTGCGGGCTGAACCACCCCTTTTTGGCACAGCTTGGCCAAAAGCGACAGCGAGAGCGGATCACGCAGGATGTGCACGCGCGAGCCATATCGGTGAAACACCTCGGAAGGCGTGTACGGAACCGTGTTGAACTGGCAATCGGCCGTCATGGCGCGCTACCCTAGCAGACCCGAACGCGGGTGTCACCTATACCTATCCGTCCGATGCTAGCGCGGAAGCGCAAGGATCTTTCTACAGGCCGTTCCCGCGCTGAAAGGATCATGATACGGATGCAAGCATGGCATTCGAGAAGCAACCTGCCCTTTTGGCGCTGCGCGATACGCGTGAGCGCACCATCGCCTGCCTAAGCAACGCATTTTCGCACGATATTTTAGGACTGGAGGAATTTGAACAGCGATTGGCGGTGGCCCATCGCAGCAATTCCATTGCCGAAATTCTTGCGCTGCGCGCCGACCTGGACCGCGAGCCGCAAGAATCCCCCGCGCTGCCGACGACGGCATTGGCGACGGTACCGACGCGCGAGCGTCAGACGCTGGTGGCGATTTTGGGCGGCACTAGGCGGCAAGGCCCCTGGACGCCGCCGCGCACGCTGAAAATCGTCGCGGTCCTTGGCGGCGTAGAACTGGATTTTCGCGAGGCGGCATTTGGTCCCGGGGTGACGGAGGTCAGCATCACCGCCGTGCTTGGCGGGGCCAATATTATCGTGCCTCCGCATTTGGCCGTCGAAATGAACGGAATTGCGATTTTAGGCGGGTTTGAACACAGCGAGCGCGCGCCGCCAGAGCCCGATCTCGAGCGAGCGGTGCTGCGCATTTCCGGACTGGCGGTTTTGGGCGGGGTTCATATCGAGACGCGTCTTATCGGCGAATCAGAACAAGAGGCCGAGCGCCGCCGCAGCCAGCGGCGCTCGCTTTCGAAAAAGCGCCGACCGGCCTTGCCGCCCGCCGCCAAGTGATTTTTGTCGTGGGGCGCACGACACGCGGCTAGCCGAGTTTGCGAATGAAATGACGATTTTCGGGGGCGGGGTAACCGGCTTTGCCGAATTCATCGGAAATGGCGTCGTTGGTGGCAAAGTAGACCGACCAGTAATGATCGGTGTGGGTGTAGGGCCGCACGGCCAAAACCGCTCCGGCCATGTTGAACGACAGCAGGTCGATTTCCGGAGCGGGCTGGGTCGCAACATGGGGAATGGCCGCCAGGCGGGCGCGCAACCGACGCATTGCATCAACGGGATCCACACCGTGCGCAAGCTGCGCGGTCAGCTCAACGCGCCGTACGGAGTTTATCGAGTAATTTTGAATGGTATCGCCAAACACTTTGGAATTTCCGATAAACGTCCGAACGTTATCCGGAGTGTCTAGTGAGGTCACAAAAAGGCCGATCTCTTGCACGGTTCCGGTGACGCCGGCAATCGTTACAAAATCACCGGCTTTGATCGGTCGCAGAATCATCATAAAAACACCGGCCGCGAAATTGGACAGCAAACCGGACCAGGCCATGCCAATGGCCACACCCGCAGCAGCTAGCACGCCCGCAAATGAGGTGGTCGCGACGCCAAAGACGCTAAGCACCGCAACAAGCAGCAGAATCTGCAGCATGACATTCGTCGCCGAGTCGAGGTAACGAATAAGCGTCTTGTCGAAATTGCGACGCTCGCCACCTCTGCGAATGGCCGCGCGAACGCCGCGGATGATCAGGCGGCCGACCACCCAAAGCGCAATCGCGCCCAGCAGTTTGGTGCCGATGAGAATAATAAACGGAAGGGCGGAATCGGCCAATTTCGTAAGCCACTGCTGCATATCCATGAGCAACCTCTCAGTCTGAGTTTGGCAGCGCGAAAACCGGCACAGTTGCCGTTTTCACAAGCCGCTTTTGAAACATAGCGGCCTAGGATATTACAATTGGGCAGACGTAGCAACGCTTGCTAACGTCGGGTTTTCAAGGAGTTGCCGTGCCGGTTCCGACTGGCTAGGCAAAGAGGCCATGCAGCGAACGCGGCTTAAAAGGGGACCGATTCCGAATTGCAAATATAGGCGAAGGCCAAGGAATCGCGCTTCATGTTGTTGCGAGTCACTTCGGCGTGCGGCATATCGCTGGATCCGCAGACATCCTTGCGAATCAGATCGACGCTGGTCGAGGCGGGAAACTGCTGACGAAGCTTGTCCAAGTCGGGCAGGTTTTCATTTTTGAACCACTGCTCGGCATCGGCAAAGGTCAAAGGAATACCGTCCCGTCCGTGCAGATTGTGGTTGGCAACTTGAGAAAAGTGACAGCTTGCGCAGTACTTATGAACCGCAACGTTAAAGAACTTCGAATCCGTAATGTCCTCGCCGCCATAGCGCGCGACCACCCGTCCTTTGTTCCAGCCATCGGGAACATAGAAATTGTCGGGGTCAGGAGTACACTGGCCCTGCGCATTGATCTTAAAGAAGAAATTGTTGGCCAGATTCTTTTCGATGCGGTCTTTGATCATGACCGCGCCGGTTTCTTCGACCACCTTCAGAACGAACTGACTGAGTCCGCGCATAGCGGTAAGATTGCGCTCGCAGGCGGTCACTTGATTTGCATTATTTGGATCAAGCGCGATGGCCGAATCGATATCGTTGCCGTAGTTAAAAAGAACGGCGTCAAAATCCAAAAAGGATGCGCCAATGATGCGATCCGTTTTTTCGTCGTACTTACCGCCGTGGCAAGTCAGGCAGTTTTTCATGAACTTGACCTTGGCGTTTAGCGCACCACCCTCGCCGTCAAGCTGTAGTCCGGTGATCAGCCGCTCTTTGCCTTGCACCGGATCATTGCGATTGGCATTGACCGCCGAAAATAGCTTCTGATCATTGGCATCGTAGATATACATGCGCAGCCGATCTTCGCGATCACTGCGGTAATCAAAAACGACTGAAGCGCCACGCAGAGGTAATTCTTTGCCGGAATCTCTGGCGGCCACATAAGCGGTCAGCGCTTGCAGCGCAAATTTGATCGAGGCCTGGCGATCACGTTTGTCTACTTTGGGAGTTCCATCGCCAAAATCAAACGCGAACTGATCCAGCCCCTGCGGTACTCCGTGATTGGACACGGCACAAGAAGTGAGTCCGGCGTTGGGATTGCCTGCCGGACATTCCCAACAAGTCATCTCGCGGCCTAGTCCCAAATCGGCTCCGTTATAGTAATCCGACTCGACTTTGTTATTTCCTGCGGTGTTAAAGCAGCGGTTGTTTAGCCATTCGCTTAGAGTCGATTCAGCTCCCAGGCGGCCGTCGGCCCCAAAGGCCGCGTAGTAGCGCTCGATCTCCTCTTGGCTGCCGGTCAAACCATTGCCGGGTCGGCTTAGGTACAAAATGGTTTCGTTCGTTTGACAGGCGCTAGCCAACAATAGCGATAGCAAAAGCGAACTGCGAGCACTCATAAAACTTCCTCCCAAGAAGTATTACATCTCTATATTTCGAGATTTCACATACGAAAATCATCATTTCGCATAGATCTCAGTCCAAAGTATAATGGCAATTTGGCTTTTGTCGAAGAGCCATCGCCCTCATAACTCGCCGTCGCCGCAGCCCTGGACTTGACTAGACCTGGCCATGTTACGATAAAAGTTCTAGTTCATTCATGTTCACGCCTTTGACTTTACCGGCTGGTGAAGCCCATCTTTATTACTTGCTGACCGACGAGCCATTTGCCCCTGATCTGCTTGAACGTTATCGCAGCTGGATGAATGAGGAAGAGACCGCGCGCTGCAATCGCTACTATTTCGAGCACAGTCGAAAGGAATATCTGCTGACGCGTGCCCTCATCCGCGGCACGCTTTCCCTGTATGCCGATGTAGCCCCGCAGAATTGGGAATTTGTCGCCAATTCCCATGGACGACCGGAAATTTCCGCGCCGCGCCAGTTTGACTTCATACGCTTCAATCTTTCGAATACTTCGGGCTTGATTGCCCTTTTGCTAATACGCGACCGCGATGTGGGTGTGGATGTGGAAGATCTAAGCCGCACGCGTCAGACCATCGAGATCGCCGATCGATATTTTTCCCAGTCGGAAGTTCACGCACTGCACGCGCTTCCTAGTTCCATGCAGCATGCGCGCTTCTTTGAATATTGGACGCTGAAGGAAGCCTATATCAAGGCGCGCGGTCTAGGCCTGGCGATTCCGCTGGAACAGTTTTCGTTTCTCCTGGATCCACTGGATGCACCGATTCGCATCGCTTTTGATTCGCGACTTGAAGATCATCCGCCAAGTTGGCAATTTGCTCAGTTTTTCCTGAGCCCGCGCCATGCCGCCGCTGCCGCGATTCGTCAAGCTGCGGAATTTCCGCTGACGTTTCGAATTCGCAAAATCATTCCCGGAATGCCTTTTCCAAGCGATTCTTCCGGAATCATTTCGCGGCGCTGATTTTTACAGGAATTCCGCTACTTTGGTCGCGCGGGACGTATTCGCGCCGAATTGCTATTCGGTAGGAATGTGCTGCCGAATGACGCGATTCATATTGCTGAGTCCCTGCAGCTTGTAAAAGGTGACAAACGCGTAAAATGCCATGACAAAAATGACAAGCGGCCAGAGCAGCCTCTGTGGAATGCGCCAGCGCCGCGGTTTTTGCAGCATTTGCGGATGCGAGCGAACATTCCAAGCGCGAAAGCAAGCCGGACAAGCCCATCCGTGATCGGTCATGGCCGCCTGCTCGGCATTTAAGTGCTGACGCGGGCATTCCACACAGCTTGGTCCGTCTTCTGGATGCGCGGCATCGGGTTGCTCGAGCTCTATGCCTTGCTCGGTCAAAAGGTGAACAACAATAGACGGAGCCACAAATTGCGGCTGCACGCGGATGACGCCGATGCGCGCCCCAAAACGCTGCCGAAAAACCGCGGATGTTGCGAAGCTACAAACCTCGGCAATGCGCTGTTCCAAATCGGCCACCGTACGGTCGCGGTCGGATTCCCAATTTCCCGAAACGCGCAAAATAAGATGTACCGCGTGGTCGGTCAGGACCAGCGCATCAACCGTCGTACATTCCGGAATTGCTGAGGCAGACATGAAACAGGACCAAACAAGCGCAGACTTTTGCGCGCAGGCAAGGGGTAAGCGGAAACTTCCTAAGTTTGCGCCGAATTCCCCTGAAACTTGGCATCGCCAAAGCCGAGGAGCGGATAAAAGATAAAGGGCAGAAAGATCATTCCAACCACAAAGCCGCCGCTTTTGCCAAACTTGGCGGCCAAGCTGGCAAGCAGCATGATCGCAATGACAAAATTCACGAAAGGAATAAACATAAGCGCAATCCACCACATCGGCTTTTCGACAATTTCAAGCATGACGATGAAATTGTAAATCGGAACCAGAGAGGCCCAGCCCGGCTTTCCCGCCTTCTCGAAGACCTTCCACATTCCAGCGACGGTCACCACGGCGAAAGCCAATTCCAGAAGCAGAACAACAATGCCATTACTTTGATCCATGGACTCTTCTCCTAATAGCTGATGCAAATCGAGATGGGCGTATGGTACCACTTTTCAGTCGAGCTCAGACGAATTTTCGAATTCGCATCAGGCGCCGCGTCTTGCAAAATTGCACGGAAAATTTCGCGTGCTCTTTGTCGCCAATTTAGCCCCTAGCGCGCACCAAGTCCGCTCTTCAAAAGATGAAGCGCGGTGAAGAACTTGACAGCGAAGTGGGTCGCAGTAAGCTCTTATCCTACATGTGGGTCAGGAACTGAGCCATGTCGATTTCTACTATCTATGGAGCTGGGGCCTCTGGAGCCACAGCCCTTTCCGTCGAACGAACTCAAATCAATGCACCTTCTAGCGGACCGGCCCGCCCGGCCAGGCCGGCGCGACTGCCCAAAGATCGAGCCGCCAAGGAGCGGATCGGCAAAGAGCGCGACCTGCCCCTGCCCTCGCCGCGTCGGCGCGAAGCCATCGGCATTGTCTCATTGTCCGGTGGGCTCTTCGTGCTGCTCAGCGCCATGGCTTTTGTCTTTGGCGGCGAGCTCATGGGGCCGGTCGGTCACTCGGTGGCCAGTGGTTTGTATCAGGCGTTTGGCGCCAGCATGCTGCTTGTCGCCAGTGGCCTTGTATACGGAGCGGTGCGCTACCTGCGCAGCCAGCCTCTGCGTACGCAGCCGCTGACTGCGCTTGGAGGCTTCGGTCTGTTTCTTTCAAGTGCCGTCCTCATGCATCTTTTTGGCAGTCTTTGGGCCGGGCTGCGCCTGCATGGTTTGCCGCTTGGCGGCGCACTTGGCGAATACGGCGCCGAGGTTTTGATCGCGCTTTTAGGCCGAGCTGGCACTCTGCTTTTGGCGATCTGCGTGCTGCTATTGTCGCTTTTGGCCACAAATTCGTTGTCGCTCGAGCAGGGCCTAAGCTTGACGACGCGCGCTGCCAAGTGGCTCGTGCGTCAATTGCAACCCCTTATGCAGCGCGTGCAGCTCCGTCTGGCGTTTTTTCAAAAAGCCAGCACCGCAGCCCAAAATTCTTCAAGCCCGGCGGCGCTTGCGCCGATTTCGGGCGTGCCGGCCTCTATCAAAGACTACGGCGACGATCGCGATTCTCGAACTTCCGGACGTCCGGCCTTTTTGCAATCGGCAATCGCGACGCGGCGTACGCGCAATGAAAAAACCGCGATCACAACTGCAAAGCCCGAGCCGGCCACCACCGCAGCATCCCCGATCATCGTGGAAAGAAAGGCGCCCGAAGCGCCGCATTTGCCGCAGTCGCCTTTTGGCCTGCCCTCCGGCGCAGAAGACGAAGCCACCGTGCCGACCAGCATATCGATGGCAGAGCCCATGGTGATCATGCCGTCGCAAAAAACTCCATCGCCGGCCCTGCTAAATACTTCGGCAGCGGATTCGGCTGATGAAGAAGCGGCGCAACAAGACGCGGCCGCGGCCCTGGCCCCGACCATCATTCCGCCCAAAGCACCGATGGCCGAGGCGCAGCCCGTGGCCGCTGCGGGAAAACCGTCGCGCGACAAGCGGGCAAATTATGTAGCGCTTAGTGCCGGACCATACGAGCCGCCGCCGCTTCTGGTTTTTGACTATGAAGAGCCAGCGCAGCGCGACATCGATCGCCGCGCCATGCTCGATTTGGCACAGCGCCTAGAGGCCACTCTGGCCGATTATCAGGTCAAAGGCCGCGTCACCGCGATTCATCCCGGCCCGGTGGTCACGATGTACGAATTCGTACCCGCCCCCGGCATCAAGTTGTCAAAGATTACGGCGCTGTCGAGCGATCTGGCGATGGCCCTAGAGGCGCTGCGCGTTCGCATCGTCGCCCCCATTCCGGGCAAGGCCGCGGTGGGCATCGAAGTGCCAAACCGCACCCGCGAAACCGTCTATTTGAAAGAAATCCTGGCTGACGTCGGCTTTCATCAAGCGCGCAGCAAACTGACCATGGCGCTGGGCAAAGACATTTCGGGCGCGCCGGTTTGCGTGGATTTGGCCAAAATGCCGCATCTGCTTGTGGCTGGCACTACCGGATCGGGCAAATCCGTTTCGGTGAACGGCATGGTGTGCTCGCTTCTGTGCAACGCTTCGCCCGACGAAGTCAAAATGA
The DNA here is from genome assembly GCA_964460115.1 of uncultured Myxococcales bacterium. Classification (GTDB taxonomy): domain Bacteria; phylum Myxococcota_A; class Polyangia; order Palsa-1104; family JAEUJZ01; genus JAEUJZ01. The sequence continues at coordinate 16,024 of CAYWPR010000119.1, forward strand.
TCATGATCGACCCCAAAATGCTGGAGCTGTCGATCTATGAAGGCATTCCGCACCTTTTGCTGCCGGTGGTCACCGATCCCAAAAAGGCCAACCTGGCGCTCAAGTGGGCCGTCGATGAAATGGAACGCCGCTACGAGCTTATCTCCAAGGCCGGGCTGCGCGACATCGCCGGATATAATAAAAAGATCGAAAAGCAGCTCGCTGATATCGATTCCGAACAGACCGAGCTTTTTGGCGAAGAAAGCTACGACATTGCCGATCGCCCCACCAAACTGCCCTACATCGTCGTGCTTATCGATGAATTCGCCGATCTGATGATGGTCGCCAGCAAAGAGGTAGAGATTTCGGTTGCGCGCATCGCGCAAAAAGCGCGCGCCGCGGGCATTCACCTCATCATGGCCACG
>CAYWPR010000120.1:0-16350 GCA_964460115.1 uncultured Myxococcales bacterium
TATCCTCGACAAGCTGCATCGGCAGGGCATCATTCACAAGGATATTAAGCCTCATGATCCTCGTCGAAGCATTTCTCGTCTTTCTTCAAGCATTTAGAAAGGGCTTTTCAGGAATTCCGCAGGGAAATGCGTGGGCCGTGGATGCCCGCTGCCCGTTTATTTGGCGACCTTGCGCTGCGTCGAAAGATGTCGCCGCTGGCCACTTGATTGCCGTACGGCACCGGGAGTACGACCAGTCCAGCGACGAAACGCGCGAAAAAAACTGGGCATATCCGAGTAACCGAGCTGCTCCGCAATCTGTTCCATAGGAATCACTGTGTCACGCAGGAGCAAAAGAGAACGACGCCTGCGCTCCTCATCAAGGAGCGCTGAATACGAGACATTTAGTTCAGCGAGCTTTCTTTTCAGCGTGCGCGGCCCAAGATACAAGCGGGCCGCGATTTCTTCGAGCGAACGAATTCCGCCATCGCTGCGGAGCAGCAGCACGCGAACCCGATCGGTAAAAGGGCCAGCCAGCCCGAGTGCTGCGAGTTCACGCTCGCATTGCTCGCGCGTCAGCAAAAACGTCGCTGGGTCCGCGGCTATCATGGGCCAAGCAAGCGCTTCGGTCTCGAACAAGAGGCGCGTTTCAGGCTGATTAAATCGAACTATTCCCGGGAGCATGCTTTTGAAGCGCCCCATATAGGACGGCTCGGGCATGGCGATATCGGCGCCGCCGCGAAACTCTCGGCCGGTCAGCGTGCGCGCCAACTGCCAGATTCCGACGAAAATTGCGAAAATGACAGCGTCTCGCGCCGCGCCGAAGTCAGCATGCTCGCGGATAAGCAGCGAGGAGCCTTTGTCACTCGATTCAAAGCCAAAGGTTAGCGCATCGGTGCGAGTTGGCACAAAGCGCACTACGAGCTCGAGTGCCTGGCGTATGTTCTGCGCTGACATCGCTGCCAATCCAAGAAAGCCGTGCCACGAGATACGCATCCTCAGCCCGAAGTAAAAGCCCAGTCCCGGCTCTTCGGTCAGCGTGCGCGCGCGCTCGACAAGCCGTTCCACCATCGCAACCGACAAACGGCTGTGCGGCAGCGACAACTCGGCTACGCCAAGGCCAGTATCCTGTAGAAACTTTGTCGCCGAAATGTTCCAGTGCGCAATGAGCTCGGTCAAATGCAGAGCATAGATAGCTGGCACCACACTGGTTTCGCGATCGAGTCGAAAAGGCATAGCTGATCCCTATTACTAATAAGATGGCACCTCGCGATATAAGCTAGCAAGCGGCCAACAATGATAACCTCGCGGCTCGCGCCAAGAACCCCGCATCGAGTTCAACCTGACTTCACCCTAGTAACAGAGGAGCGACGACTGTGACGAACCATCGATGGAAGTTCTACCGAGCCGGCGGGCTAGACCAGCTCGTCATCCGCGATGGGCAGGACATCATCAACCTGCGGCATCTCGACCAGAAGCTCTGGGTGTGTCTCGCTTGTCCGACGCAAGGCCTCGAGCTCGATGAGCGTACGCTGAGCCTTCTTGATACGGACAAGGACGGGCGGATTCGGCCTCCGGAAATCATTGCCACCGTCGAGTGGCTTAAAGAGATCTACAAAAATCCCGATGAGCTCATGATCGCGCGGGACTCGATCCCGCTAAGCTCTTTCAATGAGAAGACAGAAACCGGCAAGCTGCTGCTCGAGACGGCCAAGCGGGTGCTTGAACTCGTCGGAAAGGGCAATGCTTCCGGAATCAGCCTGGCCGATGTGCTCGATCGCGCCAAGATTGATGCCGACGTGGCGCAAAATGGCGACGGCATCATTCCGCCTGAAGCCAGTTCGGACCCTGAGGTAGCACGAGCCATCGCCGATGTCATCGCCACCCATGGCAAAAGCCGAGATCGCAGCGGAAAGGAGGGCATCGAGCAAGCCCACGTCGATGCCTTTTTCGCCGATGCCGCGGCCTACCTTGCCTGGGCAGCCAAAGCGGATGGAAGTAGCGCATTTCTGCCGCTTGGCGCCGCCACCTCCGACGCGGCACAAGCGATGCGGGCAGTTGCGGCCAAGGTCGAGGACTACTTCACGCGCTGCCAGCTAGCGAGCTTCGAGCCGCGCGCTACATCGGTGCTAAGTGGCACCGATACCGAGTTTGCAGCCATCGCCAGCAAAGATCTCGGGGGCTTTTCTGAAGAGCTCACCAGGCTGCCGCTTGCGCGAATCGATGCGGACAAGCCCCTGCCGCTTTTGCAGGGCACAAATCCAGCCTGGGCAACGAAGCTCAAAGCGCTCTATGAGCTTGCGGTTTCGCCGCTGCTTGGGTCTAGCAAGTCGTCGCTTAGCCGCGCGGACTGGACGGCGCTGCTTGGCAAGCTGGCCCCGTACGAGGCCTGGCAGGCCGAAAAGCCCGCGACCAAGGTCGAGTCCTTAAGCAGTGCGCGCCTGCGCGAGCTTATCGCAGGCGGCTTCTTGTCAAAGCTGACGGCGCTCATTGCCGCCGACGCGGCGCTGGCCCCTGAGTTCGCCAAGATCGAGGATCTAGAGAAGCTAATCCGCTGCCAACGCGATTTGTTGAGGTTGCTCAATAACTTCGTCAGCTTCGCCGAGTTCTATGGTCGAAAGGATACGACATTCCTTTCGGGATCGCTGTACCTGGATGGTCGGACCTGCCACCTATGTGTACCGGTGCAGGACGCAGGCAAGCACGCGGCGCTGGCTGGGTACTCCAAGGCCTATCTCGCCTACTGTGAACTCACTCGTCGCGGCGCGAAGCGTTCCATCGTCGCGGCCTTTACCAACGGCAATGTCGATAATCTTATGACAAGCCGCAATGGCATCTTCTACGATCGTCAGGGAAACGACTGGGACGCAACGATCACCAAGATCATCGATAACCCCATCAGCATCCGGCAGGCCTTTTTCGCCCCGTACAGAACCTTGATCCGCATGATCGAGGATCAGGTCGGCAAACGCGCCGCCGCTGCTGAAGCCGATTCCCAAAAGCAGGTCGAAGCCGCTGCGACCACCGCCGCGCAGGCCGACAAAACCAAAATTAGCGAACCCAAGCCAGAGAAAAAAGGAATCGATGTAGGCACGGTCGCCGCACTCGGAGTCGCCGTCGGTGGGATCGCGGCGTTTATCACCAGCATCTTGTCGATGTTCCTCGGCCTTGGTTACTGGATGCCGCTCGGATTCCTGGCTCTTGTGCTCGCAATCTCGGGCCCAGCGATGTTTGTGGCCTGGCTAAAGCTGCGGCAGCGCAACCTCGGCCCGATTCTTGATGCCAACGGCTGGGCCGTAAACGGCATGGTAAAGATCACGCCGCTTTTCGCATCTGTGCTCACCGACCTGCCAGCGCTGCCCAAGGGGGCAGAGCGCGCCGTCAAGGATCCTTTCGCAGAGAAGCGCAGTCCGTGGGGAATCTACCTGTTTCTGCTCGTATTTCTGGGAGTCGGGCTGGCATGGATCGCCGGCCGCATGGACCCGCACCTACCCCTGAGATTCAAGAGCACCCAAGTCCTTGGCAAAGCCGCTCCCAGCGCTAAGCCGCCGATTGATTCCAACGAGAAAAAGTAACACATCCAATTCATCAAACCCTGCAGTCTTTCGACCCTAAGATTGACATGCTGATTTGTAGGCAGACGGTCTCGCACTTTCTCGCAGGGCTCTGATTGTCCCCTAATGCCAATAAAGTGGCACCGCAAGCTATGGGCAGGCAGGCCAGCGATGCTTAACATGGGATTGCCATAGGATGGCATCAGACGATCGGGGTAAAATCGGCGACCGCCTGATTGCACAGTAACGTAAAGCCGTGCGCGAAGGCCACCGTAGGGTCTTTCTCGTCCACGGCTAACAGGAGACGGGCTAATTCTGAACTCCTGGTATGTGCTGTTTTTTATTTCGGCAAACTCGGGGGCATCAGGAGATCAATCGATGTCGTCGTCTGAGAATTTCCGTCTACTCGCACTACTATTCGGAGTCCTTGAGCGCATCGCGACACCTGGTCGGGTCAAATCACTCCTATTTAGGGACGCGTCGGGTCAGGTGATTGGAGGGCTCACCCTGGAAGGCGGTCTAGTCCGAGTCGGTGTTCAGGTGGACGAACGTCCCTACGTGGATGATACCTTCAAACGGGAGCTGCCCGCGCACATACCCCAGCTCACAAAGCTCTTGCACAGGGAATGCTTGACTGAAGCTGACGTTTCTCGGCTTCAGAATGTTCCTCTGCTCGTCCGCAGAGCCCTGCGCGCCGTCACTGCGCGCGCGTTGCGTAAGCTCTCGATGCGCGCCGATCTTTCGCAGTTGGGCGTCTCTCCGCTCTATGGACGACGTGACAAGCCGCTCGGCGCGCTCAATTACATGTTTCCCTTGGTCGAACTAATGCTCGCGGCCGGGTCTTCGGGAAGCATCCGCTATACGGACATTGCCGCTCGCGCCTACGAGACGCCGCCGACGCTCGTTTTAGAACGCTGGATCTTCGAGTGGCAGGCAGAGGACGAGGACTGTCCTTGGCCGGTGATGACACACTCCATGGCCGAGCGCCAAACCAACGCCGTTGCTCAGTTTGGCCAGTTGGGACAGGAGCTCGCCCGTCATCTGCGACTTACTCAGCGCGGAAGTCGCATGCCGCTCCTTCAGCTCGCAGCAACAGATGAGCACGCCTATTACGTGATCAGCACCGAGCGCTATGTCACACTGCTCGTGTACCAGTCGGCGCAACTCGAGCGCTTGCTTCAATCTATGCAGGAGCTTGCCACCTCCTTCGCCGATTCTGTGAAAATGGCGTTGCCGACGCTGAGCACGCCGAGCGTGCCTCAGCCCGCGGAGATCTCCGGAGCAACCGCAACGCCCGTCGCAGCACGGCCGCCCGCACCAAAAGCACTGAGCGCTACGCCGGAATCGGTGGAAATAGAAGCGATGCTCTGGCTCCAAGCAGCGGCCGAGCTGGCCGTCGATACGGCGCCTGCGGCTCTACCAAGTAGCGCTGCCCCTCTCAGCCCGGCTGCCCCTGTTTCACGAGAATGCTTCGAATTCCCCGATCCCGTTCTTGCTTTACGCAGCTTCACTGCCGTCATGGATGAGCGCACCATTCTCAAAGGCCTAAGCTTCGAGATTGGACGACACGGCGTCTATGCCCTCATGGGACCGGGCGGCAGCGGCAAGTCGTCACTTCTTGGAATCCTCAGCGGCAGACTTCGCAGTGCTTCCGGATGGAACTTGAGCGGCACGATTGTCTATGATGGCGCTGCACTTGGCACCGCGGCGCGACCTGCCGTCATCGGGCAGAAGCTCGGGCGCCCTGCAATCCGCCTCAGCGACTTCCTCCTTGGTGATCTGGACGAGGCGGAAGCGGCTTCCTTTCCAGCGGATCAACTCGTGGAGCTCCTAGAGCGCGTCTACCTTTCTGAACTTGCAGGACATCTGGACCAGACGCTCGGGGGCAACAAGCTCTCTTTGTCAGCGTCGCAGTGGTGGCGCTTGGCAATCGCGCGTGAGCTCCTCACTGAGCCTGCGCTGCTCTGTGTAGATGAACCCACCGCAGGGCTCGATGAGGCAGAGGCTGCGCCCATCCTGTCCGTACTCAAGGCAGAGGGAAGACGTCGTGCCATCCTTTTTGTGACGCATCAGCAGCAGCACGCGCGAGCATGCAGCGACCATGTGATTCTGCTTGCCGGAGGCCGCGTTCAAGAGTACCAACCCGTCGATTCCTTTTTTACAAATCCGCAAACCAGGGCCGCCAAAGACTACGTGCGCACAGGCGGCTGTGTAACTCCTGCTCCGGACACTCGCGCCGAGCAGCTTGAGACTGAATTTGCAGACTTGCTTCCGGCCCCGGCGAGCTTTGCTAAAGTGGATTCATCAGCGGCGGCCAGCGCTTCGGCAGAAGCAGCGATGGAAACGGCATCAGCGATGACGCTGACGAGCGCGGAAGTCAATTCTGCTGACTTCGCAGCGGATGACCACGTCTTATGGGCCGCGGCGGCTGAATTCCCAGCCGTATTGAGGCTGCGAAACTTCGGGCTGAAGCTCGGAACTCGCGACGTTCTTACTCGGGTGAACCTTGATATATCTGAACGGGGAATGCACTTGCTTGTGGGTCCGGACGGAACGGAACGACGGCTTCTGTTGCGCGCGCTTGGTGGTCTGCGCTCAGACTCCTTCGAGATAAGCGGGCAGGCGCTCTATCTTGGCCGCGCGCTCACAGACGGTGAAGGACCGGGCATGCGGCAAACCGAGGCCAGGCTGGCCATCATGCCCGCCTACGAATATCTGGTGAGCAACTTCCGCGAACGGAATAGCCGATCTCGCGCCGAGCTCCTCACCCAGGCAAAAGACAGTGTCGAGCAGGCCGGCTATTCGGAGCTCTTGCATCGCTTCGACGTGGCGATGTGCGATCTAGAGACAGAGGAACAGCGCGTCCTCCAGATTCTACGAGCGACCGCGTCCTCGCCCGCACTGCTCGTGCTGGATGAGCCCTTGCATGGTCTTTTCGACAAGGCGCGCGCGCGCCTGCGACGCCTCCTAGAAGCGCAGGCAGCGGCTCGTGCACTGCTGCTCTTTGTGCAAGATTCTAGTCCGTTTTTCGATGCTGAATGCAAATCAAAGTTGGTGATTGCCTGGTTCTCAGACGGCAGGATCACAGACACTCCAGCGCCCTCGCAGACGCCCCATGACGCCGCAAGCGCGGGCGCGGACGACGTACAGCAGGCCTCAGCACCTCTTCCCTTTCAGACGCCATCGACTGAATCGCCAGAGCGCGTCGAAGCAGCGGCCGCGGTAGCGCCGCATGCCGGCCTGGGTGTCGGACCGCGCGGTTTTCGCTGGCTGCGGCACCGTGCGCTTGCTGGAATGCCAGCGCCCGGCTTAAGCAACGACCTTCACTATGATCTGGAGCTTGTCCGCGGAGCTGGAATTACATACCTCATAACACTAATTGAGGAACCGATTCCCTCAGGTGTCCTAGGCCAGTTTGAACTTCGAAGCCTTCATTTTCCGATTGCCGATATGGATGCTCCAACGCCTGCGGCAGCAGCTGTGCTCTGCGAGCAGATAGAGGGTCTTCTTTCACAAGGATTCGCGGTGGCCGTCCACTGCAAGGCAGGACTCGGCCGAACCGGAACCATGCTCGCAGCGCAGCTCATCTGGGAAGGTGCGGACGCCGACTCAGCGCTTACCCAGGTGCGCACCGTTGAACCGGGATGGGTTCAGTCGAACAAACAAGTCCAATTTCTGCAGGAGTTCTCGCGCTGGCTGTCAGTGCATGTTCCTTTCTCGAACAATCAGAAGCGGAGAACTATTTCGTAAACCTCGGGCACTACCGACCAAATAAGGAGAAAGAAAAATGATTCCACTTGAAACGGCTCTAGGAAAAGCAATTCGTGAGATTCCAGAATGCGTAGCCGCTGGCTATGTCGACATAACGACGGGCATGCTGCTCGCAGTCAAGACCGTGGATTCCCACCCCCGCGAGGTCCTCGATCTGGTTGCGGCGGCGACCGCCGATCTGTTTCAGGGCAGCAATGTCGTTGCCATCGAGCGGATGTTCAAAAAATCACGTGGCATCAAAGACGAGAATCAGCATTACTTTCAGGAGATGATTATCTTTTCAGACAATCTTCTTCATGTCTTTCTGCGTGGCAAAAAACATCCTGACCACATCTCGGTCTTTGTGGCTCGTCGCAACAGCAACATCGGAATGATGCTGGCCAAAGCGCGGCTTGCCCTGCCAGCGCTAGAGTCGAATATTTAACACTTCGAACGCCTTCCCATTCGGACGTGCTATGAAGCTACGGTGATCGCCGTCTGAGTCGTAGTAGTCCGGCGAGCAACCGTCGACCACTGCACAGCGAAAGTTGCACGGATTGATAGGTTCGCTAAATGTTTCTTCTACAATCCTCCGCAAAGGACGCTTACATGAAAATAGACGCGCCAGACGCGGAAACTCGCAAATCCACCTGGGTCCGGTCCTCGCTCTTTGGCTTGCTTGATCCGCGGAAACCACAAAACATCGACGGCATCTTTGCATCGACCGTCGCGATTCAGCCAGTCACGATCTACGCGCCGGCGCGTACTGTTTGGAACATCATGGTCGACTTCGAGCGCTACCCCGAATGGAACCCGCTCATCCGCTTCTTCCGCTGTGACGGAGAGAAAGCGCCTGGCCACAGCGTCACGTTTGGCTTTACGTTCGCGCGGCCCGATACCACCGGTCCGCTTCCCGCCCACGATCGAGTCCAGCATGAGCTCATCACGGTTTGGGACGAGGGATCGTGTCTTGCCTACGCCGACGTGAAACCGGGCTTTCGCAACGAACGCACCCAGTACCTGCGCGCCGACTCCGAACACGCGTGCACCTACTTCAGCTTCGAGCGCTTCAGCGGACCGCTCGCGCCGATCATCCGTATTCTCTACGGCGCGCGCATTCGCGACAGCTTTATGTACAACGCACTTGCCCTAAAGGCCCGCGCTGAGCAGCTTTAGCGTTTTCACCTCGCCCCGGAGAATGCCCATGCAGAAAGACGACTCAGCACGAATCGGACCCACCACGGCGCCGCTGCCGCCACTCGTTCCCGGCCTGCCGCTCCTCGGCAACGCACTTGAGCTCGCCCGCGCTCCCGTGCGCTCGCTTGTGAAATGGCATCTGCAGTACGGCCCGATCTTTCGAGTGCGCCTGCGCGGCACGGACATCACCGTCCTTGGAGGCCTTGCCGCCAACGAATTCGCCCAGCGCTACGGCCACCTTGTGCTCACCAATGCACGGTCGTTTCAGGATCTTACCGCAGAGCTCGAATCGCCGATCAACATGGCGGTGCTTGAAGGTGAACCGCACAAGCGCGTGCGCAAAATCGCGTCGCGCGGCTACTCACGGGACGCCATGCTCGCGGCCATTCCCGATGTCGCAAAGCTTCTCGCAAGCTTTGTGCGCACGCTCGGCATTGGCCACTCGTTCGATGTGTTCCCGACGATGCAGCAGCTCATCTCGCTACAGCTTGGCGCAGCCGTGACCAACACCGACGCGACCGCGGCCATAGGCGATCTGCATCGCTTCATGCGCTACCTGCTGAACGTTCTTTTTACGCGGGCCTGGCCGCGTTTTCTGCTGCGCACAAAGGCCTACCGCAGCGCCAAAGCACAGTCACATCGGTTCGTCGACACGATCATCGCGGAACATCGAAAGCACTCGTCCGAAGCGAAACGCAGCGCGGATCTGATTGACGGCCTGCTTGCTGCCCACGATGCCGACCCCGACGCGCTGCCAATGCATGCCGTGCGCTCGGCCACCTTCGGGCCGTTTCTTGCAGGACAGGACACCGTCGCCGGCACCGTGTCGTTCATGCTGTACGAGGTGCTTGCAAACCCCGACGTGTATGCGCGCGTCAGCGCCGACGCGGAAGCGCTGTTTGCAAACGGACTGCCCGGGGTTGAGCAGTTTAACAGCGCCACAGCGCTACGATCCGCCGTGCAGGAGACGATGCGGCTGCATCCGGTGGCGCCTATGATGCCGCAGCACGCATCAAGCGAGTTCGAGTTCGCCGGGCATCGTGTGCGCGCTGGCGACCCGATCTTTATGGCACAGACCATTCCGCACTTTTTGCCCGAGTATTTCGAACAGCCCTTCGAGTTCATGCTCGACCGCCCCAAGCCGCGACCCCTAAGCTACGCGCCGTTTGGCGTCGGCCCGCACGCGTGCATCGGCGCAGCCATGGGCGAGCTACAGGTGATGACGAACCTCGCGCTATTTCTGCATTTCGGACGCTTCTCTATAAAGCCCGCAGGATACAGGCTGCGCACAAAGACGCTGCCGCTTGCGCCCAAGGGATTTCATTTGCGCCTTGATGAGATTCGCGAAGAGCGCATTTATCGGCTCGAAGCCGCGGCGCTGGCCCGCAGTCGCGCACATTGACGGCGTCCTAGCCGCGTAGTCTATACTACGGCAGGCAATTTTTGGACGAAGGCAAGCGAGTCATGTCTACGATTCCTGTGGGCTCTATCCTGGCGCAACGATTCCTAATTGAGTGCTTTGCTGGGCGGGGCGGCATGGGAACTGTCTATCGTGCCACCGATCTTCATAGGGGTACCCCCGTTGCAATCAAGCTGCTGCAGCACTTCAAAACCCTGCAGCCGGCCGAGCTAAAACGCTTTCAGCGTGAATCGCAGATATTGTCGCAGATTCACGATCCGGGAATCGTCGCCTACATCACCCATGGCCAAACCCTGGACGATCAGCCGTTTCTAGTCACCGAATGGTTACAAGGCGAGGATCTGGCACAGCGGCTTGGCCGTCAAGGACTGACGCTGACTGAGACGCTGCTTCTGGCCCAAAGTGTCACGAGGCCCCTTACCGCCGCCCATCAGCGCGGAATTGTTCACCGCGACCTAAAACCCAGCAACATTTTTTTGCGCGAGGGTCGAATTGGGCAGGTTGCTTTGCTGGATTTTGGCATTGCGAAAACGGTGACGGAGGCCTCTTTGACACAAACCGGAGATGTTATTGGCACGCCCAAATACATGGCACCAGAGCAGGCCAGCGGCCAGCGCGAGATCGGACCAAGCTGCGACATCTATTCCTTAGGCTGCGTACTTTTTGAATGTTTGACCGGTAGACCTCCTTTTGAAGGCGAACATTTCGCCGCCCTTTTGGCCAAAGCCTTGTTTCAAGAGGCCCCGCGCTTGCGGGAGATCCGCCCCGAGCTTCCCGAGGTACTGGATGAGCTATTGGCGAAAATGCTGACCAAACAACCGACGCAGCGAATCGCCGATGCCAAAGTTTTGGAGGAATTGCTGGATGGGCTGCCGACGCTTTGCGAAATGGATCCGCCCGTACGCAGTCAAGAGGTTCATGCGACTCCCAAGTCGAGCATGGAGCAGCATCTTCTGACGGTTATAGTCTCTACGCGAAACACAGTAGAAGATGACGATATTCCGACTCTCGGCATTGCCGCGGATACGCCAAGCCAAGATATAAGCGCCGTGCGCCAAGCGCTTTCCCCCTATACGGCCAACATCGAAGTACTGACCGATGGGTCAACGATTGCAACTCTTATCCATTCCAATGCCACAAGCGCCATCGAGAAAGCCTTGCAGGCGGCGCGAGGCGCGCTTTTGATAAAAGAGCTGTGGCCGCAAAGCCGCGTGGCGCTGGCCACCGGCCAAGGGTCGCTGAGCGCGGGATTGCCGCTTGGCGATGTGCTCGACCGCGCCTGGCATTTGCTAAGGCCACAGGTTTTGGATTCGCATCCTAGTTTGGGAACGACTTCGCAGGTGCTTCTGGATGAGGTCACGGCCGGACTCCTAGATGCGCGGTTCAGCATTTCACGAATTGATTCTGCGTGCTTCGCGCTTTACGGGGAGCGGGCCAGCTTTGATCCGGCAAGGCCCCTGCTTGGCAAGCCGACGCCGTGCCTTGGTCGCGAACGCGAGCTGGCCTGCCTGGAAGGCTTGCTGGCGGAATGTAAAGATGAATCCGTGGCTCGACCGGTTTTGCTGATTGCTTCGGCCGGAGTCGGCAAGTCGCGGCTGCGTCACGAGTTTGTGCGGCGCGTGCAAAGCCGGTCTGAAGCCCTCGAAATTCTCATCGGCCGCGGCGATCCGATGAGCGCTGGCTCGCCGTACGGAATTTTCGGACAAGCCATCCGTCGGCTGGCCGAAATCGCCGATGGCGAAGATCAAGCCGTACAAAGAAGCAAACTCGAGCGCCGCACAAGACAGCACATTTCTGCGCCCGACGCCGAGCGCGTGATCGAGTTTATCGGCGAGTTGTGCGGAATTCCTTTTTCTGATGAAAAAAGCGCTCCGCTGCGCACCGCACGCAGTGATGCACGAATTATGAGTGAGCAAATCACTGCCGCAGTCATCGACTGGCTGCGCGCCGAATGTACGGCCAGTCCCGTGATGTTTATCCTCGAGGATTTGCATTGGGGCGATTCGCTGAGCGTACGGCTATTAGACAGCATGCTGCGCGAGCTGGCGAATGTTCCCTTGATGATACTTGTATTGGCCCGCCCCGAGCTGAAGGAACGCTTTCCCAATTTTTGGGAACATCGCAAGCCCACAGAGATTCGGCTGGACGGCTTGACCAAGAAAGCCTGTGAGCGTTTGATTCGACAGGTCCTTGGCGAACAAGCCTCGGAAATCGTCATCAAACGCATCATCGAGCAGGCGGCGGGAAACGCCTTGTATTTGGAAGAGCTGATTCGCGCCGTTGCGGAAGGTCGCGGCGAATCGCTGCCGCCGACGGTTCTGGCCATGCTGCAGGCGCGTCTATCGCGACTTTTGCCGGATGCTCGGCGCGTCCTGCGCGCTGCCAGCGTTTACGGTCAGGTTTTTTGGCGCGGCGGCCTCTTCGAACCAAATGTCGAAGAGTGGCTGCAAATTCTGATCGAAGCCGAATTTATCGAAAAACACCGCGACAGCCGATTTCCAGAGGAAGTCGAATACGGCTTTCGCCACGCTCTGATGCGTGAAGCCGCATACGGCATGCTAAGCGATGCAGAGCGCAAAGCCTTACATCTGCAAGCCGCCCAGGACCTATCACAAGCCGGAGAACGCGATCCGATCGTTTTGGCGGAACATTTTCAGCGCGCCGGACAAGCGGCCAGTGCCTTGCCGTACTATGTACGCGCCGCCGAGCAAGCGCTGGAAAGCTATGACTTGGACAGCGCCCGGACGCGTGCCGAATGCGGAATTGCCTGCAATGCGCAAGGAAGTACGCTTGGTGCACTGCACTGCATCTTGTGCCTGACAGCCTATTGGCAAGATGTTGGGGCGCAAGCTTATCAGCCGGGCAGCGAAGCGCTTCACTTGTTAAAGCCGGGAAGCATAAAGTGGTGCAAGGCGATAGGAATCATGTTTCTGGTCACAAGCACCGGACCATTGGAATGGCAGGCCAAATTCGGTGAACTTGTCGGGGCCATTGGTCAGGTAGAACCCGATGCCGATGCGCGCGGCGCCTATATTGAAGCAATCTCATGGCTGGTCTCGCTATTTAGCGTTCTGGGTCAAGCCCCCACCGCGCAGCACTTTCTTTCTCGGCTTGAAGAAGTGAGCGGCATCGCCGCCCAAACCGATCCTTCCGTCAGCCGCTGGCTACATTGGGCGCACAGTCATTACATTCGCTCTTTACAAGCGGATCCATGGCTTGTGCTGCGCGTCGCGCGGCGCGGCGCGGCGCGGAAATCGCCGAACAGGGTGGAGATTTAAGAACCGCCATTCTCGTTGGCGCCTTATACGGAATGTCCCAAAACGATCTGGGAGATGCACAGGAAGCCGAAACGACACTGCGCCGATTTCTGACGCTGGCCCAGCGCACTCGTGAGGTTTTGACCATTGCCAATGCGAAGATGTATCTGGCAAGTGTCCTAGCCGATCGTACTGATTTGCAAAGCTTGCAGGAAGCGCAAGCGCTGGCCAAAGACGTCATTGGCACAAAGGATGTGAATCCTTTCTTTTTGGGAATCGCGCAAATTGCCTTGGCCATCACCCTGGAAAGACAAGGGGATTTGGTTCAGGCCGACAGCGAAGCGACAAATGCTTGCCGAACTTTGACGATGATGCCGGGATTTGGTCTGCACGCCCAAGCCGTCAAGCTGCGCATCTTGATCGCGCGCGGAGACAGCGCGCAGGCTTGCGCCACTGCTGCTGAGGGTTTAGCGCGACTCATGCAGGCGGGCTGTGGCGGGGTCTATGAAGTGCGTTTTCGCTTGGCCGCCAGCGAAGCGTATCTGGCCGATGGGCAAATTCAGAATGCGCGAAACGAATTGCGACAAGCCATGCAGCAGCTCGAAATACGTGCCACCAAAATTCCCGATCTGGAGTTGCGCGCTCGCTATCTAAACAATGTTGCGGACAATGCCCGCCTGCAAGAACTAGCACAGCGCTGGCTAGGCGACGCATACAGCGAGCCCTTTTCCGCATCTGCTCCCCCAACAAAACCATAGAAAAAGGAATCCGTGAAGAAAGCATCGCGAATGACGCATCAGGCCTCTCAGGTTTTCACGCGCTTTCAGCCTCAGGCCTGAACTTCAGCCTCATAAAGTTACTTCCGTCGAGAAATCGATGTCGTTTGTTCGCGCTTCGTTGCTGAGGATGCGGACAGCCAGTCTTCTGGCGTGATCGTGTGCATTGCAGGAGCGTAGGTAGGACAACGGAGCGAAGAAGAATTTGGAGGTATTTAGAAGAATTTCTCCAAATTCCGCACCAATTCTGCCATTCCACCGATAATAAAATCTTCATTTGAGCATGAGAAGCTGAACTGAGCAGCGAGGTAGAAAGGACACCATGGCGGAATTTGCTACCAAACCAGAGTCTCAACCCAGCGCCACCATACCTGCTGATACTGGACAGACAGGGGCGCTACAATCTCCTTCCATTTCTGGCGCTTCGCCAACCCAGCAACTGCCCGCAACGAACACGCCTGCCACAGCATCGGCCGATTCTGGCAGTCTCGCTACAAACGGTTCGCCAAGCAGCGTACTCGGGCACTACGCAGAAGATCAGAAACCACGCGCAGACACCGCGGAAGTACCTAAGGGCAAAATCCCCTTTTTATTCCAAGGGATCAACTGTACTAGCCAGTCAGATGAGCTGGCAAAGGTTTTCCCGAAATTATCCGACATTATTTTGTCGCAATTAAAAAATCATCATCGAATTCATATTATCATGCCAGAGCAAAAAGGGCCAAAAAATGGCAATGGTTATGCAATAAAAGTGGATATTACTGATTGGAAATTAACAAATGTAAGAGTAAAGGAGAATGATAAAGTGGAAGAAGTCAAGGAAGGAGAAGAAATAAAGAAGGAAGCATCGGATAGCAAGGGGTTGCAGCTTGCCTGTCGAATGAATTTCATGTTTTATACAATGCATTTTGATGCGAATGGCGCTGGGGCAGATTTTATGCCAAGGGCCCCCGCGAGTATCATGGCAGGCTCAGTTGAGGTGGGCGAGCCGCCCAATTTAAGTCAACTCACGGAAAAGGTCTTGGAGCATGTGGAAGCTCAGTTTGGCGATAAATTATCTAATTTTGTTACTTTTATTACTAAGTAAATGAAGGCTCAGTGGAAAGCAGCAGTCCCTGCTATTTGCTCGATTTCCCTCAATCGGCTTTGTTCGAAGTTTGTCCGCAGTGACCCTACGCATTAAATTTCTCGACGAAGAATAAAAGACTGACCTTCAGCCTCATAAAGTTACTTCCGTCGAGAAATCGATGTCGTTTGTTCGCGCTTCGTTGCTGAGGATGCGGACAGCCAGTCTTCTGGCGTGATCGTGTGCATTGCAGGAGCGTAGGTAGGACAACGGAGCGAAGAAGAATTTGGAGGTATTTAGAAGAATTTCTCCAAATTCCGCACCAATTCTGCCATTCCACCGATAATAAAATCTTCATTTGAGCATGAGAAGCTGAACTGAGCAGCGAGGTAGAAAGGACACCATGGCGGAATTTGCTACCAAACCAGAGTCTCAACCCAGCGCCACCATACCTGCTGATACTGGACAGACAGGGGCGCTACAATCTCCTTCCATTTCTGGCGCTTCGCCAACCCAGCAACTGCCCGCAACGAACACGCCTGCCACAGCATCGGCCGATTCTGGCAGTCTCGCTACAAACGGTTCGCCAAGCAGCGTACTCGGGCACTACGCAGAAGATCAGAAACCACGCGCAGACACCGCGGAAGTACCTAAGGGCAAAATCCCCTTTTTATTCCAAGGGATCAACTGTACTAGCCAGTCAGATGAGCTGGCAAAGGTTTTCCCGAAATTATCCGACATTATTTTGTCGCAATTAAAAAATCATCATCGAATTCATATTATCATGCCAGAGCAAAAAGGGCCAAAAAATGGCAATGGTTATGCAATAAAAGTGGATATTACTGATTGGAAATTAACAAATGTAAGAGTAAAGGAGAATGATAAAGTGGAAGAAGTCAAGGAAGGAGAAGAAATAAAGAAGGAAGCATCGGATAGCAAGGGGTTGCAGCTTGCCTGTCGAATGAATTTCATGTTTTATACAATGCATTTTGATGCGAATGGCGCTGGGGCAGATTTTATGCCAAGGGCCCCCGCGAGTATCATGGCAGGCTCAGTTGAGGTGGGCGAGCCGCCCAATTTAAGTCAACTCACGGAAAAGGTCTTGGAGCATGTGGAAGCTCAGTTTGGCGATAAATTATCTAATTTTGTTACTTTTATTACTAAGTAAATGAAGGCTCAGTGGAAAGCAGCAGTCCCTGCTATTTGCTCGATTTCCCTCAATCGGCTTTGTTCGAAGTTTGTCCGCAGTGACCCTACGCATTAAATTTCTCGACGAAGAATAAAAGACTGACCTTCAGCCTCATAACATCCTAGTGGATGACGCGCTTGAGCATGTGCATTTGATTGATTT
>CAYWPR010000121.1:0-16238 GCA_964460115.1 uncultured Myxococcales bacterium
ATCATCCATCGCGACCGATAAACACGAAGGAGTGTTTTATGACCAAGAATGTGGTTTTGCTGACGTACTCGGATGACTCACCGGATTTGCTGCTGCAAATAAGTGATGCGCTGAAGCAGCGCGGCGCCGAACCGCTGCGATTTGATACCGATCTATTTCCCATGACCGGACATGCGTCGTTTTTGCAGGAACAAGGTGCCGAGAGTCTGGTGTTTGGCGACGGTACAAGACGTGTACATTTGGGTCCCGAGGATGCGGTGTGGTACCGCCGTGCGCGCTATTCCGCAAAGTTGCCACCAAACATGGACAAACAACTGCGCAATGCCTGCATGGATGAATCAGAAGCGCTATTGCGCGGCATCTTGGCGGCGGCGCCTTGCTTTGTGCTGGACTCTCCGGAGCTTGTCAAACTTTGTGGACACAAGCCGCGGCAGCAGCAACTGGCCCGTCAGGTGGGCTTGGCAACTCCGCGTACACTCATGACCGGCGATGTTGCCGAAGCACAGGAATTTTTGGCCGGCTGTGCAAAGCAAGGTGGCGCAATCGCCAAGATGCTTTCGGCCTTTGCCATCTACGGCGAAAACAACGAAGAGCAAGTGGTTTTCACCACCGCCCTGACGGAAGAACATCTGAGCCGGCTGGATGGGCTGCGCTACTGTCCCATGGTCTTTCAGGAACGTGTGGAAAAGCGGCTAGAGCTGCGCGTTACTGTAATCGGAACGCGCATCTTTGCCGCGGCCGTTGATTCGATGCGCATGTCCGGTGCCGAAGTAGACTGGCGTCAGCGCGGCGTTTCTTTGATCGAGTCGTGGACTCCCTATACTCTGCCGAATGAAATCGAGCGCAGTCTGCATGCCTACATGGATGCGATCGGAATGCAGTACAGCGCCATCGACATGATCGTCGAACCGAGCGGTCGGCATGTATTTCTGGAAGCCAATCCGGCCGGTGAGTTTTTCTGGCTACAATATTACGCTCCGCATTTTCCGCTGACTGCAGCCATTGCTGACGTCCTGACCGACCAGCCCGGAGCGCGGCGGCGGCCAAATGTAAGAGCGTAGCCGACCATGCAGACTTTAGATACACAACCGCATTCGAGGCATTCGAGCTTGGAGCGCGGGCGGCTGTGGCGGGCGCAGCAGGCGCTGCTTTTGGCTTGGCGCAGCTCGCCGGTGGCAGCGGCACTTTTGATAGGGCTTACGGCGCTGATGGCGCTTTTGCCGCTGGGTGTGGCTTACCTTGGCAAGGCTTGCGTGGATGCTGTCGTCGCGCGGGCGGAAACGCGAGCCCTGTGGCTGGTCGGTGCTGAGTGCTTGCTGGTGGCTGTACTTTTGGTGATTTCGCGCTTGGGGGGACTGTGGCGCGCGCTTTTAGGAACGCGCTTGGCCCTGTTTGTGAATTTGCAAATTCTTGCCAAAGCGCTGACGCTAGAGCTGCGGCATTTTCAGGATTCCGAATTTTACGATCAATTGACGCGGGCGCGCCGTGAAGCCTCAGCGCGTCCATTGGCGATGGCCAGCGAGCTTTTGGCGATTGCGCAAAGCCTGCTGACTTTGCTCGGCTTTGTCGGCCTGCTGTTTCGCTTCAGCGGTTTTTCGGTGATGGTCTTGCTACTCGCGGCATTGCCGGCTGCCGCCGCCGAAGTACGGCTGTCGCAAGCCGCCTTTGCGCAGCGTCACCTGCGCGCCGCCGATACGCGGCGACTCGGTTATCTGGAGTACATCCTGTCTAGCGATGAGCATGCCAAAGAGATGCTCACACTAGGGCTTGGACCGACCTTGCTTGAGCGCTATCGTCAACTTGGCAGCAGTTTGGTGGGGGAGGAGCAGGGCTTGCTCGTGCGGCGCACGCTGTGGGGGACTTTGCTCGGGCAAATTGGTACGCTTTCCTTTTATGGCTGCTATCTGATCATCGTGAGCATGGCCGCCGCGGGGCATATTACGCTCGGCGATTTGACGCTGTATGTCGTCGCGTTTCGACAGGGACAGCAGGCGTTTTCGGCGATGCTGATGAGCCTGGGCGCGCTATATGAACATGATCTTTATCTGGCGAATTTGCTAGATTTTTTGGCGATTCCCACTGGGCGGGCATTGCCGCCCGTGCCGCGCGATGTACCGGCGCTGCAAAGCGAGCGCGGAATTCGCTTTGTCGGCGTTGGCTTTCGCTATCCGGGTCAGGATCAGTTTGCATTGCGCGATCTTCATCTGTTTATTCCGGCAGGTCGCAGCCTGGCGCTCGTGGGGCACAACGGCGCCGGAAAAAGTACATTCCTAAAACTGCTGACCGGACTTTATGAGCCGACCGAAGGCTGCATCCTGCTTGATGGCTGCGATTTGCGAAATTTGCCTCCGGCCGAGCTGCGGCGGCGCATGGCCGTGGTCTTTCAGGACTTCAATCAATACCAGTTTTCGGTTCGCGAAAATGTTGGCTATGGCAGTCCGGAACATCTTCAAGACGAAGAGCGGTTGATTCGAGCGGTGCAGCGCGGCGGCGCCCGCGAATTTGTCAGCAGCTTGCCCGAAGGGGTCGATACGCAGCTAGGGCGCTGGTTTGCAAAGGGCGTGGAACTTTCCGGGGGGCAGTGGCAGCGCATCGCACTGGCCCGGGCGTTTATGCGCGAAGAAGCGGATATCCTGATTCTGGATGAGCCGACAGCGGCTCTAGATGCCGATGCGGAACAGGAAATCTTTGAGCACTTTCACAAGCGCTCCGCAGGACGGACGGTCTTATTGATTTCGCATCGCTTTGCCACCGTGCGAATGGCCGATCATATCGTGGTCATCGAGAACAGCCGAATCGTAGAGCAGGGGACACATACCGAGCTTGTCAAGATCGCTGGCCGCTACGCCGACATGTTTCAGATGCAGGCGCGCGGCTATTTGTGAAGGAAATAAGATGATCTTGGTGCGGTCGCGCTTTTTACATGGCGGCGCGCAGGTTGGGAAGCGGACCGATGGGGCGGCCCGAACCTTGCGGCGTTCCCGTGTCGTGCAATAAGGAACGGATGCTCTTGGGCGCAAGCGGCGCTCCGCCCCTCGCCTTGCGCTGGCCTTGTACCGCCGCCACGGCGCCGACAACGATTGGCGATGCCGAGGAAGTTCCGGCAAATGTGGCGGTATACCACTGCCGCGTGTCGCTAGATCCGCCGACTTCAGCCAAATCGCCATAGCCGAGCGTCGCTACAGTATCGCCAAAACCCTGCACGTCGATGCGAGCGCCGGAATTGGTCCAGCAGGTGGGCTTGTGATTCGCGGCGGTTCCTGCTCCGACTAGAATCGCTCCGGAATCGCGCCGCGAACGGATGAATGCGCCGCCATAAATCGGCGAGCTCAAATCCATGGAACCATTGCCGGCGGCCTCAACGACGGTGATGCCGCGGGCCGTGGCGCTTTTGATGGCATCGTATTCCGCGGGAAAGTATTCCATGGCTATGTACTCGAATTGGCTGCAGTTACATAGGCAGACTTTGCCGCTAGACGGCCCAGGCGCATGCTGCTCGACCAGAATGATATCGCCAAGCGTTAGCGCTGCCGCTGCTTCGCTAATCGCATGGGCGACGCTGATTTTTAGTTCGAAATCAACGGGGTCGTAATAGGAAACAGAAGAGACGCCGTGGCGCGCATCACTGACGATGCCGGTCATGCCATAGGAATTCTCTGCAGCCACCATGACTCCAAGTACAGCGGTGCCATGATCTCCAAAATACGAATAGGCCATTTCACCGGCCTGAAAAAATGGGCTGGGCAGGTCTTCATGATCTAGGACCCAGGCGTATTCCACATCGATAATAGAGATTCCCTTGCCTTTGCCGCCCGGCAGGGTCCAGGCATAGCGGGCGTCAATGCCAGTGGGCGCGACCTCTAGATAGGATTGCAGGTCCGTATAGTTATCCGTTGTTGGCGGAAGATCGGCCGCGGCATTGTGCGGAACCGGAGCCGAGTAAGCAACCTCGACGATGGAAAGGGCATTCAAGCGGCCAAGCAGGGCGCTTATCGCGATCGGGCTGGCATCGATACCTTTCATATCGACCGCAAAATACAAATTCAAGTCGGCCAGTTCTTCACCGCTTTGCGCTTCACCAGCCTGCCGTTCGGCATCAAGCAGCGCTTCTGCGCGCCGAAAAAGCGGACGAATGCGACGCGCCGCGGACTTTTGTAGCAGCTCGGACACAGTGCCGAGCTGCTGCTGCGCTTGTGAAACGGACAATTTCGCGCGATCCAAAAGCGCGATTTCGCGCGCAGCTTGCGCCGGGTCTGATTCATCTTGGGCCAGCATCAGCATGCCGGCGCGCAAGCGAACATGGCTGCCTTCGGCAAACTTGAGGATGATCTGCTGAGAATGAATGTCCCGAGGCAAAGGCGGCTGCGTCGGCTTTTTCATTTCCGGCCGCGGGTTTAGGGAAAGTGCCGTACTTTTTTCGGACGCCGAAACCGGAAATAGCAAATCGCCATTGTCCTGTGCTTCGGCGGCGCAGCCGGCCATTCCCAAGGCAAAGGCGCCAGCAACAAACCAAGGAGTACGTGAGATAAGGATTGGAAACGCGAGTTTTTTCATGATTTCTCCAAACACTTTGATGGGTGCATCCGGTTTTAGTGAAACCGGAAGGGCGCACTCTAGCGTTCCCTTTTTGGAAAAACCAGAAATCTATTGAACGAATCAAAAACTATCTAGTGAGTAGCAAAGTGCTTGGTCTTATGGCGGGTGATAAAAAAGGACAGCGTGTGGTAGTCGGTGGCTGGCGGAACTCGCACCTCGATCATGAGCTTGGCATTTCCGTCAGCGGCCAGCGTGGCGAGGGTTTGATTGCTAAGCTCGCCAAGCAAAAGCTGACCATCGCGCAAGTTCGCACTGTGGATTTGGTTCGTAGCGGTCCTTTGTTCGCTAAGAAACTGCGTGCTTTCATTTATTTGCGCCCCGTTTCCGGTGAGCTGCGCGGCGCGTACGGACACCATCTTTTCTTGCCGCGCCCACAGCTTCAGCCAAAGCTGCGTACGATTCGAGCTGAGCTTGCGAAAAACCGGCGCGACGACGACTCCGTCTAGGGTAAATGGTAAAAGTTCGGGACGTTCCAGATTGAAATCGGTTTCGATTTTCTCGGTCGGATCGTGCAGGTACTCGATTCGCGTATCGATGTTGCATCCGAGAATTACCAAAAGCAGAGATGTGGCCCATGCAAAAAGACGCTTGCCGTCAACGCTCATGCCCGAAACTCCTGTTCGGATTATATGCAGATTTTTTGGCGTGACGACTTATCTATTGGGGCCGTGCACTCAAATGCGCTGCGCCGTTTTGCGTTGCAGCTATGTGAGGGGTATGGGCAGGGAAAGCAGTTCGTGATTGAAATCTTCGACCCAGCACTGACGAAGCGGACCGTATAATTCTTGCAGCTGCTCTTTTGTGCAGGTAAGAGCAAAAATGCGCAGGACGCGCGGATCATAAAAGCGAAAGTATAAGGGATTCGGCTTTCCTTCGGCCTGTACCCACAAAATACGGCGAAAATGCCGGCGTACTTCCGAAAAAGACAGCGGACAGTCTAGGTAGATGCCCCAGTTTTGCCCCCAGCCTTCGCAGATAAGCGCCTCTAGCAAAAAGCCTTGCGGATCAAGTTTCACCAAATACGGAGCAACCTCCGCCAAGGTGTCGCCTTTGATTCCTTCATACAAAGAGCGGGTCTCATCCGCGGATTCGCGAAGCAATTCCAGAATCCGTTCGTCTCTAGCGGCATCAAGGACGGCATAGAGGTTTTGCTGCGCACTGCGCAATGCGGAAAGTACCGATGTAACCCACGACGCTTGATGGGGGCTTGGTAAAGCGCGTGGCTGGGTATGGCGCTCCAGGCAGAAAAGGAATGTGGTCTCGCCAAGCCGAAACCATTCATGATGAGCGAGCTGACCTTGCTTTACGGATTGCCCGTTCAGCAAAAAGGAAGCATCTGAATTGCGCAGCCGTACTGTGCACAATTGCTCATCCAAGATGAGCTCTACTTCGGACAAGCCCGCATGCTTGTCATGCAGTTGAAAGTGCGCGTCCGCGGATTGGCCGATGACGAGCGGGACTTTATGATACAGCACCGCTTTCTGAAAAGCCTGCGGTCCGGCGGTCACATGCAGGATGGCGCGACCCGTCATGGAGTTTTTGCGGCTTGTTCCTGGGCTTTTTTGTCATCGCATTCTTCGCCAAAGGGGGTGCCGACCGCCGCTGCGACTTTGAGCGTACGCGCTTGGGCGCTGGAACCGATGAGTACAGAAGGACAACCGGCGCTAATGACCCCGCCATGGGCCGTGGGGTCGCCGATTCTCGCGGCCTGCCGGCCTTCGATGAGCACCGTAGCTTCTCCGGCCAAGATGGTATCTGCGGCGCCGACACAAACGACGCTATCGCCCAGCCGCGCGGCCGGTTGAAAGCCAATTTGTACCGTCGAAGCCCCCGATGAGATGGGCCCTCCCACGTGGGGCACGGGACCCGGATTGACCATGGGACAAGTATGCATATCGACAATACGCGCAGCGGGAGGCATGCGAAACCCTTCCGAAGTCACAAAGCGATGAAGTTTGGGCGAATTTCTGACGGCAAACAGGTCTGTTAGCACGGACCCAAGCTTCTTGAAAAGGCAAATATTGCTTCATGTTTGCGCCAAGCCTGACTACACATCCTTGCCAAAGCTTTGGGCTTTGCCAAAGGCCGCGGCAGGGCGGCGTCGAGCGGCGCCGATGCGCGCGATGGACTTGCATTTGAGAGGGGCTCATGCAAAAAGGGGGATGCAAATGTTCCGTCGCAATGACTGACGGTTCATGAGTTTCTCAAAGAGGCATCGATGGCGAAACTGGATCTAAGCCAGGCGGAGTTCCTATTTCAGTGTGATGCACTGTCCGGCGTGACACTTCTTGTGTATCAGTTTTCCGGGCGGGAATCGCTAAGCCAATCCTTTGAGTTTCAGATCGACCTGGTTTGTGGCGATCCGGATTTGGATTTGGAAGCGCCCATTGATCAGCCGGCCTGCTTGACCCTGCAGGGCCGGCGCGGAGATGGCAGTCGCTATCAGCGCTACGTGCACGGCGTCATCGAGCGCTTTGTACAGACTGGCGCCGGTGCGCGCCAAAGCCGCTATCAGGCGACGCTGGTGCCGACCGTCAAGCGCTTGGCCTTTACGCGCAATTCGCGCATCTTTCAGAACTGTAGTGGGCCCGAGGTTACGCAAAAGGTCCTAAAGGCCGGCAGAGTACCGAGCGACTGGGTCAGCGCCATGCTACACGGCACTTATAGCGCGCGTGATTACTGCGTTCAGTATCAAGAAAGCGACCTGGACTTTATTTGCCGCCTTTGGGAAGAGGAAGGCATTTTTTATTTTTTTGAACACGACAATGACAAGGACAAACTGGTCATTGGCGATGGCCGCCACGCCAGCGCCACTTTGGCAAATTATGACGAGATAGAATTTCGCGATACGCCCGAGCTCCGCGAAGAATGCATTTTGGAATTTCGTGCCGAAAGTACTTTGCGGCCTGGGGCGACGGTGCTACGCGATTTCAAATTCAAGCAACCGGCGCTGGAAATGGAGGCGAGCGCGCAGGCAGACAAGTTCGCCGATTTTAAGATGTACTATTTTCCGGGGGAATATGTCGATCCGGCGGCGGGAGAACGTCTGGCCAAGTTGCGCCTGGCCGAGCTACAGTGTCAGAAGAATCGCTATATCGGTGCCGGCAATGTTCGAGCGCTGCTGCCGGGGTACAAGTTTTCTTTGCGCGGGCATCGGCGGAGCGATTGTAATCAGGAATACTTGGTGGTCGCGGTCGAACACCGCGGCGCACAACCGCAAGCCCTTGGTGAAGAAGGCGAGGCGGCGGCGCAGATGGCTTATGAAAACCGCTTGGTGTGCATTCCCGCCAAGGTTTCCTTTCGTCCGGCGCGAGATACCAAAAGGCCGAACATTTCCGGTGTGCAGACCGCAACGGTCGTCGGCCCTCCGAAAGAGGAGATTTTTTGCGACGAACACGGTCGGGTGAAGGTCCAGTTTCACTGGGATCGCGAAGGAAAAAAGGACGACAAAAGTAGCTGCTGGATTCGCGTCAGTCAGCCTTGGGGCGGGACGGCCTTTGGCGGCATCTTTTTGCCGCGCGTTGGACAGGAAGTCCTGATTCAATTTATAGAAGGGGATCCCGATCGTCCGATCATCATTGGCCGCGTTTATAACGGAGAAAATCCGCTGCCCTATCCGCTGCCGGCGCACAAAACGATAAGTACATTGCGGACAGCCAGCTCGCCGGGGGGCCAAGGCTCAAATGAGCTGCGTTTTGAGGACGCAGCCGGTACCGAAGAAATCTTTCTGCACGGTCAGCTAGATATGGCCACGGTCATTGAACGCGACCGCACTCAGCGCTTTGGCCGTGACACGACCGATACGGTCGGCCGAGATCGTACTCGCCATGTCGTGCGCAATGAAACGGTACGCATCGGCGCGGCTTTTAACGCCAACGTAGGGGGCAACGAAACTTTGAGCGTGGGCGGAAACCAGGTGAAAAGCGTAGGCCAAAACCAGCAAGAGCAAATCGGCAAATCGCGCACCACGCATATCAAGGAGCACGACAGCCTTAACATTGGCGGTACGCAGCAGATTACGGTGGGCGGCGATCTGAGCCTGCAAGTGAAAGGAAATCAGACGCTTAAGGTTCAGGCCGGCAAGCAAGTCATTGAAGTCTCTGGCGCTGTTCACATCAAATCGGCGTCTGAAATCAAGCTTTCCTGCGGCGCTGGGTCGATTACCATCGAGCAGTCCGGAAATATTGTCATCAAGGGCCCGCTCGTGAAGATTAATAGCTGAATCCTGAAAGGAACCTGAGCTTGGCAGCTTGGTTGCAGCTCGATTTTCACAAAGCGGAGTCGAAATGTTATTGATTCGACAACAACAAATGCAAGCTCTGGAAGAAGTGGCAAGCGCTCAACTAGAAGACGACTTGATGGAACACTGTTTGCAGTTTTTTCCGGACCATTATCGAGTTCTTGGCAAATCGACGATTGGCAAAGTTGTATCGCATGCAATACAGCGATCCCGCAGCCATGGCTTCTATACAGAGCAGGGAATCTTTACCTATTTTACGCTTATGCTGATGCTCGGCAGTAATTTTGATATTGATATACAGCTTCCCTGGGCCGCTGAAACTTTGGCGCAACATGAATTGGGTCCGCGCGCGCAAATTGCGCGTTTGTCGGAACAGGCAGCTACCTATTGCGGTTTGGTCGGGGGCCCGCGAAATCTCTCTTTGCTGCGGGGTTTTTTGCGATTGCGTCGCCGATTGGTCAATATACTTGAGCAATCGTATTTGCATCCATCTGATTTAGAAAGCTATCTCTTGGCACAATGTACACAGCTTTTTCCAAGTAAAGTCCTCGTAGTCGGAACGCATTTTGTAAGACTGGCCATTCGCTGTGGATGTGATGCGGCTTTTCGCTATGGCATGAATACGCAACGCGGATTGGCGCTATTAAGCTTATTTTCATTTGTGCTAGGCAGTGCGTTTGATGAAGATCCGCAATTTGACGATCGATTCGCGATTTTGCGCCAGCGCTTTTATGGATCCCCGGATGCAAAGATCGATCACTTGATTCAAGTTTCGATAGAAATGATCGATAGCTGGATATATTTCGATAAAGCGAGGATCGCCCATGTTTCAAACTCCTGAGGCCCTGAAGGCGGCAGCCAGCAAGCCCGATGGAGATCCAAAGAATCGCACGGTAGCGCCATGCCCGCCTTTGTGGATCGAGCTGACCGTCGTCAATGATCGCGGAATTCCGTTTTGTAAAGAGCAATGCGTGCTCTTTATGGACTTGGATCCAGCGACCAAAATTGTCAAAGAAACCGATCAAAACGGCGTGGTTCGTTTCGACAAAATCGCGCTCAAAGCCAAGCAATTTCATATACAACTTCCCGACATCCTAGAAGCTTGGAAAGATCCGCCGCCGGATGCCAAAGCCGGCCCTTGGATTCCCAAACCGGATGATTATCGTCAGCACGATGGCACGCTTCATGAAGTGCATGCGCGCATTTCGGCGATTGCGCAAAATATAGTTGTTAATCAGTTAACCGAAGCAGAAAAGTTTGCTCATTTTCGCTGGAGCTATGAAAGTAACGGAGCATTTTATACCGCTGCCAGCCCGCGCGTCTTTCAAGCTACGCCACCACGCTGGAACTGGGGACGCGGTGCTGTGTGCAATCAACATGCCAATTTCTTTTTGGGTTATTGGTTTGCCTATAATCAGAAGTTCACAACGGCGGGCAGTGCTACGTTTATGGCCGCATTGCCACTATTAACCAGTGCATTTCATACCATAAACAAAATTAAGCACCGATGCTATGAAGAGTTCCTGACTGGAGTCGAGCCCAGCAATTGGGCATATTATGATTCAATTATTAAGAAAAATATAAGATACATAAGAATGCGTGCCTCTTTGTTTGTAGCAAAAGATGGCAAAACTCCGCTTGATGAAATGCTCGGAACCTATAATGTGTATTCTGTAGGAGACTTAAACAATAAAAGCCGACAAACGAATGCGAATACAGCAGCGCGCGCTTGGTTGGCCAAGCGTCCGAATCGCCTTCCCGCTGGCGTGACCAATGTGGCGGCCATGACCAATGATGCATTGTGGAAATTTATTTGGAATCTGGATGAAAATGATACAGAAAACCAGTCGCTACTTTCGCGGCTGCGCAGCTATGTGAATGTGGACCACCATGCCGGAATCCTTCTGAAAAAGGATGGCAAACTCTACACATTCTCTGCAGATGGCAGTCCGACGAATCCGGAAATTATTCGGCTCAAAGAGTTCACGGCCCAGACGCTGAAGAAATATAAATTTCCGCATCTGGCGCTGTGGAAGCTGCAAGAATTACGTCTCGGCGGATATGGACCGCTCGATGCACAGCAAAACGAAGGCGGAATTTCGATCGACGCGCCATCGCGTTTTATTCATTGGGAATAAGGAAAAGCAGCTTTGCCTGCGCGCCTTGCGATTTTCGAAATGTTTTTGCGTCTGCGCATCGCGCTCTATTTATTCGCCGGTCTTATCGGCGCGGCGCTGCTGTCCCTTCCAGCTGCGTACTACCGTGTCGATCATGTGTCGTGTGCGAATTGGCCGCTTGGGGGTGTAAATGCTGCGCTTGCGGCGGTGTATGTGGGATCTGTCGCGCTACTTGCTGTCTGCTGGCTAGGTTTTTGGTCGGCGCGGCCGAGTCTGCGATTGGCTCTTTTCGCAGGAGTCCTTTTGCATGCGGTGGCGCTGCTTGCACCGCCGTTTTTGTCGACAGATCCACTGTTTTACGCGGCGATTGGGCGCGCGATGGCGAAGTATCACGCCAGTCCCTACGCTCCGCTGCATAAGGCGCTGCCTCTCGACGATTCGCTTATGCGTCTGCTCAATGCCGATTGGCAAAGCGGAACCAGCGCCTATTTTTTCGGTTGGAACGAGCTGTCCCGCGGCATCGCCTGGCTTGCTGGTGACAAGCTCATTTTTCATTTGCGGCTTTATCAGGGGCTTTCACTTGTGGGAATGGCTACCGCGGCATTCCTGACGGGTCTGGCCGCCCGCGTACGGGATTCGAAACGTGCTGGAAGTGCCGCTGCGGCCGTCCTTTTGTGTCCGCTCGCTGTGATCGAGGGGACCGTGTCGGCTCATAACGACAGCCTGCTGGCGCTAGCGGTGGCGCTATTCGTTTTTGCGACTTCGAAAGATAGACCGCTGGCTGGATTTATGGCAACGCTGCTGGGGCTTGCCATAAAAGCATCTGCGCTGCTGCTTTTGGGATTCCAAGCCATCGCCTGGATGGCAGGGCGACTCCGCCTTCCGCTAGTTCGAAGCCTCTACGCGGCTCTGCTATTTCTAGGCATTTCCCTGCTTGTCTTTGCTTCCGGCACATTTGGTATCTTGGCCCGCTTGACGGCGGAAATTGGGCGCTACACCGACCTATTCAGCGCGAACTCTTTGCAGTGCGAACGCGCGGTGGAATGCGCTCTGCGCTGGCTTTTGTGGAAAAATCGTCACTTCACCGCGTCCTTCGCGGTCGGAATGGTTTTCCGTGCGGCTGGCGCGCTCTGGCTGCTGTATGCCGCGCTGCGCGCCGGGCGGGACAAGCAACTTCTGCCGTGGCTTGCGCTGGGAATCTTCGTCTATTATCTGTACTTTCACGCGTACGTGCAGGCATGGTATCTGCTGCCGCTCTTGCCGCTACTGCCATTTGCCAGTGCGCGCACGCGGCCAGCGATGACCGCGGCGTGCCTGACCTGGGTCTGCCATTATGCGGCGGTGCTGCCGTTTAACTGCCGCGCCAGTACCCAAGAAATATGGCTCGAACGAGTCGCGGGTCTGGGATTCGTGCTCCTTTTTCCGAGCGTGCTCTTGTTACGGCGCTTCGACCTAATTACTTGCAGACGTTTCCGCAGCCCGAGCTCGATGTATCGGTGATTGATGGAAAGGCATAGCCCACACAAGTCGACGAGCTGCCCGAGCTGCGGCGATCGTTTGCATAATGCCAGGCGTTGGCCTGGGTGATGCAGGTTGCGCAGGCTGCCGTAAGACCGCTCGTGCGCGCCTCGCAGTCGCTTTGGCATTGGCCTGTATCCATCGATGCGCACTTCATAACGGCTGATGAATCGCAGGAGCTCTTGCACTTATCAGAGTAGGCAGCGCCGCCACAGCCGCTTGCGAACGCGCCAAGCAGAGTGACCGCCAGGATCATGGAGAAGCTTCGTTGTATCATGAATCGGCATACTATTTGAGCTTGCCGAAAGCTGGCAATTATTTCGCTGTCCTCGCGCTAATTTCCAAATTGCTCGCTGTAGCAGCAGGGGCCGTCGTCAAAAAGGAGTGCTCCGCATCTTGCGCACATCCACGGTAAATTCCGTCGCCAATCCGCGATTTCCGGCCAGATCAATCGGTACGATGGAAAGCTTTCCCTGCTTTACTTCAATGGGAAAGCTGTAATTCCAACTGTCACACCAGCCACCTTCGCCAAGGGTGAGTGTGCCTTGCTTGGCCAAAACATAGGTGCGCGGCGCCTCTTGCAGAACGATATTTTCGCCTTGCCGAGGCGCCCATACGCCAAAAATGACTTCGTGAGTTCCCGGCCCTGCATCGGAAATCGTCGCGGTCGGTATTTTTAGCGTACGGCCAAAAGCCTGCAGGGAATTCGCAATTTGCCCTGCCGGCGGCTGAGAATCCGTAGCCTCAGAGGTTATAAATTTCGACAGCAACTTCCCTGTAGCTCCTGCAAGCACATACGTCGAATTGGCGGCCAGCGGGCTTTGAGGAATCAGTTCTGTGACTTGAATGCTACCAGCCAAAAAGCTGCGACTTGTCGTCGCAATCGTTACTTTTTTCGCGTCCAGCAAGCGAAATCGATTTTTGAAACTCGGACCGTCGGCGCGCCCAAAGACTCCTTGATGGCGCTTGCCTTCCCAAATCCAAATGTGCGTGTTCAAGGGTGCCGTTGCACCATCGCGCGGCAAAATCTGTAGCGCGTCCTTTGGCTTGGCATTTTCACAAACATCGCGCAAATCCTCGGCACGCGCGGCATACACCGGTTTGCTCAAATCGATCGTCAGTTCCGCTTTTGGCCCTTGATTGCCGGCCTGATCCACCGCTCGAACGCCAATGCGCCAGTTTGAAAGCGCAGAAGTAGACTTAGGAAGCCGCCAGGAGTTGGTTTGGCTTTTCCAAGTCGGGGCCGTGCTTGGATTCGAAAAATCGGTGTCTGTACAGACGTGATGGGAATGAAACATCAGCACCTGATGTCCGCCATAGTCATCCGCTACGGAATGAAAGTAAGCATGGGGGGGGCGCGTATAATCAATGGCAGCGGTGGGATTTTTCGCATCACTGCTCCAGACCGCGAAAAGCAGTTTTGCCATCGAAGTTGTTTCATCCGCGACATCTCCCACGGTCAGTTGCAAGCTGGGATAATGCTCGTTATTTGCATCGGTTCGCAGATCGATTAGTACGAGTGCGCCATCCACCACGGCGCGTCCGTGCGGCGGCTCTTCATCCAGGCTTTGGTTCGTGCGAAAATTTCCTATTTTTCTTGTCTGCGAACTGTTTGGACCGTCGCCATCGGAAGATTTTACAAGGATAGAAACGTCATATTGGGTATCCGCTGCAAGAAGCTGCGTAGGAACAAATTCCAGTCCGGGTTCGCCTTCTTTGGCGAGGCGCTTGGAAGTTCCCGAAATTTCCGGACCGCCTGTTTTGTGTACTTGCAGCCGTACAAATTCAAAATCTCCTTGTTGATTCCAGAACAGCCGAATGCGGCTGTTGCGCGGCGCTGCGGTCTTGTCAGCGGGCTCTAGCTGAAAACGAACCGCATCCAGATCGTCCACATCACACGTATAACCGTGCGCGACTGAAGCGAAAAATAAACTGGCGACTCCCAGAATCGACAATGCCCGACATACATGCTGCATGTCGGGCATTATACTGACAGGAGTCTGAGATGCTATGGCGAGTTCGGAGGGCTGCCCCGCCGCGCCTTGTGCAGGCGAAAGCGGGCTTCGCTACGCTGCGCAGACGCGACTACTGCGACTGATTGAGGAGCACCGCGATCTGACCGCTTGCTTGGTTAGAAAACGCGATATCAGGTCGCTTGTCGCCGTTGAAATCGCCGATGGCGATTCCTTGCAAGCGCATTCCGGCGGCAAAATTGGCGACGGGGCTAAAGTTTCCGCTGCCATCGCCAAGGACAATGCTGACGTTATTGGCAATGTCGCTTGTGATCACCAGATCGCTATTGCCGTCACCGTTTATATCTGCGGCAACAAGGCCCATCCCTGCGGCACCCGAGATCGGCAAGTCATTGGTAACCGCCGTAAAGGTGCCATTGCCGCTGCCCAGAAGGACTCTGGTCTTGTTATCACCCGGTGACGTCACCGCGATGTCGAGCTTGCCATCGTTGTTGAAATCGCTGGTCACAAGGGATGCCAGGTCGGAGCTATTCGTCGAGATGTTGGTCGCAGGGCCAAATCCGCCACTGCCGTTACCAGGCAGCAGGCTGAGGGCAGCTGGATGGGTGCTAAGGGTGAAGATCAGGTCCGGTCGCTGGTCGCCATTAAAGTCACCCACGGCGATGGATGTGGGCTGCGTGCCCACTGGAATTTCGCTGGCCGCGGAAAAGGACCCCTGCCCATTGTTCAGAAGCACACTTACGCTGTTGCCAATCAAGTTGGCAACTGCGACGTCAGATCGGCCGTCTCCGTTAAAATCTGCGACCAACATGGCCGAAGGATTCTTGCCGACGGCCACAGTTGTCGCGGTACCAAATTTGCCCGTGCCATCGCCGATGAGGATGCTGACGTTATTATCGACGGAGTTGGGCACAACCAAATCGAGGATTCCGTCTCCGTTTAGGTCTAGCGCGCCGACTCCGCTTGGTCCGGCGCCCACCGGAAACTGAGTGGCCATGGCAAAAGCGCTACCGCCTAGCCCTAAAAGTACGCCGACGCTGCGCCCGCCGGGATTGCTGACTGCGAGGTCTAATTTCCCATCGCGGTTAAAATCGGCGACGGTAAAGTTTTGCAGAATCGTTCCCGCCGAGAAAGCCGAGGCGCTGGAAAATGCCAATTGTCCCGAAAAGTACGAGAACAAATCGGCACGGCTTTCCGCTTGGCTGCCTGGGTTTTGCACGACGATCGGCACCTTGCCAAATGCTCCCAAGTTGGGGGGAAGCATCACCTTCATGCGAGTGGCGCTCATCACCGTCACCTGCGTTGCCGGCGTTCCGGCAAAAGAGACAGTGGCGCCATTTACAAAATTTTCACCGTCTAGCGTCACGGCAATTCCCCCGGTCGAAGGTCCCAGAGCCGGGCTTACCGATTTCAGTACCGCCATAGGCGACGTGTTGTTTGAGTTGGAACCTCCACACCCCAGACTCAGGGTCAGAAGGAATGCGGAACCACCTATAGCTAAATGACGATTGATGCTCATTCTCAGGTTCTCCTTATGGGTCTCGATTGCTCTAGTCACGATAAGCTTTCGATAAGATAGCAGACAGTTTGAAACCCGTCGAAAAAAAGGCACATTGGCGACGAAAAATTACAGCAGTTGTAATAGGTTAGAAGCGCTTCAAAAGCAAACTGCCGGGCAAGCTTTGCGTATAGGAATTCGTGATAAATGCGTGAAAAGCTCCCGCTGCATCTGCTCACGCTTTTTGTCAGGCTGCGCCCCTATTACGAACCTGCTGCAAACTCGCTTGGCGGGCT
>CAYWPR010000122.1:0-16228 GCA_964460115.1 uncultured Myxococcales bacterium
TCCAGCAGTTTGACTTGCTTGACGTCCCCTTCTTGCAGAAACAGGTTACTCGGCTTGATATCGCGGTGGATAATGCCTTGCTTGTGGGCGACGGTAAGGGCCTGCGCCACGCGCATGATAAGTTCTAGGCTTTCGGAAAGAGAAAGCCCCTCTCGATTCAGCCGTTGCGCCAGGTCTTCGCCGTCTAGCCATTCGGTAACCAGAAATGGCTGATCGTCTAAAGTTTGACCGTGCGTGATATACGCGACGATTCCGGGATGCTGCAAAGTGGAAAGGGCTTGGGCTTCGCGCAAAAAGCGCAGCGCCGCTTCCTTTCTCCCATCCCCTTTATGCAGAATCTTTAGTGCCACCGGATTTCCGGTGTGCAGATCTCGGGCCCGATAAACAATTCCCATCCCACCCTGACCAGCGACGCGCTCGATTGCAAAGCGCGCCGTGATAAGAGTGCCCTGAGGATGCAAAATGCTTGGCATGGCTGACCCTTTACACTGCTCGAAGCAGACTGATGCCTTTTTATTGTAGTTTGGAACAGGTCCTATGATCCAGCCTTTTCATCACCTTTGCCTAGGCACGCCTAATTATGGCGACGCAAGACGAGCTGGACCTGCTCCGCTTCCGTGGACACCAGGTTAAGCTGCGTACAGTGCTTCGGTAGGCAGGGATTCGCACTGGGCTGGACTCCTGTAGCCTAGAGAAGAGTGAAGCCTTTCTCGATTGTAGAAGACTTCGATGTACTCACAAACACCGCTTGACGTGCCTCAGCGGGCGTTGCAATGCGGTGGTGGTGGCATCGCTCGATCTTGAGCGTCGCGAAGACGCTCTCTGCGACGGCATTTTTCCAGCAATTCCCTTTTCTGCTCATGCTGCCGACAAAACCAAAGGTGAGCAGCGCAGATTGGTAGTTAGAGCCATCCTTGGGCCGTCGGAAGGAAGGTGATGTCGCCCACCCAAGCTTGACTGGATGCCTGCGCCCAAAAAGCGCGTGCCAGCACGTTGGGAGCAATGGGCAGCGCATGCCCCGAGTCCGTCGTGCTGCGATGCCGCTGTTTCCGTCGTGCAGACAGCCCCTGCTGCTTCATCAAGCGCTCGACTCGCTTGAAGCTGGTCCGGATGCCTTGGAAACGCAAGGCCGTCTGGACGCGCGGCCTGCCGTACGTACCGCGGCTTGGTTGGTGGATCTGCTGAATCTGGGTGTTGCGCGTTTCGTTTTGCTGCCGACGCACAGACGGGCCCCGGTGGCACCAGGCATCGCAGCCACTGCGCGATACCTCAAGGTGCTGGCACATAAACTCGACAGGGAAGTCAGCCTTCTGCACTTGGATGAACGCGAACTTCACGTCTGCTCCTTGGCGAAGGAGGCCGGCCTTTTTTTAACAGGTCGCGCTCCATTCGTAGCACGCGGACCTCTTTGCGCAGCTTCTGAGTCTCATTTAGCTCGGCATCCGCTGCGCCCGCGCCAGTGCCTCGGGGCTGCGCGTGCGCCACCCAATTGCGCAGCGCGCTGTCGGTCAGGTCCAAATCGCGCGCCACCTGCGCTCGCGTCTTATCGCTGGTCTGCACTCACTTGACGGCCTCCGCCTTAAACTCCTCGGTAAACTGCCTTCGCGTTCGGTTCGGCATTTGCTCCTCCTACTTCCTTTGAGGGCCAATGGCCACTAAATCGGGGCAAGTCCAGTTCTCATAAACCCTCTCAGAGTATTCGCAAACAAAGGAATTTAGCAGGAGATGGCTTTTCGCTTCTTTGGCTGCAAAGCTCGCCATCCGCGAGGGGCTCAAATTCCACCTTCACAGTGTCTCTACCGAGCTCATCCATCCATCGTGCAGATAAAGGGGCTCCGTTGTGCAAATGATAACTTGACCTCCGTGCAGCTCCAAGGTACTCCCTTGCTTGCAAAGGAAGGGCTTTCTAGTAACAACCGGAGAACGTGAACATGTCGCGATTGTTGGTCACATCCATGTACATCCTTTCTTCTTTCTCTACAGCCTTTGTTGGCTGTGCGCTGCCTGAAGACGTGCCCCAGTTGAGTTCCACGGCGGAGCAACGGGGATCGGCGGCAGATCCTTCGGAGTCTTGGGCAAAATCATCTGGAACTGATCAGCGCTCTGGCGAAGGCCAGGGCAGGGCCGCGAACAAATGCCTCAAAAATTCCCTGGCAGCCCCCGAAGTACAGGAATTCTTCGATGACGCGCCTATGCCAACGCCGCTTGGCGGAAGCATTCAGGACGGCACCTATTTCCTGATGACGAGGATGATATACTCATGGGCAGGCTATACGCCGATGACTCATGAAGTGCTGCAAATCAGCGGCGGCTTGGTTCTGGAAGTAAATCGGGAAAAGTGGAAGGAGTTCGAGGAAGCATCTATGCAGCAGTGGACTGTCCGCGGAGAAACCCTCGAACGGGCGATCTCAGAATGTCCACGTGAGCCCGGCGGAGTGGAATTCCACGAGATTCTCAAGTACTCAGCAACACCAACGCAATTGACCTTGTTCTTCGAAGGCAATTGGGAAGGTACGGGCCACGCACTTACATACATTCGACAGTGATGCACGTTCGGTAGCTCACTCAGACTCCCTCCCTTGTTCACACTTTGGTAGCTGAACTGCGGACAAATTGAAACGCGGACTCAGGAGTCTGAAACCTTCACCAGCACCTTGCCGATGTTGGCCCCGGTAAAGAGGCGCTGCACGGCGGCTGGCGCGTTCTGTAGACCGTCGACCACATCGGTTTGGAATTTGAGCTTGCCTTCGGCCAGCCAACGTTCGAGTGGCAAAATGGCCTCCATCATTCTACGCTAGAATCGCGGCCACAAAACCGCACGGAAAAAGAGGTCTAAAATGGCATTTCGCGTCTTGATCATAGGTGGCACAGGGCAGGTCGGAGCTTCTGTGGTGCGTGCGCTGGCAAAAGAGCCGTCCTGCGCTGAGATCGTGATGGTGAATCGCAAAGCAATTTCTCTGCCCGCAGATGCTCGCTTGCGGCAGGTGATTTTGGACACGGCTGCTGCCGAGTTTCCGGCAGAAGTGACCAAGCTGGCGCAGGAAATGCTTGCGCAGGGCGATCCGGTCTACGGGGCATCCTGTGTTGGCGTCGGCAAAGGCAGCATGAAGTGGAGCGACGAGGAATTAAAAGCTCTAGAAATTGGGGTGGTCGGTAATTTTGCTCGAGGTTGTCACAGCGGAGGGATCGCTCGGTTTGCTTTGCTCTCGGCAGCGGGAAGCACTGCAAAAAGCAGAATTCGCTATGTGCGGTTTATGGGGTTAAAAGAAGAAACGGTTCAAGGGATAGGCTTCAAAAGTCTGGCGATTTTCCGCCCGGGCATCATCGCAGGCAATGCCCATACGCCGAGCTATGTTGCTTGGCTTGGGCGTCTTGTTCCTGGTCCATACGGGACGATTGAGCAGGACGATATTGGGCGCGCCTTCGTCGCTGAATTCAAGATCAGCTCAGACCAAAACGGAGTTATGTATCTCGAAAATAGGGAGATAAGACAGAGGTCTTTTGCGCTGAAATAGCCGACTCTTTTCTAATCCCGACGATTCCATGATCAGCTTTGCCCGAAATCTGTCCGCAGCCGTCCGATGCATTCAATTCCTCGATGGAGAATATAAAAAAGACTTCTAGCTGCACAGTATTCTTGTCGGTGAGAATTTTCTTGAAGTAACGCTAACCACGAAGAAGCTCTTTTCCGCAAAGCTTTTGTTCATTCTTATTGTTGCCCAGGGTAAAGATGTATCGGCTGGGGCTGCAAGGAAACGGAGCATTTCTGTGCGGGCGTACGGTGCCAATTCAGGCGGCGGCCAATTCCTTCAGCACTGCGCTGGCAGCGTAAGGTCGTTCCTCCTTACGACATGCCAGAAGCCTGTGCAGGATGCCACGCAGATAAGTAACTGAAAAAACAAGACACCGACGGCATATAAGTCACTGCGAATGGAAGGGGTCTGTCCCAAGAGTAGCTCTGGCGCCATATAATCCAGAGTTCCAGCCAGATTGCTATCGCCCTTTAGATTCGAAGCAATTCCGAAGTCTAACAACTTGACTTCCCCGTCAACCACTAGCACATTGCCCGGCTAGATATTCCTTACAAAATTTACTGTCGAAGATTTAGGAGCTTATAAATTGCTCTTCACGGATTCATTACGGATTCGTGTCGATAAAAACAGCAACAACCTCGATGGACAGATCGGTGGCCATGGCGTAGACATCCCTGTGCGTACACCTTGGCAGTTCACTTCGCCCTTGGCTTCGACGCGTGAGTCATGCGAATGTGCAAAAAGGTAAGCAGTTTATGATTTCGTGAATCAGTAATCATAAAATCGCAAGCTTTTGCGCAGCGAATCGAATTTAGAAAAACGCTCGTCGAGTGTCCGACCAGCATCTCCCACAAACAAAAGGATACCCATACCAATGCTAGTAAAAACAGTAGCTCGCTTTGCAGCAGGCGCCGTATATCTGGCGGCAGCACTCTTGGTTAGCGGTGGTTGCGGCGGCGATATGGAAATAGTCGCAGCCGAAAAAGGAACTAATGCTTCCTGTACAGCCGGACAACCCCTTTACCGATTGAGCAGCAGCGAAGACTATGTTATTAGCGCCGTATCGCTGCTCGGCGAAGATAGCTGCGATTTGCGTCCCTTACGCATGCTCGACAGGCAAGGCAAGGTGCTTGGTAACTCGGGCAAGCTTAATACTGATGTCATCGTTCCTCGTGGGGCGCCAGACTTTGAGCTGGGGTTCCTGCTTCAAGGCTCCATCAACTGCAACGTTGGTGTGCTCTTTGGCCAAAGCAGCCAGACGCGCGCTGGCTGCTCGTATTGGCTTTCAGAGACTGCGCTCGCCGAGGTGCAGGGAGATGACGTCATCAATCTGGAAA
This sequence comes from uncultured Myxococcales bacterium, assembly GCA_964460115.1. Classification (GTDB taxonomy): domain Bacteria; phylum Myxococcota_A; class Polyangia; order Palsa-1104; family JAEUJZ01; genus JAEUJZ01. The sequence goes on from CAYWPR010000122.1 coordinate 4,871, forward strand.
TCCATCGGCTTGAGACGGCTCGACAGGGCTGCGCTGTTCCTCTGGCAACCTGTAGTACGACCTACGGACTCCAGATGAAGCGTATGTCCACACCAAGCCAGTAGTGGCTTCGGATAATTCCTATGGTTGGGTCCTCCAGCGGAACCTGATCTAGCCTGCACCGTGGCAAATGAGTAGATATCCTTTTCCTTACAATGCCTAACAGAACCGTAGCGAGCAGGCCAAGATACTATTGAGCGCGAGGGCGCCCGCCGGAAGCGTACTACCCGTACGCGAGGACGGACGACGTCGTGATCGGGACGCGCCGTAGGTTCGGTTAGGCATTCTTACCCCGAGTGGCGTCAGCCCTCGAAGATGCGCGCTGTGAAGGTGTTGTGAAACTTTCCGCTCGGGTCCTGTGCTGCTCGAACGGCCTGAAATCGCGTGAAGCGCTCGCCGTAGGTCTCTGCCATCTGGCGCGCGGTGAAGCTCGTTTTTTTGCCCAGGTGGGGCTGGCCGCGGTGGGCGCGAAAGATCTCCTCGGCCGCGGCATAGACCTGGGTGGTGTCCTGAGACAAAGGCGTGGCTAGCTCGATGTAGGCCGTGCGTCGGCCCACGCCCGGCCCTAAAAGGGCCGCCGAGCGATCCGGGGTAAAGCGGACCTCGACGATGGAAAAGAAGTGGTGCTTGGCAAGCAGATTGATGATTTCCGCTACCGTCGCCTGCCACGCCTCGAAGGGCACGCCGTACTCGATCTCATCGTGGCGGTAGAACAGCTTGCGCCCAAACCCCTGGCTGCTGGGCATGACCAGGCGGTGATCGGGGGCCAGCGTGTTGGAGAGCGCCGAGTCTTCATTGATGCTGGCGATAAGCTCGGCAGCGCTAGGAAGGAAAGCGCTGATAGCGAAGTCGCTCAGTTCGACGCTCGCCTTGAGCACTTGCCAGCCCGGGGTAAGCGTATCCGCGGTGTGATTCCAGCGGTGCATGCGCACGCTATCGCTGTGGCTGCCGCCGCCGACATAATAAAGGCTAAGGTGTTCGTTGGCTGCTAGCAGCGCCTCAATATGCGACTCGGTCTCGGCGCGATTCACCATGGCGGTGGTCTTTTCTAGGTGAAAAGCCTCTACCAGCTCCAACTCGACCTCGGTCACCACGCCGCAGGTGCCCAAGGCGCCAAACAGTGCGTGAAATAGCGGGTCGCCCGGCCGCACGGTCTGTGCGCTGCCATCGGCGGCGATGACCCGCAGGCTGCGCACCTGCTCGGATAGAAAACCATGGTCGCGCCCAGTGCCGTGTAGGTCGGTGGCGATGAGGCCGGCGACGCTCTGCGCGTCCGTCGAGCCCAGCACCGGCAAGCCCAGGCCGTGGTCCCAGAGGGCCTGGTTGAGGTCGCGCAGACGGATTCCGGCCTGCACGCGGGCGGTTCGAGATGCCCTGTCGATGGACCGGACGCGGTTTTGAGCGTCCAGCGAGATCATCGTTTCCGGCGACAGGGGCGATTCGTTGAAGGTGTGGCCACCACCCACCATCCTCAGCTTGTGTGCGCCTTTGACGGCATTCACAAGCGCGGCCTCATCACTGGGTAACAGGTAGGTGCGCGGACGGACCTGATAGCTGTTCGCCCAGTTGCGCCACATGCCGTCCTGGAAGTGGCCCTCGTGATCGGGAGTGCCCTGGGTCAGAAATCGGCCCCCATGGATCAGGTCCAGGAAGGTATTTTCAGTGCTCATGAGAATAGTTTATTCCATCCTAAGTTTGCGACTCATGAAGAAAGATGTCATGGCTAGGCGATGCGCATCGCCTTTCCCCTCCCTGCTCAAGACTTTGACCCCACTGAGTCATCGATCCCCTGGCGCGCCTTGATCGACGCCGGGCACGAGGTCGTGTTCGCGACCCCCGCTGGTCAGCCCTCTAAAGCGGACGACCGGGTGCTCACAGGTCGAGGCTTCGCCATCTGGCAGCACTTTCTGCGCGCCCGGCCTCACGCCCGCTCGGTCTACGCGCAGATGGCGGCCAGCCCGGCCTTCAATCGGCCGATATCCTATGCGCAGTTGAAGCAGACGTCGCTGGATGGCGTGGTCCTGACCGGTGGCCACGCAAAAGCCATGAAGCCCTACCTGGAGTCCGAACAGGTGCAGGAGCTGGTGGCGAGGCTGCTGCTTTCGGGCAGGCCTGTGGGGGCGATCTGCCACGGCGTGCTGGTTGCGTCGCGGGCACGTGATCCGGCGACTGGACGTTCGATCTTGTACGGACGCAAGACCACGGCCTTGACTCGCGCTCAGGAGATGAGCGCCTGGGCGATGACTGGGCTATGGCTACGGAATTATTACCGAACGTATCCGCAGACCGTTGAGGAAGAGGTCACCGCCGCACTGGCCTCACCCGCTGACTTTTTGCCTGGTCCCTTCAGCATGTCTCGCGAGGGACCGGACCGCCGGGATTTTGGTTTTAGCGTGCGGGACGGCAACTACCTATCAGGGCGGTACTATGGGGACGCCTATCGATTCGCCGAGGTATTTTTAGCCATGGTTCAAGGCAGGTAGGCACATGCTCGAGACTTGATCCGAAGATGGACAAGGAGGGACCAAGTCGCCTTATTGACAGCGGTATCTCAATGCTATTTTATCGCGACCCGTGCGAAGGATCTGTGTTTTTTGTGGCAGTAATTCGGGATCGCGGCCGAAATATGCGCAAGCGGCGCATCGGCTGGGAACGCTGCTTGCGCAGCAGGGAATCGGCGTCGTGTATGGCGGGGCGCGCGTCGGGCTTATGGGAGTCGTTGCGGACAGTGCGCTTGCGCAAGGCGGCGAGGTGCTGGGCGTACTGCCCGACTTTCTTTTCGATAAAGAGCTCGCACACAACGGGCTTACCGAGCTGCGCGTTGTCGACTCGATGCACGCGCGCAAGGCACTCATGGCCGAGCGCGCGGATGCCTTTATCGCCCTGCCCGGAGGACTTGGCACGTTCGAGGAGATCTTCGAGATGCTGACCTGGACGCAGCTAGGCGTGCACAAAAAGCCGTGCGGACTGCTCAATGTCGAGGGCTATTTCGATCCGCTGCGCGCGCAGCTCGATCGCGCCGTGGAGGATGGATTTCTGCGCGAAGCGCACCGCGACATCGCGATCGTTGAAGAGAATCCGGAGCAATTATTGGAACGCCTGCGCAGCTTCACGCCGCAGCCAACGCCGAAGTGGCTGAATCGCAGCGAGACCTAAGCGACATTTAGCAACTGCCTGCGCAGATCGGGAAGCGGATCCTGCGGCAGCGCCGCCAGACCGGACGGCGTCAAACTGACCATCGTGATATGGCGCTCGCGAAGCAAGCGCAAAAGATCCGGACCAGGATAGAGATCTTCTTCGAGAGCTAGGAACAAGTGCTCGATTTGGTTTGTTCGCTGTTCGAACTCGCGATAACTGAGCCGCACTCGGCTCTCGCGGTTCAAGCAAAAAGCTTGAGGATTTTCGGGGTGATTCTGTAAGCCGACAAGAAAGTGAAGTGTGTGAAAAACTCTTTGGATAAAAGACGCATCGTGTAAATTGCAGGACTATGAAAATCTCCAAACCTTCCGCCCTGGGCATGGAAGGGGGGGCCGAAATAGCCCGCCCGCGTCTGTCGCTTAGCGCAGCGGCGCTGGCACCCTTTGCGCTGGGCGAGATCGTGCGTCAGCTTGCCCGCGGCAATGTGATCGACCTGGCCCTTGGAATTCCGCCCATCGACGCCCCCGAGCCGGTCAAGGCGGCCGCGGTGCGCGCCATCCTTCAGGGCGAAAACCAATATGGCAACACCTGGGGCATCGCCCCGCTGCGTCAGGCCATCGCGGCCCATGCGGGAAAAAAGCGCCGCACCACATTCGAGCCTGAGACCGAGGTCACCGTCACCATCGGGACGACGGAGGCGCTGTACGCTGCCCTGTCGATCTTGCTCGATCAGGGGGACGAGGTCATCCTTTTTGAGCCCTTTTACGAACAGCATTTACACGCCATCCGGGCGCTTGGTGGCGTGCCGCGTCGAGTCCGGCTACACGATGCGGACTGGCACATTGACGAAGCAGAGCTGGCGGCGGCGTTTTCTGCGCGTACCCGCGTGGTCGTGCTGAACACGCCACACAACCCTACCGGCAAGGTGTGGACAGTGGCCGAGCTTGAGCGGCTCGGCGCGCTTTGCTCGGCGCACGATGTGGTGGTCGTCAGCGACGAGATCTACGACGAGTTCGTATTCGATGGGCGAGAGCACGTCTCGCCGATGCAGGTGGAGTCTTTGCGCCCGCGCACGGTGCTCATCGCTGGCCTGTCAAAGACCTTTCGCGTGTCCGGCTGGCGACTTGGTTACATACTCGCCGCGCCGCAGTTGTCCGAACCGCTGCGTCGCCTGCATGACCTGATGACAGCGGGGACCGTGACGCCGCTGCAGCACGCTGGGCTGGCGGCCTTTAGTCTGCCCGCCGTCTACTACAGCGATCTGTGTGCCTTTTATCAAAGGCAGCGCGATCGCACGGTGGGTTTGCTTGAGCGGGCCGGTCTGCGCTGCCGCCCGGTTGCAGGCAGCATCTACATCATGGCTGACGTGTCAGGCCTGGGACTGGGCAACGACCGGCAGGTCGTGGACTACTTCATGCACAAGCTTGGAATCGCGTTGGCGCCGGGGAGTTGCTTTTTCGCCGATCCGGAGCAGGGTCGCGACCTGGTGCGGATTTGTTTTGCCAAAATCGATGCGACGCTAGATGCCGCAGAAGCGCGGCTGCGGCCGTTGTTCGCAAAAGGGAGTGAGCGCTGACGATGAACTGCCCGGTAAACTCGCACAATGAATGGGATCCGCTCGAAGAAGTCATTATCGGCAACCTGGACGGAGCCATGTTTCCGGCATTAAACCGCGTCAATGAAGTTACCGTGGGCCCTGGGAAATGGGACGAACTCGAGCGCACCGTTGGGGGTGCTGGAGTTCCCTATCCTTTATCCATGGTAGAGGCGGCGCGCAAAGACCTGCAACAGTTCATTCATATTCTGGAAGCAGAAGGAGTCAGAGTTCGGCGCTCCGACCCCGCGAACTTCGCGGCTGCCTTTGCGATGCCGGCGTGGAAGGTGCCAAGCGGCTTCTGCTCTGCCAATCCGCGCGATCCGTTCTTGATCCTTGGAAACAAGATTCTAGAAACCCCCATTGCCGATCGTGGGCGCTACTTTGAAGGTTGGTCCTACTGTTCGCTGTTTAAGGAGTACTTCAAAGCGGGAGCAAAATGGACTGCCGCCCCCAAGCCGCAGCTTCTCGACTTTCTTTACGATGCCAACTATCACATTCCCAAAGCAGAGGAAAAGATGCAATTCATCCTAACCGAGCTCGAGCCGGTCTTTGATGCCGCAGACTTTGCGCGTTGCGGGCGCGACATCTTTGCACCACAGAGTCACGTCACGCATAAGACGCCCGCCGCGCCGAGTCTCTGGTGGCTCGCGCCGACAAAGATCCGGCGCAAGCCATGCCGGCGCTAGACGAAGCGATGGGCCGCATTCAAGTGGCAGCAGGCGCCTTGCAGGCCGCGCAGAGCAACGTGCAGGCAGACGATCTTTCGCTCTACCCGGCCAAGGACACGCTGGCTGCGCGCAAGGATCGCCTGGATGCCATCCGGACGGCGGTGGTCGCGCGGCTCGGAGGGATGCCAGCACCGCCGGCGCTGCCGGAAGCCAAGCAGTATTATGCCTGTCAGACCTACCGCGCCGCGTACCAGTGTGCGTCCTGCCACATGCCGAGACCGAACCTGCCGGCAAGCTTCCTCGGCGTCCCTAAGTAACTGCCCGCGTCCGGGCGCGCGCCCATTCTCCATCGAAATTTGTACCTAAGCCCCGCCGGGTCCAGGCGCAGGCCGTCGCGAACGGGCGGAGCGCAGCTTAGGGCTGCTTGGAGTGTCCACGAAACTGAGGGAGGTCGCAGTACAAAAGCGGATCAAGCCGAGCTGCGTTGTGCTCCTACACCGTTTCATTTTGAGACGATACCTTGCTGCCACTCGTGCTACGATACAAAAAATATGGATGCAGTCTGGCCTGGATCTACTCCTAGGAGGGGGCTTTGCGGTTTCCTAGATCTTCTTCTTTGTCCCTGTCTCAGGTTAGATAGCAGTTCGCACGCTCGCCGACGTGACGGTACCCGCTATGCCCTGTTCGAGATGAACACGCCAAGCGGCATCTTCATACCTGACCGATGGATCACTGGGGCGCCCCGTCTCTCGATCGAAGACATCCTCCGTATCAGTGAAGGCACCCAACTACGCTTCTAGTTCGATAACTGAGTCGACGGTATGCTCTCAAATCAACCATCAAGGAATATTCAGAAGGAGCCTAATGATGTTTCAGAAACCAGAGAAACTCCAAATTATGATTAAAAATCAATTTAACGCAAATAAATCCATGGCGATGATTATCATGCTAATCATGGCAGATTGTAGCTTATTTAGTGCATTATCCATAACTAAATCTGCAGTGCCTGAATCTACAGTGCCTAAATCTGCAGTGCCTGAATCTACAGTGCCTAAATCTGCAGTGCCTAAATCTGAGGAATTGAAATCTGGGTATGATCGTCAGGATGTTTCCTATCTTAAAAAGGTCTGCGATAACCAAGATGAAGATACAGATAGCGCAAATGCTAGGTTAAAAGCATGCCACTATATCAAGCTGATTAAAGCAAAAAACGATACTGATTGTAAAACTGTCGTCGCCAGCTATCAAGAGGCGGGACCCTCTGAGGCCGGTCTTGAAGGGATGAAATTGATCGCGAAGCACTTTGCTGCGTGTGGCCATTTTAAGCAAATCTTTGAGCTCTTAGCCCCCGTTTACCACGGATCCAAAGACACGGATCCTCTGCTGGTATCGCTGGAAGAATCGGGAGTTCCGCTTGAGGCGGAGTTTCTTAGGTATGCGACTACAGAAAGCGGCTCTCGTTTTCTACGTACAGAATATGCGCAGGATGCCATGTTGCACATTGGCCTCTGGCTTGTCGCTAAGGGCCACACCAATCATTGTCAGGAGCTCCGAACCGTACTGCGAGGCGCCAGTGAGGATGCCCGTCATGGCTCTCTTCGCTATTTTGTAGACAGCAAGTGCCCAGCGGAAGGTATGTCGGTGGCGGTCGAACTTCTACTGAGCAAGGACAAGGATCTGCGTATAGCAGCCTGTAATACCTTGGCCGAGATTGGTGATGCCACAGTGCTGAGAAAACTAGAGGCGCTGGCGAGTAGTGATTCATATTCCGAAATCAATGAAGAGATGGTCCAATCGGGGGGCGCAGATCGTTATGCAGTCAAATCCTATCCCGTCCGAGATGTCTGTCTAGAAGCAGCAGGAAAGATCAAGATACGCACCCAATAGCGGTCTGGCGTCTTCTCCCACTCAAACTGGATGATGGCAAAGTAGGCAGGTTAGGAGAACCGTATTACGTGCGCACGCAGTACCCTATTCCGATCTTGCTACTCTTCCTCGTCAGCATCACCTCTGCCGATCGCGCGCCGCGTATCGTCAATCTCCTCACCACCATCCCCACCACGGTCGCCGTCTCCTCGACCGTTGCCAATGCGAATCATCTCCCCGAGCACCTTGTCGACGGAAACCTGACCACCGCATGGAATTCGAAAACCGGCGAGTTGGGAGGCGCATGGGTCAGAGTACGGTTACCATCCGTTGTGCAAGTGAAGACGATCAAGCTGACCGCCGGCTTCATTCACAAAAATCCCGCGGGCGATTTTTTCACGATGAACCCACGCATCAAGAAGGTGCGCATCTCTCGCGCGGGCCAGCCGCTCGTCGAACACACACTCGACGTGGAAAGCCGAAGGCTACAGGAGATTTCTGTCGACCAACCGGGAGGCGACTTCGAGATCCGCGTGCTTGAGATCATCCCCGGAAGCAAGCCGCACTGGCGCGAGATCTGCGTCAGCGAACTCGAGGTCTGGGGCACGCTGGATGCCACGATCAAAGCAGCGAAGTCGACGCCGTCTGTGCGCATCGGCTCTCTTGATGCGGCGCCGACCCTTACTCGCGAGCAGTGCATCCGCGCGCTTTTTCCGTACGGTCGCGGAGACCATACAGGCCCCGACCAGAGTGACGATTTGATCACCGGTGTCGAAGTGCTGCCGTTCAACGATAACGTCGTGATTTGCCGAGTCGATCACGCGAGCAAAGGCGCATCGTCAACTATGGTTGAGCTCGGTGCGGTTAAGCGGAGCAAAGAGCCGCTCCATCTTGGGCTATCGGCCATCGAATCGATGACCATCAAAAGGGAACACGAAGGGGACAGGAACGAAAAAGGCACGATCGAGCTCGCTCCATTTCCGTTAACTCGAAGCGAAACCGGCCTGCTCGTGCACGTCACGCGGAGCAGGGGGGGGCCAGTGGAGCATAGCGAGAAAGAATCGAAGCTATACCGCTTGTCCGCATCAGGACTCGCGGCCGTGCTCATCTTCCAGTCGGAATGGTCAGCCAGCGAGGGTCGAGAGCACGCCGATAGCTGCACGCTAAAAACCGTCACGCCAGCGGAATCAGTTCCCCCACGGCTTATTGTCGAATGCGTGGAGGAAAACCGCACCTGGCATGAGGATGATTCACTGCCCCGTCCTCTCGAGAAAAAGGTCCGCCAAGAGCGCTACGATTGGAAAGGCGGAATGTACGAAAAGCAATAGGAGTGCTAGCCCAAAGATTGATCACATTTGGCAGGTCAGCCTTGCCCTAGTAAATGAAATGTGCGATGCTGATTCGGCAGGGATCTGGCGCCTGTGCTCCACTTTCCTTTCGCTTCCAGTCTCAGAAGGGGCCCTCGATTTTCTATTCCATTTGACGCTAGGGCAGATCCATGTACAGGCAGACGCTCGTCGTTGCCCTTTTGGTCTCCTTTTCGCTGGGCTTCTTTGGCCGTGCCCATGCCCAGAACCGGGGCTTTCAGCTTAGCCGCTACGAGCCGACGCCGGCTGGCGAGGCGTCCTTCCTCATCAACCATCCCTGGTTTTCGGCCACGCGCTATTTCGCCGGCGGCTTCACCCTCGATTATGCCCATGCCCCGCTGGTCCTTGGCAACCAGAATCCCGATGGCACTTTCAGCCGTCAGGAGCCCAGCATCGAGCACCAGGTCCTCGGCCATTTTGACCTAGCCGGCTCGTTCCTTGACCGTGTCACGCTGTCACTGTCACTGCCCGTAGTCTTTTACGAAGTCGGGACGCCGGATCTAAAGCTTAGCCTGGCCCCCGCCCAGGGCGGCTACGTCAGCGACCCGCGACTGGATCTGATGGTCCGCTTGTGGGGTCAGCCCGACCGCAACCCGTTTTCCCTAAGCCTCGGCGGCTCGCTGTGGATTCCGCTGCGCAAGTACACCGATTCCCTGCCTGAACAGTCGAGCGACAAGGAGGTGCGCGGGCTGCTCAAGCTGGTCCTGGCCGGTCTGCCGTGGCGCATCCGCTGGTCATTTACCTTCGGCGTGCTCATTCGTCCCGATGCCGTCCTCGGTACGCCCGTTTTTCCCGAGGGAGTGAGTGTCGGCACCGCGATCCAGCTCGGCGCGCTCGTCCAATATGCCGACCGCTGCCGTCGCTTCGCCGTCGGTCCCGAGGTGCTGTTCAGCAGCGTCATCACCTCTGGACATACCTTCCAGTCCGACTACACCAGCCTCGAGCTACTGCTTGGTGCCCATTACAACGTCGCTGGAAAGGTACAGCTCGGCCTGGCTGGTGGCCTGGGCCTGTTGCGCGAGCCCGGCACTCCTGACGGCCGCCTCCTTGTGCGTATCGCTTATGCGCCGCTTCGTAAGCCCCAGGCAGTCCGCCGCCCCAAGCCCGATCCGGAACCGGCACCGCCCATGCCCCTTGGAAACGTCAAGCGCACAGTGCCTCCGCCCGCTTCCTTGCCCGTCGTCGCGCCAGCGACTGACAGCGATCATGATGGCGTGCTCGACCCCATCGACCGCTGCTCGAGCGAGCCGGCCGGTAGCAGCCCCGACCCATCGCCTCTGCGCCTCGGCTGTCCTTTTGCCGATAAGGACGGTGACTCGGTGCCCGACGCCGTCGATGCCTGCCCCAGGCAAAAGGGCGTCCCCAGTCTTGACCTTGGCAAAAACGGCTGCCCCGGCCTGGTCGAAATCGCCGAAGGGCGCATCGAGATCCGACAGCAGATCTTTTTCCGGTCCGGTACTGCCGAGATCAACCTCAAGAAAAGCCAACCCATCCTTTTGGCCGTGGCCGACGTCTTCAAGAGTGCCCCCGCCCTCAAGAAGGTCGCGATCATCGGTCGGTCCGACGACAAGGGTAAAGGGAAGCCAAATCGCGAATTGTCCGAGGCGCGCGCCCGCAGCGTGCTGCGCTGGCTGGTGCAAAACGGCGTCGCGGAGAGCCGCCTCAGCGCCCAGGGCGATGGCCAGGTACCGCTCGAGGCCGGTACTTCCAAGCGCAAGCAGCGGGCCCGCAACCGCCGCGTCGAATTTCTCATCCTCGACCCTCTGCAACCCGTCGCCGCGCCGTCTGCTGTGCCGCAGAAGAACAGCCAACAAAAACGTCGCCCGAGCAAGCGCTCCCGCTAGTCCGCAACCAAGGAGGTTCCGTCATGTCGACGCTCCATCTTCAACTGACGACCTGCATGGTGCTATGGCTTGTGGCAGTCAGTTCGTTTTCCGGCTGCTCGCCATCGCCAGCGCCCGCGCCGGCCGGGACCGCGCAACCGGCGGCACTGTCGGTTGACGTGCCTTGCGATAAAGCGGCTCTGGTGCAGGCGCTCAAGGACCTAAACCAAGCGGGAGCCGGACCGCACACGCTGACGCTCGCGAGCCGGTGCACCTATACGTTGACCGCGCCTGACAATCACTTTTACGGTCCAAACGCGCTGCCGCCGATCGCGTCTGACATTACCCTCGAGGGCAATGGGGCGGTCATCGAGCGAAGCAGCGCCGTCGGCACACCGAAATTCCGGCTGCTTTATGTAGCGGGTCCGCCGCATCCGCTTCCCTCTGTCGACCCGATACACGGGTTGGCCCCGGGAAGGCTTGTGCTGCGCAACCTGACGCTGCAGGGAGGCCTGGCGCGTGGCGGCAGCAGCGGGCGCGGAGGGGGCGGCGCCGGGATGGGAGGCGCGTTGTTCGCGCAGGGAGAGGTGTTGGCCATCGGGGTCACAATGAGAGGCAATCGCGCCGAGGGCGGTCACACGAACGTCACCGGACTGGGCACGGGCGGCGGAGGCATGGGCGGCGATGCGACGGGAGATGGCGGCGGAGGCATGCGCGACAACAGCAACGGCAAGGACGGCGGCGATTTTCTAGGCGGTGAAGGGGGGAAGGCGGGCGGGGCAGGCGGCATCGGCGTCCCAGGGGGTCAAGGGGGGGCAGGGGGCCTCGGAACGGGACCGGAGACAGGGTTTGACGGCATC
>CAYWPR010000123.1:0-16177 GCA_964460115.1 uncultured Myxococcales bacterium
CGATTGGGGGATTGCGCGCGCGTCAGGTCAATCTGCAACTGTGCTCGGCATCGCATCGCGATCTCCGACAAGAAGTGAGTGTCGGGCATTTCCGCGAGGATCTGTACTACCGCATCAACAGCCCGGAAGTTACTATACCGCCGCTGCGTCAGCGACTCGTCGAGATTCCTTGGCTCGTCGCGGAAGCGCTGCGGCCTTTTGCACCGCTTGGCGTGCACAGCACGTTTTTGGAAGCCTGCCTTTTGCGTCCTTGGCCGGGAAATGTTCGCGAGCTGTTATCGGCAGTGCGCGCGGCAGCGCAGGATGCTCTTGGGCGTAAGGATCAAAAGCTACTTCCGCAGCACCTGCCTAAAAATGCCGGGCAAGCGCTAGAGCGCGCCGCGGCGCCGGCTGTAGCATGTGCGATGGTGTGGCAACCGCCCATCGCACACGGACGGCAAGCGCCAAAAGAGCTACCCGATCGCACCCGCATTGAAGAAGTATTGCAAAGGACCGGCGGTAACATCAGTGCCGCCGCGCGGCTTTTGGGCTTACATCGAACCCAGCTGAAGCGGCTGTTCGACAAGTTAGGGATACATGTGGGTCGCAGCGATTTCGACCTGGACCATGAAGACGATTGATCCCCACTCGGCTGTGTCAGCCGACACACTTGACACATGTGTCGGCTGTGCCAGAAGCACGTCTTGGTCTAAGTTTGTGCAGCGCGATCTGTGCCATGGACGTTTTTCGAATTCCTTTTCAGACCTTAGGAACCCATTTACGCACGCACTGATGGCACTAAAAGAGCTTTCCTGCCGCCATCAAGCACTGGCATGAAACTTGTTTTTATAGGCAATCAAGCAGGGGCAAGGTCCAGCAGCGCGATGAGATGAACGAATCGCCGGCCCCGTGACCAGACCACAGATAGGAGTCAGCCGTGTCCATCTTCAAACACTTTGCACACATTGCGCTCATTACAACATGTCTTTTCGGCTGCGGTCCTGGACCGGAACCGGATACTTCTTTTCAGAAGCACAGTCTTGGTAACTTTTACAATGGAAATTCCTCGCAGGCTTTCGGATTGGTCTATGCCGGCGAAACCATTCGCGGCATTTTCTATTCGACGACGCCGCCAAACGGCATGGAGCCGTCTGCAACCGGATATTGGCTGCGCTCGCAGAATACCGACTACTACGCCCCGATAGACAGCATCACTTATAATGATATGGAAGTCACAAATGTTGCAACTTCGCAAGGTTGGCTACAAATCACAGTCGGAGACGTAACGCAGCTCGTTCAAGGTTCCTTCGATTTACGCTTTCAGATCGGCGGTCAGGTCCCCGGCACGCTACGGCTACAGAGTACGATTGATGAGCATTCCTATGGCAAATACGCGGCCGATTGGAGCGTTACCGGCAAAGACAACTGGGCGCCGGCCTGTCCGCATCCATATGGCGATGCTGATGAAATTCCTGTGAATCTACCCGAATATATGATTCCAGTTGGCGGCGCCAAATGGCTTATCGATGGACGCCGCATAGATGACGCAGCATCGATACAATTAAGCTGCACGCACGACTCGATTGGCGGCTGTATCACCTGGGATTATGCCCCGTGGGATTCTAGTCAGGGAACCTCCTTAAAAGCCACGCATCAGGCCTGTACGCGCATGAAGCGCGCAGACTTTTGCGGAACCGGCGATCCCGCGACTACCATGAGCCAAAGTGCATACTTGCACACTGAGATCCAAATTTGGGATTCTCTTTCGATACACACCAGCGGTTCACAAACGGCAAGCACCATGGAGGCATTCTGGAACACAAGCGGCGCGACCTGCTTCAATCCGACAAGATACAGATCCACTCTGCCTAACTATGTTGCGCATATGCAGGCGCTGCTTATGACCTGCGCGCAGCTGCCTCTGTGTGACAAAGGCAGCACTGGACTTGTCGCAAGCGCTCGCCCCTAAAATCGATTTACTTGTCCTGCCAAAGGCGATCCGCCTCCGCTGCAAGATCTCCATAACGTCGTTTGAGTTGCGAATTTCCCAAAAAAGCCTCGGCAAAGGCGTGACGCGCAGCAGCCAGAAATTCTCGACGCTGCAGTTTTTTATTTTCCAGTTTGCCGCGTAGCAAAAGGAGGGCTCCTTTTTGGGCCAGGGCGCGCGGCCAGCCCGCAGAGATTTGCAGTGCATGCTCTGCAGCGGCCAGACCCTGGTTCACCTGGGCCAGGGGCCGTACTTCGGATGTCCATAGGGCCGTGGCCAGTTGATACGAAATTTGCGCCAGAGGCAACTGTAGCTCTTCACTGTCCGAATTCTGCAGCGTCGCCTGCTTGGCAAGCTCTTGCGCTTGTTTGAGCCGTAAAAGAAACGGTTGGCCTTTCTGACGCGCCCATTGTGCCTCTGCTGCGAGTAGCAAAGCTTGCGCGGCCTGGCAGTCCGGAGATTTGCGCACATTTTTCTGACACATCGCGACAGTGGCAAGTCCTTCGTGAATTGCCGCATCTGGCTCGCGATGATTCTCCACCGCCTGCGCTGCCAATAACGCGTAACCAAATGAAATATACGCATATGCGTCAGCAATTCCTGAATCTAATGAAATAAGATCTCTAAACTTAGAATTGGCCATGTTTATTAAATAATATGCATTCCTTTCAGCATCATATTCAAATTTAGCAGCATTATAATAAATTGCTCCGACATTTCCTTTGGCGGCAAGATATTTCTCACTGATATTCATTATGTCTGATTCAATATTGCCAACAATAGTCAATAATGATTGAGGAGATTTCCCGTGTTCAACAACCCAACGTATCTGGTTACTCAAATTAATTAGCTTTGTATTATACGCAAAAAGATAAGAGGGGTCGACATTTGTTGCCGCAGCAGCAAGACGGTTGGATTTTGCAATGGCTTCCGTTGGATCCTGATTATGTCGTATTCGATCCAACGCATCTACAGTAATCGATAGCGCGTAGTCATTATAAGCCCATGGAAATCGCGGCTTATATTTCAAGGCATTCTCGAAGAAAATATATGATTGCGCAAGCAATTGCCGAGGACTACGCCGAGCCGAAGCTTCTATTTCGGCCATTTGAAAATAGGCAAGCCCGGCACTATCATAAGCATAAACGTCTTGCGGGTTTACAGCAATCGCTTGTCGCGCCGCAGCGATCTGCTCTTGGCTAGAAAGCTTGGCTTGCTCATAATTTCCAGAATGTACAAATTGTTGCGCTTGAAAATAATATGCATAAGCCTTTTTTGTATGCCCATAGGACTCTTTTGGCGCCGCCTCCAAAGCCCGATCTGCGGCCAGCAGCGCCTGCTTTAGCTTGGGCCTCACATCTTGGCCGCGCAGCATGTCGGTTTCTTCCCAGCGCAGCCAGGCTTCGGCCATTGCTTCGTGAACGAGATGATCACTGTGGCCCACGGCAGCGGCTTCTTCATAGTGATAAATTGCGGCCTGAAAGCTTTTGTCCGCCTGATCGGGCTCGCCACGGTCGCGCAGATCGAGCGCTCTAGTCAGATACACATCACCCTGCAGTTTGGCTGCTTCATAAAGCCATGGAAGCTGACGCCGTGCCATATGGGCATTCAAAAGCGCGGCATCGTAACGCTGTTCATAATAATCGATAAGCCCATCCACATAATTTGACGAAATGGTCTTTAAATGTCGACTCTTCTGCAGATGATAAAGCGCCGGTTCGCGATATTCCGCTTGTAGTTCCTTTTTTCGCTTCTCAAAAAAGCTGCTGTCGCCGCTTTTGCGCGCTTCCTCGAGTGCTTTGCTGTATAGCTCACCAAAGATTCGGCCAAGCGCATAGTCGATTTCAACATCGCTATAGCCAAGCTGTACGGCCCGCTCAAGCTGCGCCCGCGCCTCCTCCCATTCATGCAAAGCCAGATGCCCTCGACCAAGTACATACGCGCCTAGGCGCGCGCCGATGTTTTCGGCACCTTTCAGCTCTGCCGTGATCGTGGCCATGCGTTCACGCACCAGTCTTTTTTCATAGCTCGTATCATGCAGCGGAAGTAGGTACGCGGTACGAACTAGCCATTCCAATCCTTCTACAGACTGTCCAAGTTTTTGGGCCAGCGCCGCTTCCTTTTTCGCTTGCGCTTCTCTTTGCAAAGCGATGATGCGTGTACGTACAGAATAGCTCGCGAATAAAAGCAAGCTGAGGACCAAAATTGTAGCCAGTATCGACATGGCTCGATTGCGCTTGGCCCAGTAAAGCAATCGGTACGAATAGCTAAGCCGTCTGGCCACGACGCGTTTCGCGCCCAAAAAGCGCCCTAGATCGGTGGCCAGCTCTTGCGCCGATGGATAGCGCTGCTCTGGTTCCTTGTTCAGGCATTTGCTGACGATAAGCTCTACCGCTTCGGGAATCTCCGGATTGTGGCTGCGCAGAGGATAGGGGGATTCGTTTAGGACTTTCATCAGCAGATTGACAACCGTTTGGCCCTCAAACGGCGGCTTTCCGCTTAATACATCGTAGATCGTCGCCCCCAGGCTATAGACATCGCTGCGCCGATCGAGTCTTTTGGCATCTCCGCGGGCCTGCTCCGGTGACATATAGGCGGGCGTGCCCATGACGGCTCCGGACTCCGTAAGTCCATGCGTGGCGCTGGAGCCTCCTTCGCGCGCCAGTCCGAAGTCCATGATGACCGGACGATATTCGGAATCTCCCAAGCGCTCGACCAAGATGTTGCCGGGTTTTAGGTCGCGATGAATAATGCCCTGTTCGTGCGCTGCATGCACTGCCTGTGCAGCATCTTTTAGAATATGCAATTTTTCGAACAAAGTGAGATTTCGTACAGACTTATCAAGCGTCTGTCCGGCGACAAACTCCATGGCGATGTACGGCTTGCCATCAACGACCCCTACCTCGTGGACTTTGCAAATATGAGGATGTACCAAGCGCGCTTGGGCTCGCGCCTCTTGCATGAAGCGCTGCACCATGGCTGGGTCATCGCTGGAAATAAATTTGAGCGCAACAATTCGCCCAAGGCGACGATCACTGGCCTTGTAGACAGCGCCCATTCCGCCACGACCCAGAAGCTCTAGGAACTCGTACTTGTCCCAGTGCGGCACTGGAAAATTGGTTGCGCCGCCCGTCAAAAATACGGCCGGCGCAGCTTCTGCCCCCACCACATCGCTGACCATGGTGTGCGCCAAGGCGATTCCCGGACACGTAGGCGGATCGGGCGCCGATTCTGACATAAAGACATTATATTCGGCGATGCTGCCGACCTGCGACGCTTTTCTCGCTCGCGGTCGGCTTGGGGTAGACTTCTGCTTACGAATTCGGGAGTGAGCTACCCTGTAAGGACTTCGTCGCAGTTTGCATCAAATCGAAAGCAAGAACTGAATCTGTGAGGAATTCGTGAAATGCCATTTCTAAATACCTGTTTTCAGACGAGCAATACTTCTAGCCGGATTATGCGGCTTGATGTCTTTATGGATCACGCCGGCGGCATGGACGCCTTCGAGGGCTTGGCAAATTTCGCGGGTGATTCGCAAGGCGGCGGCAAGCGGCAACCGTTCGTGCTCAGCGAGGATCCGCTCGAGCGAGAACCAACCGGGGTCTTCTAGAAAAAGGGCTGCGTTACCGGCCTCTTGGACAAGCGCCCGTGCCCATATGACCCCAGGAACCTAAGCGAGTTTGTCGAGAATCTGGTGCTCATGTAGCAAGCGGCCCACAGTGCGCAAGTTTGGCACATCCATAACCGGCAGCTTGACGACCAAACGCTCGCCCGACGACGAGTGAGTCGCGCGCCGAACGCGCGTCTCTGAGACTTCGTAAGTATTTCCGCTAGGACATAGCCATCGAGCTACCGCATCATTCCCTCCGAGGCACGCATAGAACCGTCCCATGTTTGCAGAAATGGAGGACGAAGCACTGCGCGCTTATATTGCAAATCGCGTACATCGCAGCCTGACGCTCGATCAATTTGGAAGCGTTAACCGACTTTATAAACCTCGACTAAAGCGGCAGCTCCCAAAGCTGCATCGTTCCGCCGACGCGGTTCATAAGCAGGCTGACTTTTCTTGTGACCTGCTGCTGGTAGAGCATTCGATTTGTGGACTTGAGGGGTTTATATTGCTGCTTGATCGACTTCTCGACTTCCGCATGCTTCTTTTTTAGAAGCTTATGTGAAACAAGACCGCTCAAACTTTCAAAGCAGAATACCTCGTCGCCCAGGGTGCCGTTCGGCTTGAGACTTGTGATCTCATCGTGATGGTCCCGTGTGACGCAATAGACGGAGGGCAGGGATGAGGCATTGGCGTGCAGTACATAACCACCCGAGCGTGCGCAGACATTATCGGGAACGATGGAAGTACTCGCCGAGATGACGATGTGCAGATCCAGGTTGTTAAAGCCATGCGCGGCGAGCTGGCCGCTGGCATGGTCGGCGCAGATCTCGATGCCAGCCCCTATGTCGTCAATGGCGAACAGACCTTGGCGATCGCCGCGTGCATATTCAATTCGCCCTCCTAGTGACTCATTGGGATTCACTTCTGCGGCATCAGTGAGCTTGTTATATTTAAAGCGGAAGTTATCGGAGCCACGCATGACGTAAGTCGAGTTGCGTGCCACAAACTGACTGGTTCCGTTTCCGTACTTGTCGACGCCGATCGGTCGATTCTTATAGTACGGAATCGAGCCAGAGATAAGTATCAGTTCGGGAAAACGGGTTGCAAGCGACCATAGACGCTCCATAATCGCGTCCTTCTGCTTTTCTTTGAGCAGGTGCGATCCTTGCGATTGCGAAAAATAGTACTCCGGAGTGATAAACAGGTATTTAAAATCGGTACCTGGCGCATAGTAGGCATTTCGTGCATTGCGCCGTCGCATCATCTCCTCCATTGCCAAAACAACCACCGACTGAAGCAGTTCGGCACGCTGTTTGGGAGTGGTGTGAGATGCAATGCTTGATGTGGTCACATCGGTGACCTCAGTATCTAGCGCCCAGATGGCTGTATATACAACTGTAGGCATGTGGTTCTGACCTTGAGACCGCTTGTAACCATAATATTATACCCAGCCGCAAAGGGGTGGCACTCAAGAAGCCCAGAAGCCTACAGGCCGAACCATTCAGCCCCCCTTTGACAACTCATCCCACAAGCGATTCCGCTGGGGTAGAATTCCCTACAAAAGTTCGAATAAAGGCCGCTTCCGTTTGCAAAGGGGCAGGAAAGAGTTCTATGCACACGTTCTTCACGGATTCTTTGCGCCTGCTTTTCTAAAATAAGCCGAATTGGCGAAGACTTCAGACTCTGCGCCAATGGTCCGACATCAGCAATTGGCAATCATTGCAATCAGTCCAGCATGCACCTGAAGCCGTGGAAGCCGCCCATCCTAAGATGTTCATGAATTTTCTGATTGGTGATTATCCGATAGTTGTTCTCATCCGATTTATGATAACATGCTGGAAATTCGGATGTCGGTTGCAGGGACCCGCGCTGCGATCTGCGAATGCTTTTAAAATCCCTTTTCCGGGCCTGCAAAGCGGTTTCTGTGTATCATATTCTACAAAATTAACAATTTCTTTAAAAAGGAGGTTCGTAACCGGCCCAATAAGCTTCCTATGAATTGAATTCTGCACAATGCGTACAAAAGGAGTATCAAATGGCTTCACATCGAAGAATTAAATACGCCCTGATATCATCCTGTTTAGGTATGATGCTTATGGGTGGATGCAAAGAGCCAAATCCCATAGAAGCTGACAAAAAAGAGAATGCCATTCTGAATGCATTAAATCCCAACAAAGATCGGTTTTCTCTTTTTGAAAGCGGTCAGGTCCGTCCGCTGGCCTTGTCGCCTAGTGGCGATCTATTGTTTGCAGTCAATACACCGGCCAATCGTTTAGAAATCTTTAAAGTCAATCCTTCAGGATTAAGCTATCGCGGTTCGGTTCCTGTGGGTCTAGAGCCTATTGCCGTAGCAGCCCGCAGCGATGATGAAGTATGGGTCGTAAACCACCTTTCCGATAGTATCAGCATTGTCAGCATAGACGGCAATCGCGGACGCGTGGTGCGAACTCTGCTTGTTGGCGACGAGCCGCGCGATATCGTCTTCGCCGGACCGCAAAAGCGGCGAGCATTTATTACCACGGCCCATCGCGGGCAAAATAGTCCTATTGATCCGCAACTTACCACCCCGGGCGTCGGTCGCGCCGATGTCTGGGTCTTTGATGCCAACAACCTGGGTAGCGGGCTGGGCGGAAATCCGCTAAAGATTATCAGCTTATTTAGCGATACCCCACGGGCGCTTGCTGTTACGCCGGATGGTACACGCGTTTATGCTGCGGCGTTCCACTCTGGCAATCGTACGACCACGATTTTTATTCCAAACCTTAATGATCCAAATGCTCCAGTTCCCGGCCCCAATGTGAATGCTTTTGGTGAAGCGCAACCAGCAGTCTCTCTAATTGTCAAATACAATGGCAGCCACTGGGTTGATGAGAATGGCACGGCCTGGGATAGCTTTGTACGTTTTTCATTGCCAGATAAAGATGTTTTTGTTATTGACGCGATGGCCAATCCGCCAAATCAATTATCTGGCGCAGCCGGCTCTTTCAGCGGCGTAGGAACAATACTCAACAACATGATCGTAAATCCGGCGTCCGGCAAGGTTTATGTGACCAATCTGGAATCGCTAAATGAACAGCGCTTTGAAGGACCAGGAAACTTCGCCGGTCATAGCGTGCGCGGGCAGTTCAGCAAAAACCGCATTACGATTCTCGATCCAGGCGCCGCGCATAGTGTTACACCTAGGCACTTAAACAAGCATATTAACTATAGCCAACCGTGCTGCAATGCGCTGCCAAACTCTGAAAGTATTCGCAGTCTTGCGCTTCCTCAGGGAATGGCGATTACGAGCAATGGTCAAACGCTTTATGTTGCAGCGCAAGGTTCCAGCAAAATTGGCATTTTTAATACCGCAGAGCTAGAGACGGATACCTTCACGCCCAGCGCTAGCAATCAGATCGAAGTCAGTGGCGGTGGTCCGGCCGGAGTTGTTCTGGATAAAACCGGTTCTCGGCTTTACGTACTCACGCGCTTTGACAATTCCATTTCGGTCATCAATACCACAAATCGCAGCGAAATTGCGCACCTGGCAATGCGCAATCCAGAGCCGCCCAGCGTGAAGAATGGACGCCGTTTTCTGTATGATGCAGCGCTGACTTCAGCGCGCGGCGACTCTGCCTGCGCCAGTTGTCACATCGACGGCGATAATGATGCCTTGGCTTGGGACTTGGGAAATCCCGATGCGCGCAGCACTCCGGTACCAGGCCCCTTTATCAATGGTACTTCGGTTGTTCCGCCAATTGCTCCGACGATGAAGGGACCGATGAGCACGCAGAGCTTGCGCGGCATGGCCAACCACGGCCCGATGCACTGGCGCGGCGACCGCACTGGTGGAGTTGATGCAAATGGCAATGTAGTCCCAAGCAGCCAGCCCGATACCGGTACATTTAATGAACGTGCAGCGTTTGGAGCATTTCAGCTCGGCTTTACCAATCTGCTTGGTCGCCAGGTTCCTCTTTCGACTGCGCAGATGGAGGCATTTACCGACTTCATTCTACAGCTCAGCTATCCGCCAAATCCCATCCGCGCCCTCGACAACTCGCTGACTCCGGATCAGCAGGCCGGACACGACTTCTTCTTTGGCCCCATCGCTTTTAACCATCAGCGCTGTGTCGGTTGTCACGTCCTGGATCGCAACGGCAACGCCGGTCAGACGGAGTTTCCCGGTTTCTTTGGAACGCAGGGTTTTTACTCGTTTGACAACGCCGCACAACTGTTCAAAGTTCCGCACCTGCGCAATGCCTACCAGAAGGTCGGAATGTTCGGATTTCCCAAAGCCCTGCCCTATTTCGACGATACGTTCATGGGCGATCAGATTCGCGGCTTTGGCTACATATTTGATGGTTCGTTCGACACGGTATTCCGCTTCCTAAGCGTATTTTCCTTCGATGGCACGCCGGGAACGGATCAGGCCGATTCCTTTGAGCCCCAAACCTTGCCGGATCCTGTAGCCGTAGCGCGCGGCAATCAGCGACGGCGTCAGGTGGAAGCCTTCGTGCACGCCTTTGATACCAATATGTTCCCCGTCGTTGGTCAGCAGATTACGTTCGATGGCTCAAACGACAACATCACGGGGCCTCGAGTGACGCTGCTTGAACAGCGTGCCGATCAGCAAGAATGCGATCTTATCGTCAAGGCGGACACCGGGCGTGAGTACGGATTGCTCTATCTTGGCAATGGGTTTTTCATCGATGATCGTGGCCTTTTGCTAAGCGATGCAGTGCTGCGCTTCCTCGCGCGACAAGGCAATGGCCTGCCTCTGACCTTTACCTGCGTGCCCCCTGGCAATGGTCGACGTCTGGGTATAGACCGTGATGGTGACGGCATCCTCGACGGCCTCGACCCGAACGACTAAGTAGTTTCCCAAAATCTACAGCCGTGAAGATGGCTGCATGTCCATCTTCACGGCTGGTGCGCTCCGCGCGAGCAGGGATAACCCGCAAACTCCTTGATTTCGCGCCAACTATCGTCGATAGTTTTCAGATGTCCGGAGCAGCAGGCGGCGCCATGGCCGGCCTTGTCGTTGCCAATAACATCAAGCGGCTGGTTGCAGGAATAAAGGAAGCGACCGCAGCCTGGAGGACGCTGGAAGCGCGCGGCCTTGTTCTAGATACCGAAGAAGTCACCGGCCTGGCCAAAGCCGCAGGCCACATCCGTCCGATTTTGCACGGAATTTCTGGCGGTGTCGCTTGCACGGTGCGCATCGTCTCGGACAAGGTGCAGTACGCTCACACTCGCGTCAGCGCCCAGGTGCGTCATGAAACAAGCGGCGTAGTCGGAGTGCATCCCAGCCCGGCCGGAATTTTGGGAACCATTCGCTCTTGGCTCGGACAGGACATTGAGATTGGCGATGTAGTCTTTGATGAAGCATTTCTAATCACCGGAAAACCGGAGCATGCTCCCCAAAAATTACTGTCCCAGACGATTCGCGAACGAATCATGCTTCTGGCCAGTGTTAGCTTGGCCGGCTTTACGTATGGCGACGGCGAAGTCGTAGTCCTTTTGCATGGTGTGGAGACAGATAGCGAACTGCTCTCCATCGCGCTCGATCTGGTGCAGGAAGCCGCAAACGTAGTCGTTTAGCGTGCATGTGCGAAAACGGAGCAAGAGCGGCCATCAAAGTGACTTACGCGCACGATTCGCGACTGAAGACGTCGCTGGCATCGCGCCCAGCTTAGCGGATGGGCAGATTCAGTTCTTGCAACTCAGCCGCTCGCAGCGCGAGGTCTCCTTGCAAAAAGAAGTCATCAAGCTGCGGCGGTTTCAAAAGCGTTCCGGAAAGCATCGCATGCACTTGTCCGCGATGATGTATCTGATGCTGAAATAAATGTAAAAGCACGTTCGCACGCGGTTCGATTTGGAAGTGGTCGCGGCGTTCTAATCGCACTTGGACGTCCAGATCTTCCGGCATCTGCAGTTCCTGAACAAATCGCGTAAGACGCTGATCGATTTCGCGTTGCGCCGCGCTCACTTCCGCAAATCCTTTTTCCTGCTCCCAGCGCTTCAGTTCCGCCCATAACTCGGCAGCGCTACCGCTTTGCAAAGTGAGAGCATTTACGTAATAACGATCAACAAAAAGGATATGCGTCAGCGTCAGATGGATCGA
Organism: uncultured Myxococcales bacterium; assembly: GCA_964460115.1. Lineage (GTDB taxonomy): Bacteria > Myxococcota_A > Polyangia > Palsa-1104 > JAEUJZ01 > JAEUJZ01. The sequence continues at coordinate 11,683 of CAYWPR010000123.1, forward strand.
TGGAAAAAAGCTGGTCCGAGTCTGACGATAGGCCGCCGCATCCAGCGCCGAAACGGCACGGTGCAGCCGTGCATTGGCCCATTCGTTATTGTGAGCCATCCTGCACAATAGTTCGATTGCGTTTGCAGCCATCTTTCGAATTCCTTTTCGCCAGCAGAGATTTCGCTGGCATTAAGCCAGGGGATGAAAAGAAACGGAAGGATTCCTTTTGGCCTTGGCCAGGGGCCGCTTGTAGCAATTGCGACATCGCCCTAGATACTAAACATTTTTCTAGTATAAATACGGCATGCAACCGCGACCGCTTTCCAATCCCAAAAACCCTTGGGCCTCGACCGAGGTGCAATATTTCGACGAAGTTCCCTCGACCACGCTGGAGGTCTACGAGGACCACACTCGGCAAATTCTCGCCGAGAACGACAGTCCGGACCTGGGATTTCGCTGGAGCGTCAACCCCTACCGCGGCTGCTACCATGGTTGCGCTTACTGCTACGCCCGCCCGAGCCATGAATATCTATCGTTTGGCGCAGGCACAGATTTCGAACGCAAGATTGTCATAAAGCCTGAGGCCGCCGCGCTGCTACAAAAGGCCTTTGACAAGCCGTCCTGGCAAGGCGAGCTCGTCGTCTTTAGCGGTGTGACCGATTGCTATCAGCCGCTTGAAGCCAGTTATCGACTGACCCAGGCCTGTCTGCAGGTCTGCATGGAATACAAAAACCCGGTGGCCATCATCACCAAGGCGCCACTTGTCGAGCGTGACATCGATCTGCTGCAAGCTCTGCAGCAAGTGACAAGCGTATCGGTGACGCTAAGCGTACCAATTTGGAATACGGAACGCGCGCGCGCCATCGAGCCTTTTGTCGCAACTCCGCAGCGGCGTATACGAACCATCGAGAAACTGGCCGAAGCGGGAATTTCAGTGGGAGTGAACGTGGCACCGCTAATCCCCGGACTTGGCGATGAAGATATGCCGACGATTCTTAGTGCGGCAGCGGCGGCCGGCGCAAAGTACGCCGGAACGGTGTTTCTGCGGCTGCCCGGCTCTGTGCAGGCAGTCTTTTCGGAACGGCTGCGGCAAGCCCTGCCGCTGCGCGCCGAACGCATCTTGGCGCGCGTGCGCGAGGCTCGCGGTGGACGTCTGTACAATGCGGAATACGGCAAACGTCATCACGGAGAAGGCGTATACGCAGACGCGACGGAAGCCTTGTTTGCAGCCACTTGCGCCCGGCTTGGCCTTAGGACCAGGTGGTCTGCAGAGCAGCCCGGCAAAGCCCGCGTCTCGACTTTTTTACGACCTCCCAAGTCCGGCGAACAATTGCGTCTGCTTTAGAGGGTGTCTAAGCTTCCCTGGTAGCAGATTCCTACTTCGAAATAGGTATCGCGTCGATAAGCGCGCGCAGGCGGGTCCGTTCCGATTCGCTAGATAGGTTACGCGCCATATCCAAAAGCAGCATTTTAGCTCGCTGCGCTTCCGCCAGGGCAGCCGCGCTTCGCGCCGGCGGACGCGCAAACAGCACTCCATAGTAATAAGGAAGACCGCTCGGGTCTTCCTGAATCATCAGGAAGATGCCTTGGCCAAGCGCCGTAAGGCGCGCAACCCCGGTACAGTCGCCATGGACCACAGCGATACAGCTTGGCACGTTTTGGCAGTTGGCCATCGGCCAAAAATAGGGACTGGTTCCTGATTCGGTCGTCGCGCGGTCAAACTGAACACAGGTATGGGACATTGCTTCATGACTTTGTGCAAAGCAGGTATTTTTCGACGCACAATGAAACGTAGTTTGATACCAAAGCTGAAACGTCGCGTTATAGCCGCAGGATGCGGGCAATTGCGGCTCTTTTTGCGATCCGCCCGGAAACTGCGCCCGCGCCAAAAGCGGCGTGACGTCTAGCGGCGTATCAGCAACAAGCTCGGCGCGCAACTGCGCGGCATGATAAATGCGCTTGAGCACCTCTATATCCAGCGCCGACTGCGGACACTGGCCGCTGGCATCAAATTCGCGCCGCATGCGCTCGACCACCGCATCGGCTTCGGGCACAAGCGGCCGATTTCCATCGATCAGCGCCGGCGGACGTAGAGCGCGCAAAAGTTGTTTTGGATCGTGGCAAGCGCCCAGGGCCAGATATTGCCCTTTGGGACAATCTTTGGAAATGCGCAAGCCCGGCGGCAATTCGTCATCCAGTCGGTCCGGCGCATTCGCCAAACGCGAAGGAGGATTCGTGACAAAATCCTTCACCCGCATGTGGCAAAGCGGTGGCTGCCCCTGCCCCACTCGAACCAGATCGTCAAGCTGCACGTCCCGCATCTTGCGAAATCCAACCTGGCAGCATTCCGGAAATTCACTGGAACAACGCAACACCGGAGGCAGAATCAGCCCGGCGGAACGCAGCGTCCACGATTTTCCATCGCTGCACAAGACTTTGGGTTCGGCACTTTGGCGGTCGGGGTGACAAGCGATGACTTCGGTTTCCGTTTCTGTGCCCCCATCCGAAACTGCGCTGGCATGTAAAGCGGCGGGCTGAGAATTCGGTGCCAGCACGCTTTCCGCAGAGATGCTGGGCGGAGGTGGAGGTGCGGCAGGCATTTCCTCAATCAAGCGCAGCGGCGGCGGCGGGATTTGCTGGTTTGGCGAAATTCGCGGTCGTGCCTTGCGATACGGACGCGAATGCAGGCGCCCTGGGCGGCCCTTCCAGCGCGCCGCCTGCACAGGCTGAAGCTCGTGCCCGTCATATCCTAGGCCCAAAAGCAGCAGCAGAACCACGCCTGCTGGCCAGGCTCCGCCGCGCCAAAGACAGCTTGCCACAGCCAAATCTTAGCATGCATGCCGAGTGCCGTTATACGTTACACAATGAACTGTCGGAACTTGAGGGGCCAAAGCTATGCTACAGTGCAGCCGTAAAAGATGCTGCACATCCGTCGAGATTTCACGAATTTTTTTGGCCGCCGCGCCGGCTATATGCCGCTTTGCCTGCTTGCCCTTTTTATCGCCTGTCGAGCGAACTCGCCTTCGCCAAGTGGTACAGCGCAAAAACCGCCCGCGCCGTCGATTTCAGCCGAGCGACCGGCGCCGTCGCCCCCTTTTGCGCGCAGCAATATTCCGCGTATCGACATTCACACCCACATCATGCTGGGGGCGGGCTTGCGCGCCGCGCGCCTTTTGGAGGCTTACGGCATCGTTTTTGCCATCAATTTGTCCGGGCCGCCGCCGCCGCCCGCCGTGGGGCTGGAAGACGTGATCATGGACGGTGAGGTCGCATATCAGCATATCTCCGTATTTACGAATCTGAATTGGACGTACTGTCAGTCGCCGGGATACGGAATGCGCATGGCCGCGGATCTAGCTCGGGCCAAGCAGCTTGGAGCACGCGGGTTGAAGATTCCCAAAGGCTTGGGGCTCGGTTTTACTGGGCCCGACGGAAAACTTTTGGCAGTGGACGATCCGCAATTGGATCCGGTTTTTGACAAGGCCGGCGAGATAGGTTTGCCTATCGCCATTCACGTCGGCGATCCACAGGCTTTTTGGCTGGAGCCAAATTCAAGCAACGAGCGTTACGCAGAACTACAAGCGCACCCGGAATGGAGCTTTTGGGCGCTGCACAAGCAAGCTCAGGTGCCCTCCTGGCAGGAGCTATTTGACGCCTTTGTGCGACGAATTGCGCGCCATCCCAAGACAACCTTCATCGGTGTACACTTTGGCAATGCGCCCGAAGAACCAGAGCGGGTGGCGCAGCTCTTAGATGCCTATCCAAATCTGCTCATCGACACCGCGGCGCGCATTCCGGCCATCGGCCGCCATGACAAGGCCCATTCTGCCGCCAAGTTGCGAGCGTTCTTTTTGAAGTATCAGGATCGCATTTTATTTGGCACCGATACCGGAATCGGCAAAGCCCCCGACGCGCTGATGTTTGGCTCGACGGGAAACACGCCGCCGACCCAAGCCGACGCCGATCGCTTTTTTGAGTCCACTTGGCGCTACTTTGAAACTGCCGATACCGGCATTCCCAGTCCAACCCCGATTCAGGGCAACTGGACGATTGAAGGAATCAATCTGCCGCGGCCGGTTTTGGAAAAAATTTACTATAAGAATGCGCAGCGGCTGCTCGGTATTTCATTGCCCACCGCGTCCCTGCCCAAACAAGAACTCAACGTTCACCCCAGCACGATCCCAAACCTCTAAGGTCATTTTTCGCCTCGGTAGTATGTGCCAAACAGAGCATCGGCGATGGGAAATGTAATATTGAAATTCCACCGTCCCATCAGCGCCAAATTGTGGTGCTGGGTGTGATGTTGCCGCAGGGTTCCCATACCGGGCAGGCGTCCTACCCATGAACTTTCGGGCAGATGATAACTAAAGTGCAACCATTCATAAGTCAAAAAGTAGCCAATGATCACCAGCGCAAACAGATAGCCAGCATTGGGTGAAATCAGAAAATACACCAAGGTGCCAAGCGGCAGCGCCATAAAGCCCAAAAAGAACAGCAACATCACCGGGGGAAA
>CAYWPR010000124.1:0-16145 GCA_964460115.1 uncultured Myxococcales bacterium
CGGCCTGACCCGTGCCGATACCCGATTGCTCAAGCAGCATGCACCGTCCTGGATACATCTGCTGCCTATGCCGCTTGTCGCCGCAGAGCTTGGCAGCGGCAGCAGCAAAAAAACGCGACTTATTTTAGAGCCGCTGACCCAGCGCCAGCCGACAACGTTTTTTCCCATCGACATCTCGGCTTCGGCGCTGTATCAGTGCACGCGCGAGCTTGGCGATGTGCCCGACCTGAATGTAGTCGGGCTGAACATGGAATACCTCGGCGGGCTGCGTGAGGTTACGGCGCGCCGTCCGAGCGGTGCACCGCTTTTGGTACTCTTTTTGGGTAGCACCATTGGTAATTTCGACCGCGAAGGCGGCGAACGTTTTTTGCACAACATCCGCCAGGTGCTTTCCGTCGGCGACTTTTTTCTTTTGTCGTCCGATCTGATCAAATCGGAAGCGGATTTGCTGCTGGCCTACGATGATTGGGCCGGAGTCACCGCAGCCTTCAACAAGAACGTGCTGGCCCGCATCAACCGCGAGATGGCCGGCAATTTCGATCTTTCGCGGTTTCGTCACCTCGCCCGCTGGAATGCTACCGACCGGCGCATCGAGATGCATCTTGAGGCCCTGGATGACATGCGCATCCATATTGAAAAAGCCGACTTGCGCATTCAAATCACGCGAGGCGAGACGATCAAAACCGAAAATTCCTATAAATACGAAAAAGAAGAAATCCTGCGCATGGCCGAGCGCAACGGATTTCGCTGCGAAGGCCAGTGGGTCGATTCCAAATGGCCCTTCGCGCAAAGCCTATTACGGGCAGCCTAGCCTGAAAGTAGCGGCGCCGAAAATATAGGAATCGTCATGCATACTCCTGGGCACGCGGTGATCAATCTGGCGACGCTTGGCTGCATCGTGGGGCATGAAGCCGCGGTGGTGCTTGGGGCCGTGCTTCCGGATGTGCCGATATTCCTTTTATATGCAATCGAGCGGCTGCGCGGCACCTCAGAATCGACCATCTGGCAAGTTTGTTATCAGCAGACCGGCTGGCTGGCGGTCATTCATGGGGCTCATTCGATTCCGCTTATCATTTTGGGCGCAGCGCTTTCCTGGGTGCTGGGGGTGCCGGCACTGGCCGTTTTATTCCTGAGTATGCTAATTCATGCGGTGAGCGATTTTCCGCTGCATGCCCTCGACGCGCATCGCCATTTTTTTCCGTTCAGCCAGTATCGCTTTCAAAGTAGCTTTTCGTACTGGGATCTACGTTTTTCTGCACGCTATGTTGCCTTTGCCGAAGCTTTGCTGGTTCTCGGCTGTTCCTTTGTTGTTTATAAGCACTGGCCTTGGCGCTACCGCGGCATTTCTCGCACTCTGGTGCTGCTCCTTCTTATTAACCTTGGATATGCCTGGAATTATTGGCGAAATATTCTGCACGGCCATCCTTCCGAGACTGCCGTCGCCAGTCATCAGGCTCCGCCATGACGGCTGAGACGGGAATTTTGATCTGGATCGTGCTTGCCCTTTTCCAGGTCCTGCTGCTGCGATTTCTGCGGACGATCAAGTATCAAAAGGCTCCTTGGCGAAAGCCGTCGACAATCGGCGATTATGGCTCGGCCGTCCTTATCAGCGGCTGGCTGATCACACTGCGCGTATATGTACCTTTTTGGGGCGGCCTTTTTGGGGCGGCCCTTGGCTGCTTCTTGTTTTTGCTTTTGTGGCTGGATGCCGCGCTGTACAGCATTTTCACATTTGAGCTTGGCGCCGGCGGAGTTGCCGGCGTGGTCTTGTCCAATCTGGTGCGCGAGGTGCTGCAAATGCGCCGCGCGCGAAGTTTTTTTCGCACGCATCTGCGCTTCACGCTATTTCCGGCCGCGGCTTTGGCTTCCCATCTCTTTTTAATACTAGGGCCAGAACCGGCGAGTTTTGGACGCATCATCCTACTTGGCGGACTTGCCGCTTATTTGCTTAGCACGCTGCTTTTTAACGACAACGATCTTGATGCCGCACGGCAGGATGCCAATCATCCGGCTTTGCAAAATCGCCGCGCTTTGCTGCATGATTTCCTTGTCGATCGGCGTCCGCGCATTGCACCGGAATTTCAGCCGCGCCCAGAGCATACGCCGCTTATTCGCTTGCTGCCTGCGCTGCCGTCTCCCAGTGCCGAGCACGGTATTTTGGCCGATGCGTCGGTGGTGCTACTGACTTTTGAATCGCTCGGCGCCGCTCATTTGTTGGCGGCCGATGCGCCGTTTGCTCGTGCTCTTGAGCAGTCGGCTTCCAGTGTAGTTTCCTCTTATCACTTTTGTATTGCGCCGCTGACCAACGCCGCCCACATCGCCATATACGCCAGCAACTATGTTGCAACAGGAACTGCATGGGCGCCTACGGCTTTGCGTCAAGCCGGCTACCAGACGATCTACTTAACTGCGGCCAATGTGAAGCACTATGGGCTTGGGGCAATTCTTCGGCAGGCCGGTTTTATGCACATCGTGGATGCAAATACAATGCGCGATGGACGGGCCACTGATTATGACCTGCTGTCCGAAGGCATGCAAAGGGTCCGGACTTTGGCGCAGTCGCATGGGGGGCCGTTTTTTCTGCATGTGCATGCCGCAAATACCCATCTTCCTTATCACGTCGTCAATTCGCAACGCTTTGGCCGTTATCCCATGTCTAGTGATCGCGGCCGTTTTCTAAACGGCATCGCCGAAACCGACTGGATTTGGAGCCAGCTTTGGGCCATGCTGCGCGAGCTTCCGGGCCGCGTACCGCCGCTACTTTTGCTCAGTTCCGATCACGGCCAGGCATTTGGCGAGCAGGGCTATTTTTCACATGGCAACGCCGTCATTAAAGAGGAGCTCAACGTGCCGCTGTTTCTGCAACATCCGCGCTTAGCGCCGCGTACCGTGCAGTTTTCGACACATTTCGATCTAATGCCCACGGTTCTGGATTTGGTCGGAATTTCTGCCGTGGAGCCGGGATTTGGCCAGTCCATTTTTGCGGCCGACCGTAGCCCGGGCCATTTGTTATGGGATGGCCAACCGTCTCGTCGAACCAGTGGCTGTCTGGGACTGCTGTTTGAAAATCGCAAATATGCACTCGATTTGGTGCGCGGTACTTGTGTGCAGTCAGACTGGGAGGATCACAACTTGGGGCCGCTTTGCAAAGAAGAGCAAAGCTACTTCGAATCTTTGCTAGGCATTCTGGCGCACCGTCGAGGCTTGCAATGACTTCGTCTTCGGCCATGCGTCCGCGCATTCTGGTCGTTTGTCCGACGGATTGGGAACGTACTGCCGTTGCGTCGCCGCAGCTACAAGCCAAATATGAATTCATCTTCTGCTGCGAGGAACTTTACGATTCCATTGGCTTGTGGAAAGCGCTGCGCTTTGACGTACGGCACTATCTGCAAGATATCATTGCCGCGCATCGCAATTCTGGCATTTCGGGCGTGCTCGGCACTGGCGATTATCCGGGCTGCATGTTTGGCGCTTTTATCGCCGAGCATCTGCAGTTGCCGTCTCCGCGCACTTGCGACACGCTGTTTTTGAGCCACAAATACTACAGCCGGCAAATGCAGCGCCGCTTGGTACCCGAGGCAACTCCGGCCTTTGAAGTTCTGGATCCGCGTTTTGTGCGCCAGCCCAAAACCCTTTCTTATCCTTTTTTTGTAAAACCGATCAAAGGAACGATGTCGATTCGCGCGCAGATGGTTCATGATCCGCGGCAACTACGGCGCGCGCTGTCATTTTCGCTGCGCGAGCGAGTGCGCGGCTGGGTCTTGCTGCGTCCTTTTTCGCAACTTCTGCGGCTTTATAAACGTCGGCCGGTGCCGGCGCGGGCCTTCATTGCTGAATCTCCATTGCAGGGACATCAGGTGACCGTGGACGGTTTTGTGCAGGATGGGCGGGTAACGGTCATGGGAATCGTCGATTCGATCATGTATTCGGGCACGATGAGTTTTCGGCGATTTGAATATCCGTCCGCTTTGCCGCAATCCGTTTTGTCGCGCATGGCGGAGATTGCTGTGCGGCTGATGTCTGGCGTCGGTTTTGATCACAGTTGCTTCAACATCGAGATGTTTTACGATCCGGCATCCGATGCGGTATCGATTATCGAAATCAATCCGCGGATGTCGTATCAATTTTCAGATCTTTTTGAGCGGGTCGATGGAATGAGCAGCTTTGCCGTACAGTTGGCTTTGGCAACGGGCACACGCATACATTTTCCGCAAGGCGAAGGTCCCGAGCGAGTCGCCGCCAGTTTTGTGATGCGGCGATTCTCTGATGCAAAAGTACTGGCGGCTCCAAGCGACGCAGACATTCTTGGCGTAGAGCGCCGCTTTCCGGGAACGCATGTGAAGATCCTGTGCAAAGAAGGCGAATACCTATCGGAACAAGATCAAGACGTCGGCAGTTATCGCTATTGCATCGTCAATATGGCGGCGCAGTCGCGTGAAGCCCTGCACGCAAACTACGCAGAGCTTGAAAGGCTACTGCCTTTTCGCTTTTCGGAGGGCAGCGGTGCCTAATTTACAAACACCTTCTTAAGACAGCGCAAGTAAAACGAGAAGAACGATCAACACCAAGCAGCCCGCGAGCAGCCACTTGGTGACTGCCGAACCAGATGTAGAGGGTGCAGATCCTCCGCTATGCAGCGATCGCATCGACTCTAGGAGCAGTCCTTCGGACTTCGAGTTCATGGACATCGCCGCAGGGGGAATGGAGACTGCGCCGGGGGGAAGTGACATGGCGCCCGGGGGCAGTGAAGGATTCGCCGGCCGTCCGGAGGCGTTCTTCTCGGGATTTATCGCACCGCTGAATCGCGCATATCCGTCGGAGCTGCTACCTGGGCCGGCGCCTAAGCTCGTGCCAGAGGTGCCCTGCGGCGGTAGCGACCGGCCCGAGCTGCTATATTGCGGGGCGGTCTCAGCCGATCCGACCGGCGACAGCGAGCGCCGTACCGGTGGTATCGAACGCCCAACCGGCGGTATCGAACGCCCGACCGGCGGTATCGAGTGCGCACCCGGCGGCAGCGAGCGCTGTGCCTGTGGCAGCGAAGTTCTTACCGGAGCCAGCGATGGTCCGGACACCGATCCTGCTTTGTCCGGGGACAACATGCCCCGTCCCGCCGGGCCATATTTATCCAAGGACAGTATCGAAGAATCAATCGCGCGGTTTTCCGGAGAAGACGGGGTCACCTTGGTGCCCAGATCTAGCGAGATGTGCAGGCTTGCCGCCTCTGGAATGTCGCGCAACCGCTGCCGTACCTCACCGGCATGCGCCGGCCGCCGCATCGGGTCGCGATCCAAAAGGTCGGCATGTAGCATAACAAGCTGCGGCGACAGCACCTGCGGCGAAGCCAAAGGTGGGATGGCCATGGTCAGCCGCTTGTGCAGAAGCACTGTGGGGGTCTCGCGATCCTCGTAGCGGGTGGCAAATGGCAAAAGTCCCGTGACCAGTTCATGGAGCAGCAGGCCCAGTGCATAAACATCGAGTCGCGGATCACCGGGCGCTCCACCAAAACGCTCGGGGGCCATGTATAGCGCTGTTCCCAGGTTGGCATGTACGTCGGTCTTGATCAGGCCGTTTTTGCCATCCGGGCTGGCCAGAATTTTGGCGATTCCGAAATCAACGATCTTGGCTTGTTCGCCTTCGTCGTCATCGACTTGCAAAAGCACGTTGTCGGGCTTGAGATCCGTCAAGCCAAATCTCAATCTCCCGTCGGTGAGCTGTAAATTACTGATGAGCTATTCTTGACGACACCGGCCACTGATATCGTAAGCGATGCTACTTTTCAGCGGACTTAGTGACTGGCTGCGACTTGCGAGGGTGAGTGAGCGAGGGTGAGGCGACGGAGGATCGAGGAGCAGAGAGAGCGACTAGAGGGGAACAGAACTTCACCCCGGCGGCATTGGCCGAGCTGAGCGGCGCATACTTTGCTTTCTGCGCGTTCCCTTGGTTGCTTGCTCTGCAAATGCCCTCGCTTCGCGTAGCGTGGTGAAGTACGTCCACGACTAAGACATAAATAGACGACACAAACTCCACCGAAGCACGACATAATGACCTCATACAGATTGCGATATCGTAGTCGTATAGCGACCTCGACAACTTCGCGTCTGCCTATACGCATCGTGATTACGCGCCAGCTCGGCCAGCGTCCGGTATGCAGGCGCAGGATCATTCCTTGTACGTAGCGCGTGTCTTCGTTTGGGTGCAGTTCGAACCAGAGCAAGCCTTTCCGACGGGAGAACCCGAAATCTGCAAATTTACTGGCCCTCGTCGACGTCCCGTCGACGTTGCTGGCCCGAATATAGGGCGTTTTTCAACCACTTGGGATGCCTCGTGCAGGTCGCACAAGCGATTCCCCGTCGAGAACAAAACGGACTCAGCTTTGATCTGGTTCGAGCTGCACCCTCTTCGTTTGCGATGGGTAACGAAGCGAGGGACTTGGCGATGAGCTTGCGATAGGTCGCTACGGCCAGCCCTTCTAACACTACTGTGGCAGGCTTCCGATTTCTCGACGGAGGATGAAAACCCCTGACATAGTAGGTTCTCGACGGAGGAAGGCCAAAATTTGGCACAGTAGTGTTAGAGCCGTCGAGACCTCTGCTCAGCCCGACTTGGACTCCGTTTCGGTATACCAGTCGGGCGCGGAGCCGTCCCCGTAGGCAAGCCAGCCGGGCGAGACTCCGAGCGCACGGGCAAAGACTTCCACGGTGTCGATCTGGGGCATACGACCTCCCGCTTTGTTTCCCGCCTCGATGTCGGAAATCGTCGACTCAGAGCACTTCGTCAGCTGCGCCAGGGCTCTCTGAGTCAACTGAGCGCGATCCCGGGCCAGCCTGAAACGACGGCTGAGTCCGTTGGCAAGTGGTGCGTCTGCCGGCGCTCGTTTGGTCACATTGTCTCACTATCACCAAGTTCACCCCTAAATTCAGGGGTTTTGCATTGATTGCCCCTAAATTCAGGGGCAAACTAGTGGTCTCTACAGGAGGCCATCCATGTCAAAAACTGCCCTTGCCATCCCACCCAAGAGTTCCGTCGCTACGATCTTTGACCTCGCCGACCCAAACGAGCGCCGTGTTCTTGAGTGCATCCAGACCTTTTATGTCGATCGCGACCGCTTGCATGCTCTACGTCGAGGCACGGTCCAAGGACCCAATGGCCCTGTGCGTATGGTCTGGGCGCTAGGCTCGTTCCATCCCGACCGCAAGCACGCCCGTGTCGTGTGGTCCGTAGCGTACTGGCATGTTGACGAGATCGCCCTGCGCTTCCAGCATTGTCCGGACGAATCGGCAGCGCGGGCCGTCTACGCGACGGCTACGTCCCCGGATTGGAGTCTGCCAGGGCTGCGGTTGAAGCCTGGAACGTAGGCCCGGCCGCCTGCTCCGGACTCGCCGGAGCGGGCACGGGCCGGCGGCGAGTCGCGGCTGCATCGCTCCGTGGGCCTCGGGAGCTTCGGCAAGCACCTTTTCTGCCTGCGGCAGGGAGGAGCGCAGCGTCTCAATCGCCCGCCGAATCGCCGCCCGCTCCTTGGGAGGGCGCTGATCGATGAGCCTGGGCAGGGCGTGAATGGTCCCTGAGAACAGAGTGCTGACGGGAAGGGTGGCGCTGTGCTCCACGGTGTCCTCCTCGGTGGCCCGATGGCTAACACACACCCAAGGATGCGCCAAGCGGTTGAACCAAGCACGCAAGCACCAGGCCGTTTCAATGTTGGGAAAAATAACGCAATGGCAAAAACGCCTCATTGGGAATCAAGCATAGCTAAGATTCTGATTTCTTGAGAAATCAGGCTGCCGGCTATCCTTGCAAAACTGCTCAGGAAAGAAAACTCCTTCGTGCTCCGGAATGAGCAAAACTTCGCAACGCGCATGCGGATAATGACTTACAAGTAAGTATCGCGCCGATGGGAACCATGTAAGTTTTAGCCACACTGTTGTCATCACTAGAAATCAGCAATGGATCCCTGCTGTTACGTGTCTGACTTAGGTTGGGCAGTCCTGGGGCAATTGAGAAGTTTCCCGCGAGAAAAAATGAGACGGGATGTTATCTGCGCAATTGGGATGAGCCATTTTGGATTTCTTTTGAATACTCGGTTATTGATTCCAAGGTCGCGTTTCTGCAGACAAAAGAAATCCCGTTTTGGCCCGGGATGGGCCAGCGACTGTGCGCTATGACGCTCATCGTACCGTCTAGGACGGAGGCGCAAGCTCGCTTGCCAGGCTGGCGGTGGGGCGGCATCCGTCAGGGTGCCGATAGCTCAGCCACCAGCACACCCCGCGTACGCAGCGTGCGTGTCGAGGGGCTTGCACTATGCACTGAGCTTGGCCATTAGCAGCAACTGCCGAACTTGCTCACAGTGCCAAGCGCCGCCGCGCTTCGGCGTCAAGCCGCTGAGGGTCAATTCCTGTGCAATCTTGCGCAGGCTGTACTTGGCCTTGTGTGGGCCAACGGCAATCTCTATGGCTTTCTGTTGGTCATACGTTGCCGCTTTATCCCATGAGCTCATAACGATCTGCGCATGCCACATTGAACTGATGGGCGGCATCAGGTTTTCTTTGGTCAGTTGCCAACCAATCTTTTTAAAACTGAGATTCTGGCTGCGTAACTCCGCAATGCGCTTCGCTACAGCGTCTGTGTCTCGCACAGCGCTCAAACGATGCGTCTAGCTGTCGTGGTGTACTGTTGAATCCGTCGAGAGCCTCCGTTCCTTCTTTTTCTACCTGTCGAGAACTAAGAAAACAGGCAAGGCGAATGGCATCTTGCCTGCTCTCACACGGGGGTAGCTCCATGAGTTTCTGCGGTGATTTTAGAGGTGCTAGGCCAGAGCTACCCCTGATCTAGCTCTACCCGTAGGCAAGGCTGACCGTATTGACCAGCTACGCCTACGTTGTGTACAGGCCCCCTGAACCTCCGTTGGCTCCATGGTGGCCCTGGAACTCGTGCACGGAATGGGAAGCAAAAGGCACGCAGGGTTTATTATTCCAGTTTTTTCTGCGCATTTTTAAGTCCACGTAATCCCTAGAAAATCGGACCATGTTTTTTTTGCGATCGTCGAGCGGGGGCCAAAAATGCGCACACTTCCGTGCCTTGGGAATCCTGAAGGATTCTGTATGTAGTGTGGGCTTCTGGGGGGATTTTAAGGGGGCTAGGCCAGAGCTACCCGCGATCTAGATCTACCTGTAGGCAAGGCTGGGTGTAGAGTAGGTTCCCAACATTCGGCTGTCGGTACAGATGGCCTTCGCAAGACATCTGCCCACCTCATCGCTGAGTTCCCTTGTCGCTACTTCATGGGGGGCTGCTTACAGCGAACCTATGAGGCTGATCATGTTGAGGGAGGAGACCAGAGGGATGGGGTAGCCTGATCGCATGAGCCTGTATGCATCCCGCAGTACCAGGCTGGCGAACAGACGCCCTCTACAGTAAGAGGACGCTGAGATAGCAGACGGTCAGGCAGGCTGGACTGCTGGCTACGTACCGGCACTTCGCCCACGAGCCGGGATTGAGCCGACCATCGACGCTGCCGAGCGGGCGCTGTGTCACGCCGTGCTGTGACGATCGTCGATGCGCGACCCCCGAGCCAACGCGGCAGACAGATATCCGCGCTGCGCGAGCAAAAGAAGACCAGCGGACAGCGGCACGAGCGCGAGCAGCGCAAAGAAGTTCTCAGGAGGACAGTCCGGCCATAGTGCCCCTACCTGTCCGGCCAGCCACAGACCAAGCGCCGTCGCGGCATACCAGAGCGCGCACGTAAATCCAGCCCGGCGCTGCGGAGTGAGCCGACCGACGAGGGATTGCGTCAGCGTTCCAACGAGCAGCTCTCCTACCGTTAGCAGCACCAGCGAGCCCAGCAACCAGGCTGCGCTCGCTGGTCGCTCGGTGCCGCTGGCTGCGCCGGCCATCAATAGGAACGCGAGCGAGGTACACACCAAGCCAGCCAGGATCTTGCCGATTGTCGAGCTGGACACAGCGCAGCGGTCGGCGAGTGCCCAAAGCGGCGTCAGGATCAGCACCAGCAGCGGAGGCACCGCGATAAAGATGCTGGCTGGCACCTCGAAACCACCGAAAGAGCGGCGGGTGTGATCGCGTGCCCACAAGAGCAAGGTTCCGTCCGTCTGCCCGTAGGCGAGGCTCCACAGGAGCATCACTTGCACAACCACGGCCAGCGCCAGCCAGCGGCCGAACTCACTGGCTGGGCAATGGTCGGAAGTGTCAAAGCTGTCCTGCCCTTTATCGACAAGGCGATCTGCGCACTCGAGCCGGTAGCGTCCGCGCTGAAGCACGAGCAGCGCTACAAGCATGGCGCCAGCCCCCAGCAGGAAAGCGAGATGCCAACGCCGTGCTTCTGCCAGCACTCCAGCAAGAGGCGGTGCCAGCAAGGCCCCTAAGTTGAACGCTGCATAGAGCAGCCGAAAGCCGCTGTCTCGCCTCGCATCGCCGGCAGGGTAGAGGCGACCGAGCATTGCCACGACGTTAGAGCGAAACAGCCCACTTCCCAAAAGCAGCAGCGCCAGCCCTGGCCAGGGCATCGCCGGCAGGCAGGCCAGGGCCACGAAGCCGGCGGCGAACAGCGCCGCGCCGCCCAGCACAGCGCGGTGAAGTCCAAGCCAGCGATCAGCCAGAAAGCCACCGGCCAGCGGCGCCACGAAGCACGCAGCATTGAATGTCCCGACCCAGCGCAGCGCCGTTGCCTGGCCTTGCTGTCCGGCCTCAGTGAGATAGAGCACCAGCAGCGAGCCAAGCGCGTTCAGCGCAAAACCGGCGCAGGCTTCTACCGCGCACAGCACGTGAAGCCCGGCAGGGTGCCCATCACCTGGCGGCGCGCTATGGCGCTCTTGCAGTCGGCAGGGCGGTAGCTGTCGCGGGATGCTTGGAGGGGGCAGCGCAAAGGAAGGAACGGTACTCAGGCCATCGGCACACGTCGGCCGCTCGGCACTTTCAATCGTGCTCGATCCGTGCATAAATCACCTCGCTGTCCGGCAGGCGAGGCTTCCCAGGCGCAACCTGCCGGATGGTCGGGGTGGCAAAGTCGACACGGGCTTTGCCACCTTGTTTTTTTGGGGCTGTTTATCTAGTGATTCTGAAGATTTAGCCGAGCGCTTCAGTAACCACAATATTTTTCATCAGCGACGGAATCGAAAACTGAATTGATTGTTTCCAGTGCCCAGTTCGCTGACGGGCCTGCTTGATGAGCTGCCGAGAGCGTGTTACGGCGAACAGCTATGACTCGTGGGAAGCGGCTGCTTGCGTGCGAAACGCTCGGCGTGCGCCTCAAGCGGGCGCGAAAGGAACAGGGCATGTCTGCCAGAGAGCTGAGCCTCGCAGCGGGCCTATCTCCGAGCGTCGTGCAGATGATCGAAGATCAGCGCAGGCTGCCAGGGCTCGATACCGTCGAACGGCTGGCCTCGGTGCTTGGGGTGTCGACGTCATGGCTGGCGTTCGGGACCGGCCCGCAGGTGCGCCAGGAAGTCAGCTATTACGTGGCGCCAGGCATCGACACTCTGGCCATGGTGCGCGAGCTGGAAGCGCTGCTCAGTGGCCCTGGCGGTCACATCGAGCAGTCGTACAAGTACCTGGACGCAGCCGACGCGGATCACTGGTGCGCCCTCAATCAGCAAGAGCGGTACTCAGGCTTCGGCGAGGGCAAGCCGCTCGACAAGACAGCGCAGGCAATCGTCGAGAATGTCGGCCGGCATGGGCTCGATGTCATCGGCCTTGGAGTAGGCACCGGCGAGCACGAGGCGCGGCTGGTCGGCCACCTCTTGGATCGGGAGTGCAAGAACCTGCGGCTCTTTCTGCTCGACATCAGCCAGCCACTCCTGTCCATCGCTTGCCAGCAGACCACAAGCCTTCTGGCCGCGCATCCGAACCTGCCGATCATCGCCGTCAACGGGAATTTCTTTCAGCTGCCCAGCTACGAGGCTATCTTTCAGACTCCTCATCGGCGCCAGCGTCTCTTGACGATGTTCGGCAATACCCTCGGGAATCTCGATAACGAGATCCGCTTCATCCGGAACAGCCTCTCTGGAGCGGTACGCGGCGATCTGTTCTTGCTTGATGTCGGTGTCGCACGAGCGCCCGCCGACCAGCCCGAGCGCATCGTCGCCAGCGAGCCCGTATTGTCGAAGAGCTTTCCGCAAGAGCTACAGCGTCAGCTCAAACTGCAAGAGAAGTTCAACATCGGCCCCTTGCTCCGATACCGTCACGATCTCTCAGATTTCGAATACGCCTACAGCCTGGACACGACAAGCTGTGTGATCCCTGGCAGCTACGCGATCCACATGCGCGCCAACGTGAAGCTCGCCAAGGGAGGCAGCGCCTCATTCTCCCTGGGCTACATCAAGCGCTATGACACTCGCCGGCTCGCAGACAGCCTGATGAAGGAAGGTTGGGAAGAGGTCGCGAGCTGGGAGTACAAACACCATGCGCTCAGCCTACTTCGGCGAGAGTGACGATTGGGAACTATATGAGTTTGGCAACGAGCAGGAGACTGGGACAGTTACCAGGGGCGAGCTACGCGCTTGACCGAGGTATAGGGGCCGATGTAGACATTCTGTTCGGGTACAGAAATCGCTCGGTAACAGTATGCTACTAGGATTCTTCCTGAGTTTATCTATCTCAGTAAACCTAGAGGTATCCTATCGTCGGTGCGCCAGGCACAAGCTGACATCAACCAGCGGGTGCAAGTCCCAATCGAATGGGCTCGACTTGCCGACCTCTACAGTGATAGGGTGCTCAGAGGTCGTCGAAAGAGGACTCCTTAAACGTACTTGGTGAGCAATCGGCTCAGAGGATGCCACTATCATGAATATCACCGGCTTTGTGCTGATTCGCGAGCTAGGCGAAGGGGGGTTTGGAAAAGTATATCAAGCATATGCCGCTAATGGGGTACAGGTTGCGATTAAGGTATTAAAGAATCAAACAGATCCTACCTTTAGGCGCTTTGTCCACGAAGCTCAGGTAATGTCATCGAATACTGCTAACAAACACATTGTCAGTCTGTTTGCATACAATTTTGATCACGATCCTCCATATCTTGTAATGGAGTATTGCGACGGAGGCTCGCTTCGTTCGTGGGTAAGCCAGCTTCGTCCATGGAAAGTGGTTGCAGCAGCCCTTATCCATGCTGCCAGGGGACTGTCAACCCTACATCAAGCTGGTGGTTTTCACCGTGACGTAAAGCCAGACAATCTGTTATTAACTAACAACCGTTCAGATGGTCCCGTGATCAAGCTGGCTGATTTTGGACTCGCGCGTATGCCGATAATGTCAGTTCCAATGACACATACTGCTGCCGGGACAGAAGAGT
Source organism: uncultured Myxococcales bacterium (assembly GCA_964460115.1). Lineage (GTDB taxonomy): Bacteria > Myxococcota_A > Polyangia > Palsa-1104 > JAEUJZ01 > JAEUJZ01. The sequence continues at coordinate 13,292 of CAYWPR010000124.1, forward strand.
ACATGGCGCCAGAACTTATGGCTCGTGAACCCATGACATCTGCAGCAGATATTTTTTCTTTAGGGATTACCGGGATAGAATTGCTCACAGGGCGAAGGGGCGTAAGTAATGCGAAGAATGCGCCCGCACCTAAGCGCTTCATATCACTCCTCACGCAAATGACTTTATCTGATGCGTCGCAGCGCCCCACGGCGACCTCGATTGTTTCAGAATTAACCCATATATATCATAATGAAAATATCGATCAAACGCCACCTCTGCCAATGCAGAGCAATGATGCCCTCCTAGCCGGACTCCTGATCGGCGGAGCCTTGCTGGGAGGCATCGGAATTGTCGCTGCTGCCGCGCTTGCGCAGGATGGAAAAAACCGAAACGTCAAATTAAAACTTTAAATATTTAACAATTGTTGGCCTGGGTCGGTCTGCGCTGTCCCCTCTTTCCACTCTTGGCGGTCGTCTGGGGAGAGCTAGGCGGTTTTGTCAAAGTGTCTGTCTCTGTGGGCGATGTAGTTCGCCTTCGAGGACACCATGGTGATATGGGCCTGCCTCGGAGGAGAGCTGGGATGCCTTGAATACAGTGTCTGGAGAAGTAATTGCTGATTCCCCCAGCAACTTCCGCCTGAAGGAAGAACAAATCGACGCAACTCGCGTGCCGCCGATCTGCCTTGATTTTTGGGCATTTCGCCGGCAGCGAAAGCCCGGTACGTCCCAGAGATACAGCTGACACAACGCTGTTTACTGAAAATTTCGTGCACAGTGCGCTTTCTGTTTCTCTTACTAAGAAGCATTGACGGATCCACTACGACGAGAACCAGTATCACATAGGGAGAAATACGATGAGCCCCGAAGCATATGCGATAGGGCAGGCGCTTCTTGACCACCACCAGGCCAGCATTGCGAAGCGACCGCCAGGGAAGAAGATTCTGCCGTCCCAGTACACGATCCGCTATAGTGATCTCTGCTCGCGTGCAGGCCTCCCGCATCTAACACGAATCATAGGCGGCTTTCTCGCAGAAGTAGCTGAATGGTGTGAAGCTAATGGCTACCCACCATTGAACTCTCTCGCAGTAAACGACACAAAGATGCCTGGAGGAGGATATGACGGTGCGGGTGGCTTCAAGCTCATTGACTGGCCAAAGGAAGTTGAGGATTGTATCCGCTATACGGGATATCCTTCGAAGATTGTCTAGTCATAACGGACTTCCGTGACGGTACTTGGAATTTTGGGCGCGCGGCACTGCTCTCGCTCCCAACAATTTCCGCATACTCGCTGCTGTCTACGGATATGAAGTTGCATCTGCTGAACAGTCCTCGGCTCTCCGCTCCATCGCCACCTCGCTCGATCACTGCTACCTGTCCGCACTGAACACCCTCTACCACGCCTATTGAGCTGATACCGTACCTCTCACGAACGGTCGCAACAGCCGCTCAGCCCGGTACGCGATCGTCGAGGGCACGCCAGCAGCTATGAGAACAGCAAGCCGCGCGAGGAACTCTGTGCCGCCGTTTGCCCGGCGGTAGTAGTATCTGCCGCGTTCGCGGTCGTTTCAGGGAAGCCTGGAGGGCGCTCAAAGCAATTGGCTGAGGGTACGGGAGCCTTGGCGCGTGGGAGCGGGCTAGGAAACGAGAAGCTGCTTGACTTGCTGGGCGAACCACTGCCCGCCGCGCTTCGGCGTGTGCCCGTCTTCCTGGAGCTTCAGCGCGATATCCCGCAGGCTCAAGCCTTGCGCTTTCCAGTACTTCGCGCACCCCTTGGCCGTCGAGCGGTCGTGATACACAGCGCTGCGCAGTAGTTCCTGAACGGACCACCATTGATACTTAGCAGCCTTGCCGGGGCGCAAGCCTGCTTTATTGAGCTGTTCCGCAATGAATGAGTAGGGACGTCCATCATTTTTCAAGACGTAAGCAATGTTATATGCACGCTCTCTGTCATATACTGCATCACCCATCTGAGAGCGTATTACGTGTATCCCTTCTTTAACAAGTAGGTCGTAGACACTGGTTTTGGTCCATCTAGTGCTCTGGCTAGGCTTAACGCCGTTTTCGTTAAGCCGCTGAGCGATATCTGGAAAGGACACGCCCGCACGATACCATTCAGCCATCTTCTCGAGCCAGGCATAGTTCTCAGGATGTTTTTCTAATTTCTTCAGTCTCCCCTCGCTGACAGTCATATACCCGAAGGGAACTTTTCCAAAGTGCCCCCCTTGCTCACGGATATACTTGATGATTCCCTTCACTCGTTCCGATGTCCTTTCGCGTTCCATCTGTGCGAAAGCGACCATGAACGGCAGAAACTGTGCCGTCGAGGACAACTCGGTGTTGATGCCTTCCTTGATCAGGACAAGATGCACGCGCCCTGCCCGGATGTAGTCATCCTGGAACGCTAAAAAGTCGCGCTGTGAGCGGCTGAAACGATCTAGCGCAGTCGAGATAATGAAGTCTACCTTTCCCTTGTCTACTTCCTTCATCATCTTCTGATACTCTGGCCTGCCCGTAACGCTCTTTGCAGAGTCATGATCTACGAAGTAGCCGATCATTGCGTAGCCATAGACCTCTGCATACTGACCGATCTGCTTCTTCTGCGCATCGAGGGATAGACCGTACTGCGCTTGCATGTCCGTGGATACACGTACGTAGCCAAAAGCGCGCTTACGCTTCTCCATGGTACGCATCATACCGTCGGCGTTTCGAGAGGGGAATGTGTGTTTCTTGTCTGCGCTGTGAGTGGTCATATTCTTGTCTCCGTCGCTGTGGTGGTTTTCCGCTGCTTCGGAGACAATCACTATCAATCAGCAAAACTTCGCGATGAACGATTCCCAGCCGGTGAGCATGGGCCAGCGCCGCAACGATCTGCG
>CAYWPR010000125.1:0-16095 GCA_964460115.1 uncultured Myxococcales bacterium
GACACTCATTGCCTTCGGCATACGCCTTCCACTCGCAGCAAAGAGCCTGTATGGACAATTTCTGTAAAATCTACGACGAGAAAATTCAAAGAATGACTTCCAGGGAACGAACTAGGAACGGTTGAAGTTTTAGAGGAGTCCTATAGCGCTTTCTGCGGAAAGTTGTAGGCAAAGTCCTTCCAGTCGAAGAAGTCGTTTTTATCGAAAGGAGGAAAGCTTTCCTCGGTTCCAACGGTGTCTGGATCGGCATTGGCTGTGCCTTGTTTCGCAAACTCGGAATCCACGTTCCATTCCTGAATGAGAAGTCTAAGGCGCGCTTTAATTTCTTTGGCTCGATCGAAACACATAATCGTATAGTAAGGATTGGGTAGAAATTCTTTTTTGTCGACCGCCGGATCTCCACGTGGTACAAGAAAAGCCGTAGGTACATTAGGATTATTTAATGGATAATCGCTAGATACGAATTGATTTGCGATGCCTACGCTGGAAGTTTGTTTTCCGATGCGAGGCGCAATGGAATATTCGGCGCTGATGCCAACATTCTCAGTATAGTAAATAAAACCTAAGGGGAAGCCATTAATGTCTTTCCCACTATTGACCTCTACCGCTGGACCGGATAGGCAGTTAGAAGCCGCGCCTCCCCATTTGTCATCGATGGTCGAGCTTTGAAAAGTTCCAGTCGTGGTATCAAAATTGCGGACCACACCGGAATATTTTCCGTAGCAGCAATTTGGCCCCTCATCATTTGTATGATCATATATACATGAAGGACTGCCATCTTTAAAAAAGACGACTGAACTGGCATCTGTTCCGGTCGGGCCGCCATATTTCGCAACGACAGATCCGGCGATCACGCTGCCATTGGCACTGACATCATAGGAAAGAAAGTCGGGTCCTTGTCCAGCCTGCCAAGAATAGAAATAATATGGATCAAATCCCACATATGAACACATATCGGGTGGAATATTTATTTTTAAAATAACTCCGTTGAATGCCAAATCAAATTCTTTGGCTTCCATCGTGCAAAAAATATCACGAACGGCTGTGGCGGATGTGTCCGTAATTGTACAAGGCGTCGTCCATGACTCGGCCGTTTTATGAAATGTATAAGCGTATGCATTGTTGGGTGCTAACTTCATGCCGATGGTCATGCCGAGCATGGCATTTCCGGGACCTACTGCGATGCTTCCAATGGGAGGAGTCGTAGGCGTCGTATTATCGGGGGACATATAATGTGGATCGTATGCCGTGCCATTATCTGAGCAGGCACTTATCATGAATAAAGCCGGAACTGCCATACGAAACAAATATTGATACATAGCCATGAATTCTCCTTAGACGCCAAACTGCGCTAGAGCGGATTCGCGAGGGGCGTGCCGATACGGCCGAACTTGTGCGGATGCTTGTGCGAACCTTTGTGCGCACAGGCGTGCGCTCGCATTCCAGGGCACTGACCGCAATGTTTAACCTCTCGCAACACCTGGGAGAAACGCGAATCGCAGTCGCTTAGTTCCCATTGCTTGATGTCGACGCAGGAAGGACAGTCTGTAAGCAATTGACCGAACCGAAGTCGACGAGCACTGTTCCTGTGGCCTGCGGACCCGAGAGCACGGTATAAACCAGAAGTCCAGACTCGGAAGTCATCGTCTTTGCCGTTTCGCCAAATGCCGAGTCCGGAGCCGCGACACAGTCTGGTGCGCACACTCGTAGATCAAGGTTCGCGTCGCCTGGAAACCCGCCGATTTCAGTGATGGTTACCGGAATGGAACCATAGGGAGTGAGGTTCATCGTGCTACCATTTGTCGCAGGGCGAGCAATTCGCCATACCAGGGCAAGTCTGCTTCCTCCGGTGATGGATTTGGCTTCGATCTCAGCACATACGGACTGGTCCGGGAGCGCTTTCCCACAACTCGAAGCAATGGCCAAAAAAAATGCCAGAGCCATTTCTGTTCGAAACAACGTGCGCATAAAACCCCCCTCCTTATTCGGAGGACAAGACCTTAGAGCACAACGCAAAAACTACTGCGCGTCCTTAGCCACAAGTCGTCCGTCCTCGCGTACGGGGAGTACGCTTCGGTGAGCGCCTTGCGGCTAGGGCCTGCTCGCTACGTTTTTGAGATGTGCTCTATGAACGACCCCGGCAAGCCACCTCTAGTGTGTTGGCTCAAAAGGCTCTGGGTCGGAATTTGAGCAAGATCAATGCCACGATCTCTGTGGAATCTGCAGCAACTGGCTCAATGCGCCAGCTTAGGAACGCAAATTTATGTGTTTCCGTCGCGGAAATTATCCTGTATGGATTCATCCCAGTGGACCGAAAACCAGCGCTCCCAGCGCTCATTGAAGTAGACCTCGTCCCTGGCCACGGCGCAAAAGGGACCCTGCGCTGCCTCGAGTAGCGCCGCCCCTAAGAGGGTATCTAAAAAGCTACTGCGCGTCCCAATCACGAGGCCGTCCGTGCTCCCGTAATTATAGTACGCTCCGCGCGGTCGTCCTCGCGCTTGGGCCTGCTCGCTACGCTTTTTAGACACCCTCTAAGTAAAAATTCGTCGGCCAGCCACGCGATTCCGTACAAAGCGCTTGGCAAGTACATCATCCCTTTGCTTCGTACTTTTTGCGTTTTCGCCATAGGGTAGATGCGTCAACTCCCAGAATGGCCGATGCTTCTTCCTGCGTAGTGGTGCGGGCGAGAACGCGCAGTATATGCTCGCGTTCAATATCGTCCAATGTATGGTTGCCACCGATGCGTAAGCCCGGTTCGCTATGAACGACAATGCGCTCTGGCAAGGATTGCGGTTCGATGGTTGATGTCGGCCATAGGATGGTGGCGCGTTCCATCGCGTTGCGCAATTCACGAATGTTGCCTGGCCAGGGATAGCCGAGCAGAGTGGCTTCCGCGGCAGTGGACAATTCCATGTCAGGACGACGGGCGGCACGTGCAAAAAAATGCAAGAAATGCCGCGCCAGCGGCAGTATATCCTCTGGACGTTCTCGCAGCGGCGGAATATGAATTTCTACTACGTTCAAGCGATACATTAGATCTTCGCGAAAACGTCCTTCCAATATCGCCCGCTCCAGGTCGCGGTTCGTCGCCGTAACGACTCGGACATCGGCACGGCGGGTTTGGTTTTCACCAATACGCTCAAATTCCTTTTCTTGCAGAAAGCGCAGAAGCTTGGCCTGTAAGCCCTGCGCGATCTCGCCCACTTCATCCAAAAACAGAGTTCCGCCTTGCGCCGCTTCGACACGTCCCGGCTGATCGCGTATGGCTCCCGTAAATGCGCCGCGTGCATGCCCAAAAAGCTCGCCGGCCAGCAATTCATCAGTAAGCGTGGGACAGTTGACCATGACAAAAGGGTGCGAAGCACGCTGGCTTTGGGCGTGCAGCGCCCGTGCCAAAACTCCTTTGCCGGTCCCGCTTTCGCCACGCAATAGTACGGCGGCATCCGAACCTGCGGCGCGGGCGATGGTATCTAGAACCAGGCGCATCTTGGGGGACTCGGTCGCCAAATCCGATTCCGGAACGGCTTCCGCTAGCTTTTCTTCCAGCTCGGCCAGGCGGCGTCGCATACTGCGCCGCAAGCTAAGCTGCTCGACGACGTGGCGAATCTGCGCCGGAGTAAATGGCTTAGGTAGATAGTCCATGGCCCCGCGCTTAATCGCCTGCACGGCGGTATCGTAATTGGCATAGGCGGTAATGATGACGACGGCCAGATTCGGACTTTCCTGTAGCAGCTTGGGCAATAGGTCAAGGCCGTTTGATTCTTTGAGACGCAGATCCAGAAACGCCAGATCAAAAACCTGCGTGCGCAGCGCGTGCAGCGCCGCTTGCGGCGACATCACCGTAGTGACCGCGCATCCCATTCCTTCCAGACAAACTAAAAGGGTGGTCAGGATATTCTTTTCATCATCGATGACGATGACGCGTAAAGGTTTGGGACTCGCTTGCGGGTCAAGCATGACGCCATCCTATGGCAATTGGAGTGGATCCGCGCCGGCATTTCGAGATTGTTCGCAAAAACTTCGCGCGCTGTCTGCCTACAAACGGAAGAGCAGGGCGAAGATCAGCTTTGTTTCAGCATTGACCAAATCGGGCATAAAGCCGAAAGGCACGCAAGTGCTAATCAGCCCATCGGGCTGATAAAGCCCCCCGCATTTGTAGCCGTTTGGACCGGTCACGCCGCCATGGCCGTTGTAGTAGGGGACACTGGCTTCATGGTGTGAAACTTCAAGCCGTACGGTCAAATTTTCACCCGCAAACCACGAAAGGTTCGATGCAATGTCCCAGCCTACAAATTCCGTCCCCGGCCTTGTGTCAAAAGTCGCTGCGGCAACGCCCGTAGGGACTAGGACGAGGTAACGGCCGGGATTGCGGATAAATCCGCCACCGAGCAGAAATCCGAGCCGATTTTGCCAAAACCACAACATATGATAGGCCATGGCGCTGAGAAAGTCCTGTTCACAAGGCGTATCCTTGGTGCAGCTTCCCGCATTGTGGCTGCCGCGAAATGCCGTGACCCCATCGCCTTCTTCAAATCCCAAATCAAAGGTAACAGAGAAAGCGGCGCGGCTTAAAAAATTGCCATTTGGACGATTGAGATAGCGCAAAAGCAGACTGCTATCACTGTGAAAACGGACGCGTCCCGGATTGTCTTGGGTATCGGTACCGACGTAGCCGTTAAAGACGATTTTGATCCATTCGCGAGGCGCATAGTGGACCTGATATCCGACTCCGGGAAACTGGTTGAATTTTCCATAGGTCTGCCAGCCGTTTATCAGCCACAGCTCCAGCTTCAGCCGGTCCGTGGGAAAAATCTGCAGCCGCGCACCGTTGAAAAACCAAGGCGTATTGTCAGAAGTAAACGAAGCTTGATACCCCCAGTTTTCAAACTGAGTATATGAAAACAGACCGACATAGGAAAAGAAAAGCCCGACGTCGAGGTTGATGCCGTGAAGCTTGTTAAAGTGATAGCCAGCATAGGCCTCGCTGAGGTAGCGATAGACCGTCAAAAGGTCAAACTGTCCGCGGTTGACGGTTAGATCATTGCGCGGCACGGCTGTAGAGCGAGTTCCGAACTGCGTAAACAGCCGAGCTCGAATGTTGCCGATGTGAACGTCTCCGCCGAATCCTAAAAAGGCCAAGGTCAATTCATTATGGCGCGCCGTTGCCGTGGAACCGATGATGGTGTTGTCGATGGGATTGTTAAATGAGTATGTGTAATTCGAATCAATATCAAGCTGCGGAGTAAAATACGGACCATCGAGCAGTCGTTTGGTCTGGCGACTGCCGCCGTTCAGCCAGCTAAAATCCCCCCACGCAAAAGGCTCGGCCGGGGTCTGCAGCTTGTCTGCTGGAGCAGGAAGCGGCATCTGTTGCGTACGTAGCTGCTTTAGCTCTGTCTCAAGTTGCGCCAGCCGCGTTTCCAGCGCCGATAGCTTGGATTCAGCAGCTTTGGGAGGCGCGGATTGGCTATCCGGCATCGCTGCATTCGGCAATTCGAAAGCCGCGGCAGGTTTCGGTTCTTCGAAGCTTTCATGCGTTTGAGCGTCTGCCTCGGCAAACGCCAGCGTCAAAAGGCCAAGAATCAGAAAAGGAATCGTCTGTAACATGTTCGGCACTCCCGCGATGTCTCCTTTTCTAGGAACGCAAGGGGTGTGCCATTTGCACCGAGGTCAAATCTCTTCGGCAGTCTTTGCGTAGACGTTCCTGCGCATTGCTTTCTGCAAATGTTCCGTGCAGACTGCCTTGCATTTTGCAAGGGAAAGCGCGAAATGATCGAACAAGCGATAGGTTTGGACCTGCATATCGTGTCCTTTGACGCGCCCAGCCAGCCGAAAAGCGCTGAGGATGAGGAATCGCAGTGACCCTGCGTGGCAAGTTTCTGCTGGCCCAGGCGCCGCTGCTTTGCGCCCTTATGGTGCTAAGCGCAATTGCGCTACACACTGTTTCCGCCATCGGCCGCAGCGCCCAGGACATTCTGCACGAAAACTATCGCAGCGTTCTGTCCGCGCAGCGCATGAAGGAAGCCATCGAGCGCATAGACAGCGGCGCGCTGTTCATTCTGGCCGGGCAACCGCAAAAAGGACTTTTGCAAGCTGCGGAAAACCGTGAGCGTTTTGTCGCAGAGCTACGCAGCGAAGAAGAAAACATCACAGAAAAGGGAGAAGCCGAAGCCGCTGGCAACCTGCGAAATCTCTGGACTGTATATCAGCAGTCCTTTGATGCATTGCCTACGCTGGCAGAGCCAGAGCGCGCCCGCGCATACTATTTTCAAACCCTGGAGCCGGCGTTTCTGGCGGTCAAAGCGGCCGCTGAGAGCATTTTGAGCATGAATCAGGATGCCATGGTGCGCAAGAGCGAACGGGCGCGCTTGGCTGGGCAGCGATTGAGCCAGTCCGTTGCGACAACCGCCGGGGTCGCTTTTGTTTTGGGAATTGTAGCCTCGGCGCTATGGACCGCGCGCTTGCTGCGTCCGCTTGGCCGCTTAAGCCAGGCCGCCAAACACATTGGCATGGGCGACCTGGATGCGCGTGCCGATGTGAAAGGTCGTGATGAGCTGGCGCGGCTGGCCGCGGACTTCAATACCATGGCGGATCACCTGAAGCGTTACCGCACAAGCTCTTTGGGGGAGCTTTTGCAAGCGCAGCACGCTGCGCAATCGGCCATCGACAGCATTCCTGATCCGGTGCTTATTTTTGGCGCGGACGGCGTCCTTCTGAATGTCAACCAAGAAGCAGAAGCCCTGCTAGGCGCTGAGCTTGATCCACAGTCCGTAGAACCGCTCTTGCGTGCGGAACCCAAGATTCGCGCCGTGCTTGAGCGGGTGCGGACGTATGTACTGTCTGGAAAAGGCGCTTATTTGCCCAAAGACTTTGGCGAGGCAGTGGACATAAAGGCCGCGGACGGAGAGCACTATTTATTGCCGCGGGCCACTCCCGTTTATAACGAACAGCGTGTGGTGCAAGGCGTGACGGTGATTCTGCAAGATGTGACTCGGCTGCGCCGCTTTGACGAGCTGAAAAATGATCTGGTGGCCACCGTGGCCCACGAGTTTCGCACGCCGCTGACTTCTTTGCGCATGGCGGTGCATTTGTGCTTGGAAGGCGTCGCCGGGCCGATCAGTGAAAAACAACTGGAGCTGCTTTTCGCGGCCCGTGAAGATTGCGAACGGCTGCAAGCCATTATTGACGACTTGCTGGACTTGGCGCGGCTGCAAGCCGGACGTATAGAGATGCGCAAGCTGCTTTTGTCCGTGACCAACTTGGTGGAAGGCGCCGCCGCCGAGCAGCGAAATGCTGCAGAAGAACGGCAGATATCTCTCGTCACGGAAATCTCGCCGCTGGCTCCGGAAAAAATTCTCGCCGATCCGGAACGGCTGGGACTGGTTTTTGGCAATCTGATCAGCAATGCTATTCGGCACACTCCGCGCGGCGGAACGGTCACTGTGCGAGTACTAGATGCCGGTGCCGTTGCGCGCTTCGAAGTGCAGGACACCGGCGCGGGCATTGCTCTGAAATATCAGCGCGAGATCTTTCAGAAATTTTTTCGCATTCCCGGCAGCCATGGAGGGGCCGCCGGACTCGGGCTTTCCATCGCCAAAGAAATCGTCGAAGCCCACGGAGGTGACATCGGCCTAGAAAGCCAACTCGAAAAGGGCAGTACTTTCTACTTCACGCTGCCCCTTGTGGATGTCAGACCATCTTTTCAAGCAACGACTTGAGCTCTGCTTGCTCGGCGGCTGCAAGCCGCTGGAGCCGCTCTCCAAACGCCTTTGATAAAAGCGCCAGGCCGCGCGTCATTACTTTGCGCCCCGCCGTGGTCAGCGTGAGCAGGTGCCGGCGCAGATCCGTGGCATCGATCTCTCGCCGCAAAAAACCGGTAGCTTCTAGCCGCTTCAAGTAAACGGTCACTGTGGGCTTGGGAATGCATAGCACGCTGGCCAGGGCTGCCGGATGGGGATGCTCATCGATTTCGGAAAGCAAGAACAGCTCCTTTGGCTCAATGCCAAGCGCGTCGAGCTTCGGGGCGACGCTGACGATAACCCCCATGAGCAACTGATAGTTGAGGGACCAAACCTTTGCCGCGTCCATGTTCAAGCTCCTGTCCATATCCATTCTGAAGATTAACTTTTTTTTGCCCTTGCGAACCTAATAGTTCAGAAATAAACTTTCTTAAAACGGAACAAGATTGGTGTGGAACCAAACAAGTCATTTTTGAAACTGCTTAAGGAGATCCCATGCCCCTCGATCATTATGTAACCCTTGGCCGCTCCGGCCTTCGAGTCAGCCCCTTATGCCTTGGGGCAATGACCTTTGGTGAAGACCTTGGCTGGGGTTCCAGCATCCAAGAATCGCAACAGATCCTCGACCGCTATATCGAGCTTGGCGGCAACTTCATCGACACGGCAAACTTCTATACGAAAAGCCATTCCGAAAAGATCATCGGCGATCACATCGGCAGGCACAGCGCCCGTCGCGAGCGGCTGGTCATCGCCACCAAGTTTAGCGGCAATCTGTATCCAGGCGATCCAAATGGCGGCGGCTCGGGCCGGAAGTCGATCATCTCAGCCTGCGAGAACTCGTTACGGCGTCTGCAGACCGACTATATCGATCTATATTGGCTGCACAACTGGGACGTACACACGCCCATTGATGAGACCATGGCCGCGCTTTCTGATCTTGTGCGGGCCGGCAAAGTGCGCTACTTGGGCGTCTCGGATACGCCGGCGTGGAAGGTGGCTGAGGCCAACGTCATCGCGCGTTTTCGCGGGTGGTCGGCATTCATCGGACTGCAGATCGAGTATTCGCTGCTTGAGCGCTCCGTAGAACAAGAACTTGTGCCAATGGCGCGCGAGCTCGGCCTGGGAATCACGCCGTGGTCGCCGCTGAAAAACGGCGCGCTAAGCGGAAAGTATACGCGCCACAACGCGGGTCAGGTGCAAGGCAATCGCGCCGCATTCCTAGCGGGCATTCTCAACGAGAAGACCTATACCCTCATCGATACTCTTTTCGCCATCGCCAACGCGCATGACACCACAGTGGCCCGCGTCGCGCTCGCTTGGGTGCAGTCTCAACCAGGAGTGACTTCGACGATCATCGGGGCGCGGCTGCTCAGCCAGCTTGAAGACAATGTTTCCGCACTCGAAGTGAAACTTAGGACAGAAGATCTGCAGCAGCTCGAAGCGCTGACCAGGCCGACCTTTGGCTTTCCGCAGAGCATGCAGCCGCACTTTCCGTCCATTCACAATGGCGGAACGACAGTCAACGGCGTCTACGCCCCCCCATCAAATTTTGTCATGCCAAAGGGCGAAAAGCCTTACTAATCGCCAGAGCGGCAGGGTCTCTCAAAGCGTTTCCATCGCCTGTCGCAACGCCTCACTCTGCTTTCTTTTTTGCCCAACAGCTAGCACATAACCTTCTGCGATAAACATGCGATAATCATTCGGGCTCGAAATGGAGACTACGCATGGCACAGTTCGACATAGTCTTTGAAGGGGGGGCGCCAAAGGCTCGGCGTTTGTAGGCGCGCTGCGGGCGCTGGAAGAGCTAGGCCATGAGACGCGAAGACTTGTCGAAACCTCGGCAGGTGCAATTTGAAGCTGCGTGGCTTTGCATGATGTAAGCTACGGAATTAGCAGCAGTTTTCCGGTGGTCTTACGGCCTTCCAGATCGCGATGCGCCGTTTGCGCTTCGCTCAAGCGATACCGCTGCGAGATGCACAGCTTCAATTTTCCCGCGGCGATGTCGCCAAGTACGGCGCTGGCCCGGCTCACCAGTTCTTCGCGGCTGCCAATGTAGTGCATAAGCGAGGGCCGCGTCAGAAACAGCGAGCCTTTGCGCGTCAGCAGGAGCGGATCAAAAGGCGGCACCGCGCCGCTGGCACCACCAAAGAGGACGAGACAGCCGCGCGGACGCAGCACATCGAGATCCTTTTCGAACGTAGTTTTGCCAACCCCGTCATACACCACGTGCACGCCGTGGCCGCTCGTCAGGCGTTTGGTCTCCGCCACGAAATCTTGCGTGGCATACAGGATGACCTCATCCGCTCCCGCCGCGAAAGCGAGCTCTGCCTTATTTTCCGAACCGGCGGTGCCAATCACCCGCGCGCCTAGGTTTTTCGCCATCTGGACGAGCAATAGCCCGACGCCGCCGGCCGCGGCATGGATAAGCGCGGTCTCGTCTTTGCGCAAGCGATACGTATCGTGCACAAGGTAGTGCGCCGTCATCCCTTGCAGCATCGCGGCCGCCGCCGTTTCGAAGTCCAGAGCCTCCGGAATGTGCACCAGGCGTTCGGCATCAAGCGCTTGATACTCGGCATAACTGCCCTGCACGCCGGTGTAGGCAACGCGATCGCCGGGTTTTACGCCCAAGACGCCGCTGCCGACTTTGACGACCACTCCCGCCGCCTCTTGTCCTCCGACAAAAGGCAGTGGCGATACATAGCGTCCCTCGCGAAAGTAGACGTCGATGAAGTTTACGCCGATGGCTTTGAGCTCGATCAGCGCCTCGCCGTCTTTGGGTTCCGGCGTTGGTATTTCGACCAAGTCAAGCGCTTCGGGCCCTCCGACTTTACGAATCTGTATGGCTTTCATTTCATTTTTCCGCTGAAGACGATTCACAAGCCGCGCCCCAAGCAAGACGGAGTATATGATCGCGTCATGACGCTACACAAGAACGCGAGCGCGGAACGATTGCAGCTTTTGCATCGTGAACTTGATGCCTGCCGCGCCTGTCCGAAAATGATCGGCCCAGTGGTGCACGGGCCTCCCATCTTGTCCAAGATCATCCTCGTCGGGCAGGCTCCGGGGCCGCGCGAGGGCAGCTTCGGCAGACCCTTTGCGTGGACCGCGGGCAAGACGCTGTTTCGCTGGTTTGAGGAAGCGCTTGGTTTGTCCGAAGAGGAATTTCGCGCCCAGGTTTACATCGCGGCGGTTGCGCGGTGCTTTCCCGGCAAGGCCAACGGCGGCGGCGATCGCAAGCCGGACGCGCAAGAAATCGCCCGCTGCAGAACATTTTTGCAGCGCGAGGTTGAAATCCTACAACCGGAACTTATTTTGGCCGTCGGACAACTGGCCATCGGCGAGGTCCTTGGCGAGCTGGCCGTGAACAAAAAACTCGATCAGCTTGTGGGGCACATCCTGCGCACGCGCTGGCACGGCGTCGAGGTCGATGTCATCGCGCTGCCCCATCCAAGTGGCGCTTCCCCCTGGCACAGAATGGAACCGGGAAAGACCTACCTGGCCAAGGCATTGCGTGCCGTTGCGGAGCATCCAACGTTTCTGCGTCGTGAGGAGCACAAAGCAGCAAAGGAGCCAAACCGCGGCATTCGGCCCTGAAACGGGCGGTCTAAGCCTTACTTGGCAGGGGCCGATGTCGGCGCAGCGCTTTTTCGGCCCGTGGCATCAAGCGGGCCGCGGGCAATCGTCTGGGCGGAATACTGCTGACAACGCAGCGCTTCTTGCAGATAAAGGAAGCAGGCTTCAGTGCGCAGCGTGCTGCCGCAAGTAAAAAGGTCAATCGCGGCGTAACCATGCTCGGGCCAGGTGTGAATTCCCAAGTGAGATTCCGCGATCACAATGACGCCGCTTATGCCTTGGGGGCTGAAGCGATGAATGCACCGATCGACGATGGTTGCGCCACAGCGCACCGCTGCCTCGACTAGGATGGCGCTAATCGCGACCGGATCATCCAAAATGTCGCGATCGCAGCCATAAAAGTCGGCAAGAATTTGTGAACCGAGGGCGATCATCGCATTTATTTCACCATAAAATCAGCCAGGTAGAAAAAATCATTCCGGAGTCCTTTTTTGCCTACAAGCTTGCCGTCGCCCGCCAAAGTTTGGAGCAAATCTCCAAGCAGTGGGACGAGCGGCTTTTGCGACTGAAGGCCTTCGTCGAAAAAGAGTGAAGCTGCGACAAGCAGCGATAGGCAGGCGCAGCCGCGCGTGCTATAAGCAGCGACGTGATGAATCGCTGCGGTGTGTTCGTTCTGTTACAAATCGCCAAGGGATTGCTTTTGGTGGGAAGTCTGGCTGGATGTAACAAGCCCGCGGCTTCGACAATCTCGCAGGTCTCCGCGGTAAATTCGGCCGCTGAGGTAAACGCCGTGGCGGATGGCGCGGCCGAATGCACGCTGGAGACTCCTCTTATACCCGGCGTGCCCGGGAGTCCCGGACATCTTCTGCCGTCGGATCGCAATCCCAACGGCGACAGCGAATTGTCGACTTTGATGCGGCGAATGCAAGCAGATTTGACGACCGCACGGGACAACATCCTGCAGGGACGTAAGGTGGCCAAGATGTGGTCGCGTTATCGCAAAATCCGTTGCGCTTGGCCGACTGAGCCTGCGGATCGCAATCAGCAGTTTGATGCCAGTGCCAGAGCTTATCTGGACGCCATCGCCGATTTGGAAACGGCCGCGCCGCCTCGCGCGATAAAGGCCTACGATCGAGTGCTCAATGCTTGCCGCTCCTGCCACGAACAATCCTGCTCTGGAGCCCTTGTGGCAATTGAAGCGCTACGTATTGCGCCACTTTCGACTCCGCATTAGTGCTTTTTTTAGGCGGCGCCGCCAGCCTTCTTTGCGATTCCTTTGCACAATTTGCTCGAGCTGTTGAAAAGTCGCCCGTATGTCTATTCTGTAAAAGTGGTGAATCGACGGCCGCTTGCGGGGCAGGGGCTGCTTTGGGCCCGGCAGATGCTGGCGATATTTCTTATCCTAACAACGCTTTGCGCGCTGCCTGTATCGGACGTGTGGGCGCGGCAGCCGCGCGAGTCGGGGGCGGGGGCTTCCACCACCCGACGCAGCGGCGCCGCAGAAAAGCTTTTGCGCGAAGGAATGGCTGCACTGCAAGCGCAAGACCTTAAAGAGGCCGCAACAAAGCTAGGGCGGGCCTACGAGCTTGTGCCAAGCCCCGAAGCGCTTTTTCAACTGGCGCGCTTGGCCTTGGCCGAAAAGCGCGAGCTTGACGCCCAGGATCTGATGCAGCGCTACCTTGAGGATCCAGAGCTCGAAAGCACTTCGGAATCTTTCGAACAAAAAGAAGCGGCGCGCGTGCTTAGCCGTCCGCGACCGCCAAGCGCCAGTCTGAATATTCTTGGTGATCGAGGAACGCTTATACGCATCGATCAGCGTCTGGTTGGCGTGCTGCCGCTATCTCGGCCGCTGCTGATTGGTCCAGAGAATCACAAACTTGAGCTTGAGCGGGGAGGCAAGCGTCTAGAAGACGAGGTCCGCGTGCCCGTCGGGCGTCTCGGAGAAGTGCGTTGCAATTTCGAAACCAAAGTCATCGTGCTCAACATTCTGCTTGGCGTGCTTGTTCTGGACGATTATGACGGGGTAGGGCCAAGTGAACAGGCTGCGCTGCGCAAGGTCGTCGAGACCACCGTGCGGGCCGAGCGCTTGGCGCCGCTTAGCCGCGAAATCGCTATAGATGCGGCAGGCGAGCCCGAGCCGGGCGGGTGCGGCGATGCGGACCGCTGTGCGATGCAGTTGGCAAAAAAATCTGAGGCGCGTTTCGTCCTACACGTGCGTGTAAAGCGCAATTTGGAAAGCTGGACGCTGGCCATGGATCTAGGTGATGTGGAAGTCGGAGAATCTGCGGCCCGCGCCGAGCAGTCTTGTGTGCGCTGTGATCTTGACAAGGCCACAGGGACGCTAGACCGCCTGTTTCATTTGGTCTACATGCAAGGGACGTCACGCAGTCGCGGAAATCTGGAACTAAACTCTGCGCCTAGTGGTGCCGCGGTATATCTAGATGGCCGCTACGTCGGCGAGACGCCTTATGCCGCCGCCGCTTGGACCGGAACTCGGCAAATTCGCCTGAAAAAACCAGGCTACAAGGACGAACTTCGACAGGTGGTGGTAAAAGACGGAGGCACCGAGCGCCTGAATTGGGCGCTTTCCCTTGTACCCGCGCC
Source organism: uncultured Myxococcales bacterium (assembly GCA_964460115.1). Classification (GTDB taxonomy): domain Bacteria; phylum Myxococcota_A; class Polyangia; order Palsa-1104; family JAEUJZ01; genus JAEUJZ01. The sequence continues at coordinate 13,917 of CAYWPR010000125.1, forward strand.
CATGCCCGCGCCCGTACCCCGCGCTTCATCTCTGGCAGTGAGCGAGCATCCGCAGCGTCCGCTTTGGCGCTTGCTCGGCGGCGGCGCGCTGCTTTTAGCCGGCACAATTCCGCTGGGCTTTGGCGCGCGGGCCCTGGCCATTGACGGGACTGCTATCGATCCACCGCTTTCCGGCCGCATGCTCGAACAAGACTTGTATGACACGCGCAATTTGGGAATTGGTCTAGTCGTCAGCGGTGTGGTGGTCATGGGCACCGGTGTGGTCCTGCTTAGCCTGCCCGGTTCGCGCCACCAGGTCGCAGCAGTCCGTCCACGTCCTTGATTTGGGAGGTGTTTTTATGCGCTTTGTTTCGATTCACTTGATTCACTCGATTCATTCGCGCCTTTTCATCATTTTGGCGCTTCTAAGCTGTAGCTGTGATGCGCGCTTGTTCGGAGCCTTTCGCCGACCTAATGAGCGCTGTGACGTCAATCCCGAAGTGTGCAGTGCCGAAGAATTTTGCGACACAAGCGGAACTCCGATTTGCCGCACGCGCCCGGCGGACTTGCCATCATTTCAGTTGATCGGCGTGCAGCCCGCAAGCGGTCCGGACGGCGGCGGCATCCTTGTAAGCCTTAGCGGCAGCGGCTTTCCGCCTGCGGGCACGATGGCCAGCGCCAGCGATTCTGGCCGCGCATTCACCGTGACCGTCAACAACCTTGTAGTCAGCGAGGCAGCGGTAACGCCGGATGGCAAAATTCAGTTTACTCTTCCTTCTGCACCGGGCTTGGACGGCCCGGTGGACATCTCTGTATCGTTTGGCAGTTCACATGCGACGCTGAGCCAGCAATTTCGCTATCTTGTCTCTGACACTTCCGCATTCGCCAAACGTCAGAGTCTTTTGCTGGCGCCGCCCCTTTTTCTTAGCGCCGGTCATCTCAATTCCGACACCTTTTTGGACCTAGCTATCGTCGTTGCGACGAGTCCGCAGCAAATTCTTTTGTACCTAGGCGATGGCCAGGGCGGCTTTCAGCAAGCGCAGGACCTTAATATTCCTTTGTCTGTACCCATACGCGCCATTGCCATCGCGGATATAAACGGCGATGGTCAGGACGACATACTCAGCTTGCAGCCAAACGGAGCCACGGCGGGGGAGCTGCAGGCCCGGCTGGGCGGGGGTTTTTCGCAAATCCTCAAGTTTGTGGTGGGCGCAAATCCTTTAGAAATGGTGGTAGGGAAGTTCAATAACGACGCAGCCGCCGATGTGGTCATCGGTGAAAACGGCAGCTCGATTTCCATCGTCTTGGGAGTCTCGGGAACGGCTAGTACTGGACAGAGCACCGCAGTGATGTCCGGAGTCATTTCGAATCGCATCCATGCCGGTGATTTCAATGGCGACGGATTTCAAGACATCGTAGCCGTCGAGCAGGCAACCAAGTTTCAGATTCTGCGCAACGACGGCAGCGGCACATTTACGCAATTGGCAGCAACGGCGACACCCGCAACTTTCGCGGTGCCGCTCGACTTTAATGGCTTGGGCATGGACCTGGCAATGATTGGCTCCCGAGCGCTTACTCCGCTTATCGGAGATGGCAAGGGCGGGTTTAGCAGCGTGCTGCCCAGCATCAATCAAGGACTCAATAATCCGAAAACGGCCGCCGTGCTCGGCGCGCACCGCAATATGGATGGGCGCTTCGATTTGGCCGTCGCAAATCCCGCCGAAAGCGGAACTTCGAATGGCTCTATCGCGCTTTTTTTAGCGGATGACACAAGCGGCCTCAAGCTTGCAGAAAGCGTGATGGTTCCCATGTCTCCATCGGCCATAGTCACCGGAGACGTCAATAGTGACGGCCGTGATGATCTCATTTTGATTGGTGACAACCAGGGAGGCGCGCCGCTGCTGCTCCTTCTTTCCCGCGGCCGCTAAGAGTGCGGGTTGCGCTCACAGCAGGGGTTGATGTCACCGGAATCGCAGGCGGCTTTGAGGTCGCCGATTTCGCGGCAGGCGCCTGGATAGAAGCGCTCAGATAAATTGCACACAACTGCCTTGCTGGGTCTGCGATAATAAAACTTGGGTCCTCTCGGTTTCTTCGAGGAGGCGCATCTTCCCGCAGCCGCAGATACAAGATGCCAACCAACACGGCCTAATAGGACTGTCGAATCAGCCTGCTGAGTTCGCTTCGCTGAATCTCGGGAGGC
>CAYWPR010000126.1:0-16049 GCA_964460115.1 uncultured Myxococcales bacterium
TGGGATCGCTATCCGTCCGCGTCGCAAAAACGCACGTTTGATTCAACTATGCGTTTCGTCAGCCGGTGATAGTGGACCGAGATGCAGCTACCTCCCGACCGAGTCGCCTGAATCTTCCGTTGCGCTCTGCGTAACCTCATCGGTAAGATTGCATATGCACAAGCTCGCTATCTGGTTCGCCCTGCTTTTTCAAAGCGGTGTGTTTGGCGGTTGCTCGATGGCTGCCGTGGATACTACGGAGCCTTCCCAATTCCAACGGCCGGTGCCTCTGTCTGCCCTGGCTCCGATGTTACGCGCCGAAATTCTGCACTGGCCGGAATTGGGGGCAGAGGTTCCCTTCGATCTTGCCGATCATTTCCTGCCGCTGCGGTTGTCATTATCGCTGACCGAGCGACCGGGCGTGCACGCGACCTGGACATTTGTTTTGACAGCTCCCAATGGAGAGCGCGGCCATCGAGTGGACATGGAGTTACTTGGGCACTATACCTTAGAGGAGATCCCGCAGAAGCTACATAGGAGCAGCTTCGAATTCAACATGATACGAGATGTTTTGACCCTGGGGCTCCTACATGCGGCGTCGGCTCTCGGCGGGCGAGCACCAACAGCTGATGAACTACTTGAAGCCGCTCCACGCGCCTTTGCAGTAGCCGAAAAACTAGGCGCGCCAATTCTTGCCGAAAATGCGCAAGTCAGTAATCAGGTAATTCTCTTGCCGCGCCGATTAAATACTCCCTGGCAACTGGCCGTAACCGTACGTTTGCTGCCTGAAATCAAACCGGATACCGATCCCGGCAGCGTCAGTCTTCGCGTGATGCGCATCGAAATACCGCTTCCGAAACTGGACGCCACGACAGCTTCGATGCCGCTCGATGGTCAGCCGCGGCCGCTGTTGTCACTGACAGAGCCGTCGACCCGCGTGGTGTCCCTGAAAGAGGAAACGCCGCGTATCAGTTGTGAGCTCAATGCCTCCCTTTGCCAGGATGCCCATGCCCAACCTGCCTGGGTAAGCCCATTGCAAAGGATTCCAGCACCGCCGCAGTTGGCAACCGAAAAAGAGAACCAGGACGCCCGGCCAATCTGGGCGAAAGCGCCGGCAGAACTGGATTCCGAGGACCAATCGGCCCTGGCGGCTCTATTGCCGGCATCGCGCCAGGCATTAGGGGCGCTGCAGGGTGCAGTCCTTCAATGTGCCATTAGCCCTGCCGATGGGAAGGTCAAGCGGGTCACCGTGAAGCTGCCACGATGGTATCAATATGAAGCGACAGTTTCTCGCAACACCTTCCTGCTTCCACGGATATCCCTCGAATCCGGCGATACTGCCGAGATGAAGCTATCAGGACGTACCGAAAGCTTCCTGTTTTTCTTCGGAGACAACCCATACAAAATTGGGGTCGCACGCGGAACCTATCAGGAGACCCTGCCTTGGGTCCTCCGCGTCCGTTCGAGCAAGCTGCATTGCGAGGCGCTGTCGCCGCAAGCCACCGAGAAGATCATGGAGCAGCGGCTGGAAAAGGCTTGGCGGCAGCTTTGCGAGAGCACAATCGCTCAAAAATCGGTATCGCTTGGCCGGAAGGATCATGGACTTAGCGATAGCCCAATCATTTCAGCACGGCAGGAACTGGAAAAAGCCGCAGTGCTAATTGGCTGGGCGGATCCACGCTTGAAACCGCATCGCGAACGGCTCGAGTATCTGGAGACACTGTTTGAGCGGTACGTCCGCGCCGCGGAGGAGGCCAGTAAGAAGCGCTTCTGAGGCCAAGTCGCTGCCCATCATCACTATCTGCTATCGGTCCACCTGGGTCTTTACGACGCTGTGCAGCGGGCCATCGATTCGCTCGATGCTCAAATCGAAGAACATATGCGCCCTTTTCGCAAGGCCGTGGACCTTTTGATTACCATTCCGGGAATTCAGCTACATGACCTTGTTGGTAATAACGTAATGTTTCGTCGAGCCGCACCCTTGCGCTCCCGTGGGCAACTTGTCCGCCGACTAAAAACCACGTTTGAATTTACTAACCGCGCCAGCGCCGTCATGCTGGCCATCTGGCGTATGCGGTGCTGCAGGAGCGTGCGCACGCCTTCTGGATCTTGCTCCCCACCATCCAGCCCGAACACCATCCGCACCACCGGCTGCGCCATACTGCGAGTTGTTTCCGCGCCCGGGTGCTCGGGCTTCCTGGGCGCACTGGGCGGGTCCCCCTGGACAGAAAACATCGGCACCTCCCCGAGCATGATCGCACAGAATCGGCGACGGAGCGATTGTTTTAAGGGGACTCTTAGGTTTGATTGGAAGTCAAAATGGGCAGATGAATTGCAGGGCTGCCGGTTTAGGGTTGAGCGAAGGCGGTGACTTCAAGATGCAAGAGGGCCGAGGCCCAGGGCCTTGCCGGTTCGCTGGCTGTCTATAAGTCCCGATGTCAAAAATAGCGCTTGCCAATTGCACGAAGTGGGCGGGTTCAGAGTAAAGACGGACAGAACTCCTCGCTTACGCGCAATACTTCGCTAATGGCTTCTAAGCTCTGCTGCCAGGGCAGATACTTCACATGCTAAGGGCGTATGTAATCAAAGCACCACCCGAGGTTACCCTTGCGAGAGGATCTCCGGCATTCCTTCAGTCTGCTCCTGATAGGGCAGTACGGCATCGAGGACGCACCGAAAGGTGTACTGAAACTGATTTAGGGCGATGTCATCCTGCCTAATTGATGCCGACGCAGGCGATCATCGTCGCTGAGCTCAAGGTCATGACGCCCACCATAGCCCACGTCGCCAAGCGGCTCGGCATGAGCCCGCGCGACCTTCAACGCCAGGTCCACGCGCTCGGCACTTCGTACCACCAGCTGGTCGATAAGACCTGCCGGGACATCGTGCTCAACCTGCTGCGCAAGCGCCGGATTTCCATCGCCGAGGTTGCATTCCTGCTCGGTGATTCCGCGGTGAACGCCTTTCACCGCTGGATCGGCATGACGCCCGCGTAGTATCGGCTCAGCCAGAAGCGCGGCTCCCCGGGCTGCATCTGGTCCCTGCGCAGGAGCTGCGCGATGAGCCGAGCGCGGTCATGCGCAGCCCCGTGCAGCTGCTTATCGAATGGGAGTGAGCAGACTCTTCCTATCTGGTCGTAGATCGAGCTGCGCCTGATTCAACCCGGAAGCTCACCCTGATCGCAGCGCACGCAATCGAGCTCGGTGCCAAGCATGGCAGCACGCCCGTCGGCGCTTTGCACCCAGGGGCGCAGCGTGAAGGGAGGCTTATGCCGTACGTGCTGCCCATGCCCGCAGGACAGCTCGGCAACCCAGTCTCCTTTTTCGTCTTGGTGGTATCCGGCAATCGGCCGCCGCATCGGGAGTTCCTCGCTTCAGCCCCAAGGATGACACAGGTGGGAATTTTGAACGAGTAGGCTGCTTTAGTGGGCGAACGCCAACTCGCCGGTCCCCCGCGTGGGACACAAAGCCTGATGCGTGCAACGGCCCGGCAGCGCCACCAGAACCCGCCCGCGGCGAGGAAGACGACGGCCATCACCGTCAGCGCAGCCGCCCGCCTTCTACCGAAGCAGCTACTAGCCGCGGCCCCTTGGCTCGGCTGTAGGCGCTTAGTAAATTCAAACGTGGTTTTTCGTCAGCGGACAAGTTGCCCACGGATTCACAAGGATGCGGCTCGACGATGCATTACGTTATTACCAACAATTGTCATGTAGCTTCATCGCGCCGCTACATATCAGCTAGGACATTATTGTCTGCACTGTCGCCGATCGTCGCGGAGTGGCCGGTTTCGGGGGACGCTTTCCGTCCGCATCGCAAAATCGCCCGTTTGTTTGGCTTATGCGTTGCCGCGGAGGTGGTGGATGGCCTCGCGCGTGCGTTCGCCCGTCGATTCCCGCTCCATCTGCGCAAAGACGAGCAGGACGCCGACGAGCGCCCGGCCCAGCGCGGAATTGAGTTGGATGGCTTCGCGAATGGCGACCAGTTCTTTTTCGCCAGGCCGAAGATGTTGGCAGCTGGTGCTCCGGGTAAGGCCCAGAATGGGAGCTTGGGTGCGCGCATCTGGAGTGCTCCGGGATTCGCTTGAAGAGCAATCCCTTTTCGGCGAGTGGATGTGCCCTCTGCCGGCGCTCAGTTACGATGTGAAGGCGTGCCGCGCGCCGCAGCAATCGCAATCCCACCTTGCACATCGAGAACGACGTGGAAGATGAAGACGCCGATGCCCATTGCCAGCATGCCAATCCCATAGAGCCCAAACCACTGTGGGCGGATTCCAAGTGTGCTTTCCGTCGTGGACCATGCCGATGCGGGCGCTACGACGAAAAATGGCACAAAGGCGGCAGTGGGCAAGACTGCCATCAAGAAATGCATCGCGGCTTCGGTGGGAACCAGACCCCCAAACTCACGACGGCTCGCTGGCTCACAAAGAATATCGACCAACTCAACCGCCGCGCCGCCCAGATAAATCGTGAGCGCCATCCACAGGTAGAATCCGCTGGGCGCCACGTAGAACAAGAGGGCGATGATTGGCACGAGGAACAGAACATTGAGGGCATGCATCCAGTGCTCGAACCGTGACTCTGGCCGACGGTGTCGGCTGGTAGCGATAAAAATGAAAATAGAGCGTATCGAAAGACGCTATGGAGGAAAAGAGCATCAAACACACGGCCGAGATGATAGACAGAATAAGCGGGAATTCGTTGGCAGGCATCTCGGCCCATTATACCCCCGACCGTCGGTCACTGTACCGAAATCTGGAGGTCACTAGTGTCCTCAGATCGGCGCTCTTGGGACGCACATTCCACATCGTCGCTTGGCGACGCCCTTGGCAAAACGCACGTTTGTTCGTCCTACGCGTGCGCGACCGATCCTAGTACTACTGAGTCATTTGAAGGATTTTCTCGACGAGACCCATCAGCTCATGACTTAGTAATCACCGACGGGAGTGACGCAGTAGTACTAGGCCGACAAATAAGCGAGATTGGAATGCGGGGGCGGTCGCGGTATTCTTAAAAGCTTGAGCTCCCCGGTCGTGATGAACACAGACCATGAGCCCTCTCCGCATCCGCGGTATCGGCTGCTCGCCAGGATCGGAAAGGGCGGCATGGGCGAGGTCTTTCGCGCGCACGATCGACTAACCGATCAGGTCGTCGCGCTCAAGCGGGTCCGCTTGCCGCTGCGACTGACCAAAGAGGTGTCGGCGGCCTCGATGGTTCAGGCACGCACGCAGGTCCCAGCGCCGCACGCCCAAACCTCGCAGTTTGCCGCCACCTTGGCCTCGCCCACAACGCAAAACGAGCCGGCGGCTACCGCGAGTTCCGAGCCCATTTCTGGCTCGGAAATGCAATCCCTCCGCCTGCATCTTGCGCAGGAGTTCCGCACCCTATCCGGACTGCGACATCCTCACATCGTCAGCGTGCTCGACTACGGCTTTGATCGCAGCCAGCAGCCCTACTTCACCATGGAACTGCTGGAGGGAGGCAAGACCCTCGACGAGGCCGCCCGCAACCAACCGCTCACCGGGCAGGTCGAGCTCCTACTTCAAGTCCTACAGGCCCTTATCTACCTACACCGCCGCGGCATCCTGCATCGCGACCTCAAGCCCGGTGAAGTCTGGGCTGACGCTGAACAGGTGCGAAAGCGTGAGGCTGGCGAAGATTCTCCTCGGAAAAGCATTCTTCACGGATTCGCGTAAAAGAAATCCCCGTCGGAAATACCCCCCCCCAAAAAAAAGCCGTCCAAGCGCTATGAGTCATGCGCTTTGTCGGCTGTTGGACCCGACACCGAAATCTTTAAGCACCATCCAAAATGGAGTCGCCGGGAAGGAGCAGCGCCGACAATGCTAGGTACTCATTTAGCGCCGTTCTGGCATGGCTAGCATTGTCGATTGCTGTTCAGAGATCCTCCATGCGGCGGCGGATGCGGCGAGACTGAAGGAAGCTGACAATGGCTTGCAGGGAGTCGCCCCCTAAATTGAGCCAATTCGTAGCCCTCGAATCCTCCGGAGCTCCCGAGGATTGGCTTCCCAAAGTAGCCTCAATGGTTGTCGGATTTCCATGATAGTCCGCAGCAGGTTGCCCGAGCATGGTCGCCGTATTCTGGGCGGCGCTGTCCCTAAACAAAGGATCTGCATCTCGTGTGGACATCGTTCTACCTCCTTGCACATAGATCAGGTGTCATTAGGGGCGCAGCCCCACTGCTTGTGTCACAGACTAAGCAGATTTGGTTGCCCGTCAGGTCTAGGTTGTGAGAGGACAGGCTAAACCTGACGGGCAAATGCTTAGGTGGCTGACTAAGGATGCCGCGCCTGAAACCGCAGCCTAGCCGGCCGTGACCGACAAATGAATGTCCAACGTCGCATTACCCGGAAGCGCCTGCGGATTCATCAGCATACATCCGGAATGCAGGACCCCGATGGGGACAAACGGAATCGAGCCGGCATAGGCGATGCCGATGCTCGGCTGGAAGGGGACCAACGAACCATCGGCGGACCGATAGAAGTATCCGCTGCCGAAAGTGATCTGCGCAAGGCTGGTACCTGCCTCCACACCCGCAGCCGGCGTGGTGATGCGATAATGCATTTTTGCATCCGTGTTGCGATTGGCATAGGGGTATCCGGGCACGCTACCACCTAAGCTCGTCAGTGGTACCATGGTGAGCCCCGGGACCAATCCCATGCATTGCGGCGGCAGTGCAGGATCTTGATGGGGATCAGAAATCTGACGGAGCATTTGATGTTCCTGAGCATTGAATAACCGCGTCCAGACATACTCATACTCCGCTTTGCTCAGGTTATGCCGACACGCCGCCGCGATCAAAGCGTTGGCCATGCGGCCGACCTGGACTAGGCATTCCGGAGATGGTGTTTCTTGCTGCAACAAGCCCTGCAAAAAAGCCCGAACTTCTTGGTAGGAAAGTGTCGAGCCAAGAACGCCCATTTCCCCCACGGATTTAACCATCCCGTTGTCCTCGTACACACCGGGAACGGGAGGCCAGTGCATGGCTGAAATCGTGGCTTCCATGGTTGCGGCAAGCTGAGGCCGCTGCTGCGGAACGTTCGATGGAATGATGGAGGGAGATGCCTGCTGTCCAGTCGCAGACGAGATGCCCGCCTGAAAATCCTGCACGACCGGCAGCTTGCTCCGCCTCACTTCGCCGCGGCCTGCAAAGGCACGCAGCCACGCGGAGACCTCTTTGATATCGTTCTGGTTCTGACGCAGCTTGTTCTGGGTGTCGTCTTCGGCCTTGGTCCAACTGACCAGCGCCGCAACGGCCCCGCCGGTCACTGCGCCGGCGATGTTCGTAGTCTCTCGGTCCATTGCATATTCTCCTTGATGATAAAATCCTCGGGACAATTTGGGGGCCCGAACCCTTTTTTAACGTGGAGGCAAGTTGGTGTTGCCGCTAGAGCTACCGCTGTTGCGACTCAGGAGTAATCCCAATCCCAGACCGATTCCACCCGCGGCAAGCGCCGATCCCATCCCGGACCCCAAACCGCCCAGACCCCCAATTCCGCGGCTACTGCCCACTCCGAAATCGGCCAGCACTTTGGCCACTGAGCCCCCGGTCGCAAGGTCCACCGCTGTCAGTTCGTCGTCAAGCGCAGCCAGCGATGCCACGTTGACATCATATTGGGCATCCAGACTTGTGATGAGGAGTCCCACCAACGCAGCACTGTCTGGGTGCTTGTCCGCATAGATCAGCAAGTCCGCCCGCGCTCTGGAGGCGTTCTGCATCGCGGTTCGGATATCTTCCATGTGGCGTCGCAGGTTACGATCTTGCAGAAACCCAGCGACGCCTTGCACGACATCGCCGCCTGTATTGAGCCAGTTGATGCCCTGGCTGGCGCCCGTATACTGGGGCCTTCTGCCAAGGGTGGCTTCCGGCGAAGTAGACTGAAGCCCGTGCCATTCCTTGAGCTTGAGATAATCGGCTTCGCTTCCGACCATGATTTTCTGCCCATTGGGCAAAGTCACTGCGAATCCGACCGTCGGTTGACTATAAGGCACCAGGGCCGCGGTCTGCGGCAGTCCAGGCATTCCAGCCACGCCAGGCATTCCGCTGGCTCCACCAAAGGGATTCGCAGTGTCCATGGGTCCTGCGCCACTCTGGCCTCCTCCTAAGTACGCATCTCTTGTTGCCATGTTCTATTGCTCCTTGATTTGAGTCTCTTAACGCGCGCCCCGTCGAATGGGCGCGGCAGCGGGGTTCTCAGCGGATCCCACTGGCATGGTTGGATCGAACGGCGGTGCTGCCGGTGCAGGCAACGGCGTTCCATAAACCGGGCCAGGCCAGGGCGCCGGCGTTCCGGGAATTGGCGCCCCGTAAATTTGACCGCGCCAGTTGTAGCCAAATAACTGCATCAGAAAGTCAGCCGATAGCACCCATCCTCTGGTGCCATCGTGGCCAAGGACTGCCCTATACGCGTCCAGGCCGAAGTTTGCCGGGCTCTGTCCGGGGTACAGCATCGGCCAAGCCCCCGGCATACCAGCCAAGCCAAACCCGTCACGGGGGGAATCTCCGACTAGAATCCGAGAGCCTGGTACCTGATAGTATTGTCCCCCCAGATTGAGCACGACTTGAGCAAGCGGGACAGGCCGGCCAAAGAGCAGCCCAAAGACTTCGTAGGTCTGCATCGTAGCCGGCGCGGCAGGCCATGAGCGTCGCGCCATCAAATCCCGTTGTTGCATCCATTCTTGCAGCGTCATGGTTACAATCCGTAAATCTGGCTGCGCCAGTTGGAACCAAACATCTGCATGAGGAATTGCGCCGGTAGGACCCACCCGCGCACGCCGTCATGCCCGACGACCGCTTTATCCGGGTCCAAGCCAAAGCTGGCGGGGCTTTGACCGGGATAAAGCGTTCCCCAGGCACCTGGAATGCCTGCCAATCCAAAGCCATCGCCAGGAGAATCGCCAACAAGGATCCGCGAGCCGGGCATCTGGACGAAGCGCCCTCCCTGGTTGAGCGCCACCTGCGCCAGCGGCACACGCTGATTATTGAGTAAACCAAAGACTTCGTACGTCCGAATTCCCGCGGCGCTTCCAGGCATCGGAACGCTCGGCATTGGAACGCTCGGCATCGTCCCACCGCTGGCTTGCATCTGAAGCTGTTCCATTTCGCGCCGCATCTGCTGAATTTCGAGCTCGCCTTGCAGCTTGGCTTTTTGCAGTTCCAGATCTCCCCGCATTTTATCCAGTGCGGCGGCTTGCTCGGCCTTGTGTTTCTCCAGCTCGGTGACGTGGGCCGCTTTGGATTCTTCGAGCTGCGCGGCCACCTCTTCCGAGGTAAGTGGCGCGGGTTTGACGGTCAGCGGAATATAGTGGGCGTGATAGTGGGCGTTTCGCCACTCGTACCAGCGCGAGTAGGGCAACCAGATAACGGTTCCGATCTTTTGCTTTTGTTTGAACACCGGATCGTCGCCCACATCGGCGATGTCAAAACCGTTGGCCTTTAAGGACGCATGAACGGCCAGACCTTCGGGGCTGCTTTGCAGCCAGTCGCTCTGACGCCCGACGCGCTCCATGCCCTTCGGGATGTCTTCAGCACGCACGCCATACTGGTCGCCCACAGCCAACTCCATGAGATAAGTCACTTGATAATTCGTGTTCGGCATCGATTTACCCCTTTATGTCTCCTCCGTTGAACTAGACTTCTTGCAAATTCCGTCTGCTGATCATCACGATCTTTTCGCTGTCCCTGCCTCCTCCGGCTTGATCTTGGAAATCTGGCTCTGCGGAGGCAGTGCGCGCAGTTGCTCGGTGTAATACTCGCGCAGCTCTGCATCGAGCGGCTGGGTGAGCGTCTTTTCCCATACGAGCCGCGCATCTTGGGGCCGTCGATACGGAGCGTTTCCGGCAGAGGTGAGCTTGCCCTCGTAGTATTGTCGCTGTTTGGGCGACAGTTCGAGCCGCCCAAGCTGCTGCCGCCAGAATGAAATCTCCTCTGCGGGCGGCGTGAAGACCTTCCGGGAATCTTTCTGATTTGCTGGACTGGAATCCTTCGCCTCAGATTCCTCTTGCAAGTCTGCGTTTTGGGAGCGAAAGAGCGGCGCATCAAAGCTCCGTGTCCGCGTAGGTTTCACGGCAGGTTCGGACGGCGGTTGTTTGGGGATAGGCGACTCGGCTTTGGGTGTCCCTGCGGATGGGGTGGCGGCAGGCTTTGCCGTTGCGGAATCGCCCCCCGGCATGAGGAGATCGATCAGTTTCTCGACTCCGGATGCGCCCATCCTGATCCCAGTACCTACGCCCGGGCTTGCTGCGTCTCCCACCGCGCCCCCGATTCCCCCAATGGCTTCGAGAATTCCGTGGGCAAGGGCTTTGCGATCCAATTCATTCGCCATGGATTCCCTCTAAAAATCGCTTAGGCATGCAATCTTCCCAGCTTCAGCGGCAACAGTCGCAACGGCAGAAGACTGAGCGGATCGATGGGGTGGCCATAATCCAGCGCAGACGCTTGGTAGTCCGCAGCCCGCACTTCAAAATGGACGTGGGGCCGCGAATGCTCCACACCGCTGTGACCAGTGGCCGCGACGGTGCCGATTGCCTCACCGCTTCTTAATCGCTGGTTAGGTTTCACCTTCGCCGCACCCAGGTGCAGATAGCGGTACACGTTCCCATCAAATCCCTTCACATCGACAAACAGACCCGCGCGCCGTTGTTTGTCTGTATTGCCCCGGCTTCCATTGACGACTCGGAGGACCCGTCCGGGGCTGGCCGAGAGGACTTCGGTACCCGCGGCAGCAAAGAGGTCCAATCCCTTATGCGGTCGGCCGCTGCCTCGACGATGTGACAGCACCGACTCGCCAATCTCTTGCAGTTCCATAAGTGCGATTGGCCAAAGCCAGTTGCTGGGATTTGTCATTGGGCTGGCTTTGGGTTCCGGTCCTGTGCGGTTGCGGGTCGTCGCCCATAGCGCCAATCCAGCCAATCCTGAGATCGAAACCGCAGCGACTGCTGAAAGCGTCGCCTTGCTCTCCCCTTGGCTCATCGAGATTCCGCCGAAGAGTGAGTGAGAGCCACAGCGCTGCCGACCAATACCACTCCTCCCACAATCGCCAATCCCCAACCAAAGCTATTTCCCAGGTGATCCGCTTCCTTTTTGATCTTGCCAAGCTCCACGGATGCAACCGCCAGCCCTACCCCAGTGTTGGCCCCGATGAGCTTGTCAGCTACGGTGACTTTTCCGACTGGAGGGGGTGTTCGCTCCCCCAAGGTCAACCGTTGCTCGGTACCGCTCCCAAAACGACGCGGCAATAACCGCGTGCGGACTACGCGCGTCAGACGCCGAAGCCGTGCAAATGCCCAACTGCCGATGAGCGCTGCGATGCCATCGGCAATCGAATCTGTGATCGCCGAAGCCATGGCCTGTGCCGCTTCATTGAGCGCCGCATCTGTCTCGGCCGCCGCCGCTTGTCGAGCTGCTTTCACCAGCTCGACAAAGTCGCTAATCATCGAGAGCAGCCCCGCCGCCGCCAGTAACACATCGGCCAACCAACCCACCGGTGTAAACTGGAGCCCCGCCCATACTGCCAATAGGACACCCAGCGCAAGCGCTGTGTCCGAGTTCCACAAGTCTGCAAGCTTTTCGGCTGCGCTTTTGGTTAAGTAGCTCCTTGTGCGATACAAGACCTCGACGATTCGATCTAAGCCTCCTTCCGGAACGGCTGGGGTGGATTTGGGGCGATCGAATCCATCGAACTTGCGTGCACGGCTGCTACTCGGCTCGCTCATCCTTGCACCTCGCGGGTGCGAAGCTGTTGGATGTTTTGCGCGAAGTACTGACGTAGTTCGGGAGTGCTCGACTGCGTCATGGCATCGAGCCAAATCTTTCGCGCTTCCTCCGCGCTGCCATACGCAAACTGCCCCACCCCGACGAGCTTTTGTTCAAAAAGCCAACGCTGGTGAGGCGGAAGATCCGAGCGCCGCAGTGCTTGTTGCCATTGCTGGATCTCAGAATTCACGACCGCGCGTCCGGGTGCGGCCTCGACTGTAGAAAAGTCCTCTCCGCGGCTTCTGTAATCAAATTCGAGGTAGCGTCGCGCTCGGCTGTCTTCAGGAACTCCCTGCATGGCCGGGAGCGCCGCGGCCTGAAGCTCCACGGGGATCGGAAATTGGGACAGAACCGCCCGCTGGATTTGGGAAAAGCGGTCACTTTCGAGAACATAGGCGAGGGTCTCCGGACCGATGGTCTTCGAGATAGACAGGAACAGACCGCTGGCCCCGGCCAGGTCGATCGCATTTCGTGCCTTGCCCGCTGCTTCTCGAAAGCGGATCAAGCTGTCTCCGATGCGCTCAAAGGCGCCGGCAAGGTCTTGGTAGGGCCGCAGATCCACCCCGGGCTCGCCGGGTTCACGCCCACCTGCGGGCAGCCGCCAGGACGCAATGAGTACGGCCAGCGTCCAAGCCACTTCCCGAGTGACCTTGCTCGACAAGCCTCCGCCCAGCTCCGGACGCGCGCCGAGGATCGCGGCGGCCATTTGACGAGCGGTGCCCATGTTAACCTCCGCCTCGTTGCGCCGCGCGAAGCTGGGCCTTGGTTTGCTCTAGTTCATCAAGCGCGGCTTGCAGCGCTCGCTTGTTGTCTGCAATCGCCTTTCGATTCTCCTGCCGCTCGTCAATGGATTCCGCCCAGCGAAAGCGCAGTGCTCGGACCGTATTTGAGAATCCCAGGTGCCCGGCGATCTTGGCCGCTTCGCTCACATACCGCCGCCAGCTCGTAGGCTGATAGGGGCGCCGTTTGTCGCTCGGTAGATTCCTGTCTTCGGGATCGTATTCGTCTCGAAGAGCCTTTTCGAGAATAAAGACGAAGGTCCCAATCGCACCGGGAATGCTTTGGGCCAAATCTACATTGCGCGCCCAAAATCCATTTTCCCCTTCGACTTTTTCGCTCCACTCCCCAAGCGCCCGCATGCCGAGGTTGGCCGCTTCGTTCCAGGCTTGCCCGGCCATCCCGCCCAGCACTTCCACCCCGGTCTCGCTCTTCGCGGCTTGCGCCGTCTGCGCTACGAACTTCTCAAACTTGGTTTCAGACTTCTGAACTTTCTTTTCGGCCAGTTGTTTTTCCGTGCAGGATTTGCTGATTGCGTTTCTCACCTGGGACGGAACATTGGCGAGCACCACTGCGGCTTCGGCATCCTTTTTGGACGGGAGTCCCATGAGCCGTGCTCTGTCTTCATTCCTTTTCTTTCGATCTCCTGCCATTGATTTGTCCTCACATTTGCAATGTTTCATCGAAGTTGCAGAGCTCTCCAATGCGCTTGCTCAAGAGAGCCTTTCTCAGCGCCCAATAGGGGCCATCTCGATTTCCGCCCTGCGCATTGCGCCGGGAAGCTCGCATCTTGCGCACAGCGTTTCCGATTCGCGACTACCTCACCGCTCGGAAGACCGGAACCTCTTCCGCAGCTTGTCAAACGCAAGCTCGATGCCGTCCTGTACCAGCGCAGCGGCGTGATCGCCCAGCCGTCCCCCCAGGTCGGCGGCCACAGTGGCTGCATGATCACCGAGGCGCCCACTTAGATCGGTCACGATCTCCCCCGCCCGAACTATGATCGGAGATTGCGGAGGGCTGGGTAGTGCGGCCTCACACACTCCACAACAAGGGATTGTACGGGCCTTTTGTCGGCGAATTCGATTGGCCTCGCCACACTGCGCACACTGGACCGCCCCAATTGCTTTAAGCCATTGCGCGCGCAATGTTTCATAGTCGCGCCGTCTATCCATGTCGCCGAGCACTTCATAGGCCGCCGCAAGTATCTCAAAGCTAGGCAGATGTCCGCCGCGATCAGGATGATGAAGAAATGCCTGCTGCCGGTAAGCGCTCTTGAGCACGTCGGGGGACGCGGACGGGGAGACGCCGAGCACCCGGTACAGATTCCGCTGATGCAGTGGGGTCATCAGCCCTCCACCTCTGCAAGACAGTTCTGGGGCGGTTGCGGACGGGCATTGGCGATATACTGAAGCCAGTCCACAAAATTTTCTTTGTTGGCCAGAATCCAGGCCATCATGGGACCAGTGAGGTTGACAATGCGGCGCTTCATTTCACGCCACGCCGCTTGCAGCGGGGAGTTCTGCGATGCCGGGCCTTCTTGTTCTTCTTCTTGGACTTCGAGGTCCTGTTCGGCATCGGCGGGCGCGTAGAGCGTGGGCGCAGAGAGTTTAAGGCGGGTGCGTTGAAGTGCCTCCTTCGCCGCGGATTGCGGCGGCTCCTGAGAGGGAGCGCTAGAGGACCCAGCGGAGGCGGATGGACTTGCATCAGCGTCGGCTCTATCAGTAGATTGGGCGCCTTGGGATGGAGCGCTCGGAGTCGGAGCAGCGAGAGACGGGCCCGCACCAGGCTCTACGGAGGAAGGGGCTTGTGTCGCCTCGGATGAATCCGCACTCTGCGCGGGAATCCGCGGTGCTTGCTTCTTGGCCGCTTCCATTCCCTTTTCGCTTCCTCGCCGGGTTGGCTCGGCATTCGCCATCATTCCGGTCAGCACGATCGCTTTGGCCGCCTCAACGGCCACCCCAAGCGCGCCGGACCAATTCTCCCCCTTTGGCGGCTGCATGTCCCGGGTTTGCTTGACCAGTTCGTTGAGCTGTTCAATGACCGCCTTCTGCGCCCCGGAAAAGTCAGCCACCATCTTCATCATAAGCTGGTGGTTTTCCGCGATATGTTTCTGGCTCTCTGTGAGATTCCGCTGATTATCCCGCTGCGCTTCCTTCAGGGTCTCTGCGGAATATCTTTGCATCTCTGCTGCATTTCGCTGTGACTCTATAAGGAGTGCTGCGACTTGCGTGAGTGCCGAGCCTGTCGTAGCTTTCCGTTGCAGGGCGTACTCTCTGGCATCGATTTTCTGGGCGCGGCGTTCAGTGCGATATCGTTCACGATCATCGGGCAGGGCTGGGTCTGAGGGATCCACGATGCGAACCGGCAACCGCTCGCCAATTACATTGCCGTCCTCATCCTCAAATTGCAGCGTGTAAATGCTGGCAGGAAGACACGGCCGATCAATGTACGGCCAGGCGTTGAATCCGATTTGTCCGAGTGGAGGGAAGAACTCATCCTGCTGATTCAGGAGGCGGAAGCGTTTCACGGAATTGGGGCGGCGGTCAATAACGGCCGCTTTTAGAAGCGGGACGCTTGTGGGCTCAATCGGGTGCGTACTCATGATAGTACCTAGCTGCAATCAGATTCTGGTGCTTTCCGGCCGCTTGCTTCCTGCCGTAAAGACTCACCTGTAGAAATCGTACTTCGCAAAAATGCTCAGAATCAACAACAAGTTTTTTTGATACTTAGAATTGGGAATTCCTGCGGCGCCTTATCCGCGGATTAAGCGTCCGTGAAAATCCCCCCTAAAGCCGCGGAAGAATTGGGAATTTCCTTGTGATTTCGAGGGTTTCCGCGCATGGCGCCGCGCATAGAGATTTTCTGAAATCGGGTCCCTCATCCGCGGCTAGGTTTCGCTTTTTTTCTGTTCAATTTTCATAGGTGGTACAATCAGGCGATGCAAAATAGGCACTGTTCCTACTGCGGTGCACCGCTCCGGGTGAAGGCCAGGGCGGATGCGCAGTATTGCTCCGATCGCTGCCGGCACCAAGGCTGTGATCTTCGAAAAGAGCTAGCGCATCTGCCGTCTGAAATTCAGGAATTTTTTGAACGGCTACAAGAGTGCCGCCCTGCTGAAGCGGCCGGCTATCTGGTGGGCTTTAACGATCGCGATCAATCCTGGTTCTATCCGCCCACCGATCGGCCGTCTCGGCGTTGGAAGGGGACCGATATCCACTCTCGGGGCTGGCGGGGGACTGCGTCACGCCGCGGCTACTTCAGCTTGCGCCCCTTTGAGCCGCCAATCGTGCCGCGTGCCGCTCGCTACGGCATTCTGTTTATAGATGCAAAAGGCGATCTCGTCCTCACCCCCCCTGAGTTGCTTGACGGGGTAGATCTTGTGCCGCTGCTACCGATCCAGGTTGAGGACGGCGAACGATGGCAGCGCTGATCAGGCGGATATGGAAAGTGCGCTTGAAGTAGCCGCGCGATCCCGATCGTGGGAGGTTCCCATACTATCTAAAGTGCTTCACGGTCAGCACCCCA
>CAYWPR010000127.1:0-15993 GCA_964460115.1 uncultured Myxococcales bacterium
GCCGGGGCGGCGACGCCCCGGCTTAGGTAACTCGTGATGTGAATTGAGAGAACAGAAGGAAAAAGGAGAACCTAAATGGACTTCAAAGAAATCGGATTTGCCGCCAAAGACATCCTGCTCGGCGTGAGCACGGCCGCCGCGGGCGCTTCGGGGGGACCAGCCGCCGCAGAGGGAGTGAACAAAGCCGGCTCAGGAATCGATCGCCTCTTAGCCATGGCACTCCCCGATGACAAAAAACCCTCGCGCGCGGAGAAATTCGACCGTGCCGACTTTGCAAATCGGCAGCCTGTGGCAAATTTACCGGCCCCGAGCCCGGCTCCGCCAGCCCCACCGCCACAGCCGCAGGCACAGCCAGCCGCTGCCCCGCCGCCAGCCCCGGTGCCTGTTGCGCCGGCGCAGAAACCCAATGCAGACACCGGGCCGCTGACTGGTGACGCCAAGTTGGCTTGGGACCACTTGCGCGAACTGGGGTGGTCCAATGCCAAGATTCATCAAATCCTGGCCGGTCCGGAACAAAGCTCGTTGGCTGCAATCACCAGCAAGGAAACCAAAGGCTTTCGCGCGTTCGGGGCAGCGGGCAATCGTATGTCCGGGGCGCCGGGAACCGCGGTACCCATTCGCACCGGCCGACTGGTGCCACCGGTTGTCGCAGAGCTTGTACCGCTTGTGCGCGGCGTGCGAATTAAGGATGACCTCAGCAGTTCCTAGCGAACTGCAATACCAACCAAGGAAAGGAGGAAGTATCGATGCGTTATCGATGGAGTATCAAAGTAGGCGACAGCATGTACGCCGGCACAGATGCCAATGTGTATCTGTCTTTGGCGGGCGACATCGCCAACATGCGTGAGGTGCAAATCAGCGACCCCGACGCCGTCAACGACTGGGAAAAAGGAGATGTTTATCACGGATTGCTGGAAACTGAGGAACTCGGCGAGCTGCAAACCGGCACGCTGCGTCATGATCAAAGTGGCGTCGGCTCAGGCTGGCAGGTGGACTGGGTCAAGGTGCAGAATGATGAAGACAGCCGCGAATGGACGGCAACCGTCGGCAAATGGGATGAAGGCGGCCGGTTTCCAGTGCTTCGGTTCACCAGAACCAACGACGGCCAATATGAGCAGATGAAAAAACAGCGTGAAAAGGAAGCCAAGCTTAGGGCGGACAAAGAAGCGCAAGAGAAAAAGGATCGGCTCGCTGCAGAGGCCAAACAGGCGCAGGACGACGAGGCAGCCGCTTTTGAGTTGGAACTGGACCGCGAGGCCAAGCAGCTTGAACGCGAGCTCAAAAAGGCCAAAATGGAAGCCGACCTCGCCAAGAAGCGCGCTGAAATCGAGCGCCTTAAAAATGGCGGGCAGTCGCCGTCAATTCCTCCGATTGGCGGAGGTACAGGTACGTTTCGAACGTATGAGCTATTTGGCATCTTGAACGGCATGAACGTGCCGCTGTCGCAAGTGGTGACCTCGAATCCGAGTTCCGGAACCTATTCAGTGGTTCCTGGCGGACGGGTTATCGTTGGCGAGCAGCCTAATGAAGGCTTCGGTCTGGCAGGCTTTCCCGGCCGTTGGCAGATGTACTACGCGGGTCGCAGCCCAGCCGAGTTTGGGCTGGATCCGGACAAAGGCGTGCTTGGTTCCGACGGCGGCCGAGGTTGGGCGCTGAATGCGCAGTTTCTGGCGCAAGTCTTCGGAAGCGGCTGGCGCGCGGCGATCTATTCGTAGATCGTAAGTTCCGCACGTCGCAATGAGGCGATGAAGCGGAATTGTGGATCGGCCTCAAAAAGAGGCGCTCGCTTGCAGAAAGGTCTGCGAGCACAACGGGAGAGGTGCGTCCTCTCTATGACAAGGAGAATGCTATGGCCAAGGACATTACCATTCGCGTCACTGGGCAGAATCCCGACGGGACGCTAAACGTTCAGCAAGTAGACGGCGCCAACCCATTTTTGCAGCAACCCACGGCAATGGTGCCGTATGGCGCACCTGGCGCATCACCGACCACGCAATACACGCAGAATGGCTACCGTGCCAAGTTTAGCGGCGTCGATATCGCCTTTGCCTCCGAAGCGGACTACCTCAAAGCCGACCGTATATTGCGCGAGCAGATGGAATCGCAGAACATTCCCATCCTAGGCCTGGGGGGGCGTGGAGGCGGCACAAGCAACTGGCTGCGCATCGGCGCCAACGCGGCCGATGCCGTGGCTGGGTTTCTCAACGGGCGCAACATTCGCCGCAAGCTCGACGACCTAGATACCGCCCTTGCGGATAGCCGTGATGCCCGTGCCGAACTTGACAATCTGGATCGAACCGGAAAGTACTCTGATCTGATTCCTGTACTGCGCCGACTGTTCCTGGCCGAGCGTGACGCCACCGAAACCAGCATCGCCGTGCTGGAAGACCAGCTTACCGCGGTGGACATTCAGACCGGCAGCGGCGTCGCCAAAGTTGCCGCCGACCTCATCAAAGATGGGCCGAGTTCGCCGCTTGGCGGCGAGGGCGGGCTTGGCACCACGCTCGCCGTGGGCGGTGCGGGGCTGGGCCTTGGGCTGCTTCTAAGCAACAACCGCGACAGCGACCGCTCACGACGGCGGCGCTAATGAATCGGCTGCGCGGTCTGAATACACAGCGCGCAGCACAACAATCGAACTTGAAGAAAAAGGAATTGGAGATTGACTATGAGCAAAGACACCTCTTTCAACGGAGCATTAACCGGAATCGCCATGGCTGCTGCTAGCCACTGGTCGCGTTACGACGAGGACACCCAGCGCCGCCTGCGCAATGTGCGGCAAGACGCGGAAGAAGCGCTGGACTTGATTCGCGACGCGCAAAACCGCGCCGATGTACTACGCGGCCGGCTGCCCACGGTCATGGATGCCCAAGTCGGCCTCTCCATCGCCAGTCCACAGCCTATCGCTCCGGCCGTTGTGCCGAATACCATACCCATGACCCGACCAGATTTGGCCATGGAAATGGAAACCACCGTCTCGCAAATGACCTGGCCGCCCGAACCTGGCCAGTACGATGACCGCGGTATGGTCAAGCGCGCTGGCGAATTGACTACGATGTTTCTGGCGCTGTCCTACGAGGAGGTTCGTGCCTTTGTGCAAGGCATGGTTCAAAGCGGCGCCCCAACGGCCGATGAACGAAGGCAAATCTATTACGCCGCGCACAGCCTCATCTCGACAATCTGCGCGACGCGCAAGTCACATATACAGTACGTCCAGATCTGGGAGCGGCTTTTTGGGGGAACCACCCCAGTTCATCAAAGCAACATCGATCCCCATACCGATGTAAATCGTCCACCGCAAATCATCAGCACATTGGGAACGCACATTCAAAGCGTCGTCCCCTTAAGCAGCCAAACCGGCGCCGGCCATTATCACAATCCAATGACGGATGCGGCAATGCGCTTGCGTATCGTTGTCGGTGCTTCTGGAAATGTGGAGCCGATGACCAACTTGGCTAATGTCCGCTTCGGAACAGAATACAAAATGCGCACCGCAGATGGATCTGTGGTGCCGTTTCAGCCAGTGGTAACGGTCAATTGCCGGCAGGCGCATCTTTGTGCAGACAACATCACGTCGACTGGATTCACATTGGTGAATCTCGGCGAGATTCGGGCGAATACTGTGGTGGATGCGTTTGTATCGGTGGTTTCGGGTGTGGTGACAGAGGGATAAATCGCTCCTCCAAATGGCATTTCGCTTCGATTTTGAAATTCTCGCTGATTGATAGCCCTGGAGGGCGATCAAATGCTCCCGGTTGGGAACACTTGTCAGTTGTTGCGCTACTTGCGCTATGCTAGCTTCGGCCGCTGATGAACTTGTAAGCTTGCCGATGACGCACTCAACCGTATCTAAGCCTGCACTGGATGGCTCGCAAACAGTCGTCGATCTGGTGTTTCCTGCTTACTCAGTTGCATGCAGCCAAACGTTGGCTAAAGACCACGGCTGCGCACTCTTTAATTCCATCTGCCGACTTGTGCCTTCGGCATATGGGGCGCGTTGGCTCGGGGTGCATCCTTTGCGTAGTCAGGCGAGAGCCGGAATGCGGCTATTGCATCCACGCGCCTGTCTAGTGCTACGACTGCCAGCTAGTCGCATTCCCGCCATGCTATCCCTCTCCGATCAAGTGCTTCCGTTTGGCAATGCCGGACTGCGAATTGGAATTCCTATTGTCCGCCAGTTGCGACCCATTGCTGCGCTGAAATCGCGCCTGGTCGTCATCCGATTGACCAATGTTCCGCACAACCTTGATGGCACAATCAATAAACCCGTGCTCGTCGAATCCTACAAGAGCGAACTTCGGCGCCAGCTCGGTGATTTGCCTGCGGAGGCAATCATCACACTCGGCGCATGGCGACGGATCACGGTGGACGGCCGACGAGTTCTAGGTGTCGAAGTCCGCTTGAGCGAATTGACAGAGCAGGATTCCCTTCGTGTTCAAGCAATGGGACTCGGTAGCAAGAGAGCTATGGGATGCGGCGTGTTTGTGCCCGCGCGGAAGGTAAGTCGGAGAGGTTTGGCGTAAGTACTGCCAATCGTTCAAAAAAACTTCTGGGGACTCAACTGTTGCCCCCGCCTACCGGGCCGCGCCCGCCAGGTTATGTCTACTTGGCCAGTGGCTAGGACAACGAGTGGTAGCACTCCCGAGCAGCTTTCGCTTAAAGATCTTAAGCTAGCACACGTTTACTTCGTCGATGTTCGAGTAATGACCAGGTAAGAACGAGGGCGGCCTTAACAGAGGGCGAGTTTATAGATGAGCCTCTCGAACTTGTCTTGGCTCTGCCGTTCAGCTCGCTTCATGACAGGCGCTCGATAAATCGGGGTCGGACAAGGTGACAGCGCGAAATCCTGCCCTGAAGGCTTCGGCGAGATCGGTGAGCTTGAAGAGGATAGCGAGGTTGGCCGATGTTTGGTGGAAATTAAAAGATTCCACGATGGCATCCGAGACAATTGTTGAGTTGGATTGGCAAACACAATAAAAGTTCCGACTTTTTAATCTAGTGCTTCCACAATCACGACTGAGGCCATCGAGCACGCTCGCGGAGCATCATGCGGCACAGCAGTGGAACTCTCGTTGAACAAAAACGAGAGTTCTCAACTCAACGGAGATTATTTTGTTGTTCCGCGTTGACTGCTCCGACGGTTACCAGCTTTCCTGGCCCCAGCCGAATCCATGACAGGCTTCATATGCCTTCTGGATCCAACGCCCTACCGGATCCTCTCCTCGCGTGTGAAATCCAACTCGACCAAGCGGTTTATAGTCAGCCAGCGGGCTGCCGACGAGCGGCGTAAAGCGGGTGAATTGCAGCCGCTCGGGCCGAACGCGCTGTGCCAGTCGAATGGACGCCTCTACGGTTTCGTCCGATTCGCCCGGCAGGCCCAGGACAAATCCGACGCTGCGCGCGATGCCGGCAGCGCGCAGATACTCGGCGCCGCGTTCCAGCGCCCCCACGGTGGTTCCTTTGTGGATGCCGTCGAGGATGGTCTGGCTCCCTGATTCGAAGCCCAGATAGACTTGATGACAGCCGGCGGCGGCCATTATCTCTGCCAGTTCCGGCGTGATCTGGTCAGCACGAGCGTTGCAAAACCATGACAGCCTCAGTCCGCGCTCGACCATGCCCCGGCAAAGCGCGGTCGTGCGGCGGACGTTGATGGTAAACACATCATCGACAAAAGAAATTTCTCGCACCCCATGCCCATTGGCCAGACGTGCCAACTCATCGAGCGTGGTGTTCACCATGGGGCCTCGTACCTTCTTGCCCATTACAGTCGGGCTGCTGCAAAAGGCGCAACGATGCGGGCACCCCCGGGTCGTCATCATCGTAACCATCGGGCGATGGTGAGCGTCGGGGCACCAGTACGCGGCCATAGGCAGGCCCTCGAAGCGAGGGAATGGGACAGGGGCGAAATCTTGGACCTGCAGCAGCGCCGAATCGATATGGATGTCGCGCTCGCCAAGACGGGCGCAGAGTCCAGGCAGGCCGAGCAGCGAACGGCCAGCTTGGGCACGCTCAACCAGTTCCGCGAAGATCAGCTCCCCCTCACCGCGAACAACATACTGCACCGTGGGGCAGCGACTGAAGACATCGAGCGGGGCCAAACTGGCATGTGGCCCACCGACGATGACCTCGGCACCCGCGGCACGAGCGAGCACCGCGTACTCCTCGACCAGTGCCAGCGTGTAGCTATTCACGGTCATACCGACCAACCGGGGACGCAGTCTTTCCAATGCTTGTGCGGTGTCCTCTTGTCCCCAACCGAGGCCATCGGCGTCCAGCACGACCCCGCGGGCGGCCGGCACGGTCGCCGCGAGCTGACAGAGGCCGAGGGGCGGGTAAAGCGATCCCGAGCGAGTGAATGCCCGGCACGCGCCGGGTGGCTGGAGCAGAACAACAGTCGGCGTTGCGGACAGGTCTTTCGTCGAAAACATGACATTTGCTTCGTTCATGGAAGTCTCCTTGGTTGCTCATGCGCCTCGAACTGGCTCCATACAAACGCCAGCGCCGAAGCGCAGCCCAGCCCCGACCACGCCACGGCCGTCGGGGGGACGCACCGGGCGCGGTCGGGGCGGTCTGGTTCAGCCGAGCGTTCGACTAACGCGGCAGCAGTGCGAAGGTCAGCGACTGCGCCTGGCCAAAGTTGGTGAGGGTCAGCGAGCCCCGGCGCAGCTCGCTCTCTGTCGGGATTACCAGGCTCGGGCCGCCGATGTTGTCGTTCTGCGACACATCCTCATCGAGCACCTGCACGGTGACACCCTGGTTGATCAGGGTTGCCGCGGTGTAGGTCACGCCTTCGTTCCAAGTCGGCATGAAGGTGTCTTGGATGGTCGTGGTCTTCTTGCCATCGATGAGCACGAAAGGGTCAGGGGCGCCGCCGAAAGCGTCCCAGGCGTCGCCCGTGGTCTTGGTCGTGGCGATCTGAGCGCTTACTGCTGCGAAGAACCACGTTGAGCTGGGGCTGATTCCACACACCCCCGAGGACAGACACATCTCGTAGCTGGCGCAGCTCCCGCACTTATTCGGCGGTGGACCGCTCCCTTCGGGATCACGACCGCCGCAGGCGACGGTAAGGCCGAGCGATACGCTGAGCAGGGTTCGGGTCAGGGACTTGCTGAACTTATTCATGGACGGACTCCGGGGTCGCCGCCAGGGCCATTCCTGGCGGGCGAGGCCGCCTTGCGGCTCGCAAGGGGAGACCGCGAATCGTCCAAAAACCGGACAAACTTTTTTACAAGGAGGCGAAATTCATCAGCTTTTTCGTCGGAAGCAGGCCAAACTCAGGGGGCTTACCCCAGCGCTTTCTGAAGCGTTCGGCTGCGCGGTTGAAACGCTTCTCGGCACCGCTGGCGGTCAGGCCCAATAGGAAGCCGATCTGCGGAAATGTCTTACCTTGGTTGATATGCAGTTCGATGATTTGACGGTCTTTATCATCAATGTCGCAGAGCACTTGACGTATGCGATCGGAGTATCTGGCAGCCTGTTCGTGCTCGAAGAATTCCTCGTCGGGTCGAGATATACAGGGGCTGAACAGACGCGGGGCATTCCGCTCATAGACTTCCACGTCACGGTACCAATCGGCCAACCTGTTGCGATACTTGAGCCAGAACAAGCCCCTTACTGCTTCACCGCGCTCTTCGGCTTCGAAGCAGGTTTCGACAATGGCATCGTGAACAATATCCGCGACCTCGGCCTCCGGAATGGCACTGCGACGCTTGCGCGCAAATCCTTTCGCCTGCTCGACGACACCGTTGTCGGTATCACGGAGCCGCTGAATACAATCGAGGATTTCCGCGGACAGGTCGCGGGGCGTAGACAGACCCAGGCAGTTTGTTTCGTTACCCTCCGGACATGGCGGTGGGCTCGACAGCGCTCGCACCAAGTCGGCTTCTGCAGCAGCCTTGATGGCGTACCCGAGCGCGCGCTTACGGTCATCCCGGTCGCCACTGCTTGCATCGAGACCGCCGCGTAGCTCCAGTGCTACAGGCGTAGGTACGTAACCCAGCTCAGCCTGCGCGCCGGCCGCAGCCCGACGAGCCTGAAGTCCAGCGCGGCGCAGTAGCTTGTCGAGCAGTCGATCGCCGGCCGGTGTGGTCGTGGTCTTGGAGTTCGAGTCGCTGCCGGCCAGTCCCTCTGCATCGATCAACCGTACCTGGAGGGTCGCCAGGGAATAAAGGCTGTCGATATAAGTCCGGAAGTTGGCGGCCAGCAGCCTGAAGGTTGGGTCCAATCCAAAATCATCTCGATGATCTTGGGCGAACTGCTGCCGGCCCATAATCTCTATCGCTTCGACGGTGCGCCAACTGGCATCAAACGGATCTTCACGGGGCAAGGTCCGTCCGGCGGCCAGCGCTTCCAATCGCGAAAAGTTCCACTTGGCTGCTTCTCCGTAAGCAGTAGAGAGCTGTCGAAGCTGCGCCTCTTCGATGCGGCGCGTCAGTGGTGGCAGCGAACCGCCGCTGTCAATCTGGCTGAGCTGTAGCTGGAACTTCGCATCCTCAATAACGAGCCGCACAAGCGGCAGTACGAACGGCTCGACGACCAAGCGGAGTAATAGTTGCTCCTTTTCTGCTGTGTCGAGTTCCGTGAGAGAAAATTCCTTTTTCAAAAGAGCGATCAATTCCCGTGGGTGCTTATCGAGCAGATCCAGCAAGACCTGCGTGTCATGCCATTCCGCGTAGGCATTGAGCAGCGCCAGAAGCTGTGACGCTGTCTTGGGTTGGAAGGCTCGTAATTGCAGGTGGAACCCCAGCATTTGATCACGCGCTTCGGGGATTCGGCTCACCCATGGCGTTTCGGCATCCCCCCATTGGGTATTCGTTGAGCCGGAGAGCCTTCCGAAGCTATCCAAGAAGTGGCCAATGAGCTCCTGTGCATAGGCGTACCCGTTCGCTTCGAGATAGGCAGCCTCGTATCTCCCCTCACTCAGAAGATTGCGGCTGCGCTGTGCGTTCTCTGCCAAACGGTCCGCTACTTTTTCGAATCGAGCATCCCGCTCGATTCGGGAACTGCCGGCCAGAGAGGTGGCATTGAACGCGCCCATGCGTCGCAATAGCACCTCGGTGCGCGAAGCCATCTGTTCGGCGGCCCGCTGCGGCAAGGAGATGCCCCCCGGAGCCAGCGGCGAGTGCACAGCGAGGGTTCGTCCATAGAGCCGCTCGTAAGGATCGACGCGCATCTCCTCTGGAGCCGCGCGGACTGGTGCGACCGTCAAGGCGAGAAGCAGAGTAGAAATCAGGACGGAGAACGTGGAACGCATACGGCACCTCGCTGTGAGCACAATAACGCGATCAGCATTCGGCGACTACCGGGCGGATCTCGCATAACGAGTAGAGGTCTATCGATGAGCTCGCTCGACAGCGCTGCGACCATCAGAGCATTGTCCGTTCGCTCGGTGCCGGGTTGTTAAAGGCGAGGCGGGTGCCAGATTCAGCTCAGCGAAATGCATCGGCGAGGCGAAACACCAGCTTCTGCGGCGCGGGCCAGCCCATATCGACGAACGGGCTCAGCATTTGAAGCAGGGCATCGCGAGCTCCTTTGTTCTGCTGGAGCAGCGTGCGCTGCTCAGTCAGATAGCGGCGGAGGAATTTCTCTGTCGTAAGAGCGGCGAACGTATCGGTCGCGAATCCAAGAGAAATCGCGTTCGTGAGAGATCGAGCCGCTAGGATCAGGGCATCCTTGCGGGCAAAGTCAATCGCGCCACTGAGTGCCTTAATTAGCTCATCTGCAACACTCGGTATCGGTACGTTGGTCAGCATCTCCAGCACTGGACGGGCATGCTCCCAAAATCCCTGGCGAATTGCGATTGGGCCCAGTTGGACTCCCTTGTCTCCTTCTCGAAGCCGTTCCTGTTGAAAAGCCTCAAGATGATGCCATGCCATCTTTGCAAGATTGTGAAGTGTGTGCTGAACGCCAAGATAATGCTGCCCGGCCGACGTACTGGCTGCTGGACTTTGGCTCGCCAGAACATTGAACTGTGCCAGAGCCGCTGAGCACAGTCGTTCGAGAAGACTCCAGGTCTGCTCTCGAATTTGTCTCTTCTCGGCGTTCATCGGCTCAGCCAACCCAACTATGGCTTCACCGTGAAGAAGGTGAGGTATCTGCTGTGCGGCCTGGCACCAAGGATGCGACAGATATTCTGTCATTCGATCAGTCAAATGAGGATGCGAAAATCGAACAAGCCAACCTATATAATAATTAATAGCCAAGTCTCGAATTACATCACGTTTTTGGTTAGACCCAGAATTATCTGTCATTCTTATAGATGGAAAGCGCTCTGAGATCCGCTCAACTATTTTAATAGCTCGGTCGATATCTTCATGTGCAATATCCCATAGCGTCCCGTTTTCCATCCAATGAGCGACCACTGCACTGCTAGTTTCATTATTCAAAATATGTGCCAAATAGGATTCGGATAGATGCCCCCCTCTATGGTGTATTTGCCTCGCATAAGAGGCAACCTGCCAGCGAACCTTGGAACAGTTGTCGTGTAGTGCAAGCTGTTCAATGGCTTCGATAATCGTCAGGTCTTCGGGCCTTTCCCACGAGAGGGCACCGAGTCCGATGGCTGCCTCAAGCCGGGCAACCGGGAAACCCCAGCTCATAACCACATCAGCAGGCAACGGCTCGTCTTGCTGTGGGTATGGCGAAGCGCATTGAGCTGCATCAAGTAGGAACTGTGTGAGTTCCTCGAAAAGCCCGGCGTGAGCAAGGACATCATCGCGCCGCGCGAGCTTTGTGCCAACATCAGCCAAGTAACCCCAGCCTTCTTCGCAAAGCTGCGCTTCTCTTACCTGTCCAGGGGGATTTGTTAATTCACGATGTAACTGCCGCAAATCCTCACGAATCTGGGCAAGCGGGAGCGAAGCCGCCTCGCTGCGAGTTAGAGCTGCCTGTTTGTCCGCCCAAGTCTTCACACGAGCCACTATCTCGTAGAGTATCGGAGAAGTATTTTCCGATTCTGGGCGTTGTCTATTGGCGGACACTCCCGACCACATGCGGCCTCGTTGCGGCACCGGGCTTGGTGGTGCGGCTGGTGATTCTTGAATCTGCGCCAGCACTGAATCAGCAACATGCGAGGCCCATTGTTGAGATTCTGCCGGGGTTTGCTGGAGAAATATTTGAACCTTGGATGCGATGTTCAGACGCTCTTCATGAGTCAAGAGAGGCCATAAGCTCTGCAAGAAAACTCTTACGTCCTCTTGTCGATCGTAGGCTGAAAACACAACGGGATGACTGGCCAGAGGAAGTAGCTTTCGTCCGATCACATCGGGATGGCGAGCAGCGATTCGCATCAGACGCATCCAAATGCGTTCAAGTGCATTATATGCAAATAGCGTAGTTATAACAGCATCGACTTGATTTTCTAATGATCTATCAGTTAATGCGCTATCAAGCCATTCCGTCCATTTGTTAAGCATATTCATTTCATGATTGTCGTGATCAGAACTACCATCAGACATAGCACTTAGATCACCTTGAAACCGGACGATCTGGGAATCCATCTGGATTTCATGAATCTCCGGCACAGGCGCTTCTTCAGGCAAGTCGTCACCTGTGGTCTCCTTCCTTATAACACGCTGAAACTTCCAAGAGCTGCATCTCTCTCCCTTTTGCCAGGCCTCAAAGATTTTTATCAATACACGTGTTGCCAGCCCAGCATCTTTTTCGAGCAACATTGAAAACTGCTCTTCAAGTTCATAAAGTCCGCCATTATAATCCTGTTGACGATTGCTTTGCATTTGCATAACTGGGCCACCAGAAAGCACTGTCTCTTCTCGGCGAGTTTCACGATATTGAAATGCACTAATGTAAAATTTCGCTACGAAGTCGATGTCATGCGGAAAAAGCCACTTGAGCGAACGGGCGATTGCCGGAACCGTGACATAACCGTAGGCGTCTAGTGCCTCATGTCCGAGGACAGCACGAAGCCGTGAGATAACCGCTGCCGGTTCTGGTGCTGAATTCCGACAGGCGAGCTGTATGGCGGTTGGAAGCACTCTAAGACCCGCTCCTGATAAGGAGGTGACATGATCGAAGTAAGCCAATGCAGCACGATGCGCCGCTCCTTGCTGTTCAGCGGTCGGCGGGGTATCCGAGCCCTGCGGCGCTGTGCTAGCAGCGCGCGGGCGCTCGACTGGAGTGAGGAAAAAAAGCAATCGCCGCGTCGCGTCCAACAGTCGCGGCTCCTTGGTTTCAGCCAGCCACTCTGCCAAAGCACACCAGGGACCCCCTGCTGCACCAACCAACGTCACTTCCTCACTAGGCAGATTGCTCAGCGCTGTGACTAATCTCTGTACCATCTTGTGAGCAGACTCTGAGCCGCTGGCAAGAGCTGCACATAGGGGTTGAAGCTCGTCAGGTTGGCGAGCCAGACGCGCAGCCACCGCAGCCGGAGCTACCAAGAGTACCGGCGATATCGACGGAGATGCAGAGAGAGTCAGAACGCACTGCCAGAAGTGCTGGCGAGCCAAGTCTTTCTCCCATAGCCGGGCAAAGTACATTTCAAGGCTTGGATATACGAGCAGAACGAGATCCCCACGCTGCTCCAACTGCAAGCAGAGTGCCTGGTAGTCTTGAGGTACAGATGTTGCTCTATTTGATCCAGTATTAGATTTTAGCCAATATCGAGATATTGCGTAATCAAACAGAATATTGTGAGAAAACTCAATATTCATTGGCTCGGGCCTGGCTATCAGCCCAGAATGTGAAAGATCTCCTAACCGCTCAAGTTGAGGCTCTCTATCGAGTTTTGCTTCCGATAACTGTAGGTCTGGAATCTGCATCATTAATTCACAAATACTTCGAAGCAATGCTTCGCGAGGTATCCGACAGCTCGCAGGGTCTTCTGATACCCGTTCATCCCAATATTTATCCAGGAGATCTACTTGGGTTGTAATTGTCGCAAAATCAGCAGCGCATTTCCCAATGGTGAGTAATTGTGCTGCTAACGAAAGATTAAATGGATTGTGAAGAAGTTCCCTTAGTGCAGGGCTTGAGCGATCAAGAAGAGAGGCTAGGCTCGATGATTGTTCTTGAATCTGAAGTAATTCACTGTCATCGAGCCTGGGGATCTCAACGCAGCGCACATTCAAAATATGATCTCCGATCTTGCTCCCAATCGGACGATAGACTTCATGTGGCTGACCTACAAAAAACCGCTGTAGACGAGGATCATTTTCTAAATCAAATCTACGTATTGACCCAATGATCCGCCATCGAGAACCAACTTGGACGAGGCTGTCTAAAGAATCATAAAGAGAACCTCGTCCGCCGCGCTGTGCGTCTAAGCCATCAATCAAAACATAACCAGGTTTCTCCCCAGTCCAGCGATGTAACTCCTGTGTTAGATGTGGTTGTCCAAGAAATTTTTCCACGGTCATGATGACTACATCATGCCCCTCATTTTGAAGTATCTCCGTCAAACGATACAGCACAGCGGACTTCCCAATACCAGGCTCACCGATGATCACGCAGGTCCCGCCATGAACCCACTTAGCAAGTGCATCGCTGGCTGATCTGCGTATGCTAACAGTAGTAGCGCCGATCTGGAATTGTGCCCGCTTTGCGAGTTGTTTAAGCGATATTTCAGTAACCTCTTCAAGCGACGCGGGAAGGCGCTTATTGATAATTGATATGGTTGATTTAATTGAAGCGACGTCCACCTTGACCTCAGCAAGCTCTTTTAACAGTTGCTCTTGGCCTCTTGTCTGTGCCCATGCCTTCAGTTCTTCGATCGGCAAGGTTAGTAGAGCGCTTAGAGTTTTGCTATCTAAGACACGTTGATCTGGTTCCGGCCGCGAACACTTTACAAGCACTTCATCTATTAATCGTGAAGCAAAGAGTATCAGCACCCCTTCTCCAACTCCCTGAAATTCTTCTCTCTTTGCTAGATTTTGAATAATTATTCGGCGTAGATTATCTCCATTGGGTGCTTCAGTGTTCCATTGTACACAGCCTAAAAATGGATCCCAAAGTGAGGATTGCTCGATATAAAATACTGCTTCTTCTAGTTTTTTCTGTTTTCCTTCATCCTGGCCACCATCTTTCTTCTTCGCATATTTTTCTTTGTAGGTATCCACGATGCCTTTAAGGCTAATTACTAGATCCTTTCTCGATCCGGCAACGGCTGCGGGAGCAGTTGCTGTGCTCCAGGTCTTAATGACGTCTGCAGGAATCCTTTCATCGGTCTTCTGCGACGCGACCGAAGCTGTAGTTGTGAATGAAAACCGACAGCCTCTCCCTGCCTGATGGTGATATCGAAACGAAATCAGGAAATTGAAAATGGACTCATATACGGCCTTGCTACGTGCAGAAATGCGCTCCGAGAGATCTTTGTATTGTTGCTGCTCTGTGCGGACGAGCTTGCCGCCGTCGAATAGGCAGTGATCGAGATCCTCATCTCCCTCGCACAGAAGTACCTCCTGAGGGCCTAACTCAAGCCAGCACCGTGTAGTCCAGAGGACTTGATAAAGGAAGCCTCGGATCGTGTCATCTGCAACCCGCTCTGGATACAGCAAGGGAAATTCAAGCATGTGACGAATTATACTCGCCGAGCTGACAGTGCCTACACTCTCTTAACCTGCATTGTTCGCAGCCCATCAAAAAAGGGGGCGCTGAGTTGCGGCGACGCTGCTTCGGTTCACGAATCCTCCCCGGTGAGTGGGTGTGGGAACTCATCCTCTTATCCAGGATCATTCCCTCTTAGCAAGCTGCGCGGATATAATCCAGAGAAGCCTTTTTGACCGCAAGCCGTCGATAGCGCTTTGGATGGACGAACTTGTCCTGGGCAAGGACCCGATTGCACGTAGCCTGACTTTGGTTATAGTGCCGCCTGCAAGCGCTTCGCCGCGGCAGGAGATTTCTTGATGCCACGACGAAGACAAAAAAACAGGGTCCTAGGCCCTTACCCGTACCGGGGAAAGTTCAGAATTATCATCTGCGACCAAGGAGGTGAAAAAACCGCTCGCCTATTAGGGACAGAAAAAGAGGCGCTGCGGCTCAAATACGCCATCGAACAGAAACTAAGTGTTCAAGCTGAGCGCACCATCGAAGAAGCGCTGACCGCCTACCAGGAGTACATGCGGAACGTGAAGCAAAATAAGCCGGCGTCTGTCACAACGACACTCATCAGGCTTCGGTCTTTTTTTGAAGACCTGCAATTGCCGCTGGCCGATCTCACTGCAAAGCGCTGCCAGGGCTATTACGCAAGTCTCACGGGGCGACCCTCCAAACGGACTGGCGTCATCCCGTCGGTAGATAGTCATCGCAACACGCTCGCCGAGGCACGTACCTTCTTAAACTGGTGCGTTAAGCCACAAGCTTGGCTGCAGCATAATCCCCTGGCGGAGGTTTCTGGGCTGGGACGGCGCCGGCATGGCAAATCGCAGCTGCGCATCGATGAAGCGCGGCGGCTGCGCCTGGTCTGTCATGAGCAGGCAGCTAATGGCGATGATGGGGCAGTGGCTGTGCTGATCGCCCTGCTGATGGGCCTGCGGGCCGGCGAGATCGTGTCGCGCACCGTGCGTGACCTAGATGATGGCGGACGCATCCTCTGGGTCGATGACAACCAGGCGGCAGCGTTTAGCCCCAAGACCCACGCTTCGCGTCGACCGGTCGGGGTGTGGGACGAAATCAGGCCGTATCTTTGCGCTCGCACCAAGGACAAGCTTCCGGGAGCACTGCTGTTCCCCAGCGACACGGGGGGAGCACATTGGCGCGATTGGGTCAGGAAGCAAACCAAGCGGCTGTGCAAAGTGGCCCAGGTGCCAGCGGTTTGCGCCCATAGCCTGCGTGGATTTGCGGCCACCTTGGGCCTGCTTTCGGGGGTTCCGCTGGCGCAAGTCGCCGCGTCTTTGGGCCATGAGTCAGGGACGACCACCCTGCAAAGCTATGCCGCTCCAGGTACTCAAGGCACCCTCGCCAAAGAACAGGCGCTGGCGATTTTGGGGCCGGTGCCAGCCCAAAGAAAACTGTCATGACCCGCGAATCGTTGTTCAATCG
>CAYWPR010000128.1:0-15986 GCA_964460115.1 uncultured Myxococcales bacterium
CTCGGCTTCTATTCTCAGGCCGTTCTTAAAGTCCAAGTTCGCCTGAAGCTACACATATCCCCCGCAGGGCTGCCGCCACCGCAAACTCCCGCCGTGGCGTGTCGTTGCCAATAGGTTGGGGATTTCCATTCTTAAGAAGTTGGAGACTGAAGTTCGCAAAAGGGTTGATTGTCAGCATAGCTTGCTGCCGCTTATTGCGCGAGCTTCGTAAGGCGGTTGAAAAGGCGCGCAACAAATAGCTGCGCCGCACTGCCCAGCGTCTTCATCGTGAACCCCTCCTCCAGCGTGTCTAGGACTTCTCTGCCTACTTCGTCGTAATAGCGGGTGATTAGAGAAAAAATGAGATGGTCGCAAGTCCAACTGTAGAACATCGCCAGATCAAAGGTAGGCCGACGCTTCATCGCCACCTCTGTAAAAAGCCGTTGATCATCTAGGACATCGAGCAGATAACGGTCGACGTCAGGTTTGTAGAGCACACGGATATTCGCCAAGCTACTTAGGACGCTTTCGCGTATCGCTTCGCGTTCTGCGACATGCTGAAATGGAAATGGCAAAGCTTCTTGATTCACCCTGGGCGTATCGCGCAAGTCTGCAAGAATATGACTGATGACGTCAAAGACATGCTCGGGCCGGGCCAGGATGCCAAGCAGTCCAATATTGTCGCAAATATAGCGATAGTAATCGAACTGCTGCCTGCGCTTTGCATCTTCGAGCGCGCGTATGGCAAACAAAAGAGGGACTCCAGAGTTCTCTTTCATCCCCAGCAAAAGATCCCTGTGCCGTTGCATCACTCGACCATAGGTACCTATGATATGAAAGCTATATTTCTTCCCTTTGATGGTAAACTCACTTCCGTGCCTTTCCAGAATCCGCTCGGCCATGCGCCCCATTAGCGAAATCGATTGGGAAGTGGGTTCTGCACCAAAGTAATTGATATGGTATAAGGCCAGTGCGCACACATATTCGGTGACGGGGGGCGGCGACCCTGTAAAAAATAGCGACTCAATCATTGCCAGGTGCCGCTCGCGAGCTTCTCCCCTCAGGCTTTCATAGCGAGTTGATAAAGCGACGCTCAGCAATTCAAGAACAATTCCATTCTCTGATTTCGCTATCTCGGGAATGCACGCGCCGATTCGATTCCATTCCCAATTTGTCTCCGGTCGAAGTAGGTGAATGACCAGGCCAAGGTCTTGGCGCACCCGTAGGTCGTGAAAGACTCCCTGCACGGCAGAAAGGTCTACGGGATTGGGAAGTGCACTGAGCAGCCAATCCAGGATGGACTTCACAAGCTGCTTGACAATAAACTCACTGACCGGGCCAATTGGAAGGCGTTGCAGCAAAGGTTTCGTCAGTCGAAAGATATCGCGAGCAGTGTCCTCATCGCGCGCCTCGGCACAAATTAGCAGTAGCAAATTTGCGACGTTTCGAATAAGCCACCCCTGCTGCAGAAGCCGACTTCCGCCACTAACGCTTTCCACGATGCGCATCGTAATTCGCGTTGCATCAGCCTGGGCTTCTGGAGCTTGCCAAAGAAAGAATAAGTATTGGATTGTCGCCGCCCAGATTTCATCTCGTGAACTGGCAATTCCGCGAACGAAATTATCATCAAGTACCGCCAGGTGATGAGCTTGCGCAGCGGGAGTTGAATGAAGCCACGTCCGATATTCCTCATCGAGAAGGACGCGGTACACCGCATCGATGACTGGAAATGCAACCATGGGTCTAGCGTTGTTATCATTCATCAATGTCTGTAACAGCGCAGAAAGTGTGTCGATACCTTGCCGACCACCAACCTGGCTCATGGCCAGCGCCGCCATGACCGAAGCGACTAGCGTCATTCCATGCTCAGAATCCGTCGCAAGACGCTGTACCAAGGTGGCATAATCGCTTGCCGTACAGTGAATCTGCAGGACTCGCAAAGTCCTGCGCAGTGCGCCAAAAACAGTATCTAACTTCTGCGCGCCTGGCAGGTTCGCCTTCAACACCAAAAAGGCAGCTTGGGCCAGATCAGAATGTACTGCCACGGCGTAGATTTTCTCGATAAGAGCGCCGGAAAGCAGATACTCTGCATAGCGATCATAGACAAATCGAACAAGATCTACATCGACGCGAATGACGCTTTGATCAATGAGGAAAAATCCGGTGGAGTTAATATCCATCCAATCAAGGGCGACGGCATCGCGCAGAATCACGTAGCTTGTCTCTGCTGCGCCAAACATCTGTTTCACAAGCGAGTTGATCACGCCACCAACGTTGGCCCCACGGGTCAGCGCCTGTTCACGGATGCGCCGATCGTACTCTTCGAAGAGTTGACTGGTATCTAGTTCTCGCGGAATCCCTTTATCACGATTTAGCTCACAGATAAGCTTTAGAAGCAGCGGATCGCGCAGATGGTACTTGGTAAGTTCGGTGATTTCCTCGCGCGGAGTGGCGACGCAATAGGCGCTCGTATACTTATCGTACGCTTCGCGCGCCTCGGCGTCTGTGAAGCGTCCCAATTGGTAGGCCGGTTTGCCATTTGTGACGTAGTAGGCGCCTCCAGTTTGCCGAACTCGTTCATTTTCGGCACCGCGGCGCCAGGTCTCCGGCCGTGATGTGACCAGGTAACGTACATTCGGCGTTGCCTTATGGGCGCGACTCACAAGCTCGTCGAGCTTTAGCAAAAATTCCATCGCCAGCGCACGCTGCGTGCCAGCGCCGTCGTATTCATTTATCGCATCTATGCCAATCAGCAGACGCTTGCCGCGTGCTTGACATTCCGCATCGATTCGCGACCAGAAATCTTCTTGGCCAAGATGAGCTTCAAGCAGTCGGTCGACGATGTGCCGCTCCACATCAGCCACCGGCGTGGGCAGACCGGCGCTGCTGATAAAAAAACAAAGGTGCCCCGCCGCAAGCTTTTCGCGCAGTACGTGTACGAGCAGCGTACTTTTTCCCATGCCGGACTGACCGATGATCACCATCGCGGTCTTTTCGCCCGCCAGAAATCGATCGATGTCGTATTCGACTGCACGCTTCACATAAAACTCATCCCCCGCTTTCGCATGGCGTTCGATGTAGCGTTTAATGTTTTCGTCGCAACAAGCTTTGACCGTCGGCCACAACTCATCTCGCGATGGTTCACTCTGCTTTTTGACGCGGACCGGCTCACAGGCATCGTGAATTTGTGTAAGTACTTCCTCAAAGCTGCGGCGCTTATACTCCTGCGCGTTCTTGATAAGCAGCCCAGCCAGCTTGGTATAGACCTTCTTGCGTATCTCATAGGACGCAGGCGGAATTCCAGCGATCCACTTTTTCAGCGTGGATTCGCCGATGACGGCCGGTTCGGCCAAGCCTTTCTGGCCGACGCCAGCTAGGTCCATAAAGTACGTGAGTGTTCCCTCATTCCGCTTTCCCACAGCCGCAAGATAGCCAAGCTCGGCGGCGCAGTGCAATTCGAAAGGCTGTGTCCGCGTAGCTGTCACGTAGCTGCCGCGTAGCTCCAAGGCGGCAGAAGTTCAAGGCATCCTACACCCGGATCGCACAACAGCTATTTAGAGCGCCTCAATAAATCTCGGAGATCGAGACGGTATTTCTAGGCGCTTTAACCTCCGCATAAATTGCGGGAAAGAGGAACCCAAATGAAGTCTATCCGCAAACTGATGTTGGTCGCACTTCTTCCTTTGCTAATGGCCGCCAAGTGCAACAGCCAAGTAACCCTTTCCAGACCTCTGAATGGGTCAACGTATTGTAGCGATATTCCCATACAATACGAGTATGCGTTAGATTCCGAATATGGTGCACGAGTAATTGTCGGTGCGTACCATCAAACAGACAATTATATAAATATTCTGCAAAACTACACAATCCCCCCAGCATCATACACACGAACTGGTAGTGCGACATTGCCCTGGGGTTTAATTTCTTATGAGCGAGGCAAAGATATAAATATATTTATCGATGTGGTTTATCCTGATAATACCATCCCGGCAGCCGGCACAACGGTCCCGCTAAATCGCTACAAAGAAAAAGTTCCCTTGGAGAACCTGTATTCACGTGTAACCAGAAGCGTGCGCATCTGTTCATAATCAATCACTCGAACCGAACCCACAACAACAAGGAGACAGCGATGAGTATATTTCTGATTGTACCGGGTAGAGCAGATACTAACGGATTAACCTGGTGGGTTCGTTCGACTGTTCCAGTTTTACCTGAGCCCATCACTTTCCACGTTTGCTGGTCACCTGAGCATAAGCCACCGCCAGCCGATGCGGAAAGTGCGCCGATGTCACGCTCTGCGTCTTCTGTGATCATACTTGATGACGAACAGGTTGCCGTTCGTCAAATTGCGCGACCAACCCCTATGGCTGGACTTTCGACAAACTATGGAAAGACGTGGTTGGTTAGCGCCATCGGCTTAGAGCCCGACCATATCTATGAATTAGTTGTAGAAGCCGGCACAATCACGGAAAGAGCATTTTCCAAGACGCTACCGGTTCGCGCGGCGCATAGCTCATTTACGGTTGCGTTTGGCTCATGTTATGAAATTTCGCAAGATAAGAACCAATCGATTAAGTTCTTTCCACCGCGTCGCGATCTTCTAAACTCTACAGTAGATTTGCGCGTCTCATTGGGCGATCAGGTATATATGGATTTGGATTCAAAGACAGGTCATGTCAGACGAGATCCACCAAATCCCATTGATCGCTACCAACAACAATGGCAGGGGGCATGGATGACTTATCTTCAACATGCACCAAACCTTACTCTGGTTGATGACCATGAATTCTGGAATAACTACCCAGAGCCGGCTCTGCAACTATCCGAGATTGGCAGCGGAATCGACTCCGTAATTGAATTTTTGGATAGCATTGATGGAAATGACGACTGGGAAAACTTTTCAGGCCACTGGTTCAATTACCTACTTCAGCCGAAGTTTGATGTAAGTACTTTTCATGATGCAGTCTCTATTTTCCAGTCGGCTTTGAATGTCTCTGCAAAAGAGATATTTGACTCACCAAACAGCCTGGACTACTGGACTCGCGAGCTCGTAGAAAAACGTCGCTGGCGAAGTTTCTCTTTCAATAACTCATCGCCTGATCTACCCGTGCGGCTTATGGGTTTAGATCTACGTTCTTTTAGAACAAAAACAGCCGCGTCCGAGCAAAATCTCGTGCGCGACATACATCTTACAGAGTTTGAAAACTGGCTCGATGCACTCGATCGCCCTGGAGTCCTATGTGTAAGCCAGTGCTTAACCGATTCAGCTTCCACATCGTGCCTAGAGGGCACATTCATCGATCATTCGGCTGCAGACTACGCGGCTGACTATGCACGCATCTGGGATGCAATCAAGAACCGAGCGCGACACTCTGTGCTAATTGTTTCTGGAGATATACACTGGAGCCGTCTGCGTCGATTTCCAATTGGTAGTTCTGAAGGGCCAATGAATCCCCTGGCACCGCTCCATTACGAATTGGTGACCTCGCCGCTTTCGAGGATCATTTACCGAAGTGAAGTTGCCAAAGTGAAACAAGGGAAAGTGGAATGGATGAATCCGCAAACCTCACCTGGCTCGCCAAAAATACAAGAATGGTACTGGCAACAACTTTATGGCTTCAACCCCAAAAGAACCTACGCGACAGTAGAATTTCAATGGCAGGCCGATCAAACTGTCATAGCAATTATTAAACACTGGGTTCTGTATAAGGATTGCGTCAGGCCTTATTATAGAATTCCTCCTGAACTTGGAACCTTGGCGCAACTTGAAGCATTTATAAAAAAATCGTTTGAGGATCCGCTTTCCGCAGATGTCGCTTCGCATGCCTTGGTAGAACGCATTCGGCTTTCGTAGCTTGCTCGTGCCACAGCGGTACGCTCAAGGTGGCTGATTCGTGAGGCCGCGTCGTTGCCCGCCGTGCACTCCGCGATTCCACAGCGAGATCCGCCGATCGAACAGGAACATCAAAAGGAGCTTGGTCCAAGACTGATAGGAGTGTAGTGGCTCGTGGAACTCTTTGGCCATGCGTCGCAGCGCGGGCAGCCGCACCCACGGAATCGATGGCAGATCATGATGCTCGTGGTGATAGCCGGCGTTCCATGTGACGAGGTTTAAAGGTCCGTAGTAGCTATAGGTGTCCTGTCCATCGCGAAGTTGGAAGTACTCCTGAATAGTCATCGCACTAAGTGGGTGTAGCCCGAAGGCAAACAGAAAAGAGAGCCCGAGGTAGAAAAGCGCACGCGCCCCGAAAGCCCGAAAGATCCAGACATCAAAGGCGATCTGGCTCAAAAGGTTCAAAAGCAAAAGGAGCCAGCCAGACGCCCTGCGCAGACGGCGCTCGACAGCGAAGCTCATGATATGCACGCGAATCGGGTAGAGGAGCGGATAGACAAGGAGCCACGCGGCCTTGCGAATGGGGCTGCGTCCCGCAAAACGAGCCTCCCAAGCGCGAGGAATCGAGATGTCCAGTTCGTAGCTTCCGATGTGCGCGTGATGGCCGAGGTGATAGCGCAAAAACGACTCGGCCGCGGGAAACACCGTCGGCAGATTGGCCAGTAGGGCGGCGAGCCGGTCGCAAGAGCGGAAGTTCTGCGGCTTAGCCTGCAGGGCAGGCTGAGTTCCGCGGAAATCGCCGCCTTCCTTGATGCGCACAACCGCGCGGTCGATAACTACGGCTCGGCGGATTACAAGGTCTGGGCCGATTTAACTGGAATGGAACTTCTCGAGACGGATGCCATGTACATCATGGAGCAGGCCAAACGCTACAGCAACGCGCGCCCGAATTTTCGCGGGAGCAGCGTTCTTGTCTCGCAGCGCACCATCGCGCTGCAGCACCGCCTGACCTCGGTCCGTAGTGGCGTGATGAATACGGAGCTTATCAGCGATGACGTAGCCGAGCTCCGCGAGCACCTGCGCAGCGTCTCCAGGCGCACTTCCTAAGCTCAGGTTTTGCATTTTTTCACCTCTTGCGGGAAGAAGGTCCGCGCCGAGCGAGCGGAAGGCCGTGAATAAATTATAAACAGATCAGCGACAAAACTGCTTGACCGTTTGAGCCAGTTTATAGAGATAGTGTCTCCGCTTGCAAAAACCTAAGCCAATTCTTCATTTCGAGGAGGCCTTTCGCATGTACAAAAAAACGTCGCGGATTCTTTGCGCCATAGGACTATTGGCCGCTCCCCTTTTCTTTTTGCAATGCGGCGGCGACGAGCCTCCAAAAAACGGAACGGGCATTCCGCTGGACCCATCCTTCCCGTGGTACGGAAACAATGCGCAGCGGCTCAATGACTTCATGGCCCAGCACGGAGCAGGCGGGCCCCATTACGATGCGCAGCACAAGCCTGTGGCGGTTTTTGACTGGGACAACACCATCATCAAAAACGACATTGGCGACGCAACGCTGTTTTACATGCTCAAAAACGATAAGGTGCTCCAGCCGCCCGCCAAAAATTGGCGCCTGACCAGTCCTTTTTTAACCCAGGAGGCAAGCACGGCCCTAAGTGCCGCTTGTGGCGCGCTGGCCGGCGTCGGAGAGCCGCTGCCGACATCTACCGCAGCGGCCTGCGCCAATGAGATTTTTAGCATTTATGACAGCGGCAAGACCACTGGCGGCAAAGCCGCCTTTTTCGGATATAACTACCGCCGCATGGAGCCTTCCTATGCTTGGGCAGTACAACTGCAAGGGGGTTATACGTCGGCGCAAATACGCGCATTTGCCGAAGCCGCCATCGAAGTCAACATGTCAAGCCCCGTGGGCAGCATGCAGTCGGTCGGTGACAATATGGGACTTAACGGCTATATCCGCGTCTACGATCAAATGAAGGATCTGATTGCCAAGCTGCAGCAAAATGGCTTCGAAGTCTGGATCAGTTCCGCCTCCGCCCAAGCTGCGGTGGAAGCTTTTGCCGCTCGCGTTTCCGTGGCTACAGATCACGTCATTGGCGTCCGCATGCTGCTCGATGGAGCTGACAAACAGACCTATAACCTGGCGGGCTGCGGCGATGTTCCGGATGGAACCAACGATGGCGCCGGTCACTTTAGCGGCAACAGCATGATGACCTATATCGATGGGAAGCGCTGCTGGATCAATAAGGTGATCTGGGGAGACGACTCCGCAAGCGCCGTACTCCAGACTGCAGATGCCAGCAAGCGTCAGATGTTCGCGGCCGGGGACTCGAATACCGATGTCACATTTGTGCGTGACGCCACCGAGTTAAAGTTGATCATCAACCGCAACAAAAAAGAAATCATGTGCAACGGCTACGCCAATGTCGGCGGCAAGTATCTGATAAATCCGATGTTTATCGATCCCAAGCCGCAGCTTGCCGCAGGATACCCTTGCTCGACAACCGGATGCGTCAATGAACAAGGGGCCAGCATTCCCTGCTATGACGAAGCAAGTCCTTCGGCCCTGATTTCGGACCAGATGGACTCTGTGTTCGCGATGTAGCAGCTCGCTGCGCCATTTTCGTCTTGACCCTGACAAGACCGCTGACGATGATTCGTGCGCTCGTC
The DNA here is from genome assembly GCA_964460115.1 of uncultured Myxococcales bacterium. Taxonomy (GTDB): domain Bacteria; phylum Myxococcota_A; class Polyangia; order Palsa-1104; family JAEUJZ01; genus JAEUJZ01. Next base: position 8,492 of record CAYWPR010000128.1, read on the forward strand.
TTGTCGAAAAGGCTCTCGTCGGGAGGTTCTTCATGCCAGCGTCGTCACGTCTGTTTACCGTTCATCCACTTCGCATGCCGATGCGTCGGCGCACGTTTTTAGGCCTTTTGCTTGGAGGCGCAGCGTATGGCCTTTTGCCAGGATGCAGCAAGGATCCCGGCAGCGAAATGTCTTTGCCGGGAGTTCGTATTCCGGAAGTGCGCGCTGGCGAGGACGTTTTTGCCTACATCACTCGGCATAAAGGAATGTTCGATCAAACGCTGTACCGGCAAATCCTCGGCGCGGCCAATGCCTTTAAAGAAGGCGATTTGGGAATCGGCGTAGGCGCAGATGGAGATGCATCGCGGCAGAACGCGCGCAAGCTTTTGGAAAATACCAAGCTTGCGGATATTGATGCCCATCCGCTGCTTCTAGACGATCTGTACAGGCTGATTCAGCAGACGACCGATATGTCTGCATCGGCACAGACCCTGGTAAAAGATTTTACCCTGGCCGATCTGCGCAATTTCTTGCTGAGTTCCAGCGAGGAACAGATAAAGCAGATCATGCCCGGACTGTCGAGCGACGTCATTGGCACAGTGGTCAAGCTACTTAGCAATGACGAGCTGACGCGCATCGGGCAAAAGGTATTTAACCCCCTGCCCGGCAGCAAAATCGGAGCCAAGGGATATATGGGCGCGCGCATTCAGCCCAATTCCCCTACCGACAACCTCGATGACATCATGTGGCAAGTTTTTGATGGCTTTTCCTATGCGGTGGGCGATGTGGTGCTCGGCTGCAATCCCGTGTCCAGCGACGTCGATTCTGTGGCCGCCATTGAGGGTTTGCTGCTTGATTTGCGCAAGACCTTCGGCTTGGAAGATGTGATTCCGCACTGCGTGCTGGCGCACATCGATGTACAGGCGGAAGTGGAAAAGCGACATCCTGGAACCTCGGGCTTGTGGTTTCAGAGTCTGGCAGGAAACGATGGCGCCAACGCGGTGTTCGATGTGTCGGTGCAAAAGATGCTGGACCATGCTCAAACCCGCACCGGGCAGTATGGTCTGTACTTCGAAACCGGCCAGGGTGCCGATTTCACCAACGGCCAAGATCAGGGCGTGGACATGGTCGTGCTGGAGTCGCACAAGTACGGCTTTGCGCGAGCGCTGAAACAAAAAGTCGCCGAAGCGCAGGCCAAGGCCGGCGCCACCGTCGCACCGTGGGTACACTTTAACGACGTCGCCGGATTTATCGGGCCGGAAGTCTTTCGATTTAAAGACCAGCTTGTGCGCTGCTGTCTGGAAGACATCGTCATGGGCAAGCTGCACGGCATGATGATCGGGCTAGATATCTGCTCGACGCTGCACATGGATATCTCGCTGGATGATCTGGACGAATGTATTGATCAGATCATGCCGGCCAATCCCGGCTATCTGATGGCTTTGCCGACCAAAAATGATCCAATGCTCGGCTATCTGACGACCGCTTATCAGGATCACGTGCGCATCCGCAATAAGTTTGGCTACAAGGTCAACGATCGGATGTGGGATTTCTTTGTGAACGAGCTCAAGGTCGTCAACGCCAACGGCAACCCGACGGAGCATTTTGGCGATCCGCTGTGGGTCTATCTGCAGTACAAACGTAAAAAGCAGGACATGCGTTCGGATGCCGAGATTCTAGAGGAAGGCAAAACCGAAATGCAAAAGGTACGCCAGCGCGGCGTATGGATTGCAGAGCGTTCGGGAACCAATCCTTGGGATCTGCAACCCTCGCTCGATGCTGAAATTCGCCGTCTTTACGCCGATGCCAAAGAAACGCTGTTCACAGAATTCTCGGACGCGTTTGTGGCTTCGGTTCCTATGGCATTGGCGGGTCATACTCGATCTACCGATCGCAAGGATTACATATGGCATCCGCCGACGGGTGAAAAGCTTGACAGCAGCACGGAAAACGCGCTGCGCGGGCTGCGCATGCAGCATGGCGGAAAGTACAATGTCCTTGTATTGATCTCAGACGGCTTGTGCTCAAACGCGCTGACCGATAGCAATCACCTAAAGCCCTATCTTGAAAAGCTGCACGCCGAACTGGACAAGGCCGGATACCGCACGGCACCGGAGCATATGGTATTGCGCATGGGGCGCGTGCGCGCCGGATATCATGCTGGCGAAGTGTACTATGGCGGGCTTGGCAATGCGTCGTCCACGCGCGCCATCATTCATCTGATTGGCGAGCGTCCCGGTTCCGGACACCATACGTTTTCGGTATATCTGACGGCACCGCCGATATCTACATGGTCCGCTTCGGGCATGGTGGATCACAACATCACCAAAGTCGTCTCCGGTGTTGCCGATACCGCATATCTACCAGCAGAGGCTGCGGTCGAGACCGTCAATATCCTGACGCGCATCGCTCCACCAATGCCGGCGTAGCACGAAGGTAGCTGTTATGATCTCTTCTGGCCACGAGTGGCCGGCCGGAAGAGATTTATGATGAGGTGCGCATCGCGCGACGCAAGCATTCATTCTCCCCAAAAACTAGCGGCGGGCTTGAATGTTAAAGTACCGATGTAGAAACCAAAACAGGCCGAATAGCAGAGACAAAAGACTCAGCCAAAGCCCCACGGCAAATGATTTGGGAGCATAGGTCGCCGCAATCAGATATTCCCCTGGTGGCAGGGCGCGTAAGTCCACTGCCAGTTGGCCCGCAATCTTTAAGATCGGAACCGCATTTACCGATGATCCCGCCGGGCCCGAAATTCGCGCGCGCCAGTGCTCATTCCAGTTGGAATTGATAAGCAGCACAGTTCCGCGTTTCAGGACCACCTGCATGACGCGCTCGTTTGGTGAAAATCGATGTGACAGAACTTGCCCCGCCTCCGCTTCCTGCAGACGCGCTTGGGGCACATCTCCAACATCTAGCTTATCGGCCCGCTGCAGCGGCGCTTCTTCATCGCAGTGCAGCGTTCCGTGTCCGGCAAATACATCCGCGCGCATTGTCTGCCACTGCCCGAATATAAAATAGAAAGGCACTGGCTGCGCCGGGGCTTGCATTTGAACCTGAAATTGTCCGCGCCATAGCGAAGCGCTGTACCAAACCCCATCCACAGCGGTAACAAAAAGCAGCAGCCCAAAGATTGGTGTCTGTAGACGCCCAAGTCGCGGGCGCAGCGCTTCCCACATAAGACCCGCAAGCACAGACAAAGGCAAAACCACGAGCACTAGAAAACGGGACGGCACCCGCAAGTCGCGCAACACAGGCAGCATCTGCAACAGTTGCCAAGGCAAAAAGACTTTATATTGGATGTTGTTTATATTCAGAACTTGCCAGTTGCCCATGGCCAGAACCGCCGCGCACAGCGCCAGAAGCCACAAGCAGCGCACCGTCTGACTGGACAGGGCCGACAATTCGCAGCCGCGGTTTTGGTCGGGCCGAAATAAAAGACGCAAAGAACCAAGCCATAGCGGCAAAAGTGCCCACGGCAGGCGTGCACTGTACTCGTGCGCAAAGTACTTATATCCGGGCATCGCACCATAGCGGCGCCACTTGATAAGACCAAGCAGGACCTGCTGCGGCGGCAATGAGTCCCAAGTACGTCGAAATAACGGCCGCGGATGATCATAAATAAACTCGAGCGCCGGCAACATGCGCGCCGCGCCGAAGCACAGCGCCAAGAGTCCCGCCGCTCCCAGCACTAAGAAAGGATGCGCTATGGCCCAGCCCATCGTCTTTAGTCGCTTCTTGGCCGAAATTGCCGCGCCTTGTTGCTTGGTCGTTAGGTCCGGCCCGGCAGCGTTTTCGGACGCCCGCGCAGACCGCAGCGAAAGGACTCCTGTCAGCGCCCGCATGCATGCAAACAATACAAGCAGGATTCCCGCCATGGGCGGCGTAAAAGTTCCGCCGAGTACTGCGATCCAGGCCGCGACAAATGCCAAGGGCACGATGTAATGGCGCCGGCCCACTTGCAACGCGCGTTCATAGAACAAAAGCAGATAAGGATACAGAGCCACTCCGGCAAAATTGATATGGCCCACGGAAAGGTGCATGCTCAGGTATCCGGACAAACCGTAGCCGCAGGCGGCAAGCAGGGCCCCCTGCGTCCGGCAGCCAAAGTGACGGGCCAAGCGGTACGCACCATCCAGCGCCAGCGCATAGTAGACAAGCAGCGCAAGCTTGGTTCCTAGCGCTGTGCCAAACAGCAGCACGAGCAAAAACGTCGGTGCTGCCTGCATAGACTGCGGATTGGCCAGATCGACCTCGCCGCCGCACGAGTAGGGATTCCACAAAGGCACTTGGTGGTACCAAAGCACGGTTCGGCGTGCAATCTCAGCCACGGTGTCAAAGTAGCGCCAGTCATAATATACAGAGTAAAGCTGTGGCGCTGACAGCATCGGCCAAAGTGCCGCCGCGGCCAAGCCCAGCCAAAGGATGATCCATGCCAATCGCGAAAGAGCGGCAAAAAGGAAAGGATACCGCCCCGAACGAGTAGCGTCGTTCATAGCGACTGCTCCTGCGCAATGAGCCATTTTTCAATCATGGGCCGGGGCTGCATCGGTGCTCGCTACAGGCGATGCGCACATTTCTAGCATTACGGAGCGTAGTCATCAATTATGTGAAAGATGCGCTCTTGCCCGATGTTCATAGATACAATTCACTGATTCCCGCACGTCTTCCGTACTGCTTCTGCCTACCGCAACAAAAAGCCCAAGCCTTTCATCCTAACGCGCTGCTAGTTGGCGCTATAAGTGATTTCCTCCCATCTCCACTCATTTACATGCAATGATGCATATGGTACCATCTTATGGCTAATTCTCGTTGCTTAAGAAGTTGCAATGTACGGAGAAGCAGCAAAATGTCCTAATTAAGGAGGCTTAAACAGTGTTTAGCGTTTTTTCCAAGTCTAGTCGCTCAGCACGGCTAAAGGAAGTCATCGCTACGCTGCTTCGTAATGAACCTCCGGCGGCGGCCCCCTCGAAGGCACAGCCGGATTCCGGTACATCACGGGAATCATTACGGATTTTGCTGGCTGAGGATAGCATCATAAACCAAAAAGTAGCGCTGCGAATTTTGGCCAAGCGCGGCTATCGCGCCGATATCGCAGCAAATGGCATAGAAGCGCTACACGCCATCGAACGTCAGCCCTATGACGTGGTACTTTTAGATGTTGAAATGCCAGAGATGGATGGTCTTGAGGCGACGCGGCGAATCTGTGCACGCTGGCCTAGAGAAGCCCGCCCTTATCTTATCGCCATGACCGCACATGCGCTGACCGGCGACCGAGAGCTTTGCCTACAAGCCGGCATGGATGACTACATTGCCAAGCCCATTGAGGCCGAGCTACTTTTTTTAGCACTTTCCCGAGCCGAAGGGGGCGCGACAAAGTCGACACAATCACCCGTATACCCGTACCAAATCACTCGTCTTATTGAGCTTTGCGGTCAGGAACAGGCGGCGCAGATGCTTGCTGAATTTCAGGCCGAGGTGCTCAAACTGCTGGCAGCGATAAATGATGCGCGCCGGCGGTCCGATAGCGCGGCCCTTTTCACCCTGATTCAATCGCTGAAGCGCGCCAGCCAGGCGTTTGGCGCCCAGCAGCTAGTACAGTTGTGTACGGAGCTAGAAGGGCATGTAACGCGTGGCGATCTTCTCAGCGCTGACCCGCTATTAAAGGGAACCAAGGCCGCCATCCTCCTGTCATGCGCGGAGCTAGAGCAGCTTCTACAGCAAAGCCACTGACGAATTTTCGCCGAATGGTCCACGCACTCCTTTGTTAGAGGAATAACGGTAGAGAATGAGCCGCATTTTCACATTGGGACAGCAAATCGTTAGCGGTTTCTGCATTACGGTATTGTCGGTCCTTGTGCTGGGATATCTGTCCTACAGTAGGCTGCAAGAGGTGCGCACGTCCAACACCTGGCTCATGCATAGCCATGAAGTCCTGACCGAGCTTTCGGTCCTAATGTCCAGCATGGATGAAGCGGAGTATCAACAACGCGACTTTGTTTTGAGCGGGCAATCGGAATCCTTGCAGGGTTATCAGCGGGCCGTCGCAGCCATTGAGCCCAGCATGGAAAAACTGACTCAGTTAACCAAAGACAATCCGCAGCAGCAACGGGCGCTGGCGAGCCTGCACCCTTTGCTGCAGGAACGCGTCAGCCAACTTGAGCTGGCGCTGGAAAAGCGCCGCCCGGAAGATATGGAACTTGCGGTGAAACTGATTACCGCAAACGTCAGCCGCAAGCTGAAAGCCGACATCTACCGACAGGGAAGTGAGATTGCCAATACGGAGCGCAGCCTGTTTAATAAGCGCGCGCTGCGCCATGACCTTGCCGTACGGCGCGCGACGATGACGCTGCTTTTAGGCTGCGCCGCGACCCTTTTTGCCATGGTCTGCATCGCTTATGGCCTACGCATTCAGATCCGCAAGCAAATTGGCTCAGCCGCAGCCAGCCTCGATGAATCGGCGGCACGACTGCGCAAAGAAGCTCGGCAGCAGGCCCATGCGGCGCGAAACTTAAGCGGAATCACCGCCCATATACGCGAGCTTCTTGGTGATCTGGTGGCCAGCTCGCGCCACATTCGAGAAAGCGCGCGCGATGCCAGCGACACCGCGTCCCAGGCCACGACGCTGGCGCGAGAGGGCGAACAAGCGACGTTAGCACTGCGGCAGCTTCTTATCGACCAAAAGGATCTGCACGCTTTGGCCAAAAAGGACAGCGCTCCCGACGCCCCCCAGCCGCTTCCCGCGGTGATGAGCATCCTGGACCGTATCACCAAAAACATTATGAAAATGGCGGCTACGACTTTGTCCATTGAACTGGCCAGCCAGCAGCAGAACCAATTCTTAGAGGAAGTCAGCGAAGTTAGTGAAGCCACGGCCAAATACGCGGTAGAAAGCGAATCGACTGCCCGCCGAACGGTTGAGGCGCTGGATGAGCTCGCGGCTTTGTCACAGCGCATGTCGAGATTTATCGAGTGGGCACCGCGCCCCTCAGGCACACCTAAGGAAGTCAAAGTCATCTTTAGGGCTCCGTGAAAAGGAAACTTTTGCAAGATGCCTGAGTCTGCTTTTCCAGTCGATCCGGCAGCCAATCAGAGTCCGCTGCGGCAACTGATTGGTCGCCGTTTGGGCAAGTACCACATTACGCACATGCTGGGTCGAGGTGGTATGGGAGTGGTCTATGCAGCCGAGGACACGCTGCTAAGGCGACTCGTTGCCATCAAATTGCTGCCTGAGTCGATCGAGCGAAACGCGACCGCAGTCGAACGTTTCTTTCGCGAAGCCCAAGCGGCCGCGCGACTGAATCACCCCAACGTCATCTCCATCTACGACATCGGCCAAGCCGAAGGTTCTTTTTTCATCGTGATGGAGCTGCTTAAACCCCTAAGCGCCGCCGGCTATCTGCGTCAAAGCGGACCCATGCACTGGGTCGAAGCGACCCGCGTCATCGCCGATTGCTGCGCCGGCATTCATGCCGCCCATCAGCTTGGTCTTATACACCGAGATCTCAAGCCTGAT
>CAYWPR010000129.1:0-15819 GCA_964460115.1 uncultured Myxococcales bacterium
ACGTCACCCATGTGGCCGGTCATGCGCTTGCCCTTGTGCACGCGGCCGGGCGTCAGACGACAGCCAATCGAACCGCCGTGCCGAAAGAATTCGTGCGAACCGTGGCTGTTGACGGATGCCGCCATGTGATGGCGCTTGATGACGCCCTGAAAGCCCTTGCCTTTGCTCGTGCCGATTACGTCGACGTACGTGCCGGTTTTAAATACCTTCGACAGCGGCACTTGCGCGCCGACTTCATACTCACCCAGCATGGCGGGGTCGAGGCGAATTTCACGGATATAACGCGGCGGTGCAACGTTACTGAGCTTGCTGACCTCGCCGAGTTCCGGTTTGTTGCACAGGCGCAAGGGCTTTTCCCCGTATCCCAGCCGAAGCGCGGCATAGCCGTCTTTTTCCGGAGTACGCTTGCCCAAGACAACGCATTTTCCGGCGTGTACCACGGTCACGCCAATGCGATTTCCCTGCTCATTAAATACCTGGGTCATCCCCAGTTTTTTGCCGATGAGGCCCGTGCGAAAAGTAATCATGCCCTGCTCCTAGTCATTGGTTCATTGCAAGTTGGTGAGAGGTTCGGGGCGACGAACATCACCCAGGCGCCATAGAAGTTGAGCGCCAAGCCACCCATCTTCTGGCCGATTTGCGCAGAATTGTCAACGATCGGCGAATTGCGACGGGACAAAACCTATCGAGCCAAGCAAACGCAGCCCACTTGTAGGCGGCTCGCCTCTTCCCAGCTGGCGAGATGACCCAAAGCCAGCTAGAAGTCCTTGACACCGCGGTGATGAGTGTAGGATTTCAGCCCTACAAGAAGGACATCGACATACATGTCTTGTATCGCCCTAATGCCTGAAGAGCTGGCCAACCAAATCGCCGCTGGCGAAGTGGTTGAACGTCCGGCTTCGGTGGTCAAAGAGCTTGTAGAGAATTCTTTAGATGCCGGCGCCGAGCGCGTCGATGTGGATATTGAGGGCGGGGGACTTGGGCTTGTACGCGTTACCGATGACGGCAGCGGCATGTCGCCCGAGGACGCCGAACTTTGTTTGCTGCGCCATGCCACATCCAAGTTGCGCTCTGCCGACGATTTGTTTCGGCTGGACACCATGGGCTTTCGCGGCGAAGCGCTGGCTTCTATCGCGGCTGTGTCGCGGCTGACACTGACCACGCGCACGCCAGATTCGGTGGCCGCCTACCGCATCATCCTCGATGGCGGACAAAAACAAAGCCCCAGCCGCGAGGTGGGGGGCCAGGTCGGCACGCAATTCGAAGTGCGCGATCTTTTTTACAATGTACCGGCGCGGCTCAAGTTTATGAAAAGCGAAGCCACCGAAGCCGGCCACATTGCCGAGGCGATTTTGCGTCTCGGTCTGGCTTTTCCCGGTGCGCATTTTCGGCTGCGGCAAAAAGGCAAAGTAACGCTCGATTTGCCCCCTCACAAAAGTGCCCTGGAACGAGCGCGGGCGGCCCTTTTTGCGCGCGGCAAAGGCAGTGGGCCACCGACGCTATATCACGGCAGCGAACGCGCAAACGGCATCGCTGTAGACGTCCATATAGGCACTCCCGATGACAGCACGACGACGCCGCGCAATGTTTTTCTGCTGATGAACCGCCGCTTCGTGCGCGATCGTCTGCTTTTGCATGCGGCATCTAGCGGCTATGGTGAGCTGCTTCCGCGCGGCCGTTATCCCATGCTGGTTTTGGCGGTACAGATCGATCCGGCGACTCTGGACGTAAACGTTCATCCGCAGAAACTTGAGGTTCGGCTGTCGCAAGGCGACGCGGTCTACAGCATCGTACGGCAGGCGGTGCGCAACGTATGCATGCAAGCGCCGTGGCTGCGCGGCACAACGCGTGTCTATACGCTCGGTGAAACGAAGGTCGTCGCGAGTGCTGCGGAAGCTCGACCGGCTTATGGAATCGCCCATCATGAAAACGCCGCGCCGGCGCCCGCCGCGGCACCGATGCCGACAGAAGAATCTCCGCGTCAAGCCCGACGCGGTTCCGTCGAGCATCAACTACCACTGGCCACATTTGCGACATCGAGCGGTTTGTCCGAGCACCGCGACCGTTTGCGTCAGGCGCTAAATTTGTATGCGCCGCTGCCGACGGAGCGCGTTACCGAGGGGCGCGAAAAAACGCCCGCGCCTCTACCCGATGCCGCACTGCCTGCGCCGTCTGCCGCGCCGCTGCCACCCACCTCAAACCTAGACGCAGACTTAAAAGCTGCGGCAACGTCCGAATCGAGTGCGAACGAGCGGCTGCTTTTGGCCCACACTCGCTATCTGGGCCAAGTGCTTGGCACCTATCTTTTGTGCGAACACGCCGATGAGCTTTTGCTGATCGATCAGCACGCGGCGCATGAACGCGTGGTTTTCGAGCAGCTTCGTTCCGCGCACGGCGAGGGCGAATTGGCTTCGCAGCGCCTGCTGTTTCCGATCAGCTTGGAAATCGATGCGCGGCGCAGCGCCCTTCTAGAAGAGCATGCCGATACGCTGACCCGCCTGGGATTTGAGGTTCGACCGTTTGGCGGGCGCAGCTACGCCCTGGTGGCCGCTCCTGACCTTGGCCGTTATGGCCGAGGAGCGCAAGTGCACCGCGACCCCGAACCGCTGCTGCGTCAGGTTCTTGATGACCTTATGGATGTAGAGCGCAGCGATACCCTACACGCGCGTCGCGATCTGATGCTTGCCACCATGGCCTGCCATGCGGCCGTGCGCGCCGGCGATCTTTTGGACGAACTCAAAGTGCGCGCGCTTCTGGAGGCAATGGACGAAGCGCATTACAGCCCCCATTGCCCTCACGGCCGTCCGGTCCTTGTACGGCTGTCCCGCGTCGAGATTGAAAAACGCTTTGGGCGAATCTAGCGAGGCCATACCGCACCCAGCATGAAATCTCTTTCATGCTAGCCGTTGACCTGGAAACAAAATTCGTGGTACCCATGCACCGCTTCGTTGTTCGGGGCTTGTAGCTCAGCCGGTAGAGCAGCGGCCTTTTAAGCCGTTGGTCGTGGGTTCGAATCCCACCGAGCCCACTTTTTCGAATTTACGATTCGCGATCGGACAAAATTCCGCTCGCTGCATCGATTGGCAATTTCTGATCAAGAGATTGCGACGCAGGCCGACTGCCCAAATGGGGCGAAAAGCGGCCTAGGCGAACCAGCAGTCCGGCCAAAAGCGCAATACTGCTCAGCCACAGCAAAAGCATCGGACCAGCATCGGAATTCATCAGCCGGCGGGCGCTTAGTGATTTGGGAGGCGGCGCCGTGGCCGAAACGCCTACAACCGGTGCTTCATAGGGCCGCGGCGCTTGCGGGCTAAGGTCGGGGACGTTGTCTTCCTCATCGCCGCTGTCAAGCGGCGGCAAGCCGCGCGGCGGCAAAGGTGCCGGCGGCGCTTCTTGCAGCGGTTCGTGCAGCTGCACCCGCTCCATAAGCCCGCCGTATTTATTGATGGCCAGAAGCGTTGCTGAATCGCCATCGACCTGCACGCGCAGGTAGTGATGCTCGGCGCGAAACATCCGCAATGCCATATCATCTTCGAAGTTGCAGGCCTGGCTGCGATAGTAAAGCGGCGCTCCTCCGCCCCCCGAGATGAAATAGCGCAGTCCGGCGCGTTCCAAATGCTGGTAGGCATGTTCGTGGCCGGCAAAAACCGCGCGAATCGCATAGCGCTGTAAGATGGGCACAAGCCGTCTGACCAAGCGCTCACTGCCGCAGTAGGCGCCGACGGCGTACGGCGGTTGATGGACAAACGCAAAAGTATGACGCAGCGTCGAATCCGCTTGGGCGCTTTGCAGCTTCCGTTCCAGCCAAGCCGCCTGTTCGTGATCGTTTGGCGCATTGCCGTCCAGAATCAGAAACAGCGAGTTGCTATAGCGAAACGCATAATAAACCGGGCGCCGTCTGTGTGAGGCGTAAGCCAGTGAGCCGCTGGGCAGCACAAACAGCCGATGAAAGTGCAGCGCATCGGGTTCGCCGCGCAATTCGTGATTGCCCAGTGCTGGGTAAAGCGGCGTGCTGCGCATAAGCGGCGCTGCTGCGGCAAAGTAACGACGCCACTGCGCTTCATCGCTGGCCCGGCTGACCATATCGCCGGTCTGCAGCACCAAATCGGCATGCTCGGGCAACATGGCATGAATGACCGATGCATGGTCGGCATCGCGATCGCGGCTGTCGCCATAGACCAGAAAGACAAAAGAGCCGCGCTGGGGCGCGGTGCTGAACTCGGCGACGCTCGTAAGGGTTTCAAGGGGCGCCGGATCGGTCAAGCGCCGCACCGCGACCGTATATCGATAGCGCGTCCCCGGCCGCAAGCCAACAAGCCGAACGCGGTGATGTAGATTCGGTGGTGAGCTGTATACCGCCTGTAGCGCTTTGGAAAGCGGCTCGCCACCGGGAAATGCCTCCTCGGGGGCGTTTGGCCATGCCGATGCATAAACCCGCACCGTGCCGGTCGTCGCCACGTCCGTTGAAAAAGCCACGACCACTCCCTCGGAAGAAACATCTTGCAGGTACGGCGCGAAGGTAAAACGCGGTCGGCCGGGGCCAAGCCGCGGCATTCCAAACGAGGATGTCGACGAGCGCCCAAGCGCGCCCAGCGCCGAATCGGGCAGTACAAACGTAAGAAATGCAATCGCGCAGACAATGCCTTGCAAAAACACCGGCCCAAGCGTCTTGCGAAAAAATCGCTTTGCAGAGATGCGTCTTTTTGCCGAATCGCGTATGAAAAACAGAGTGCTTGCGCCAAGATCGAAACGCATCTGCGCCAAGCGGCGCGACGTTTGTGCTCCACCTCGGTCGCAAATGGCGCGCCCTTCAGCATTTTCTGCAAATGCACTCAATTCGACGAAGATTGTAACCTGGCAGAGGTCGGTAGTACCCTGCCGCGAAAAAAGGCGAGGACTCTCAAATGATTCATCGCATCTATAATTTCTCTCCCGGACCTGCGGTGCTTCCCGAAGAAGTGCTGCTGGAAGCGCGAGAGAATTTGCTTTCTTTAGGCGATAGCGGCGTCGGGGTGCTGGAAATGTGGCACCGCTCTAAAGAATTTGGCGCGATCCTCGCAGAAGCCGAGGAGAACATGCGCTCTTTGCTCAAATTGCCGGCTGGATATCGCCTGCTGTTTTTAAGCGGTGGAGCCACGCTGCAGTTCAGCATGGTGCCCATGAATTTGCTCGGTGCCGATAAGACCGCTGACTATATCGTCACCGGGGAATGGTCGCAGCGCGCCGTCAAGGAAGCGCAGCGCGTGGGCCAGGTGCACATTGCCGGCAGTTCCGAAGCTGAAAAGTTCTCGCGCATTCCCAGTGCGAGCGAATTGCGCTTCTCGCCGCAGCCGGCGTATGTGCACATCACCACGAACAACACGATTTACGGCACCCAGTGGCAACGTGATCCGGAACTGCCGTCTGCGGATTTTCCCCTGATCGCTGACATGTCTAGCGATTTTCTGTCGCGCCCCATCGCCGTTGACCGTTACGGCTTGATTTACGCCGGTGCGCAAAAAAATGCTGGCCCGGCGGGCGTGACCCTTGTCCTTATGCGTGAAGACCTTTGTGCTGCGCGCAAAAACGAGCTGGCCCATTTGCCGATTTTGCTCAACTACCGTACGTATCTTGAGCACAAGTCTCTGTACAATACCCCGCCGGTGTTTGCGATCTACATCACCCATCTCGTGCTGCGCTGGCTGTTGCGCCAGGGCGGGCTTGTCGAGGTGGGCCGGCGCAATCAGGAAAAGGCGGCGCTTATTTACCAAGCCATCGATGCTGCGCCGAGTTTTTATCGGGGCCATGCCGAGCGGCAATCGCGCTCGCTCATGAACATCACATTTCGGTTGCCGAGCGCCGACCTGGAAGAAGCCTTTGCCAAAAAGGCGCAAGCGCAGGGAATGGTCGGACTTGCCGGCCACCGCAGCTTTGGCGGAATTCGCGCCTCTTTGTATAACGCCTTTCCGCTCGATGGCGCTTCTGCCCTGGCGCAGTTTATGACCGAGTTTGCGCGCCAGCATGGCTAGTTCACTTCGCAAATTTGCCGTCGTCAAGCTCGCCTGCGCCATCGCGCTTGTTAGCCTGGGCGATGCTCAGGCCGAGCTCGGCAGCACCGGCGCCGTTACGGTTGGCCTTGGGGTTAGCGCTGGATTTCAGCTTGATAGCCGCACCTGTGACACGGCGGGCACCGCGCGCCCGATTACTCGCAGCGGCGGCTGCGCGCTGTTTGCCGGCGGCCTCGATGTCGCTTTGCTGTATCGCGGCCACATCGGTGCCGCCTTTGGCTTGTGGTCGGTCTCTGGGCTGGCCGCTATTCTGTCGCAAGATGGCACAGCCGCCGGTTTTCCCGATCGCGTCTCGGTGCCGGTGCTTTTAGATATGCGTCCGCTGTCATTTATTTTGCCGCGGCAGCGCCAGGGCTATCTCAGCCGCTTTCTTTATGGAGTGCGCGTGGGAATTGGCCCTTCGCTGGAACTCGTTCGTACCTCCAGCGACTCGTCGTATTCTTTTGGTCAGCGTAGCGGCCAGCTTGGGCGGTCGCTCATCGGCTTTCACAGCAGCTTTGATGTTGAGCTGCCGCTGCAGCTAAGTCCGGCTGGGCTGTCTTTGCGGGTTTCGGCGCGCGTGATTTACGCCCCTATCGTGGTGTTAAACGACGGGCAAGTGCAGTCAGTGCCCCTTTCAGCAAGCGCGCAAAGCTTGGAAGCGGCCAGTCAAACCTTTCAAGGCTACGCCACCACCGTCCAGGTCTACTTTGGCCTGGTCTATTATTTGTGAAGAGCGATGGGCATCTCCGCCGACTGTTCTGAGAATCCTCCCAAAAGCGATCAAGGGACCAAAGAGCGGCTGCTTTTTGCGCACCGCTTGCAGCGCCTCCTTGGCAACATGCTGAATCGAATGCAGGCGACGGCGATGTCCCTAGGGGCATCCTCTGGACAAGATCTGGCTGCCGCCTTTTGCGACCTGGATGCGCGGGTCGTCGCGCAGGCCGGAGCTGATCCGGTTCTTAGTGGTTCCTTGGGCCCGCAAGTCGCAGCGACGCGCGACCGTTTTCAAAATGCTGCACGCGATGCGATCGTGCTGGCCAGTGATCCGGGCTTAGGCGGGCTAGATACTGCCACCCTGACTTTGGTCACGGCGCTTTATGGCGGCGCCGAGCACCCGGTGTGCGGATATCTGGCGCTGCGCGTTCGCTATCCGGTTCCGCCATTTGGTGCCGCGGCTGAACTGGCGCTGGGGACTGCGCCGCTTGGCCATGAAATGTCAGCGCTGCCTCCTGCGGTGGGGCCACGTTATGTTGGCTTTCAAGTGGCATCCGCTTCGAGCGGTGCGCCGCGTACCTTGGACGATGAAGGCCGAAGGCAACCGCCGACCCTATTGACCGACGCCCTGTTGCGCGAAGTGGCCCGTTTTGCTCCCTGCCCGCGCGAGCGCTTAAGTGATCTTTTGGCGCAGCGTGCGGCGTTGCGCTATGGACTCGACCGTCTGCGCGAGCTCCTTCATGTACTTGGCGACGAGTGTATGCAGTTTCTAAGTCGCGCAGTCCTTCTGCACAGCGAAGAGGCTTGTCGCCAGGCAATCGCTCGCTTGCCCGAGGGGATTTACGCATTTGCCGACAGTTTGGACAGCGACGCGGCGGGCCAAAGCGATGTCGCGATTCGCGTCACCTGTATGCGGCGTGGCGACAAGCTTGAAATCGATTTGCGCGAAAGCGACGACGCGGTAAAGGGGCCCATGAACCTGGTCGCGCCTGCCGTCTTGGCGGTCATTCGACACGTACTTTGGGGACTTTTGCCCGCCGATGTTGCGGCAAATGACGGTCTTTTGGGGCCGGTGCAGGTCCACTTGCGGCCGGGCTCGCTGCTGGCTGCGCCGTCCACCGCAGCGTTGCTTCTGGGAGTAGATGAAACGGCCCGTCGTTTGGCAGACGTGCTTTGCGGCGCTTTGGCCCAGGCTCTGCCTCAAACTATTGCCGCCGCTGGGGCTGGAACGACAAGCAGCTTGTATCTGTCTTTTCCCCGTTTGGCCCAGATTCATCGCGAACGCTTGGCCGGAGGCTGCGGCGCGATTCCCGCCGCTCGGTCCTCATCGGGGGCACTGCGCAGCAATTTCGCGGTCCATAGCTTATCGGCAGAGCTTTTGGAACGGCGCCTGCCGCTGCGCGTCCTTATGCATGGGCTGCGGCGCGATTCCGGCGGCACGGGCATCCATCCGGGCGGAATTGGGGAAGTGCGCGAGCTTGAGTTACTTTCCGACGCCGACGTGAGCCTAGCGGGAGAGCGCCGGCGCCGTCCGCCCTACGGTTTGGCGGGAGGTGGACCGGGCCTAGTCGGTCACGATACGATACAGCGCCCGCCGGCCGAGAATAAGGCGCCGCGGGAAGCGCAGCCCTTGCCGTCCAAAGTTTGCTTTCACGGCCGGGCCGGCGATCGGCTGCGCATCGAGTCTCCCGGCGGTGGTGGACATGGCGATGCGCACCGCGCCGCCTATTTTGCCGCCTTATAAGCGCCTTTAGAGCCTATCCCAAAACCTACTCTAGGGTGGCGTCGGCCAGGGCCCAGCGTTCGGCCAAAAGACGCCGTGTCCATAGATGTTCGGGCGCCGCCAAGTCTGGATCGCGTTTTAGCAACGCTGCCGCCTCTCGCCGCGCGATCTGCAATAAATCAATATCGCGAAGCAGATCGGCGTAGCGTAGCGGCGGCAGTCCTGCCTGCCGGGTGCCAAGCACCTCGCCGGGACCGCGCAAGCGCAGATCGGCCTCGGCGATGTGAAAGCCGTTGCATGATTGGGCCAGAACCGCGAGCCGGCTTTGCGCCCCCCCCGGAGTTTTGTCTTCAGTGGTGGTGCGCGCCGGCTTCTTTTTCGGTGCGAGCGTGGCCGGCGCATCGGCCAGCGGAAACGAAATTTCGGTCGGCGTATCATGCAGCAGCAGGCAAGCGCTGGCGCCGCTGCCGCGCCCGATGCGTCCGCGCAATTGATGAAGCTGGGCCAGACCGAAGCGTTCGGCCCCTTCTATGATCATCAGCGAAGCATTGGCGACATCGACCCCGACCTCGATGACCGTGGTTGCACAAAGCAAATGCAGCTCGCCGCGGCGAAAGCGCTCCATCACCACGTCGCGCTCGGGGCCAGACATGCGACCGTGAACCAGTCCGACTTGCAGTTCGGGAAGGGCGGCTAGCAGCGCGGCATGGCGCGCGGTGACGCTTTGAAAATCCAGTTTGTCGCTGTCTTCGATCAGCGGACAGACCCAGTACGCTTGCTTGCCGGCCGTCACCGCACCGCGCACCGCGCTGACCGCGCGTTGCAAGCCCGCCACGCCGCCCAGCACTCGAGTGACCGGAGGGGTGCGACCAGGTGGCAGCTCATCGAGCTGTGTCACATCCAGATCGCCATACAAAGTCAGCGCCAAGGTCCGCGGAATTGGCGTCGCCGTCATGACCAAAAGGTGCGGCATTTGCCCTTTGCGGCGCAGCGCCGCTCGCTGGCCTACGCCGAAGCGGTGCTGTTCATCGATCACCACAAGGCCCAGATTGGCGAACTCGACGCGATCGGCAAGCAGCGCATGAGTGCCCACGACGATGTGCAAAAATCCCGCTTGTAACATGGCCAGAACCGATTCGCGATCGAGCCGTTCGCCGGTGGCTTCGGCCTGGCGATATACATCCTCAAATCTTCCCGCTTGCAGTTGCGCCAAGATGGTCTTGCGCGCAGTCTTGGGCGTCGTCGCGGTCAAAAGCGCCAGCCGTCGGCCGGTGGCTCGGGCCCAGGGGCCAAGTGTTCGCGCGTGCTGTTCCGCCAGAATTTCCGTAGGGGCCATGAGCGCCGCTTGCCGGCCCGCGGCCATGACCAATTCGCAGGCGGCGTAGGCAACGACAGTTTTGCCGCTGCCGACATCGCCATGGACCAGCCGCTGCATCGGTTGCGGCTGTGCCAGATCGCGAGCAATCTCGACGATGGCGCGTTCTTGCGCCTGCGTCGGCTGAAACGGCAGCACCGTGCGCAGGCCATCCAGGGAATGCTCATCAGAAGGGCAGGGGGCCCCATTTTCGCTGCGAATTTCACGGCGGCGACGAATCAGGCCGAGCTGCAAAAAAAATAATTCTTCGAAAATAAGCCGACGTTGCGCCGGGGCCAGCCCTTGGTTCAGCAGCGCGATATGCTGCGTCGATACATCTTCTGGGAGCAGGTGCAGGGCTTGCAGCGCCGCAGCCAATTCCGGAAGGCTCAGCTTGGTGCGCAGGCTGCTCGGCAATCCGTCGGTGACTTGCGGTGCAAAATTGCGGCAGACGCTTTGACAAAGGCGTTCCAGCGTTCGCCCGGGAACTCCTTCGACGTCGGGATAGCGCACCCGAACGCGGCCCGCCAGATTGGAATTGGGCGCTGCGGCATTTTCGTCCGCGGACTGTGCAGCGTTCGGCGAGCCACTGCCAAGGCTTGAGGTCGGCGTCTCCAAATACTCAATTTCGGGGTGAACGATCTGCAGGCTGCCCTTCCAGCGCAGAGGATTTCCGCTGACGAGCAGTCGTTGACCCGAAACGAGGCGCTTGGACATTCCAAAGTTGAAGTAAAACCAGCGCAGCAAAAGCGGTGCGCCGTCTTCGCCGCGCAGAAATGCTTCTAAAAAGCGGCGGCGCGCCGGAACGATGCGTGATTTTTCGACGATCGCAATCGTCGTTTGCACAACCCCTTCTTGTAAGGCGCCGACCGGCGCAATGGTGCGCAGGTCCTCCCAGCGCCGCGGCAGAAAGTACAGAAGGTCGATGATTCGGTGGAGCCCGCGTGCAGCCAAACGCTCGGCGGTTTTGGGACCGATTCCGGTTAAACCGGCCAAAGGCTGCTTTAGATGTGCATCGTCGTCATCGTTCGATTCGGCGGCCGGGGGGGCAGTCGCGCCCGGCGGCGCAGTGGGCTTGGCCGCGAGCGAAACTGGCGCGGCGCGAGCCCTTGGCGCGGCCGGAGGGGCTGCCGAAAAAGAGGGTTTTTCCGCCTGTCGCCGGGCCGGACCGACCACCATATCGGCCCAAGTGCATAGACGCAATCCGGCGGCGAGCAGCCGCTTTTGTTCGGCCGCTGGCTGTATCGAAAACTGCTGCATCTCGGTCGCAAAACGGTCTAATGCGATGCTTAGGTTTTCGCGCCGCTCAAGCGTCGCCGCTTCTGCGCTGCTCGGCTGCGCCGGGCGCGGTGCTCTGGGTTCCAGGGCAACCGCAAGCTCACTAGCGGCCAAGGCCACAGCGTTTCCGAAATGGTCCGGCGCCGTAGCCCCCTCGGCTTGTAGCATTCGGTAGACTGACTCAATGGGCATGCGCAGGGCAGCGAGCTTTTCGGCAAGACCCGGCAGGCGAACTGGCGGCAAAGCCGCAGCCTTGCTTACCGCGCCCGACATGCGATTTGGCATGGCGCTAATTCTTAGCAGCATGTTGGCGCACGGTCCACGAAGCAAAGTCGTGTAAAATGAAGCGGGCGTCCATGTTTGGACCGCTCAGACAGACCGCACTATGGCTCTATCCGCAACCGACCGAGAACGGGTCATTGGCATCGACCTAGGCACCACCAATTCGTGTGTAGCTGTCGTCGAAAGCGGCGTTCCTATGGTGATCCCGAACAGCCAGGGACAAACCCTGTTGCCGTCGGTGGTCGCCATCGGAGATCACGGCAAGCGCATCGTTGGCCATATGGCGCGACGACAATCGGTGGTGCTGGCTGAACACACCGCCACCTCGCTGAAACGCCTGATCGGCCGCAAATTTGGCAGTCAAGTGGTGCGACAAGTGCTCGACATGGTCGGCTATCGCATCACCGCAGGTGCCTCCGACGATGTCGTAGTTTCGCTGCGCGGCGACAGTGTGCCCGTCGTCGATCTTTATGCGACGGTGATCGCCGAACTGCGGCGCACCGCCGAACAGTACTTGCACGAGTCGATTTCCAAGGCCGTGTTCACTGTGCCGGTGCACTTTAATGATGCGCAGCGCCATGCCGTCAAAGAAGCGGGCCAGCGGGCCGGCTTGGAAGTGCTGCGCATCGTGCAAGAGGCGACGGCCGCCGGCATCGCCTACGGCATTGGTCAGGGGGAAAGCAAAGCCCAGCGGGTCGCCGCCTATTCGCTGGGGGGGGGATCCTTTGACTTCACCGTGCTTGGCCTGCGCGGCGGGGTTTATGAAATACAAGCCAACGCCAGCGACATTTTTCTCGGGGGCGAGGACTTTGATCGCCGCGTCGTCGATTGGCTGATTTTCAACTTCGCCAAAGACCACAAGATCGACCTGCGGCAGGACCGCACGGCGATGCAGCGCCTGCGCGAGGCTGTGGAGAAAGCCAAGTGCGAGCTGTCCTCTTTGGAAGAGGTCAGCATCGATGTGCCGTTTATTATCTCGACGGGCACTAGTGAACCGCTGCATTTGGTGCGATCGCTATCGCGCGCCAAGCTGGAAGAGCTGACCGATGACCTGATCGATCGCACGGTTCAGCTTTGCCGCAACGCATTGGCCGAGGCAGGCATCGATCCCCATGAGATCGATACGGTCATTTTGGTGGGCGGCATGACTCGCATGCCGCGGGTGCAAGCGGCCGTGCAGGAATATTTTGGGCGCACACCCAGCTTTGGCTTGCCGCCCGAAGAAGTGATCGCCATTGGCGCGGCCCTGCAGGCGGCGGCGCTGGTACAGGTGCCAACGCCGATTCCTGCGGAAACCCCGGCCGAGCCGCTTGTGATCACGCGGCCGCTTGGATTGATTTGTGCTGCCAGTCAGTGCTTTCGCGTCGTGGAATCCGGTGCCACGCCGCCTTGCGAACGCCGCTATATCTTCACCACCACGCGCGATCAGCAAACGGTGATGAAGTTTTTGATTTTTGAGGGCAGCAGCGAAAAGCCTGAAGAAAACAAACTGCTTGGCGAATTGCTGTTCGATGGGCTGCGACCGGCTTCGCGCGGTGAACTGGAAATCGAGCTTCGCTTTCAAGTCGATTTAAGCGGTGCATTGACCGTGACCGCGACCGATCTGGATTCGCGCCAACGGCGCACGCTGAATATGGTGACCTCGGCGGTTGGAACC
Source organism: uncultured Myxococcales bacterium (assembly GCA_964460115.1). Lineage (GTDB taxonomy): Bacteria > Myxococcota_A > Polyangia > Palsa-1104 > JAEUJZ01 > JAEUJZ01. The sequence continues at coordinate 13,038 of CAYWPR010000129.1, forward strand.
TCGGGGGCGCTGGCTGGCGCCGGTGGTTATGGCTTGGAACTGCGACACGATGAAGTGCTGGTGCGCACCCAGCAAAACATTGAGCGGCTGGTGGTGCAGATTCAAAGTCTTTTGCCCCGCGCCGAGATCGCGGTGGGAGCCAGCGATATGGGGCTTGATGCAGTGCGTCGTGCTCGAGCGGCCATTGAACGCGCCAAAATTGCCATTATTCGCGGCGAACCAGTGGCGTTGCTCGATGCGCAATCTTTGCTACAGCGCACCGCCACGATGTTGCGGGGCGTTACCGGCAGTCCCAAAAGCTAAGCGGCGGTGATTCGGCGTAGGTCGGGAAGCAAGGCCTGTAGGGCTCGCGCCCGGTGCGAAGTGCGATTTTTTTGCTCGGACGAAAGTTCGGCGTAGGTGCGACCAAGCAGCGCCAGCGGCAAATCGGCGGCGTGCAGCGCTGCTTTTTCGGGCACAAAAAGCGAGTCGTAACCAAAGCCAAACTCACCGCGCTCGGCCTGAAGCAGGCTGCCACGACATTCGCCGCTTCCAAAGATGGCGATCGGCGCCGCGGCACCGGGCGGCTGACCGTACAAACATAAGGTACAGACGAAGCGCGCTTGGCGCTCGGTACTTTGGACCGCTTGCAGGGCGGCCAATAGCACTTCGCGATTGCGCGCGTCGCGACTTTGCCCAGGGCGAGGCGCTCCGCCGTAGCGGGCCGAATAAAGTCCGGGGGCGCCGCCAAGTGCCGTTACTTCCAAGCCGCTGTCGTCGGCAAGGCTAAAGTAGCCGGTGCGACGATAAGCGGTCTCGGCTTTTTTGCGGGCGTTTTCGGCAAAGTCAATGCCGTCTTCGACGACGTCATCGGCGATGCCGAGATCGGTCAGCGACAGCAATTGCAAGCGGGGGAGCAGTTCTTTGGCGTGCAGAACAAATAACTGGCGTAGCTCTTCGATCTTATGCGGATTTTGCGTCGCCAAACACAGCGGCAACGGAGCTGTCATCGTCCACCGCGGCAAAGCGCCTGGGTCTGCAAAGCAAATAGCGACTCGATGCCGCGGCTGCCAAGGGCGCTAAGCTCGATGAGCTCGGCGTGCGTAAAAGTTCCGTGTTCGCCGGTGCCTTGCACTTCGACGAAGCTCGGCGGAACGACTTCCGCCGAGGCCGCGCTGAAAGCCGGGCGGGCCATGACGATGTTCATGTCTACTTCGGCCCGCGCATCTTCTTCGTAGGGCAAATCAAGACAGGCGGAGCCGTCGATGACTCCGACCGAGACCGCGGCCACTTGCTTTTTTAGGGCCTGGCCCGGCAGCAAATTGCGCTCGCCGAGCCGCTGCAGGCACAACGCCAGGGCGACATAGCCGCCGGTGATTGCCGCGGTGCGGGTGCCACCATCGGCTTGCAGCACATCGCAATCGACGGTGATGGTGCGCGGTCCAAGTTGCATAAGGTCTACGGCGGCGCGTAGCGAGCGACCAATAAGCCGCTCGATCTCTTTGGCGCGTCCGTTGCTGCCGCGCATCGAGCGGGTGGCGGTAGACCCAGGCAGCATGCTGTATTCCGCTGTGACCCAGCCGCTTGGGCTTTTCTGCTGGCGCAGAAACGGCGGCTGCTGCTCTTCGACCGAGGCTGTGCACAGCACCCAAGTCTGACCAGCGCGTATAAGGGCACTGGCCAGCGGGGCTTTTACAAAATCCACCTCGATGGTCGTCGGGCGAAGCTCATGGGCGGCTCGACCATCGCTGCGCATCAACTACACCCACTGGTTGCACCGCAGTTCAGGCATTTGTGGCAGGCGCCCGAACGCACCATGATGGTGCCGCACTCGTGGCAAGTAGGCGCATCGGATTCGGCGCGCCACGCCGTGCGGGCCCGGTTGCTTTGGCTCAGATCGATGTAGGGCGGGGCCACGGGCGCCGGTTCCGGAGTGGACGCATCGGTGCTGGGCACCGCAAGCTCCATTTCAAGCTGCTCGCCCTGACGCTGCTCGGGCAGAAATTTCGTCTCCAGCCAACGGAACAGATAGTCCATGATCGAGCTGGCGCGCGGAATTTCCGGATTTCCCGTCCAGCCCGAAGGCTCGAAACGCGTACGGCTGAACTTGTCGACAAGCAGCTTCAGCGGTACGCCGTGCTGAAGGGCCAAAGAAGCCGCCAGCGCAAAGGAATCCATCAGGCCCGAAATCGTCGAGCCTTCCTTGGCCATGCGCACAAAGATCTCGCCCGGCGAGCCATCTTCGTACATTCCGACGTGAACGTAGCCGTCATGGCCGGCGATTGAAAATTTGTGCGTGAGCGAGCGTCGCTCATCCGGCAGCCGACGGCGTACCGCCAGCGGAGGACCCTTAGGATTGGTAAGCGCCGCCACCTGCTGCAAAAATTCATCCAAAGGCAGGTTGTGGTTATTTTCCAGCATCGTACGCGCCGAATCGGGCAGTCGGTGCAAAAGTGCTGCTATCGCGGTTCCGTCTTCATTCGGCAGCGTTGCCTTATTGCGGTCGTTGGCTGTATCGCGGCGGCTCGTCGACAGCGGCTGACTGCGCTTGCAGCCATCGCGGTAGATGGCGACGGCCTTTAAGCCAAGCTTCCAGGCCTGCATATACGCATTTTCGATGTCCAAAACGGTGCAATCTCCCGGCAGATTGACCGTCTTGCTAATCGCGCCCGAAAGGAAGGGCTGCGCCGCCGCCATCATGCGCAGATGCCCCATGTGATGAATGGAACGCACGCCGTTTTGCGGCCGAAATGCGCAATCGAACACAGGAAGGTGTTCCGCCAGCAGGCCGGGGGCCCCTTCG
>CAYWPR010000130.1:0-3676 GCA_964460115.1 uncultured Myxococcales bacterium
GCTCGGGATCCAGCACTTCCAGCAGCGCCGCCGCCGGATCGCCGTGCATATCGGCACACAGCTTGTCGATTTCATCTAGAAGCATCACCGGATTGCGCGCTTGCGCCTGCCGCAAGCCTTGCAGAAATCGCCCCGGCATGGCACCGACGTAAGTTCGACGATGTCCGCGAATTTCGGCATCGTCGCGCACTCCGCCAAGCGCAACCCGCGCAAAGCGCCGCCCCAGCGCCCGCGCAATCGAGCGTCCTAGCGAAGTCTTGCCCACTCCAGGCGGTCCCACAAAGCACAGCACGTTGTGCATCGGTCGTCCCGATGCACGGCTTTCCTGACGCAGCCGCAAAACGCTTAGATATTCAAGGATGCGTCCTTTGACTTGCTCCAGCCCATGATGATCTTCATCGAGCACCTGCCGCGTCTGCGCCAGATTGAAGCAGTCGTCGGTGCGCACCTGCCAGGGCAGTTCCGCCATCCATTCAAGGTGCGCGCGTACGACCTGCGCCTCGGGACTGGACTGCGACATCGCTTCTAGACGGCGAAGCTGACGATCAGCTTCGCCGCGCGCCTCGCCGACCATTCCGGTACGCGCAAGCTTGTCGCGCAGCTCGCTTAGATCGTCGCCCGTTTCGCCGGCCAGTTCATTTTGAATTTGCCGCATCTGCTCGCGCAGGAAGTGTTCGCGCTGGGCGCGTGAAAGCACATCGCGGGTGCGCGTGCGAATGCCCGCTTGCAGATCCAAGACCAGAACTTCTTTGCGCAAGTGCTCGGCCAATAGCCGCAGCCGTTGCAACAGATTTGGCTCAGCGACGATTGGTTGGGCGTCGCTGGCGGATAGCGCCAGATTGCTGGCCAAAAGATCGCCATAGCGTTCGGTCTCGCCGATATCGACATCGCGCAGCAGTTCCAAAAGTCCCTGACTGCCGCTAAGTTTGCCAGCCGTCGAGTAGCGTTCCAGGTCTTCTTGAATCTGCCGCCCTAGCGCCAATAGCTCTGCGGTGCGCAATGGGCTGTGCGTATCCGCCAAAGCCCCCTGAATGTTTGGCTCGGAGCTTTGCGCCAAAGGCAGCGGCGTGACTCGATACGCCGGCGTGGTGGTGCAAAGACGGCCAATGCGCGCTCGACGCAGACCCTGCACAACCACTTTTTGCCGGCCGTCTACTAGAGGCCCGGTGCGCAAAACCGTAGCAATTGTGCCGACCTCATGCAGCCCCGCTTGATCGGGCTGTTCATCGGTGCCCTGCCGTTGCAGGCAAACCAAAACCAGGCGCCCACGTGCTCCCAGGGCTTGCTCGACCGCCGCCGCGGAACTGCTACGGCCGATTACCAGCGTGGCGGTCATCAGCGGAAAAAGCACCAAGTCGCGAGTGGGCAAAAGCGGCAACTCTGCCGGCCAGTCGCTTGCAGAGGGAATTGGTTCAACCACAGGTCCATTGGGTCGCGTTCTACTCGAAAGAGGCTTCGCCATTCATTGAACCTCAGAAAATATCCCGGATTTCTGACAGGTGCGCCAGCTTACAACGTCTTTTTGATGAGTCAAAAAATAGAAAACAAGAAACCAGACTCTAACGCTTACGTAAGGGAAAGTTTCGCTTGACAGGTGCACCTGGCTTTTCTATGTTGTCTTCAGATTCTCACCTATACGTAAGGGTTCGAATTGCAAAATTCAGAAAACGATAGCGAACCGAATAGCGACGGGAAGCCCAGCGAATCGGGTGCAGAGCTTGGCAAAAGCTCGGAGAAACTGCTACGTATCGGACAACTGGCGGAGAGGTGTGGAAAGACGGCACGTGCATTACATCTATACGAAGAGATCGGTCTACTAAAGCCGGTGCTGCGGTCTAAAGGAGGTTTTCGCCTTTATTCCGTTTCAGCGGTTGATCGAGTGCATTGGATTAGCCGTCTGCAAGATGCGGATGTCTCTTTGGGAGAAATTCAGCTCTTGCTGCGCAATCTGGAAGAAGAGCGAATTGGTCCCGCCGCCATGAATCGGCTTCGCGAGCTTTTGGCCTGTAAGCTTGTTGAGGTTCGTGCGCAGCGTATAAAGCTGGAAAAGCTCGACGCAGATCTCTCCGCCGGTCTGCATTATTTGGACGGCTGCAAGGTTTGTGAGCCCGAACACTTAAGCAGTGAATGTGGAGACTGTCATCTGCATGGACACGATGGCAAACCGCCTCTGATGGTGGCTGGCGTACATACGACGCAGTCGAGCAGTTAAAGCGACATAGAAGGGAATCGGCAAGAAATCATGTCAGTCAAGACGCCCATCTTTATGGATTATCACTCGACAACGCCGGTTGATCCGCGCGTTCTCGATGCGATGCTGCCTTACTTTACGATGAACTTCGGCAATGCGGCCAGCCGCAACCATGCCTTTGGTTGGACGGCCGAGCATGCTGCCGATGAAGCCCGTGAACAGGTCGCCGCATTGCTGGGCGTTTCTGGCAAAGAGATTGTTTGGACATCGGGCGCGACCGAGTCCAACAATTTGGCGATTAAGGGTGCCGCACACTTCTATAAAGATCGCGGTAATCACATCATTACGACGCAGCTTGAACACAAATCGGTTCTAGATACCTGCAAACGGCTTGAGCTTGAAGGCTTTCAGGTCACCTTCCTTGGCTGTGAATCAGACGGACGCATTTCGCCCGACCGTGTCCGCGAGGCAATGACCGAGCGGACCATCCTTGTCTCCGTCATGCTGGCGAATAATGAAATCGGCACGATCAATGACCTTTCCGCCATTGGCGCGGTGGTCAAAGAGCGCGGCGCGATCTTTCACAGCGATATTACGCAGGGTGTGGGCAAGATTCCGATTGATCTAAACGATTTGCGCCTCGATTTGGCGGCGTTTACCGGGCACAAAGTGTACGGACCCAAAGGCATCGGCGCGCTTTATGTACGCCGCAAACCGCGTGTGCGCATCGAGCAACAAATGGATGGCGGCGGTCACGAGCGCGGCATGCGTTCGGGAACGCTCAACGTGCCGGGAATCGTCGGATTTGGCAAAGCTTGTGAAATTGCTCGTCTGGAAATGGTCAGCGAGTCGCAGCGCTTGCGCAGCTTGCGCGATCGACTGATGAAGCAGATTACTTTGGCCCTGCCCGAGGTGTACCTGAATGGTTCTTTGGAACACCGTTTGCCCGGAAACTTGAATTTGAGCTTTGCCTATGTCGAGGGCGAAGGCTTGATGATGGCGCTCAAGGACATTGCCGTGTCTTCGGGCTCGGCTTGTACTTCGGCATCGCTCGAACCTTCGTACGTGCTGCGCGCGCTCGGCATCGGCGAAGAATTGGCCCACACGTCGATTCGCTTCGGCCTAGGCCGCTTTACCACCGAAGAAGAAGTCGATTACGTCGCCAAGCTCGTCATCGAAAAAGTACGGCGACTGCGGGAAATGTCGCCGCTTTGGGAAATGCATCAAGAGGGAGTGGATCTAAAAACCATTGATTGGTCCGCTTCGGCGCATTAAGGGTATGCCGCGCAGCCGGCTGACAACTAGCCGGCTGAACCAGAAACGAGAGAACGAACATGGCCTATAGCAGCAAAGTCATCGAGCACTACGAAAACCCGCGCAACGTCGGCAGCCTGGACAAAAGCGATCCCAATGTTGGCACTGGCCTTGTCGGGGCGCCGGCCTGCGGCGACGTAATGAAGCTACAACTGAAGATTGACGACAACG
>CAYWPR010000130.1:3686-15592 GCA_964460115.1 uncultured Myxococcales bacterium
AAGTTCAAGACCTTTGGCTGCGGCTCGGCCATTGCCAGCTCATCCCTTGTAACCGAATGGGTCAAAGGCATGAACATCGAGCAGGCCGAGCAGATTCGCAATTCCGCCATTGCTGAGGAATTGAATCTTCCCCCTGTCAAGATTCATTGCTCGGTGCTGGCGGAAGATGCCATCAAAGCGGCCATTGCCGACTATCGCAAGAAGCACGAAGGCACGCCCGCGGGACAGAAAGCGAGTTAAGTCATGGCCATTTCCGCAACGCCAAAAGCTGTTGCTGAGGTCAAGCGCCTTTACGAAAAGCGCAGCACCGAAGGCAAAGCAGCGCAGGGCCTGCGCATCGGCATTCGAGGTGGTGGCTGCACCGGCTTTGCGTATCTATTCGAATGGGCGGATGCGGTGCCCGGTCCGCATGACAAAGTGTTCGAAATCGGCGACGGAATGCGCATCATCGTTGATCCGAAAAGCCTAGTTTATCTAGAGGGCACCGAGCTTGACTTTGTCACCAACATCATGGGGTATGGCTTCAAGTTCAATAACCCCAACACCAAAGGCGCTTGTGGCTGCGGCGAAAGTGTCCAGTTCTAAGCCTTCTTCAGTACGTTGCCATGGGTGACAGCCGCACGCACTTTGATATCTTCGCGCTAAAGCCGTCCTATGCGCTGGACCGCGAAGATCTGGAACGACGTTATCGCGAGGCGTCGCGACACTGGCATCCCGACCGCTTTACGCGCGCGCCAGCCGCTGAACGGGCCGCGGTTTTGCAGCGCGCCACTGATTTGAATCAGGCCTATCAGGTGTTAAAGAATGACGCCCGTCGGGCCGAGTATTTGCTAAAGCTGCACGGCGTGGATTTGACTTCCGAGGAACCGGGCAAAAAGCCGACGCTGTCCGCCGAGTTTTTGAACGAAGTGCTGGAGCTGCGCGAGGAGCTTTTGGAACTCAGCCCTGCTTCAGAAGGTGCACCTGTAAAGGCCCTACGCGATCGCATCGACGAACGCATGGCCAAGCTGCGTCAGCAAGTGGCCAGCGATTTTTTGCGCCTGGAAGCAGGCGACGCAAGCGCGCTAGTTTCTTTGTCCATCGCCCTGTCGGCGCAGCGTTACTACCAGCGCTTTGTGGATGAGCTCGATGCGCAACTAGAGGCCGTTGCCGAAAAGCAGTCCGCGGCCCTTCACATCTCTTAAAAGAAGATAGCTATGAGCCTGTTTCAGATAGCCGAACCTGGCGAGTCGCTTGCCAAAAGTGCCTGCAAAGGACGCGTCGTCGGCATCGATCTTGGTACCACCAATTCCTTGGTGGCGGTCATCGAGGGGGGCACGCCGCGCTGTCTAGTCGAAAGCGCCGAGCCCGGTTCGGCAAACGGCGAAGTTTTATTGCCATCGGTGGTGAGCTATCGTGAAAGTGGCCCCCCGCTTGTCGGCACGGCCGCGCAAGAACGCGCCATTTCAGCTCCGTTTGATACCATCGCGTCGGTCAAACGTTTTATGGGGCGCGGGCCCGGTGATCTAGAGAAAACCCAGCCCGAATCGCGATTTTTGCAATATCGACTGGCGCCGGCCGAGCCGCAAAGTTCCGGAGTCGTGCGATTTCTGGTGACCGGATCTGCGTCTACAGGCTTGCGCGCGATCACTCCCGTCGAGGTCAGCGCCGAAATTTTGCGCACCTTGCGCCAGCGCGCCGAAGAACAGCTTGGCGGCGAGCTCGAAGGCGCGGTCATTACCGTTCCCGCCTATTTTGACGATGCGCAGCGTCAGGCGACAAAAGATGCCGGCCGACTGGCTGGGCTCAATGTGCTGCGCCTTTTGAATGAACCGACGGCCGCGGCGCTGGCCTATGGCCTGGACAAACAAAAACAAGGCAAATTCGCCGTCTATGATCTGGGCGGCGGCACCTTTGACGTGTCCATTTTGGATCTGCGCGACGGCATCTTTACGGTGATGTCCACCGCCGGCGATACCGCCCTTGGCGGCGACGATATGGATCAAGTGCTGGCCGAACATTTGCTTGGCAAATGCCAAGCAAATGGCGCCGGTGCCGGCCTCTCCGCTTTGGAAAAAGACCCCGGACGGGCGCGTCAGCTTTTGCAGGACGCCCGTACCATCAAACACCTTTTGACCGATACTGAGCGCGTCGTTTGGAAAATCGCCGAACAGTCTATTTCCGTCACACGGTCCGAATTTGAGTCGGCCATTGCGCCCATTTTGGCGCGAACCGCGGCGCCCTGTAGGCGCGCCCTCAAAGATGCCGAACTGACCCCAGAGCAAATTGATGGCGTCGTTCTTGTCGGCGGCGCCACTCGCGTGAGGGCCGTGCGGCGCTACGTGGCCGAGCTTTTTGGCCGTCCGCCGCTTTGCGATTTGGATCCCGACCAAGTGGTGGCGCAGGGCGCTGCCGTGCAGGCGGACATCATCAGCCAGGGCCAGGATGCGCGTAGTGATGCGCTGCTTATTGACGTCACGCCCTTGTCGCTGGGGCTAGAACTTTTGGGCGGCATCGTCGAAAAGATCATTCCGCGCAACAGTCGTCTGCCCACCGCGGCCCGGCAGGTGTTTACCACCTATGCCGATGGTCAAAGCGGATTTGATTTGCACGTTGTGCAGGGCGAGCGCGAAACCGTTGCCGACTGCCGCTCGCTCGCGCGCTTTCAACTGACCGGGATTCCGCGCATGGTCGCCGGCATGGCGCGGCTGGAAGTCACATTCCTCGTCGATGAAAATGGCCTGCTGCAGGTTACGGCGCGCGAGCTGACTTCGGGCAAAGAAGCCGCCATTTCAGTCAAGCCTTCCTACGGCCTGACCGATGAGCAGGTTGAAAACATGCTGCTCGATAGCTACGAGCATGCCGAAGAAGATCTGCGCAATCGCTTGCTACTTGAACAACAAGTCGAGGCCGACCGCATCATTGCTGCCATCGATGCAGCGCTCAAAACCGATGGAGCCTTGCTTGATGTCAATGAGCGCCTCGAAATCGACAATGCGCGCGCCGCGGTCTTAAGCAGCCGCGCGTCGCAGCAACATCGAAAAATCGCCGATTCGATCGCGGCGCTCGAAAAGACCAGCCAGGCGTTCGCCCAGCGGCGCATGGAAAAAAGCCTTAACCAGGCCATCGCCGGCAAAGCGGTGAGCCACTTTGACAGGTAAACCATGCCCCACGTGACCTTTTTGAACGACCCAGGCAGGAGCATCGAAGTACCGACTGGGACTTCGATTCTGGAAGCCGCCAAAAAAGCCCATGCGCAAGTCGGCTACGCCTGCGGCGGCGTTTGCGCCTGCTCGACTTGTCATGTCTATGTCAAAAAAGGACTGACGTCGCTAAGCCCACAGAAGGATCGCGAGGAAGACATCCTCGATAAAGCCTTCGATGTACGCAGCCAATCGCGACTAAGCTGTCAGGCACGTCTAGGGGCTGAGGACGTTGAAGTTGAGATAACTCGCGAAAGCCGCCAAGCCTACTTCGATGAGCACCCGGACGCTCGTCCTACCCCTTAATTCGACGTCGCTCTTCTTGGAACCACGCTTCGGCTTGTTCGCGCGTCGCAAAGTTTGCAAAGCTTGGCGCATTTTTGCTGACCAATTTGACGGCGCTATACAAAAGAGCATTGGCGGCACGCGTTAACAATCCGCCGCCAAAAGAAGCGCCTGCCGCCGGCCCTGCGGTTTTGGCGCAGGCGACCAGTTCACGTCGAACTTCGGCCGACAAAATCGCGGCATCGTTCAGGTCCACCAGCACAAAATAGGCGCCATGCTCCTTATGCAGTTTGATGAGAAGCTGGCAAAATTCCCTCGCTCCGACTAGGGTGAGCGCGCCGTGGGGCTTCAGAAAAAGCAAGTCGTTCTCGATAGAAACTTTGACGTTATCGAGCACGAACGCCACACCATCGCGCATTGCTACAAATCTACCACTTTTGTCGATACCGCAACGGCCATGGAGGCCGCCGCCCGGCTGCACAATGCGAGGTTTCACCATGTCCAGGATCTACTGCGATTACAACGCCACAACGCCGATCCATCCATCGGTGCAAACTGCGATGTACGAGGCCGCGACGCGCTTTATCGGCAACCCGTCTTCTTTGCATGAAGAAGGCCGCGCCGCCCGTCAGCTTATTGAACAAGCTCGTAGCGCGGTGGCTGAACTTTTAGGGGCCCATTCGACAGAAGTCGTATTTACTTCGGGGGGGTCGGAAAGCAACAACACGGCGATTCTTGGCGCCGCCCATGCGGCCTTGCAGGCCCGCGGCAGGCGAGGGCAGGTCATATCAAGCCCGCTTGAACATCCATCCATCAGTGCTGCCCTGCAAGTCCTGCGCGAAGATGGCTTTAAGATCACGCACTTGCCGGTCAGCGCCGATGGGCGCATTGATCCCGCGGATTTGCGGACCGCGCTTTCTGCCGAGGAAACAGCCCTTGTCAGCTTGTCGATGTGCAATCACGAACTTGGCAACATCTATCCGATTGCCGAATTTGTCCGTCTCAGTCATGAGTACGGTGCGCTTTTTCATTGCGATGCGGTGCAAGCGGCCGGGCGTATGCCCATCGATGTTGCGCAAATCGATGTCGATTTGCTCAGCGTCTCTGCGCACAAGCTTTACGGCCCCAAAGGGGTTGGGGCGCTTTTTTTGCGTGCAGCTCATCGCAGCGGCAAAACCTCGAAACAGCCGCGCCTGCCGGGCCTGGATCCACTGTTGCCGCTTATTCGCGGCGGCTCGCAGGAAAAAGGCCGCCGCGCGGGTACTGAAAACGTCGCGGGCATCGTCGGATTTGGCACGGCGTCCGGGCTATGCAGTCGCGAGCTTACACAGAATGCCGAATTCGTGACGGGATTGCGCGATCGATTAGAGGCCCGTCTGCTTCAAATTGCCGGAGCTCGGCGCAATGGCGATGTCAGCAGTCGCTCTGCCGGAACCGCCAACCTGGCCTTTGCTGGCGTCGAAGGGGAACTCTTGTTCATGAATTTAGATCTGCGCGGCATCGCCGTTTCGACGGGCGCGGCGTGTAGTTCGGGATCCCCCGAGCCCTCTGCGGTGCTTTTGGCGCTCGGCCTGTCGCGCACCCAGGCCCTAGAGGCCGTGCGCTTTTCCCTGGGCCCCAAAAACACCGTAGAAGAAGTCGATACGATAGCCGATGCTGTTTTGGCCAGCGTGAATTTGATTCGTCAGACCAAGCAAGCCCCGCTCGCGAAAAGAGAATTCTAAAGAGTCGGCTTGCACGAGAAGATTCGAAGGTTAGGCTTTCCCTGATAGACTGAATTTTTACGGGCATGGCGAACCACCAGGAGAACTCCAACCAGGTCGATTCGACCACCGCCTTGCGGTCGCGCAAGCAGCCGCAGCCGGGTGATGTGCTGGACGGCATCTATCGACTCGACCAGCCTCTGGGCAAAGGCGGCGTCGGTATTGTCTACCGGGCTTTTCATCTGCATTTGCAGCGCTCGTGCGCCATCAAGTTCATGCATCCGCAGCTTGTCGCCAACGCCGAGCTGCGCACTCGGTTTCGTCGCGAAGCGCAAAGCGCATTTCAGCTTGGACATCCGCATATCGTCGCCATCACCGATTTTCGCGACGATCCCAATGCCTGGCCTTATTTGGTCATGGAACTTGTGGTCGGCGAAACGCTGCGGGATCGACTTGAGAAAGGGGCGCTAGAACCGCGTCTGGCCGTGCACCTTATCATCGAACTTTGCGCTGCGCTGGTTGCGGCGCATCGTCGCGGGGTCATTCATCGCGATCTCAAGCCCGAAAACCTTTTTTTGACGCAGGTTGCCTCGCCCGGTCCCGGCGAATTCGACGTCACCCTGAAAGTGCTCGATTTCGGCCTGTCCAAATTGCTTGATGGCGTGGAAATTACCGGCTCCGGTCGGCTGCTTGGTTCGCCTTCTTATATGTCGCCGGAGCAAGCTCGCGGCGATTCGCATCTTGTCGATGTGCGGTCGGATATATTCTCGGTAGGCGCGCTGCTTTACGAATGCCTGGTCGGCGAAAAGATGTTCAACGCCGAAACCATCGAGCAAAAGCGCCAGATGATCATCGCGGCCAAACTTCCGCCGCTGCAGTTCGGAGGGCGTGGACTGCCCAATCTGGACAAGATCATTGCGCGCGCCTGCGCTTTAAAACCCGAGCAGCGTTATCAATCCGCCGCCGCTCTGCAAGCAGCGCTTGAGGAGGCCGAAAAGGCGCTGGCCGGCAAACCAACGGCACCGCTGTTTATTCCCGTGCCGGTGGATTTTGGCAACGCTCGGCCGCCTGGCGAACGGTCCTCTGCAGTCGCCAGCGTGGGCGGGGGGGAACTGGTCACCGGGCGTACTTTGGCCAAAAGGCGGCGGCCCGGACTTTGGCTGATGGCCATTTCAGCCAGCCTCATTGCCATCAGCCTCGGCGGTTTTGCCGGCTATAGCGCCTGGCGCACTTTTGTTGCTCCGCAGCCTAGCGGGCATTTGGGACAGCAAAGCCAGCTTGGCGCATTTGGCGCGCGAAACTCCTCGGCAACCTTCGGGCATAGCGACAGCTCGACGACTGGAGTGGCGGTACCGGCTGCGACCAAAGATCTGGCTGAATCGGTGACGCAAATTGAAAAACCGGCACCGGCGGTGGATTTACAACTTCGCTTGGCCGATGAAATCAGCGATGGCGGTACGGGCACTGATGCGGCCCCCGCCCCCGTCGAAGATGCTGCCGCCGCCGCCACCCCGCCTGTGGCCCCTAGCCGGGCCAAACGGCCTTATCGCGGGAGCCGGCCAATTGCCACGGCGCCAACTCCCCCAAGTTCCGTACCGCCCGCCCACGGCGGATCTCTTTTAGAGATTGTGCAAAAGGCCAACGACACGCTGCGTCGGGCGACACCGGCCGTAAAGCGCTGCTATCCGCCGAATGTGACTCCGCCGGATAAGATCAGCGTCGACATCACCATTCAGGCCGATGGCCGCGTCAGTGAGGCCAATATCGAAGGGGCCGAGGACAGCGCCGATTGCGTACTCCGCGTGCTGCGTGGACTGCGATTTGCGCCGGCTGCGGATAGCGATTCGTACGCCACTCGCTACGATTTCGTGAACCTCCGCCGTTGACAGCCTGGCGCTGTTCGCGCTACCGAATGAATTATGAGCAAGCCGCCAAGTAAGTGGTCGTTTCCCAGGCGCTCGTCGTATGGCGTTTTAGAGCGCTTTCTCGGCCAAGAAATTAACGTATTCGGGCCACGCTCATGCGAAGAGCACGATAACTGCCTGGGGGGAGGATTTTTGGTTGGAATCGAGGACGGCTTTTTGCTGCTTTCCGAACGCCCCGAGGAGACACCGGATTTGGCGGTTTCCCTTGGCGAGGTGGTCGTCATTGCCGTCATCAAAGACCGGCCCGAGCTGACCGCCGTGGATGGCGGCAAAGTGCATCGTTTTCGCCGCCCCGAGCCGACGAGCAGCGCTGACAACGAAGAGCCAGAGGAGCACTGATCAGAAAGACAGCGAATCGTCCTTGTCTAACGACTCTAAGGCTGCCAGATCCTCTGCTGGAGTTACTGGTGACGACCAGGACAAAGGTCCGCAACCGCTAAGCCGCAAAAACAACGGGGGGGCAGGGCCACGAACCAGGTTGTGCTGTATGCTGCCATGCCCCAAGCCAGCGGCATGCAGCCGCGTCAAAAGGCGCAAAAGCTGCGCTTTTTCGGTGACATGCAGCGGAGGCTTGACCCTGTGCGAAGGATTGCTCGGTGCGCCAAAATAAACTTGCGCACTCGGCTGGCTGTTTAGGTCTATGCGAATTATCGGCTGTAGGCCTGGGCCGGCAAGCTGGGCCAGGCGCTTTAGCCACTCAAGATGAGCGACCCCGGCCTGGCTTTGCAGCAGCCCGGCCGCAAAACGTTCCACCACAAGCGGTCGGCCTAAGATCGGATCTGTCGTCCAAAAGATTTCGCTGTAGGGAGTACGAAGCAAAGATTCGAACTCTGCCGGCTGTACCGCCTGAAACGGAGTAGACGGTTTGAGGGAAGCGACCGGCCGTTCACTGCTTGATTCGTCGAATAAAGTTGGGGTCGGCAGCGCCAACACGGCTGCTCGCAAAGTTTCTAAATCGGCACAGCGCGCCGCGGGATCCTTGCGTAACAGCGTTTGTAAAAGCACCGCCCAAGGCGCCGGCAACAAGGGCCGAAACGTGCGCGCATCCGGCGGCGACTGGCTTAGGTGCTGCTCGATGAAGTCAGGTCCCGAAAAAGGCAGCCGGCCCGTGCATAGCTCATAAGCCGTCACGGCCAAGCCGTAGACATCTGTACAAAAGGACAAGTCGGCGCCGCGAATTTGCTCGGGCGCCATATACGCTAGCGTGCTCCAAAGTCCGGCGGTCTGGGTGATTCCGAGCTCGCGCAGCGACGCCGCGCCGAAATCGCCGAGCTTGGTGGCTCCCGATGCAGAGACAAACAGGTTGCTTGGTTTGATATCGCGATGCAGCACACCTGCGGCATGAACCACCAGAAGCGCGTCTAGGACCTCCGCCAAAATCCGCCGCAAAAGGCGCAGTGGCAGTGGCAGGTTTGCCGTATGCAAAGCGCCCGTCGGCATGTACTCCATGGCCAAGACGCCAGCGGCAGCATGAAAATCGTACAGCTCGATTAGATGGGGATGCCGCAAGCTTTGCAGCACCTGAGCTTCTTGGCAAAACCGCCGATATAGATCGCGTTGAACGCGCGCCTTGGTCGCCGCGGCCGGCAAGAGCTTCAACACCACCTGACGCCGCGTGCCGCCATCCTCGGCCAAGTACACGCGCCCCAGGCTGCCGGCGCCAAGCTGACGCAGCAATCGATAGCGCCCAAGCAGCAGCGCGGGCTCGCTTGGGCCGTTCTCGATGATTTGGCGCTGCTGTACAAATTCGACGGGAGAGACAAGCTTTGCGGCAGACATCCCCGCATTTTGCGGGCGGCGCGCCAGATAACCGGTCAATAGCGGTTCGGCAATGCGCGGCTCGCCGGTCGCGACAAACCCTTCAATCAGCAACGCTTCGATTTCGTCGAGCAGAGCTTCTGGCGAAAGATTGGGCGGGCAAGCAGCGTTTTGTGCCAATCGTCGCGCCGTTTGCAGAGGCGGCAGCGCTTCTTCGGGCCGTCCGCAGCGCAATAGCAAGCGACCGCATCCTAGGGCTGCTTGCAGCTGCACAAGCGAATCGCCAGGCATCGCGCGCTGCGCGGTTTGATAAGCGACTAGGGCGTCGCTCAAGTGGCCGGCTTGTGCAGAAAGCCGCGCTACGTCTAGCCATGCCTCCTCTTGCCGATAAAGCGCCTGGGCGGTTTGCCAATCGCCTAAGACTTCGTGCAGGGCAGCGGCCGGCCCATACAGACGATGCTTGGCATAAAGTTGTGCGGCTTGCCGCTGTTCCAGGGCCGAGGCGGTCTTGAAATAAGCCTGTAGCGCCGTGGCAGCGATGGCATCTCCGGCTCGCAAAGCAATGCGCAACTGCCCAAGTACATCGCCACGCTGCCGGGCGACATCCGCAGCGCCTGCAAAGTCCCACGACAATTCATACAAGGATTGGGCGCGAGCAAGGTCGCCGCGCTGACGTAGCGCCGCTGCCGCCTCATCAAGCTTTCCAGCGGCAATCCAATTCTCGATGGTGGCATCAGTGGGCGCGGCGCCGGCAATTGACACTTCTGCTACGTTTTGCGCCGAATCTTGCACCAAAGAAAAATTATACCGGCTGCAATTCGTCTAGGGACCTGGGTCCGTACATCGCGCAGCGTTTCCTTGGCCAATTGTCGCGGCACTCTATCGCGGGACGAGCGCTTGTGGTAGAAAACGCCAAATGACACACGTCGCAATCACCGGCGCTTCAGGGGGCATAGGGCTGGCGCTGGTCGAAGAATATGTAAAGGCTGGCGCGGCAGTGACGATGGTGGCGCGACGCCAAGCCGAAATGGAAAAGCTGGCGGCTCGGGTGGGCGGTCGCACTCAGATTTTTGCCGTTGATCTGTGCGATGAAGCCAAATCTTGCGACTGGCTGGCCCCAGCGGCCGCGCGTTTTGGCCCGATCGATATTTTGATTAACAATGCCGGGGTCCAAATCATCGGTCCGACGCAAGAATTTGAACCTCCAGAGCTGGAAACTCTTATCCGGCTCAATCTGACCGTCCCCATGCGCTTGACGCTTTCGGTTTTGCCCGAGATGCTACATCGCGGCAGCGGCACGATTGTGGACGTATCGTCGGTGGTGGCCATGGCTTTGGTGCCGGGCATGTGGGGATATAACGCCGTCAAATCCGGAATCGCTGCCGCGTCAGAAAGTTTGCGTGCCGAACTGCACGGTACCGGAGTGCATGTGCTGACCGTCTATCCCGGGCCGGTGGATACATCCATGGGACAGGCTGGCTTTGATGCCTATCCTCCCTGGGTTCGTTCCCTCCTTATGGAAGGAAATCCCGTCGAGCTTAGCCGCCGCATTCGCAGCGCCATTGAGCTGAAGCAGCACCGAATTATCTATCCGCTGCCCTATACCGTGACCCACTTTTTTCCAGGGCTGACTCGATGGTTTTTGGGACGCTATGCGCCGGCGCCGCGGTTTCGCAAGACGGCCCCCAGGCCGCATGGCGAATCATGAGGTTGCCGTTTTCTCCGCAATTTCTCGTCGAGCGCCAAAAATATAATTTGCGGCACTGCTGCGAGGATTGCTGTCTTTTTGAGGCCAAAAGCGCGGACTGCGCCCATGGCTGGCCCAATGATGCGCACCGCAGCGCGTATTATGAGTCGCAGCAGGGCGAAATCGTGTTCTGCAAAGAATTCGAATTGCCCTAATCAAAGCCGCAGCATAGCTCTATATCGTCTTTCGAAAGACGCAGCCGGCTTTCGAGAAATCAAGGCTCGGAAGATAATGAAGGCGATCTTTCTATGCCGACGAGCTCGCCGACTCAAGCGGCCAGTCTGTGCCGCCGCTGTCCTAGCTGCAAAGCCTTATATCCGCTAGACGCTGCCCACGCCTGCGCCGCGATGGCCGACACGCTTGCGGAAAGCCCAACCACCGACGAAGATTCGTCATCGACAGTACCGACGCCCATCGAAGGCATTTTGCCTCCGGTGGCGCTCAGCCTGCCCAACAAAGCCCCGGACAGTTTGGTGGGCGCGATCGTTGGCGAGCGTTATGAAATTCTCGAACGCATCGATCACGGCGGCATGGGGATCGTCTACAAAGCCCGTCACGCAGTGCTCGAAAATTTTCTGGCCGTCAAAATTCTGCTGCGCCCGCAGGATGCCGAAGCGCAGCGTCGCTTTTTGTTAGAGGCCAAATTGGCTTCCAAGCTTAACCACCCGAATACCGTACATATTTCCGATTTTGGCGTTTTGCAGAATGGTCGCTCGTATCTAGTCATGGAGCTTTTGACCGGGCCCACGCTGGCCCGCGCGCTGGCAGACGGACCTATGGATCCGCTGCGCGCCTGCCAAATCGCCGTGCAGATTGCGCGCGGACTGCGTGCCGTGCATGGCGCGGGCATCGTGCATCGCGACCTAAAGCCCGAAAACATCTTTTTACTCGAGCAAAACGGCCAACCGGATTTTATTAAAATTGTCGATTTTGGCATCGCCCACCTCACTCGGCCGGCCCGCGCCAAAAGCCTCATTGATCCAATGGGCAGCACCGGTGAGATGCCGATTCCCGACGCAAGTCTTTCCGAGAATTGGCCGATCCCCGAACCGCCGGAATCTCAGCGTTTTACCCAGGTGGGGACGCTGCTCGGAACGCCGCTTTACATGTCGCCCGAGCAAGCCCAAGGGCAGCCAACCGACGCGCGCAGCGATCAATACGCCTTTGGCTGCATCCTTTACAAGATGCTTAGCGGCGTGGTGCCCTTTTCCGGCTCGACGCTGGCCGAGCTTTTGGGGAAACACATTAGTACTCCCCCGGTGCCGCTGCGCCAGCGCGTTCCGGACCTAAAAATTTCCGATCGTTT
>CAYWPR010000131.1:0-15570 GCA_964460115.1 uncultured Myxococcales bacterium
GAGCAAGAAATCATCAAAGAAGGCCGCATGAACCGCGGCCTGAACAAGATGTTCGAGGCGATGCAGGCGAATTTCGAGGGGATTCCGCGAACACTGGCGAGGTGTTATCCACGGGTCATCCTCGGCCTTAGGTGGGATTTTGTGGGTCTTGGTAATAGGCAGCCAGGGCGGCGGCCAAAACCGTTTTTATGGGAACGGCGGCAGCGCTCGCCCGCTGCACGGCCGATGAGAATTCCGGGGCGACATTTCGCACTTGGCCGCTTTGCGGATCTTTGCCGAGCTTGATGGTCACACGGCCAAACTCTGTGGACACTTCGATGCTCTGACGATCTAACACTTGACGCTCGACGGCGTGCATGCGCACTCCAAGCGTCGTGGATTCCCGCAAAAGTACATCGACAAGCTCCTGACGCTGCGCCGAATCGCACAAAACCGAGACCACGACACCCGGACGCCCTTTTTTCATGTGCACCGGCGTCAGCCAGGCATCGCGGGCCCCCGCCTGAAATAAGCTCTCCATAAGGGGCGAAAAAAGTTGCGGATTCATATCGTCGATATTTGCTTCAAGGACGAGGCAGGAAGCGGATGCGGAAACTTCCGCCGCGCTTTCAATGCCAGCCATCACCCGCAGCAGATTTGGACGGTCGGCAAGCTCGCGAGTGCCGGCGCCGTGCCCGACCCCGATCACTCGCATCGCTGGCAATGAACCATAGCTGCAGGCATTGCAGGCCAAAATGACGGCTCCGGTGGGGGTACAAAGCTCATAGGGCGGTCCGCCGGATTCGACGGGCACCCCGTGTAGTAGCGCCAAGGTCGCGGGCGCCGGAACCGGCAACAGGCCGTGTGCGGTACGCACCATACCGCTGCCAAGCGGCACCGGGCGGGCCAGCACCCGCTGCGGTCGCAACCAGGACAGGGCTGCGGCCGTGCCCACGATGTCCACGATGGAATCCAGCGCTCCGACTTCGTGAAAAGCGACCTCGGACACCGCGACTCCGTGTATTTGCGCTTCGACCGCAGCCAGCCGATCGAACATAGCCAGCGCCCGCCGACCGATGTCGGCCACTTCAGCCGCCGCATCCGCGAGAAACGCCGCTTCTAAAAGCGTACGAATCTGTCCGTAATGTATATGCGGATGATTGGCGAGCTCCGTGTGGCCGTGCCCATGATCATGAGAATGGGCATCATGATCATGAGAATGGGCATCATGATCATGAGAATGGACATGATGCTGTTGGTGGGCATCATGATGATGCGCGGCGTGCTGCGCGTGATCAGGCTCGAGCACTTCGACGTGCAAGGCATTCAAGGCGCCTTTGCGCACCTTGCGAATGCGCAGCTCGTAGGCTTGCAAATCGAGCCGCGACAAGGCTTGCCGCACCACGGACTCGGGAACTCCCAAGTCGAGCAGCGCGCCTAGGGTCATATCTCCGGCGATGCCGGAAAAACAGTCAAAGTACAATGTGCTGCCGCGCAGCGCGTCCGAACCACTCGGTGTATTCATGAAACGCTGGCCTCTGCAACATCGGAAACTGGAGCACGATTCAAGAGCGCCGCGGCATATCCGCCGCCAAAACCGTTGTCGATGTTGACGACCATGACCCCAGCAGCGCAGGAATTGAGCATGCCCAAAAGCGCCGCCAAGCCGCCAAAGCTTGCGCCATATCCGGCCGATGTGGGCACCGCGATGACCGGCCGTCCCGACAGCCCGGCGATGACGCTGGGCAGGGCGCCTTCCATTCCGGCCACGACCACAATCACAGAAGCGGCGCGCAGCTTGTCCGAAACCGCAAGGACGCGGTGCAGACCGGCCACTCCGATGTCGTAAAGGACCTCCACCGGACTTCCTAAAAGCTCGGCGGTCAGACGAGCTTCCTCGGCCACCGGCAGATCGGCAGTTCCGGCGCAAGCCACTACGACATTGCGCAAACCACTGCGCACGATAGGACGCTGTTCAATGATAAGAACTCGCGCCAGCGGATGATAACGCGCACTGCTCAGCGCGCCTTGCACCGCTTGCGCCTGCGCTTCCGAAACGCGCGTGCAAAGTACATTCTGGCCAGTGCTGGCCAATTCCTGCGCAATCAGTACAAGCTGTTCTGCTGTCTTGCCTTGCGCCAAAACCACTTCCGGAACCCCGGTACGCAGCGCCCGATGATGATCGAGCCGCGCAAAGCCGAGATCGGCATAGGGCAGTTTTCGTAATTGCGAAAGCGCCGCCGGTGCCGAAGTACTGCCCGCAGCTACCGACTCAAGCAAGTTGCGCAGCCAAGCCTCATCCATGCGAGGTAATGTAGCGGAAAAGTCGCGCAAATCCCCTGGATTTTCGATTCTTTTCGCGACCTTAGGTGGGTTTTCGTTAACTCTTCCGTTAACGCTTAAGCGCTTGGGCCAGGGACGCGGCCAGGCTTAGGGCCAGGGACACGGAAGATCGCTTTCATTTTCGTGCTTCTATAATAAAGTATTGCCATGTACAAATTTATTCCTAAGTCGATCCTTGGAATCATTGGACTTTGGCTTTTATTGATTCCGCTTTCTGGCTGCCACAAAAGTGACCAAGAGCGCGCCGCGCTGGAACGGGCCGAGCTGCATGCACGTCTGAATAAATCTTTGGCTCTGGTTCCTTACCGCGGAGCCAAAATCGTCCTGCGCGCGTCCAAAATGCAGCCGCCCCCGCCAGCGCTGGTTGAGCTTATTAAGCTCAATGCTTCAACATTGGCGATTCTGGAACGACCGGCCAGCGAATTTACGACCGAAGCCAAACAAATAGGAGTCCTTGTCGTCAATCTCTTGCGCGCCAGCGCCGTCCTCAGCAAGGAAGATGAGGATCGCTATCCGCTGCTGTGGAATCTGGGCACGGGGTTGCCACTGCCGCCTACCTGGTACGATGCCGGCGTTGAGCATCTGGCAGTGGCAGTGGCAGAGCTATTTGTGGATGCCGCGACCAAACGCGATCCGGTAGTAGATTTTATGTTTTATGAACTAGAGCGGGCCACTCCGCAGCCGCAATGGCCGGCACCGCTGCGCGTACTGACCACGGCCAGTCGCGGCTGGATGTTTTTTCTCAGCGACAAACACTACGCCGCTGATGAGGAATACGCTTCCTATCTGCAAGCCGTGACGGCATTGTCGAATACTGAGCTTGCCTGGCTGAGCACGACGCAGACTGCAAATATTGCCATGAGCGCCGAATCAATGCGAAAAGCGCTTTTGGCCTTGGGCTATCTGTCGCGCTCGGCCAATCGCTTTGCGCTAGATCGCGATGCCGCGGCTTATGACGATTTGGAGGCTGGGCTAAAAACTCTGCAGTCTTTGGGCGTCGAAAACGAACTGACGGATTGGGGATGGATGACTTTGCACATTCATCGCGGTCATTACGAACAAGCCGCCAAAAGTGTCGAGCGGCTGGCGCAAAGTCCCAATCTGACCGATGAAGATCGTACCGCAGTGCGCGCTTGTGCCGGATCTCTGCGCAAGCTCGACAAAGGATTTGTCCTTTTTGGGCGCAAACGGGCGCAGCTAGTACTTTTGCGGGCTCTAGCGGCGCGAGCCGGAGGCGTCGAAAAAATACTGGCGACGCTGCTCGGTCCGGAAAACGCGGCAAAACTGTACCGTCCGCTGGCGTATCTGGAAATGATTCGGCACGAAGTCACAGCATCTGGTGAGCTTGGCCAAAAAGCCACGGACAAGACAAAAGAATTGGGACAAAAAGGCTACGATCTGATCAAACAAAGGATTCAAAAAGAATCCACCAGTCAATAATAGAATCTAAGTGCTGTAGTGAGGTTGCAGCGCCAGCGTGCTTGGGCCTTTAGAAAGACCCCAGAGCCAACTGCCAAATCCAATGGTGCGCGCAATCGCGGCCGAATCATTGTCCATCCTGGTCAAAATCGCCATCTGGGCCTTTGGGGTTCGCTTGGTCAAAAGCGCCAGCACATCATTCCATACCTGATCGCGCCAGGATTTTAGAACGGACAAGGTCAGCCGCTGTAGCGCCGCGCACACCCAGCGATTCCGCATGACCAAACCCGTGGCCGGACAATCATAGTGCTCGCTAAGCCGGTTCAGACATTCCGGGATCGCGGCTTTCAGAATTTCATTGACGGCATCGTGATCGTGCCGATAGCGCGCCAGCATACGTTCCGATTCGACAGTTCCGGCGACAAATCCGTGGGCCACGATGTTGTCGTAGATGCCCTGCGCCAAATCGAAGTTGATGTGGGCGTTAATTCCCAGCAAAGCGTCTTGGACCGGAAGAGTGTTGCCTTGGGCCGCATACAAGTAGGCAAGATGCCAGGCCTGGCCAGTCTGAGGCGCATGCACAAGCGAAGCCTGCAGCGAAGCAAAATAGCGCTCGGCAAAACGTCCCGCCAAACGCGAGACCCAATTTGGCTCATAAAACATCGAATGCGGCCCGCGAGAAATTTCTTCGGCGACTCGCCTGGTAATGACCGCGTAGACCTCTGCAAAAATGGCGCGGGGATCATTTTGGCTGCGCAGTTGCGCCGCCACCTGCTGCAAACTGGTCAATGCGGCAAAAATATCTTGAGGAGCTAGATTTATTTCGAACAAATTGTTCATGCAGCAGCCTCTTGCAGCGGGGATGCCAAGTTTTTCAAAAGGACTGCTGAAGTTTCGCAAAAGGATTTTTGAACGACTTTATATGCGGTTTCGTAGCTTTGCTAAGAATCGACGGTGAATGTCTAAAAAAAGCGCGTTTCAAAACACTATGTCCTGATGTCACAGTGTGCGAATTCGACACAAGCGCTGGCGCCAGCGACCTAGTTTCAGAAAGGGTCCAAGATGAAGTTGGCTTGGCCGCGAGCAAAATTCATAGTTTAATCGCCTCGGCCTCATGGCTGCTTTTCTTTCGAACTTCAAAAAATTACTGCTCCAAAGCGAGCAGCCGTTTAGCGTTCTCGCCGACATCGCCCCTGTGCACATTTGGATCGACGACGAGAACGGCGGCAGCATTTTCGCCAATGCGCGTTACCTGGAGTTTGCCGGGCCCGACCAAGAACTGCCGGCCAAGCGTCTGGATTTGCTGCATCCCGACGACTGCGAACGCTACCTTGCCGGCTATCGCGATGCGCAAATGCGCCGCGCCGAGCACCGTACGATTGTGCGGCTGCGCCGCTATGACGGCGAGTACCGATGGTTCGAGGTCCTGGCCACACCGCGTCTAGAAAACGACCAATTGGCCGGTTACGTCGGCGTTCATCTGGACATCAGCGAACACAAGCACGCTGAAGATGCGCTGCACTTCTTGGTTTCGCTACACGACACTACGCGCGGCGTTCGCGACCGCGCCAAGGTCGAGGGCGAGATAGTCTCACACATCGGCCGCCATTTTCGCGTCAGCCGCTGCGCCTATGCCGAGGTTGATACGGCTCAAAACAGCCTGACCATCACCCGCGACTATAACGATGGTGTCAAAAGCGCTGCGGGGCGCCATTTGCTCAACGCCTTTGGACCGCAGTGCCTGCAGGCGCTGCAAGATGGACAAACGCTGTCCATCACCGACTTGCAGGTGGACAGCCGTACCTGCGGCGAGCGTGCCCCCGTCGAATTTGCAGCGCTGCAAATTCGCGCCCTCCTATGCGTTCCGCTGCGGCAGGATGGGCGGCTCGCTGCCTTGTGCATGCTACATCATCACACTCCTCGCGAGTGGTCCGCGGCCGAGGTACATCTGCTGGAACAGGTCGCTGAGCGAACGTGGTATGCCATCGAAAATGCGCGCGCCGAGGCCGCCCTGCGCGAAAGCCGCGACGTGCTATCGCTGGCCATGCGCGGCGGCAGGATGGGAGCGTGGGCGCGCGACATGGTGACCAATCAGGTGTGGTGGAGCCGCGAGCTGGAAGAAATCTTCGGCCTGCCCAAGGACGGGTTTTTAGGCACCGAGCAAGGGTTTTTCACCTACGTCCATGAAGCTGACCGTAAAGCGATGGCCCAAGCCATCGAGGATGCGGTGACTTCGCATACTGATTACGTACTCGAGTTTCGATTTCTGCATGCAAAAGGAGAATGGCGCTGGATGGAAGGGCGCGGCCGCGCCGTCTACGGCTCCGATGAGCAGCCGGTCATGCTGTACGGCCTGGGCATCGACATTACCGAGCGGCGCCGCGCCGTAGATGCTCTGCGTGATTCCGATCGGCGCAAGGACGAGTTTTTGGCGACTTTGGCCCACGAACTGCGCAATCCCCTGGCCCCGATTCGCATCGCCGTGGCGCTCATGCGAAAAAAGGAACCGGGCGATCCGGAGGTGCGCGCGGCGCAGGACATCATCGACCGCCAGGTTCGGCAAATGACTCGGCTCGTGGATGATCTTTTAGACCTGGCGCGCATCACCCAGGGAAAAATTCAGCTTCGCAAAGAACCGGTGCCGCTTCAGGCGGTGGTGCACGATGCTGTAGAGGTCGCTCGGCCGCATATCTCGGCCTCTGAGCAAATTCTTAGGGTGACGCTGCCGCCCTTGGCCGAAAGCATTTTGTTTGACGGCGACCCGACGCGTTTGGCGCAGATTCTGCAAAACCTTTTGACCAATGCCGCCAAGTACACGCCCAAAGGTGGGCATATTTGGCTCAGCGTCGAATGCTCTGCACACGAAGCCCAGCTTAGCGTCCGCGACGACGGCATCGGAATTGCTGCAGAGCACCTGCCCCATTTGTTCGAGATGTTTTCCCAAGTCGCGCCAGCGCTGGAGCGTACGCAGGGCGGCCTAGGCATTGGGCTATGGCTGGTTCGAGGCCTCGTCGAGCTGCACGGCGGCAGCGTTTCGGCGCGTAGCGCTGGACTTGGTCAAGGCAGCGAGTTCACGGTGCGCCTGCCCCTTATTGCCAGCCAAGACACTACTGCCACCGCCACGCCACCATCCGCTGCGACAAAGGAGCGTTCGCAGCCCAATCGAGTTCGCATCCTCATCGTCGATGACAATCGCGATGCCGCCGATACTTTGGACATGATGCTGCGGCTTATGGGCTATGATGTCCATTCGGTGCATGACGGCTTGGCGGCCGTGCAGGCCGCTGAAAGCTTTGGGCCGCATGTGGTGCTTTTGGACATCGGTTTGCCCAAAATGAATGGCTATGAAGCGGCGCGCCACATCCGCCAGCAACCCTGGGGCAAATACATTTCCTTAATTGCTCTGACCGGCTGGGGTCAAGAAGACGACAAGCGCCGCGCCCTAGAGGCGGGCTTTGACGCGCACCTGACCAAACCCATGGATCCGGCGCAATTGGAAGCATTGCTGCAGTCTTTGCTGGTTTCCGCCAAGCACAGCGTCTAGGAAGGCGCGGGCGGCCTCAGTCTGGCTTTTTATCGGCGCACCGGGCGCCCGCTTGCCACCACGCAAAACTCGCGGCGATTGGAAGGCAACTGCGTTGCGCGTACATCGTTTAGTCCCATACCCGCCACGCGCTGGCACAGCGCCGAAACCTCGGCCGCCATGCTCCAGTCGTTAAGCTTGAGCGTGAAAATGACCCCGCGCAAACTGTTTCGCAGTGTCGAGACGATTCGTTTGATGCCGTGCAGCGCGACTTGCGGCGCTAAATTCACATCCAAAAGCAGCCAATCGACGCGTGGCGGCAAATGCTCGCGCCGCAATTCGCCAAGCGGCAGGCGCAGGTGTGAAAAATTCGGCAGCGCCAGCACTCGCGCATCCATGGCCCCCGGATCCACGCCGACCACCGTTAGACCGCGCTGCAAAAGCGCCCAGCTTGCGCCTCCAGGAGCGCTGCCTACCTCAACGGCGACTTCGCCCGCGCGCAGAGGCAATTGCGAAAAGGCCAGGGCTTCCTCAAGCTTGCAATAAGCCCGCGATGGCGCCTCGGGCGGTAGGACCACGGGAATACGCCCGCCCGAGTGGGGGGAATGTGACTGGTTGTGCACATGGCACCCAAGCCACAGCGGTTCCTCGGCAGCGCCAACGATGACGTCAAAGACGAGCTCGCCAAGGCGCGGCAGGCGCGGCACGATCAAAAAAGTACCGGGCGGCGCGGCGGCAAGCAGACGCTTTTGTACGGCATGGACCAGCGCCTCATCGGCACTACTTTGTTCTTCTCGGCTTTCGCCGCGCTCGCGCGCAAAAACGTGCAAGACAAGGGGCGTACGGGACTGAGCAAACTGCTGCTCGATGCAGGCCAGCACGGCCGCGTCATCTGCCGCTTTGCCAAGCGATGCGCCAAAGGCCCGCGCAAAAACCGCGTCAAGGGCGACGTCTGCCCCGACCGCAGCGGAAGTGCGCCAGGTGACAAAACCCGGACGTGAGTAGGCAAAGCGCCACTGCGGATGCAGCCGAGCGACTTCGGCTTTTAGCGCCGGCTCGGCCCCGGCCTGACACACCGCAAACACAAAATCGCTACGCAGCGCCGTAAGCACGTCAAGCCTCCTCGCCAGCAAATTGGCGATGGCTGCGCAGCGCGTGCTCGTGCTCGGCAGTTAGCACCGATTCGCCTATAGGCGCTCGCGCGGTCGAGCGTTCCCAGCGCGCCAAAAAGCGCGCCCCCAGGGGCTGACAAAGCGCCTTTTTGCAAGTAGCCCCGACGGTGGTTTCTCGCTTATTGCCGGTCGAGAAACCCACTCCGACATAAAAGCCGCCGAGCAGCAGCGAAACTCGCACCGGGGTCGCGGTGCTGTAGGTCAAAAGCAGCGCGCCATCACCATCGCGGCGGCAACGTGCCAAAATCGCCGCAAATGCCGCCGGAGTCCACAGCGCAGAGTTATTTTCCGGAGAAAAGGGATCGTAATAAACAAGTTCGGCACGCGCCGAAACATCGGCCAGACGGTCGAGCAGATTGCCGTGGTGTAGCAGCCACCGCCCTTCCGGACCGGACCACTCGCCACGCGCCATCAGCGTTTGCGCGGCGTCCCGCCACGGCACCAAAAAAGGAAAGCCGTCGCCATCGCCCAGGGCCAGGCGCAAGGGCGCCAAATCGCGCTCAAAGCTGTGTACCTCGACGGCGCCCCCGACTTGCCGGGCGCAGGTCAAAGCGGCCACGGCATTGGTCGCCGCCCCTAGGCCAATGTCGAAAATGATCACCGGTGGCGCACAGGCCGACTGCAAGCGCTGGCCTAAGCCCGGCTGCTCGACGTACAGCCGATTGGCTTCCAGCCAAGGGCCTTCGGCCGGATGCATCACTTCGCCGTGTCCGATGTGACGGACCGCCCGCACGCCGTTTTTCAAATTGATAAGCTCAAAATCGCCGTCGCGCATCAGCGTAACTCCGAAGTGCGGCCAAAGATTGGCATGAGCTCGTTATATAGCGCTTCGAAGCGTCCCTGCAGGATGGCATCGCGCATTTTTGCCATCAGAACCTGATAATGCGTGGTGTTGTGAATGGCCAAAAACCGCGCCCCCAGCAAATGCTTGCCCTTGAGCAGATGATGGATGTAACCACGGCTATACTGCTTACAGACTGCGCAGGGACAGGATGCATCCAAAGGTGCCGAATCCAAGCGAAATACCTGACGGGTGATGCGGAGCAAACCGGCAAAGGTGTACGCGTACCCCTGCTGCGCCATTTTGGTGGGCAGAATGCAGTCAAACATATCGACGCCGCAGCGCACTCCGTCCAAAAGATCGCTGGGAGTTCCTACTCCCATCAGATAGCGCGGCTTGGCAGTGGGAAGCATTGCCGTGACCAGCGCACACATTTGGTTGCGCGCTTCTTTGCCCTCGCCCACGGCCAGCCCGCCAATGGCAAAGCCTTCGAAAGACTGCTCGATCAAAAAGCTGGCGCTTTCCTGCCGCAACTTGGAAAAGATTCCCCCCTGCACAATGCCAAACAAAGCCTGTCCGGTTGGCACGGCGTTTCGCGCCGCCAGGCTGCGTAGCGCCCAGCGGTGAGTTCGCTCCATGGCTTCACGCGTGCCGGTTTCATCGGTCGTCGAGGGAACACAGACGTCAAGCACCATCATAATGTCCGAGCCGATGTCTTGCTGCATGGCGATGCTGGTCTCAGGACTTAGGAGCTGACGGCTGTTGTCGTGTATGCTGCGAAAAAGAGCCCCTTTTTCAGTGATTTCACGGCTGTTTGGAAGTGAAAAAATTTGAAAACCGCCGGAATCGGTCAAAACCATGCCATTCCAGCCCATCATGCCGTGAATTCCGCCGAGCCGCCGAAAGACTTCGGCCCCCGGACGAAGCATCAGATGGTAAGTATTTGAAAGCAGTCCGCGCGCCCCTGCTGCCCATACTTCGCCGGTCTCCATGCCGCGAACCTCGGCGTGAGTCGCCACCGGCATAAACACCGGCGTCGACAAAACACCTCGGCGGGTGTGCAAAAGACCGGCGCGGGCGCCGCTAGAATCGGTGGCCAAAAGGCTAAACTGAACGGGCATGGAAAGATTTTGCAGACGCTCGGGCCGCCGCTGGCTTGTAACACAAACTGTCAATTAGGAAGTAGGGAAAGCGCGCCCAGCGTTTTCAAAAATCCATTTCGGCGATTTCGCTAGCATGCAGACGGTTTAACTGTCGCGCACAAATTCGCCGAGGCGTTTTCGTTCTGGCTCGGTTAAGACTTCGCCGAGCCACGATTCCGCCTCGATTGTTTTGCCAAAGAACCGGCGATTCGGTTCTTCGACAAGCTTTGCCATCCGTTCTATTTGAAATCCGCGCCGAGCGCCATCACTTGGAATTAGGCTGGCGATGCGTCCGCTTCCTATATGCAGCCGCCGAACTAGACCTGTGCAGCGTTCAAAACGATCCGGCAAAAGCTCGGCGATCGGCCGCAAATCGGCAATGACGACGATGCAGCCGTCGGGGATCTCGGAACAAGCCTCGCTCCACCGGCGCAAACAAAACGGAATCTCGGCCGCGGAAATTTTGTACAATTTCAGCGCGATGAGCCGGCCTGCAAGCACTTTGACAGTGAGCGGTTCCTCATTAAAAGGAGTATTCGCGGCCCACGCCCAGGCTTCTAGCTCATTCAGGAATGGTCTCATGTCCTGTTGCGCCGCCAGACTCATGGCGGTAATGACCATGCGCCAAAGCAGTTTGTCCGTGACGATTGCAACGCGCAGAATTTGATTGCGATGGTGCGCATTCCAACTGACAAACAAATTGCGCGCCGCTTCATCATACCCCGTCATTTGCCGTGCATCGACGACTAGAGATCGGCGCTTTGTACCCAGCTCAGACTCGAGTCGTCTGAATTCCTGTTGCAGTACAGAGGCTGTTAAATGTCCGCACAGATTGATACGAAGTGGGGTCACTGCGAATTCGGCAGGGCTAAGTTTTGTACTACGGCCCCGGCGACTATCCTAAAATGTCCGTGCCAGCGCGTCAAGGAAGCGTATTTGGGACGGTGTGCACAACACATGACATGCACTGCTTTTCAGTGAAAGTGCACATTTGTTAACACCGTCGCCACCCTCCCCCGCCCCATATCCCCCTGAATTGCAGTGCCACTTGGGCCATGCTAGGTAGACAGTCCAAGCGCTAAGTGAATTCGCCCGATGAACCGCCGAATCGATGGAACTGAAGAACCATCCTACCGAGTGCCGGCTATAGATTTGCGCACTCTTGGCAAGCAAGATCGAACCGCCGTGGTCCTAGGAGCCGGCCCTTCCGGCCTCATCGCCGCCCTGACCATTGCGCAAGAAGGTTTTGCCGACGTAGTTCTTTTGGAAAAGCGGATGGCCTTTACTCGAAGAAATGTCGTCAACCTGCATCCGGAAGCTTTGCACGTCTTTAAGCGGCTTGGCATTCTGGAGCCGTTTCTGATACGCGCCTCACAAATCATCGATCATCTAGGCTTTGTGTTCGCGGATGGCGCTTCGCTTTATGCGTTTCGCGACATTGGATATGAAACTGCGATCGATCCGGAGCAGCCGTTTGACATTCAGGATGTCAAACATGGATTTATAAACGAGACGCTTTACAGCATTACGCTGGCCGACCTGCAAGATCTGCTGGCGCGAATTGCTTGCGACCGCGGCATTCGAATCATCAGCGAGGCCGACGTCGAGCTTGTACAAGCAGCCAATGGCTATTATTCAGTCAAGCTGCGGGCGGGAGCGCCGCCGGTGGAGATGACTTGGGATGCTCCGGCGCTCATCGTGCTGGCCGAAGGAACCAGAGCCCAGATGTACAAGTCCATCGGCGGAGCCTATGTTCCGCAGGAAGGGCTGTGGCCCAAAGAGACTTGGGTATTTGGAAATTATGGCTGCCTGCCGAAACAGGGATGCTCACACCTCTTGTTTGAGTTTTCTAAGAACTGCGACGATTTGACGATCAGCAACTGCATTTTTTTGCCGCATCAGGGCGAGGTAAATATTTCCGTAACCGTTCGAGATAGAGACATCACGCCGCATCAAATCGCCGATCTAATCAGCAAACAAGCCGCGACCATTCTGCGGGTATCGGGAGTCCCAGTATCTACTCGCCGGCTGGTCTGGTATTCGGATCGGCCGGTCCATATCGTACCCAGGTCGGCCGGGCGCAGTCATTTTGGAAAAAATCTAATCCTAGTCGGAGACGTCACCGGCGCGAATTCGCCGGTCGCAGCACTCGGCGCAACTTTGTCGAGCTCGGCATATTCCTATGCCCTTCGCGAATTGCTGAAAGACTTTGCAAAGATGGGGGCCGATGCCGCGCTTGCCCGCTATGGAGAACGCACGCAAACCTATGTCAGAATTTGGCATGACAAGGTCAGCCAGATTCGCAAGCTTGTTAGCCACGACATCCGCGATAAGGCCAGACGATGGAAGAATCCGCCGGAAATCCTCAGCAGCAAAATCGCTGCTCTGGCATGAACCAAGACTTGCGTAGCTACATCATTCGCGGCGGATGGCAGTTAACGCCAGGGCACCTTTTACGCAGTGGGGCTGCCGACGGCATGGCGGTGATTCTAGACGCCATCGCGCAAGGCTTTCGCATCTTTGACTGCGCGGACATCTATCTTGGAATCGAGGAACTGCTCGGCCAGGTCCGCTTGCGCATCGCGCGGCGACTTTCCCATTTCTGTACATACCAAATTTGTGCCGGATCGCGACCGCTTGCGCGACATCGATTTTGACGAGACGCAATCGATCATCGAGCGCTCTTTGCGCCGGCTGCATACCGACTGCCTGGATCTGGTTCAATTTCACTTTTGGGATTGCTCGATTCCAAGGTACTTAGAGGTTCTGGAGTATCTTTTTCGACTTCGCGACGCTGGCAAGATCAAAGCTGTGGGATTGACCAATTTCGACGCCGAGCAGGTACAAGAAATCCTGAATGCCGGCTTTAGGATTGCATCTATACAGGTGCAATATTCGCTCGTCGATCGACGCTGCGAGGCCACACTGCTACCCTTTGCCAGAGCCCAGGGTATCAAAGTCTACGCCTATGGAAGCTTGCTCGGCGGATTCCTTAGCGAGAAGTGGCTACATCAACCAGAACCAAGTACTGCCGAGCTGGAAAACCGCTCGCTCGTCAAGTACAAGCTCATCATTGATGATTGGGGTGGATGGGCGCGCTATCAAGCGCTGCTTCGACAAATTCAGGAACTGGCCGCGGGGCGCGGTAGCACAATCGCCCAGGTCGCAATTGGCGCCGTGCTGGGCGCGAACAAAGCCGACGCCGTGATCGTCGGACTTGGCCACAGCCGCTACCAATTGCAAAATGCCGAACTGGCCAAAGTGACGGCGCTGCGCGATGCGGAATTGCGAGATTTGTGGTCCTGGGACTGTCCGCTTTTCGGAGATGTCTACCACCTTGAAAGAACCGACAAAAAGCACGCCGAAATCATGAAATACAACCTGAACCGCCAGGGCCACGAAGCACCAGCCGCTGAGAATGCCTCCTAGGTCTCATCGCCACGGCGACGAAGCTCTTGCTGTTTGCGCGGTCGTCGTGCATGCCTTCGAACTTCTTGGCCAAGATGTCGCTCATCGCGCTCTTCCAGGCGGCCCAGGTCTATTCCTCGCAGCCCTCGAACGCCTTGCGTGAGTTTGCCGCCCGCTCATCGTCCAGGGCGAGCTCCGTCGCGAGCTTCTTGAAATCGAGCTGCGCGATATTCCCCTGGCACATCGCCCACTGCGCTTGCAAGGCCATGCCCGCGTGAGCTAGCGGCTGCGCTCCCTCTTACTTCGCATCGCTGCCGACGTCGTCCAGCCGCGAATCGCTGAGCCAGTTGTAAAGCGTCTTGACGTCGACACCAAGCTTGTCGGCGGCCTGACCGCGGTGGCCGCCGCACTGGGCTAGCGCCCAGGCCGCGTAGCGTCGTTGCATGACGCGAATCGGCAGAATCTCACCCTGAAACAGCGAAGGAAGGGCACTGCCTGGTCCTTGCAGCGCCGGCGGCAGCTCGTCAAGTTGCACTTCGCTGCCAAGCGCCAGCACCAGCGCCCTTTCAACGACGTGTGCAAGCTCGCGGACATTGCCCGGCCAGTCGTAGGCCAAAAGGTGGCGCATTGCCTCGGCGGAAAAGCGCCGCACCGCCGACTGCGGGTGGCGGGCGCGCTGCGCACGTAGGAAATGATCGGCCAGCAGCGGAATGTCCTCGTTGCGTTCGCGCAGCGGCGGTAGCTGCAGCGACACGACATCGAGCCGATAATAAAGATCCTGGCGAAAGCTGCCGCCCTGCACCGCCTGTCGCAGGTCGCGGTGCGTTGCCGCGACCACGCGCACATCGACTCGGCAGGCGTTGTCCGAACCGACCGGACGCACCTTGCCCTCTTCTAGCGCGTGCAAAAGTTTTACCTGTATCGATGGCGGAATCTCGCCGATCTCATCTAGAAACAGCGTGCCGCCGTCGGCCTGCGCAAACAGGCCGCGCCGGCTCTTGGCGGCGCCCGTGAACGCTCCTTTTTCATGGCCGAACAGTTCACTTTCCAGCAGCGACTCGGGGAGTGCGGCGCAGTTGACTTCGACAAAGGGCTGGCTGGCGCGGCGACTTTCGGCGTGAACGACGCGAGCAAACAGGCCCTTGCCGGTACCGGTCTCTCCGCCGATAAGCAGCGGCACGTCGGTTGCCGCCACGCGTTCCAGCGTATCAAGCAGCGCCCGCATCTTTTTGCTGTGGCCCAAAAGCACCGAGCGGCCGTAGCGCTCGCGCAGCGTCGTGCGCAGCGCATCGGCTTCGCGCCGCAGGCACGACTCGGCGATGGCCCGGCGCAAGAAAATGACTAGCTCGTCCAGCGTGAAGGGCTTGGTCAGGTAGTGATAAGCGCCCTGCCGAATCGACTCGATGGCGCTGTCAATGGCGCCGTGCGCGGTCATAATCAGAATCGGCCGGCCCGGCATAAGCTTCTGCGCTCGCGCCATCAGCGTCAGTCCGTCCATGTCGGGCATGCGCAGGTCGGTGACCAGCGCGTCGAAGCGCTGCTCGGACAAAAGCACCAGCGCCTTTGCGCCCGACGATGCCGGCAGCGCATCAAAACCGTACTCGAGCAGGCCATCGGCAAGCGCGGTGGCCATTTCCAATTCATCATCGATGATAAGAATGCGCGCGCGCGCTTCAGCAGCCATCGGCGATTGCCTCCTCAGACTGCGGCAGCAAAATCTCAGCGGCGGTACCCCCGCCAGGCAGCGGTCCGATGCGCAGGGCCCCACGATGGCTCTTCACGATTTCCTGCGTCACGGCCAGC
>CAYWPR010000132.1:0-15431 GCA_964460115.1 uncultured Myxococcales bacterium
GGTCAGTCAAACTAAATCAACTACGCCCGTCGGTGAAGTGGAAGTTACAGAAATTTGAGGATTATACATGAACCTACATGCTTGTAACTAAAAACACAATTTACTGCGCATGACGTGTGTGTATAGATGACATCTGCACGATGTAGTCCTCAAAGGTACACAACCTGGAAAATTAGGTGTCCCTGGGCATTCGCGCTCCAATGGCAGAATCTGGCCCCTAAGGAGGGCTACGCATTGCTGCGCATGGTTCTTGATGCTACAGGGGGCGCGTCGAGTTAAGCTGCCTATCTCTCCAATCCCTGAAGATTATCGCCACTTCCTGCCGGTTCCCTCAGCGCTTTGCCAATACTGAAATCGATCTGACTGTGTATGAGCCGTACTAGGCTAGCGCACTCGGGAACAGATAGGTGTAGCCGCTCTCGTAGTAAGCGTTGCGTATCCTGGACAAGCATCGCACGCGCTTCCAGCAGCCAGCGGTGGGCAGTCGCCCGTGAGACCCCTAGTACTGCCCCGACTGCTTCAAGATTAACGCCGTCAACGTATCGAAGCCGGAGCACGTTACGCTGCTGTATGGAAAGAGTCTGTAGCGCCTCTACGAAGGCCATCTGGAAAGCTTGCCGATAGCGTCCCTTGATGTAATCCAATTCAGGATCCTGCGCTGCCGCTAGAGCGCACAGGGCACCATCCTCTTGTCCATCTAGGAGTGCTTCCTCTCGCTTGCGTCGCATGTCGGTGAATGCTCGCATCGCCACCGTACGCAAATAGCTGAGCAGACTACCACGGCCGGCATACTCCGAAATTCTGGGCGGTATCCCTTGCGCTCCTACAAGCAGTCTTTCCCGCAGAACCTGCTGCAATTCATCTGTCTGGGCTGAGTCAAAGCCGCCAAGGCCTGCGAGGTAGCCTCGGTCTAGCGCTCGTAAGGCTGCCGGATTGTGTTGCGCGCACGCGCAGGCAAGATACAGATCTTCAATGTAGAGGGTAGGCAGGGCCTGCAATGGCTCGGACCCTGCAGGCATTTGGCGGCCGAGATGGCGCGCAAAGACTTCCGGAGAGAGATGGACGTCCGGCCACGCCTCGCTTCCAGCAGACCAAAGTCCTTGCAGAAGGGATTCCAGGACTGTGGGATCCTCGTTGAGAGTGCAGTGGGCAGCGGAAACAAAATGTTTACTTAGGGTCTGGGGAGTCAACACCAAGTGAACATACCTCTAGCCAGACTTTCCATCTAGTGCTCTGTATCTACCCATTAAGGACAGCTTAGGGCCGGATCGAGACCAGCACCCCACAAGCTGCCTTGCGCAACGGTCTTTCCAGAAGGGAAGGCGCCGTTGAGCTCGTTGACTAGGAGCACACCATTATGAAAAAACTGTAGATGCAGATGTGGTCCGGTTGACTTGCCGGTACTGCCAACCCAACCCACAAGCTGGCCCGTTCCTACGATTTGTCCGGAGGAAACTGCCAGTCCACTTAAATGGCAGTACTCGCTCTTGTATCCATTGTCGTGAACGATGGACACCATGGTGCCACAGCCTCCGTTCCAGCCTGTTGCAGCATACGCCACCCGGCCACGGCAGACTGAGGTAACTGGCTTTCCATCGATAGGCCACGGCGGGCCCCCGAAGTCGATTCCGGGGTGAGCCCCAGCGCTCTGAACCACCGTCCCGTCTACGGGAGCCCGTGGCAGCGTAACGGTGCAGGCAAGGCCGATGGTAAATATGATGATCAGCGCAGCAGTACGCATAAAGCAATCCATGAATTTCTCCTCGTTCTTGGTAGGTGAATTAGCGACTGCAAGACCCAGTGAGTGGTCGTGCGGTGAGGAATAGATCAAGCGAGGGGAGCCCGCCTGCCGCATCCCCGCTGATCAGAGAGATACTTCCGGTGATTCGAAGCTGGTGAGTAGGAAGTGCCCCATCTATTGGCGAAGGATAGCTCAATGGTGTGATGTGAAGGCGCCCGCGCGCCTCGCCATTCACAGCCCCTGTAACCGGCATTACGACGTCCAAATCCGAGGGCGCCCCGGAAGCCAAGGTGAATGCAATGTCCGACTGCCCCATGACTAGACCCTCGGAAGTCGCGCGTCCGCGCCATGGGCCGTCAACACCGGAGCAGCTCTCGGCGCGAAGGCGCATCACCGCCAGCATGGACGGCTCTTCAAAAGTCACCTCCAAATGTTCGGAAGCGGGAATCATTACGGTTGACTGAGCGGAAACTGACTCTATATTTTCGCTCTGGCACGCACCGAACAACAATGGAGCGAGTAGGGACAGCCCTAAAAGGATATAGCGGAACTGATGGGGCGCGGTGACGGTGTATGGATTTATATGGGCTTTCATGGTGGACTCCTGTCGCAATGGTCCCGCATCTGGGGATTATTCAATCTTTCTGAGCGGAGCCGGTTTGCATTTACCTCATCAAGGGGACGGGGCTGGCGCCGATCTGTCTCAAATTTTTTGACCGACTATGACGCGGCTAGAAAAATTAGTGACATTGAGGCAACATCCACCTCCGGTGACCTATAGGCATGTCGGTCTGTCTTTCCGAAAACATCATTGCCCAGGTATTGGACAAACGACTTTCGCCAATTGATCGGCAACGGGTAGACCGTCACATCGACGTCTGCGCGGCATGCCGCTCGCTATTAGCGCGTTTGGTACCGGTTGGGGCTTTGTCGGCAGATTTACCATTGGTAGAGGATCCGTGGATCGGCCGTTTTATTGGTTCCTACCAACTGGTGCGGCACTTAGGTCGTGGCGGAATGGGGATGGTCTACGAAGCCTTCTACTCTCGCATCGGACGGCGTGCCGCTGTGAAACTCTTGTTGCCTAAGTTTAGTGAGGATATCGAGCTGGTCACCCGGTTCCTCAACGAAGGTCGGGCTACAAATCGAATTCGACATCCGAACATCATCGACATCTACGAAGTCGATCAGCTTGCCGACGGTACGGCGTTCATCTTGATGGAATACTTGGAGGGTGAGACGCTTAGTGCGCGCCTCCATCGTGAGCGAAAACTCAGTCCCAGCGCAACCATTTGCCTGGGCTATCAACTTGCCGCTGCGCTATCGGCTGCTCATTCCCAGGATATTATTCACCGCGATCTAAAACCTGGGAACGTGATGCTTGTGCCCGATCCATTAGTCATCGGTCATGAACGAGTCAAGCTTCTCGACTTCGGCATTGCTAAAGTGCCTGTCCTAGATGAGGAGACAGTCGTCCAAACCTGGACCGGACAGTTGTTGGGTACGCCCCTATTTATGGCGCCGGAGCAATATCAGGGAGCGCGAGATGTGACCTCCGCCGCCGACGTCTACTCACTGGGAGTGGTGCTTTACTATATGCTGGCTGGTCATCCGCCTTTCTCTGGCACAAAGGGCTGCATGATCGCTGCGCACATGCAATCGGCGCCCCTTCCACTTCAAGAAGTTAACAGGAACCTGCCTGTCCTGCTTCCTACATTGATCCACGCCATGTTGGCGAAAGACCCATCCCTGCGGCCGACTATGCTCGAAGTAGCGACTCATTTACGAGACCTAAATGCTGTAGCTGATTCTACGAATCAGCTTGGCAGGCGATCTGAGCGCACGCGCATCCCGCCGACTTCGGTTGGTTTCCCGCAGAACGGCCTACAGATCCTGTTTACCGTAGTGGCTGCCAGTGCACTCACCCTTCTGGCGAGCTGGTATGGGAATAGGACACTTCTTCCAGGGACAAATTCGCATGGCCTTTCGGTCCCTCCAGCTTATCTCGGAACCGAGCTCACAGACCCTGCTATTCATTCAACAATGCAGCTTCCTTCAGAAAGGAGATTCCCTGCTTTCGATATTTTAAACACCGCAAATAAAGTAGCCAGCACTACCATAACGTCGACGGACAGTGGCATCTTTAAGCGAGTTGTCGACGTAGCATCTGGAAACGAGGAATCCTCAATCCAGCGACTGTGTGCAAAAAATATCCTGACAAGCAGCCAATTCGCTTCATTGCCTGCAACGCCACACCGTCCCATGATGGTGCCCATTCCTGGGGGTGGGCTGATTATGGGAAGTCCATTCATAGAAGTCGGTCGAGATCCAGATGAGCAGCAACATCCTGTCTGTATCCGCCGAGGTCACTGGATGATGGAAACAGAGGTGACACAAGATCAATATAAGTCCGTCATAGCGCTGACCTCATCCTCCTTTACCGAAGACTGTAAAAGCGCTGGAATTGGCTCTGACTATCCAA
Organism: uncultured Myxococcales bacterium; assembly: GCA_964460115.1. Classification (GTDB taxonomy): domain Bacteria; phylum Myxococcota_A; class Polyangia; order Palsa-1104; family JAEUJZ01; genus JAEUJZ01. Next base: position 4,224 of record CAYWPR010000132.1, read on the forward strand.
TACTTTGCATTATCTGGAAAGATGCCATTTTATACGCCAATCGCTTATCTCAATTGGAAGGACTGCAACAATGTTATCAGCTATCTGCTCACAAGATCGTTTGGCCGAAGAAAGATGCGTGCCTCGGGTATCGTCTCCCAACTGAGGCCGAGTGGGAATATGCCGCCCGCGCAGGAACCATACGGGAATCTACGGGTAATATTTTACAAGATACTGCGTGGTATTGGGATAATTCGGATAGGCATGCGCACCCAGTGAAGCAAAAGAGGCCCAATGCCTGGGGATTATATGATATGATGGGAAACGTTTGGGAATGGGTATGGGACAGCTATTCTCCCTATTCAAGTCAGATGCAAATAGATCCGCATGGCGCGGTGCAACTCGGGAATTTTCGTGTTGCACGGGGAGGTTCTTGGGATAGTCAGCCACGGCTCGTACGTACCGCAAATCGAGCGGCATGGCCACCCAGCTATCGCGACAGATTTGTAGGGTTTCGGCTGATCAGGACTGTCCCCTGAACAGGGCCGTTCCCGCAAACTAATGCATGGGCACTTTTGGTCCTCCGACGCCTTTTCCGCACGGCTGACCATGGCGACAAGCCAGTATAGTTTGTGGAAAAGGTTGCGCATCGCTGCAAGCGCATATTTGAGTATTTGGTGACCGAGTAACATTTATCTTCGCTTCAGCGCAGCTCGGGGCATATGGGAAATGAAACCCCGCCAGCAGCCGCTTGGATTCGTCCTCGCGCGATGACCAAGACAGCGAAGGCGGCCAGCGCGATCCCCGCCAGCTCTGCGAATAGTGCGACATGCGACCATGTCGCCCACCGCGCTGCGACTTCGCCGGCCAGCCACTGCCCTCCGGCCATCGCTGCCATCCACAGGCCCATCGCGGCAGCAGTTGCACGCGGAGGAACAAGCCGCGTCAGCAGGGCCATACTCAGCGGATAAACCAGCAGTTCGCCAACTGTCAGCGCCATAAAGCAGGCTACCAGCCACCATGAACTGACCAGCGCATACTGCCGATCCTTCAGCATCGTGGCTCCGATCATGATCAGATAGGCCGCGAAAGCGCTCAGCATACCGCTCTGAATGCGCGTCAATAGCGATGGTCCGCGGCCATGTCGCGTCAGTGTCGTCACGGTGCGAGTCAACAGCGGTTGGATGCCAAGCACGAACAGCCCTGGGAGTGCGAGCAAACCCGATGGTGGCAGTGAATATCCAAACAGCGTGCGCTGCGTGCAGTCGCGTGCCCAGAACAGCAATGAGTGTTCGAGCTGTGCATACACCGCCGTGAACAGCAGCCCCGCAGCAAGAAGCCCCGCCATCGCAGCCACCGGCCACGCCGTATGCGGTGGATCGTTTCCAGAATCGGCAGCACTCGGTCGTGCGATGGGTGTGCTCAGCCATTGGTAGCTCAGGATGCCCACCGTAAACGCAGCCAGCATGGCTAGCGCTGCGGCGGCAAATGCAGCCGGCCATCCATGCGTTACTAGCAACGTGCCCGCCGCAATGGGGCCGCAGGCCGAGCCGACATTAAAAACAACATAGAACAGCGAGAAAGCGTCGTCTCGACGGCGATCGGTTGGTTCATACAGTTTGCCAACCGCGCTGCTCATACTCGGCTTAAACAGCGCATGGCCCAATATCAGCAGGCTCGCAATTAGGTACATCAGCCTACTCTGATCCAAGGACATGAGGGCATAACCCACACCCAGCAGAGCAGTCCCCAGTAGGATGGCTCGCCGGTTGCCGAGCCATCGATCCGTGATCAGGCCTCCAGGCACCGATGACAGATAAACCGCAGCGTTGAACGCACCACCAAAGCGAGTTGCCGTGCCCGGCGGCATTCCGAGTCTTTCGTTCAGGTACAGCAACAGCAACGAGCTCAGCAGTGAACCGGCTAAACGCTCGAATAATTCAACGCCGCATAGCGCATACAGACCGATGGGATGACGCGCAGCAAATCGTGAGGACATAGCAATCCCTTCATGCGTAAAGACGCACGGGCGAAGTCATGGAATGTGCGCGCGCGCTCGCTCGGGCAGGCGAAGCCCGAGGACATGCCTAGATGCCCGTAAGCGAAAGTGGCATAGTGCCACCCTCAACTAACGCGATGCTGCGGTTGTTATGACACATAGTCAAGATAAAATCGTGAAATCACGAAATAATCCGCAGATCACTGCGCGGCAATGTCGGGCCGCGCGTGGCTTGCTGGGGATCTCGCAGCGGGATCTTGCCGAGGCTGCGAGCGTCAGCCTCAGCGCCATCCTTGATTTCGAGACGGGGACACGGAATCCAAGGCCTGCGACCTTAGCCGCTTTGCGTCGGGCGTTCGAAGATGCCGGGGTTATTTTTATCCCTATCAATGGGGGAGGCCAAGGTGTCCGGTTGAGAGACCCCGATCACGACGCCATCAGGGATGGCCATAGAACAACCACCCATGAGCATTGAGCATGCAGCATGGGGAAAGGAAGGCATCGATCCACCGATGAGGAGGCCACATGACCAAGGACTTAGCTCCTGACTTCACCCATCAAGCAGATGTCCTCATTATTACTGCGCTCAAGGAAGAGTACGACGAAGCAAAGAAAGTTAATGAGGGGGCTGTCGATGACTGGACGGAAATCCACGTAGCCGAAACCGAAGTCGCCTTTCGTAACTACCGCACGATGAGTGGCAAGGACTTACGCATTGCCCTGACTTGGACGACGAGGATGAGAACAACGGCTGCTGCGACAGCGGCTGGAACTTTGGCCGATAGGTTCGGTGTGCGCTGTATCGCTATGGCCGGAGTATGTGCTGGACGCCGAGGCAAGGTGCAGCCCGGCGATGTAATTATTGGCAGCATCCTTTACACCTACGATACGGGGGCAAAGCATGTAGAGGTGGGCAGTGACGGCATCCGCCGTGAACGCTTCCAAAATGAGCCCAATCCTTATCCGCTCGATGAGGAATGGCTGCGCTGTGCGAAGTCGTTTCGACTACCTGCGAATGCTGTCTGGCTAGCCGCCCGCCCGCCATCGCTCGCCGAACAGTGTGATTGGGTACTCGATCGACTGCTGGCCGATGATGATCCTCAGGCCAATTCGGAAACCCACTCACGCTGTCCTGCGTGGAGTGCTGTCGTCATGCGATTGCTCTCGCTGAAATATGTGAAGTCGAAAGGTCCGCTAGCGCTCACCAAAGCCGGCAGGGAGCACATCGAGGAAGTTCACCTTCACAATCGCGGAACGTTACCGAACACGCCTGCGTGGTCTGTGCATGTGGCCCCCATCGCGACGGGCAACAATGTGATGCGCGATCCACAACTCTTTGACAACCTGTCCGATTCAATGCGTACGGTACTTGGGGTCGAGATGGAAGCAGCCGCCATTGCGGCTGTAGCGCATGCGCGGAAGTTGCGCTGGTTGGTGATGAAGGGAGTGATGGACCATGGAGACCATGACAAGGACGACCAGCTCAAGTTGTTTGCTGCGCGTGCCGCTGCAGAGTGCTTGCTGCGCTTCCTTCGAGAGTATCCTCCAGTCGATGACGGTGGCCTGCTTCACGCCGAACGAGTGAGGGTGCCAACTACTGCCCGGCAGGTGCTCGATTCACTTGCGGAGAGCATGAGAAACCGAACGCGGACGAAAATGGAGCCACGCACGGGCGCATCGGGCAGCGTGCACATTGACCGTGTTAAAGCGCGATCAGATCTTGCCGATGCAGTCAAACAATCTGCCGCTGATGGCGTTTTGCTCGTGACCGGAGAGCCGGGCGTTGGAAAATCTGCTCTTGTTCTTGAAGTTGTGACCGAACTGAGTCAGCAGGGACTGGCAGCGCTGACCCTGCTCAGCCTTCGCGATCTTGGGGACATAACAACTATCCAACTGGAGCACACGCTGGGCGCGCCCCTGGGAGATGTCTTTGGCGCAACAGCGGTCGCACCATTGCGGCTGCTTCTTCTTGATGGTGCAGAGGTCGTTCAGGAAGGGATGGACCGGATCTTTGGCGACATTGTGCGCGCAGCTTGTGCAGCCGGACTGATGGTCATTGCGGTGACGCGACAAGATGCCGAAGATAACGTCGCCAGCATTCTCATTAGCAGCACAAACAAGGCACCGGACTCTATCAAACGTCAAGCCGTCGAAGGATTCTCAGCGGAAGAAACGGACGCGCTCGTTGCTCAGCTTCCACAGCTCAAGCGCCTTGCAGAATATCCAGGATCGCGCTGGCTCCTTCGCAGACCTGGATTGCTCAAGTTGGTACTCGAAGACGACGTTCTCCGCGGCTTGCCAGATGGCTCCTTGTGCGAAGCGGTCGTCCATCTCGTCATCTGGCGGAATCTCATCCGACGTTCTGAGAGAATGGCTGTTGACCACGCGACTCCGGATGGACGAGCCGCAATCATTCTCAGCCTCGCGCGTCGGCTACTGCTTCCTGGCAGCGCCGGAGGCATCAGCTACCCAGATCCATATGCGCTGCCATCGCTTCGCTCAGATGGCGTACTCCTACCTATGCCAAAAGGGTTCGCCTGGAGGACTCGCGAGGAGTTCGCCAGCGACCTGCTGCGTGACCTCGCGGTAACGCAACAGCTAGCGCTGGAACCGCAGCTCCTCGTAGATGCGAAGGCCCCTAGATGGACCCTTTACGCAACGCGCGTGTTTTTTCAAACACTCTTGATGCAGGGCGGACGCGATCCACTGGCCGGGCTAACCGGGCAGCTTGCCTTCTGTCAGACGCTTGCACAGGAGCATGGAGCGCGGTGGGCAGACCTCCCATGGGAAGCTGTCTTGACAGCCTCAGATTCGAGCGCATTACTCGAAGCTGAGTGGGCGTTCCTGCAGGAAAATAGTGGAAAGGCTCTGCATGACCTGCTTCGCGTTCTCATAAGCCGGTTTGGTGAAGCAGGGCAGATCAGTGCTGAGATAGGCGCTTCAGTTGTTCGCCTGCTATGTGATCATTATCAGGATCTGACTGGACTTAGCGAAGGCCTCTCAAAATCAATCGAGAAGATTCTTCGAGGCTGGCTACGCTCACTGGCCTCTAAGAAAACTCGGGATGTTCCTGCCACTCTTCGCTCTAAAGTCCGGGACCTCTTTCTTTTCAACCATGAATACCAGCGGGATGAATGGTGCCTTGAGTGTCTGGGACTGCTGGGCCCAGATCTCAATGAAGAGGCTGAGCGGCGGCTTCGCTTATTAGCTCAGACACGGCCCGAAAAGTTGCATCCGTGTCTAGAAACTGTATCCGCGTCGTGGTCTCTGTCTGTGCATCGGCCGGAATTACTCCTCGATTTGGCCAAGAGCTACTATATCGAACTACCCGACGAAGACGCGAGAAATCGGGGCTCCAGACATAGCCTGTGGGCTCAAGGGATCCGGGAACACAGGACTGACGGCATCGGCCCCTTAGCTGCATGGTATTATGGCCCTTTTTATGCTCTGCTGCATTCTAAGGTAGCAGGTAAGACAATAACATTTATTAATCAGTTACTGGATCATGCAGCTCATATCCGAATAGCTCAGGCCCTGGAAACAGGCATACCATACTATCCAGATGAGGAAGGTGTGGATGTCGGCATTGAGTTTGAGATTCCGGGTGTTGGAAAGCGGACATTTATCGGAGACAGTCATGTCTGGCGCTGGTATAGAGGAACTAGCGTCGGTCCATATCCTTGCATGAGTGCGTTGATGGCTTTAGAAGTGGTCGTCGATAATTTCCATGCGGCAGGTGTCACTCTAAGAGAGTTAAGTATCCGACTTCTCGGTGAAGCGAAGAGCCTCGCCATGGCGGGTTTTGTATACGGAATGATCGCGCGTCTTGAGCAACCGAATACGGATCTTCTAGACCCATGGATTGTCCTTCCGCAATTTTGGCGGCTCGAATATTCCCGAACAATGCACGACCAAATCAGACAGAGTTTCGCGGAGCCTGCTGAAGTCAAAAATGCCGACAGGCGTCGCTATGACCCTATGACCATTTCTTATTGGCTGACCACGAATGCCATCTTGAACCAAGATGACGCAGCTATTGAGCGTCTAACAACGCTGAGTGAACGCTTAATTGAGAATGGTCAACAGCTTGTAGCCAAACAACATGAAGAACGTTCCGATTCTTCCGGAAATCGGTCTAGTCGCCGATTTCACGATATGCTCGTTATTCGCCGCTGGGCTGGATCGCTGGTCGCATCAAATTACAAATACATCCAGTCTTCAGACGGTGTATCCATTAAGTACATTCCACCCGCAGAAATTATGCTGGCAATACAGGAAAACAGCCAGGATCTGCTTCGGAGACTACAATTCGACCAAATTCAGCATCGGTATTGTAAGGGCCTGGCTGATGCTCCAGTTAGTCCAGAGCAAGTCAAAAAGGATCTAGCGGACATAATTCAATTACTTGAACCAGCACAGGAATCTGGCCCACCATTTCAACTGACAGCTCCTGCGGCACTTGCCTTGACTGCCATAAGAATGCACTTGGCTGGCGAGTTAGTTCTTGATGCAGAAGAATTATCGCTAGTTGTCGTTATTTCGATTAGTTCAGCATTGCCAGAGTTTCCAGTGAGTGCGGTTGAAGATGTCTCTTATCTTGGACTCGGTGCCGATCGTTCCGCCGCCCACGCGTTACCCTTAATACTGCTTCCGTCCTTTGACCTCAGCTCTCTCGAACCAGAAGATGCCCAGAAGACGCGTGAGCTGACGGTTCAGGCACTCAGTCAGCTTGCGCAGAGCCCAGTGGTAGAAGCACGCGCAGAATTGGCCAAGGGCTTGCGTTCGATCTGGGCAGCGCCCTGTGGTAGCAGGCCGGAAGCATCAGGGGTCTGCATCCACCGCCTTGCATTCAACATAGTGGTCGATGCAGCCCGTTACTGCCGCGTCAAAGCGGGTGGATTCAGTGAGATAGATCCGCTTTCAGCGCCGTTCGAGCAGTCTGTGCAGACTGTTGACCCGGATGATCTCCTTTTGTCACGGCTTGCGGTCACGGTGGGAATTTTGGGGGATGCAGCCGGAAGCAGGAGTTGCGTGTCCAAGGAAGCCTTTGGTCTCCTGCCAGTCAGTACCATCGTCTACGGTAAAGTGGCTGCATTAGGGAACGGACATGAGCAGGTCGTCGTGGAGGAGACCCAGCATCTTGTGACGCGGGGACTCCTCTGTGCATCGCTGAATCACGATGCAGAGCCGTTGCTACAGCTACTAGATAGTGTTTCCCATAACTATGCTATTGCGGCGCAGCTACTGCACAATCTGTGCCTTGTCGCGTCCTACGGGCAAAGTGAACGTGAAGCCCTTGCCGCAGTATGGCCCAGTCTTATGCGGCGACTTCTTGATGCAGTGGAGCATGAAGGGACGCGACAGCAGCGCGATGACTCTTATGACCGCATGGCATTGCTGGCTGCTCTTCTCCCGCGTCCACGACTGCGTCGTGATGAGCGAGTCATGGATGCACTGATAGAGAAGGCAGGCCCCGATTGGCTGCATCCCATGATAGTCGCTCCGCTCATGGAGCGATGGATCCCGCTTGCTGCTGGATTTCCCGACTGCGTAGACGCCATCGGCTGGTTCTTATTGCATCAGCCCATCCCCGAACGGCTGCAATTCGGACTGCCATGGATCGAAAAAGCCATAGGCACGCACTTCAAGTTAGTAGCGAAACGTACAAAGATTCTGGTTTCTTGGCTTACGGCGACCATGGCAAGCGAAGGAATGTCAGCCGAGGTTCGACACAGGTTTCGGCATCTCATTGATGGGTTAGCAGCAAACGGCGATGCCGAAGCACTGGCCACCCAGCGCGCCGAAGAAACACAACCTGGTAAAACGACATAGTACTTTAGGGCCGAGGCGAATTCAGGCTCGTCATACGCGAATAATTCAGCAAGAAATCCTCAAGTATATAGTTTCGCGATTTATAGTAGCCTGGTTACAAAAGAATCCCGGTAGCCTCAGCATAATTGTCATGAAACTACGTGTTCTGTCTCTACAGATAAGCCTTAGCCTGTTGCTGGCGATAGTTTATCCTGCCGCGGCCCAGGATTTGCCTCTGCCCGAGCAAATCAAACAATGGATGCAGCAGTGCGAGAAAGGATATGAGCAAGGTCAGTACGCGAAAGTGTTGCCTATCTGCCAACGAGTTGTTGCTGTGCTCCAGCCGCTGCTGCCCAACCATCCCGTGTTCGCCGCAAGCCTCAACAGACTGGCCGAACTTTACGACGCCCAGGGCAACTCCGCCAAGGCCGAGCCGTTTCATCTTTGGTGTCTGCGAATCAGAGAGAAGGTGCTGGGTCCCGAGCATCCTGATGTCGGCGAAAGCCTTAGTAACCTCGCCTTAACATACATAGCCCAGGGCAAGTACCTCGACGCCGAGCCGCTTATCTTGCGCAGCCTGACCATTGATCAAAAGGTATATGGCCCAGAGCACCCCGATGTGGCCACGGACCTTAGCATCCTGGCCGAGCTTTACCGTACCGAGGGCAGCTATGCCAAAGCCGAGCCACTGTATCTGCACGGTCTGCGGATCAGAGAGAAGGCGTTCGGCCCCGAGCATTTGAAGGTTGCAGGAAGCCTCAACAGCTTGGCCATGCTTTACAAAGAGCAGGGCAATTCCCCCAAAGCCGAGCCGCTATATTTGCGAAGCCTTCGGATCAGAGAAAGGGAACTAGGTCCCGAGCATCCCCAGGTTGCTACAAGCCTCAACAACCTCGCCTCACTTTACAAAGAGCAGGGTAATTTCCCCAAGGCCGAGCCGCTCTTCCTTCGCAGCCTTGCCATTGACGAAAAGGTGTATGGCCCAGACCACATCGAGGTGGCCGACGTCCTTAACAACTTAGCGGGGCTTTACGAATCTCAGGGCGAGTATTCAAAGGCTGAACCGATGTATCTGCGCAGTCTGCAGATTCGAGAGCAAAAGCTGGGTCCTGAGCATCCCTATGTGGCCCACAGCTTGAGCAATTTGGCTGGGATTTATATGGTGCAGGGCAGTGCTGCAAAGGCTGAGGCGTTGTACGGACGCAGCCTGAGGATCGTAGAAAAGTCGCTGGGTTCCGAGCATCGCCATGTCGGCACCGTACTCAACAACTTGGCCTGGTTTTATTACACCCAGGGCAATCTCCGCAAAGCCGAGCCACTATATCTGCGGAGTCTACGGATCGTAGAGAAGTCGCTGGGTCTCGAGCATCCCGATGTCGCAACGAGCCTCAACAATTTGACCGCGGTTGACATGGCCCGGGGACAGCCTGCGCAAGCGCTACCGCTCTTCGCACGCGCCCTGGGCATCCGCGAGCGAGCTTTACGCGCCGTCACTACGGAAGCTCGCATTACCTCTACGCTCGATAAGATGCGCGGTGAGGAGGACGCAGTCTATAGCCTGCTGCTGCGCAAAGACGCGCCAGCCGAGGCGCTGGCGTTGGCGCTGCGGGTCGCCTTGCTGCGCAAGGGGCGCGCGGCGGAGGCGGGATTGATGACCGCCTGGGCACTCCAAGCCAGCTTGACCAGCGAAGACCAGCGGCAGCGCTTTGACCGCTGGCAGTTAATACGTAGTCAGTATGAATCGCTGTTGCTGCATGGCCCGGCCAAGTCGGACGATGCCACCCGGGAGGCACACCAAGCGCGCCTTACCATGCTGAACAACCAGCGTGACGATATGGAGCATGAGCTGGCCCTGGCCGCGCCCCAGCTTACGCAGTGGAAGCTGCCTGAACCTGAGCAGATCCTAAACCAGGTGGCGGTGAGACTTCCAGCGGGCAGTGTGCTGGTCGAGGTGTTATGGGTCAAGCCGTTCCAATTCCAAGCCACCAACCTAAAAAAGAGCCAGGGAACAGCGCGATACATGACGCTCGTCTTATTCCCTGACCAGCGCATCGAGTTTGTGGACCTGGGCGATGCGGAAGAAATGGACCGGGCGGCGGGTGAATTGCTGGTCGCCATGCGCGACTTGAGCCAGGAGCCTCTGTCACAGGCTCATGCGCTCTATCAGAAGATTATTGCACCGCTGTTGACCAAGCTCGCCGGAGTCCAACGGATCTATCTATCTTTGGATGGCAGCTTGAACCTGATTCCCTTTGCTGCATTGCACGACGGCAAGCAGTATCTTCTGGATGCGCCGTATCAGTTTCTATATCTAGGCTCGGGTCGCGACCTGCTGCGTAGGGCGCTCGGTCAGCCGCAGCAGCCGGCCGTGGTGATGGCGGACCCGGATTTTGGCGGTCCGCTGACGGCGACTGCGCAATCAGACTCACGCACGATGGATGACGATACCCGCGGCCTATATGATGGGCTAGCAAGCTTGGCTCCGCTAAAAGGCGCGCGGGCCGAGGGAATTTATGTGGGCGGCCTGCTCCACGTCTCTCCGTTGCTTGATGCCGCCGCGACCGAGGCACGGCTGCGCCAGGTGCGATCGCCATTCATCCTGCATGTTGCCACCCACGGGCTTTTTCTTCGCTCCGAACTGGCGGAAAGTCGAGGCACACGAGCCACGATGGTCGGCGTGCGGCCTAATGACACGTTCAATCAAATGACGGGGCGCACCGGCGATCGCTCGCTGTCACGTTCAGCGCTGGTGCTGGCTGGGGCGGCGCATGCCGCCGAGGCCCCGGGTGCCGCCAACGACGGGCTACTGACCGCTGAGGAGGCCCGCTCGCTGTCACTGTTTGGTACGCAGCTGGTGGTCCTTAGTGCCTGTGATACCGGACTCGGTACGGTCAAAGCGGGTCAGGGTGTCTATGGGCTTCGCCGAGCCTTCTTGGCCGCAGGGGCTCAGACCGTGGTGATGAGCTTGTGGCCGATCTCCGATACAGGTACCCAGGGTCTGATGCAGCGCTATTATCGGCTGCTCCTGGACGATAAGACTCCGCGAACGCGCATCGGTGGTCTACTGGAGGCGATGAAAGCAGAGAAGGCTGAGCACCGGCACCCTTACTACTGGGCGCCTTTCATCGCCAACGGGCTGGACGCCCCCCTGCAGTTTTCGCCGAGCGACCGTCCGCTATAGTTTGCGCACTGGCGCCGGACGACAGCTATCTTCGCCATAATAGTTTGCGTATTTTAGCTCCCTCCTGTAACCGGCGCACAGAGGCTCAAAAGCGACCCCTGCGAGTCCGCAGGCTCGGCGCGGGGCCCTCTAGTCGGCGCCGAGCGGCGCCGGGCAAACCGTTTTGCACGGGCGTCCGCCCCTTTGTTGGCGCCGGTCAAAAACCGCTGCGGGGCGCCGCAAAACGCGAATTATCAGC
>CAYWPR010000133.1:0-15392 GCA_964460115.1 uncultured Myxococcales bacterium
TCCCGATCGTGGGAGGTTCCCATACTATCTAAAGTGCTTCACGGTCAGCACCCCAAGCACATATTCTAGATATTCACCATAGAGCCAGGGAATAGATAGGTGCTTTATTAGCAATTGTCTTGCGTAGGCTCTATTTGCCATGTCGGGATCGGTTGCAAAATTTTGTTGCTCATCATTCAGGCCACGTATCGTCGCAAGTCACACCAGCTTCGTCTGGATTTCGCCGTCAGCAAGCGCCGCACACTTTAGCAAATTATAGCATCTATCCGTCTACCTTCTATCACAGTTCCGCTTTCAGCATCCCTGCTCCAATGATTTATGGTGACACAGGTAGCCTGATTTTGCTTCTTGAGTGATTGGCAATTTCAATGTAAAATAATGGTAAATATTAATGAGATTGATTGAAGATTTGCGCTCGAAGTACAGCCAGATCATTGCTAGGATAATTATTTAATTCTAATTGCTTCACGAGGGCCTCGGCTTGATCAGTGAGACGATGCTGCAGGGCCGTCTCACAAGCGAGCTTTAGATTTTTCCATATATCCACCAGACCTAAATGACCTTGGCGAAGGTGGATTCCAGCAGCCTCTTGAAAGCGTGCTATAGCCTCTGCAGGACGATTCAGATCTCGAAGAACTAATGCCATATCATGTATAGTGCCCACGATGGCGATTACATCTCCCGTTTTTTGAAAAAGATTTAGTGCTTGCTGATTGAATAATAAGGCTTGATTTACATTTTTAATATCGGAATAAACATTGGCCAGACCTTTCAATGCAAAACCCTCTCCTTGGTAATCGCCTTGCACTTTCTTGCACGCTAACGCATCCCTGTATGCATCTGATGCTTTTTGATATTCATGCAATTCTCTGTAGATGTTTGCAATGTTGATCAATATAGATGCAACTCCGCATTTATCGCCTATTTTTTTTTGAATAGAAAATGCTTGCTCATAACTCTCTAGGGCTTTTGTCTTATCTCCCTCCAGATAAAAGATTGCGCCAATATTGTTAAGTATTGCTGCTTCTCCGACTCGATCTGATATTTTTACGCGTAACCTTAAAGAATGATCATAGAAGACTAATGCTTTTTTATGCTCTTTAATATCTTCATATATAAATCCGAGTTCATGAAGGGCTTCTGCTTCACTGCGCTGGTTGCCAAGTTTTTGGGCGAGCCTAAGAGATTCATGGAGAAGCATTATGGCTTCTCCAACCCGACCGTAAAGCCGTTCGGCAAACGCTGCTGAACACAATTCTTCTGTGCGACATTCGTCATCTCCGGGCTCACAGGCCTGGAGGGCCTGCCTGAGAGCCTGAGCCCCAGCCTCTCGCTCGCCGACACTGATATAGCTCCAACCCATCATCCGGTAGAGCTCATGCGCCCCTTTCACCCCTGCGGATATGCTCTGCTGGGATCGGAGAAAAAGTGCTGCTGCCAACGCATATCGATCGGCCCTAAATGCATATAAACCTAGCAGATAATCTAAAAGGAGCTTAGGCTGTTCAGCTGTCAAAGTTGGCAATTCTGATTGGATAAGCTCACTTATCCGATTCACTGATATTGCATTACTTGCAGCAGCTTCAAGGCCAATGTAATTTACAACTGTAAGAGAGGTTCTGAATGCAGTTTCAGAAGGTGGTGTTGGTGGCGCCTGAACTGGTGGGAGCTTTATCTGAATATGATTGGACATTGTAGCTCCGGGACTATTTTGAATCGTGTTGCCACTGTTGATCTGTGCGTTTGACAGATTTAACCCTAATTCAACCTTCTGACACTTATTGGGCTTCCGCCAGTCACAGAATGTCTGTCCCCAAAGGACGACGTCGGCCCCAGCGGCTTGGCCAACCTTGCGTGCATGCTCATGATCGCCGATGACACAGGGAACATATTTAACCCGCACATTGGCGGACGTAAGCCCAGTGTTGGTCATGTCAAGTGTATGTTGGGAATACTTAGTGAGCGCGTCGCGCAAACTCTCGCCTACTTTCATCCCGAAGTGTTTAGCCGCGCTATCGCTGCCAGAGAAACGTGTCACAAGTGCTCGAAACTGTGTGCGGACTTTCGATCCTTCAAACAGATCCCGAACCATATCGGCGCCGCAATCCCCAAGCGGCTGCTCCGAGGAAGTAATGGCTCGTGCAGTAGTACAGTAAAAACTCATGCACAGCCACGCTGTAATGCACGGCATGCCAAGGGTTTTCATGAAATCCCGAGGAATCAGAGCGTAGTGAGTCACTGTCCACCTCGGGCATCGATTTGCGCTTCATTGTTTATTCGTGCGCCGGGGCTGCCTTGTATATGATTATCTTGATTTACTCTGAAACTGGAGTCTATCCCAGTAGCTTTGTTGTTAATCACAGCATCGTGACTATCAATGATCTGATTCCCGCTGTTCACGGAATTAACAGCTGTAGTGTTAGATGACGATGAACGCTCAATGCTGTGCTGTGGATGCGGCGCATCTAGCTGAGCTGAGGTGCCCGCATCCATTGCTTGCTTTTTTGTTTCATTATTCATGTCAAAACATTGGCGAATTGTTGTTATTCCAAAGAAAAAGGCTACACATAATGCAATAAGGCCAATAACTCCACTAATATCTGCTAGCTTTGCAAGACTGCTCCAAAAGTTAACCCATTCGGCTTTCATCTATCTTCTCCATTGGAGCCTTGGATCTAAATGTCGATCTCTTCTGGCTACCTGGGCAGTACTCATACAATACCGATGACGAGGTGGTCAAGGGGGATTTTTTAGTATCATATTTCCATCTGGGCATGAAACACCAAGCGCCAAATCTACTGCATTATAGAGATTCTTAATGTGCTGATATAAGTCAACAATTTATGAATCTAAGTGACCGATCGTGCTACATAATGCCACTGGTCCCGATTCAGAAATACCTAACTAAAACCGACTCGGGGCACTAGACGTCTAATAAAAGGCACTTTCTCGTGCCCCCTCGCTGAGCGTAAAGACTCGCTGCGGCACGTGGTGCTTGTCTTGTTGAGGAAAGGCTGATGGGGCAGGGAGTGCTGCCGCGCAGAGCAGGACCCATTGTAGTATAGAACGACTAGAGGCCATCGCTATCGAATGCCCTTAATTCAATCGTTCGGAAGTCATCAGGGAATACAATAGGCGCCACGGCGAAGTCTTTCAATTTCACTCAATGTTGCCAAATTAGCGTCTAAAAAGGTTGGAGGATAAGGTCGCTTTCTTATATTTAATCTGCTTTCGTGTCTTGAAATGCCTGTCATGTTAATAGGCCATGGTTCCAACCTGTGGGCGGTTCCTCTATTATTAACTCTGGCTGCGCTTGTCTCCGGTTATGCCTCCGCAGTGCTCGCTAGCAAAAATTCTTCTTACCAGCACGGCCTACGGATTGCAAAGTGGAATGCTGGATGGTAAAATAGTCAGTGACGGATTAGGTCAGAACGAGCACTTTTTCCTTATCGAAGTAGGTGAGGGCGGCGTCTTTGACGATGGGTTCGTTGAGGCTGATGTTAGTATCTCTCCGAAGCAAACAGTTCGATTTCCTTGGGCCTCACGATTGGCTTGAGTGAACGCAGCTTCGCCTTATTCACGATCTTTGATGGGTTGAGTGCGGCTATCAGCTTTGGCGAGCTAATCCAGCTATTGTTCCAAAGAACCACGGAATCGCCTTTTACTAATCGGCAGAGTGGTTCCTTGTAGTCAAGACTTGGGACGAACGAATGACTGATTCGTTGGAGCCACACTTCCATATGGCCTGTATTTGGAAGCTGGGATAGTTTGGCGTGAATCTTCTTAATCGCCTCCACTCGCGCATCCTTGGTCGCCAGGACGCTCAGAAGCTTGCTGATGATGGCTGCACATACCGGAAAAGCCTTCGGGCTGTGGTATGCGATGTCGGTTGCGATGCTAATCAACGCGAGAGGGTTTCTGATGCGCTTCATCTGATTGAGTCGCTCGTGGAAGTGCGTCAGGGCAACCGTGAGGCTGCCAGCGTTCGGGAAATCGTGTCCATGGGCGTGAATTACAAGCAGGTGCTTTTGCAGGTTTTGGTCACCTTGCCTGCCACGCAACCATGCCCGCTTGTCCGGCTTGATCGAATTGCTGACCACTAGTTGCGCACTTGTTGTCTTCGATGCGTTGAGCTTAAGACCGAGAGCGATCAGTACTTCCGTCAAACATTTCAATATTGCCTCACCAATCTGTGGGCTCTGAACGAAGATTCGATAATCGTCGCGATAACGCAGAATGCGAAACTCCGTTATTCCTGCGGCGTTTAGTCGGTTACTCAATTTAAGATCAGCATAACCGAGCACGAGTTCGGAAATGAAATCCATGAGTAAGGAGCCCTGCGGAATCCCGTTTGTCTGTCCATATCGCATGTCCTGAATGTGTGAGTCGATGATATTTCCAATCAATGTCTTGTCAGCGCGTGCGGCTTTGGCTTCGGCTCTACCGTGAACAGCCCACGCAATCGAGTGGGTGTAGATCGCCGCATAACAGTCCGTAATGTCGGCGTGAAATGCGTAGTTGTAGTCGAGAGCGAACTCGATCGATCCCTGTTCGATGCCTTGCCACCAATTAAGGATCTGTGCCGCCTTATCCTTTTTTGTAGGCTGTGCCGCAATCGGAATGCTCAGGCACTTCAAGTTTGCGGGCTTCTGGAATTCTTTGAATCGGTCGCGAATCACTTTCCACTGTGGAGCCTCGGTGATCTTTTGAACGAGGGATACGTAAAACGCAGGATGAATTAGTTGAAGGGGGCGCCATGCATAACGCCCATCTTTGTTCGACAGCATCGAATAATTCACGCCCTCCTGTTCGCGCGGTTTCAATGTCATTGTGGCTAGTGCTTTACCGGAGAGCTCCTTTGAGACACCTGAAAGCACACGTGCGAACGTGAAATATACCGGCAGGTCTATGCCGCAATAACTCTCAGGCTTCAGCAGAAATGCGCGCGCTTGTGATGCGGTCATTTCTAGAATCGACCGTTCGGTTTTTTGCCGCCTCTGTTTCGTTCTGCTGACCGTCATAATCTATTCCTCACTTCGATTTATGCCGAATCCGCCGTGCTCAGCTCCCCACTCAGCAGCTTCGGCAGTAGTGTGTCGCGTAGGATGGCGAGAGTGCGGGATTCCCCGGGGTTGGAGAGATACAGTACCCTTCGGCTTGCTACGTCATCTTGTCGATGTTTAGTACGGCTACTCCGATTCAGTGGGTAACGATAAGTGTGCTATTGGGTCCAGTGCCAACGGAACCGTCGTGTTTCAAGTAGTTCCTGCTCTGCCGACAGCCAGTCATTCACAGCATGTCCATGCGCACTTCCTCTATCCAGCCAGTGGAAGTATGCCGCCGTGGCAACTTCTTCGGAAAGCGGCAAGGTCGTCTGTCCGCAAAGTGCGATGTCAGGATTAATGCAAATAGCAGCAAATGCTGTTCGTTGATCTTTAGTGGCTAAGTACCCAGTCATACTACCCATAATGGCATAGTCTAGATCATGCTTCCAATTAGGAAGCTTATTATTGACAGGAACACCTTGCGCTCGGCATGCATCGACTGCATAGGCTATAATCCCCTGGGCCTCTCGATACCAAATCCCTCCCTTCATTGGCAGCGCAGGTGCCTCATCCCGGGCAGCTTGAGTTACAAATGAGTGCACCGCCATTACGATCCCTGGTATCGAACAGAGAGCTTGAGTAAGATCTATGATATCTTTAAGCTTCTTATCCTTTACTTTACTTTCGATATCTGCTCCCTTGAGCAGCCATCTTACTTTGTCGACCAATTCTGCAAGAGAGGCTGACGGTTTCTCTTGGCGATTGTTTGCAATTTCGGCAACAGCAGCTTTTTGGGCTGCATTAAGCCGAGGAGAAAGACTCGGAAGAATCGCGGAGAGGTAACGACCAGTCGTCTCAACCGTGGCCACGTCGATCCCTACGCCGGAATCGCGCTCCTTGATGAGAAACTCACTAATCGGACGCCAAACACAGGTCGTCGATGCCAGCGGCGCTAGTTTCGTCATCCCTTCCTCCCATGCTTTAGCTCGGTTCGATGTGCTTGTCTCATAGACAAGCGTGTCAATCATAACTGGCGTGAACCCATCCAAGATGGCAGGCACGGCACGGCCGCTGACCGAGCGCAGCCAGCTCAGGTCTAGGACAAGATACTTCGGCTTCGTAAGCATTGGTGAGTCGGAATTTTATGCACCGACGTGGTTTGCTCAACAGGGAAGTTGCCATCTGCTCGGTAGGCGTTCGCCGGGCCAAGGGGCCGGCGCTGTTCGAGGTTCTAGATGCAACCGGTGCTCCAGCCTAGTCGGCTGCGACTAGCCAAGTTGTCACGGAAGGCCAGCGAGGCTGGCGGTATGCTATCGGTGCCGCTACGAGACGGCTTGGCAGCTGGGTGGCATGAACCGTGCGATAAGGTTCGCGACATGCTCGCCTTAATGGTCCATGTTTTGACGAGGTTACCCGCCGCCGCCGGCTGCATCACGAGCTCGGGAAAGAGCGACCGCCCCCTGGCTAAACATCCTGCAGGGATTGGCTGACAGGGGTTGGGACACATCGCCGGCCTGCCGTGTTGGGTTTCACGCCTTCGTACTATCGCGTGCATCGCTTGGCCGCGAGCTCCTGCTGAACAGCGGAGTTGAACGCGCCAGCCCGCCGTGGCTTGCGGAGGATTTCAGGCGCAGACGCAGAGGCAGGGGGTCGGTGTTGTCGGAGAACCTCGAAGGGGTGAAGCGAGAAATCCTGCTGGTGCCTGGGGCCGCGATCCGGCCCCGCTGGCCAGGCAGCGCACTGAATGTGGCGGAGCGCATGGCGAGCCGGAACGGCATCCCGATAAATGATGTGCGCGCGCACTGCCGGCGGCAAGTGGTGCAGGTGCGGCACGCAGCATGATGGCTCTGGACCAGGCAGATTGAGCGGGCACAGTCGGAGATGTGCGGCGTGCTCGGGATATCTGCAAGCGCTGCGAGCCGATGCTGCGAGGAATGCGGCCAAGCGGAAAGCCAGATGTCGAGCAACTGAAGGAAGATCTATGGGCACCCTACCGAGAGAACGCTCGGGACGACAGCCATGGTGATTCCCTTCAGCGGCTGTCCCGGCGCACGGACTAAAGCGGAATGCAGGTCCGGCAGAACAGGGTCGGTCAGCGCGGCTTCCAGAAACTCAAAAACTCAACACCGTCCCATTCCCCTTCACGATTGCATCGGCATGCGCTGGGCAATACGGGTAAGCCGTGGGCGTGGGAGCTCGAACGCGGAAAGAAGACCTGGCGCGTGCCGGTGCGTGGATCAGGGACGACCAATAACTTCGAACTCATGAGGAGCCTGGCTGTTTCGGGGTCGGGCTCCTCTACGCGTTGGAGCCCACGATCGCGGACGAGCTGGCGAGCGGGAAGCTTCGTGTATTGCTCGCACCCTATGTGCCGGAGGTTCCGGGCCTGTTTCTGTGCTTCCCCAGCCGCGCGCAGGTGTCTCCCGCGCTCAAGGCGTTTGTAGATTGCGCGCAGAAGGAACTGAAAGAGAAGCGTTCGAAGAAGTGACAGCACGCGCGGGGGGGCGGGGCGCCGCCTGCGGCCGTCCGCGCGCTGCCGAATCGGTGCATAATGCCAACGCGCCCATCCGATGATGGTTCCTTCGCTACAACAATCGCTGCGTCAGATCGCGTCACAGCTGCTCGTGCAGGTTGCGCAGATCCACTTTCAGCGCTCGGCCCTGACCGGGCTGGTGATGCTTGCGGCGCTCGCGTCGGTCAGCCGCTGGGCGGCAGCGGGAGCGGCAGCGGCGAGCGTCACCGCGCTGATCACGGCGCGGCTCTTGCGTCAGGATGGCGCGGCGGCATGGGCAGGGCTTTTCGGCTACAATGCCAGCCTCACAGGGGCCGGGCTGCTCTCGCTGTACGCGCCGAGCTTCAGACTCTTTGCCTATTTGATCGCTGTGAGCGCCATCAGCACCGCAGTGAGTGCGCGGTGGGTGCGCTGGGGCCGGCTGCCAGCGCTGACCCTGCAGTTCGTGCTCGCGATGTGGGGAGCCGCAGCGCTCGGCGGGGTGCTCGGGAGCCGCGTGCCGCTGGATGGCTGCGACGGCGGCCTCGAAACTCGCTGGCTCTGCGGCATCGGCCAGATCAGCTTCATCGCGGGCACCTTGCCGGGCCTGTGTGTCTGGGCCGCGCTCACCTGGCACGACCGTCGCGGGGGGCTGTGGCTGGCGCTTGGCGCCGGCGCCGGACTTCTGCTGGCGCAGC
Source organism: uncultured Myxococcales bacterium (assembly GCA_964460115.1). Classification (GTDB taxonomy): domain Bacteria; phylum Myxococcota_A; class Polyangia; order Palsa-1104; family JAEUJZ01; genus JAEUJZ01. The sequence goes on from CAYWPR010000133.1 coordinate 8,235, forward strand.
TGCCGGGAATCGAGGCTCAGTCGATCGGACTCATGGTCAACCTGGCGCTCATCGCGCAGGGCCTGACCGTGTTTGGGCGCAGCACTGCGATGCGCATCCTCGGTCTGGCGCTTGGCGCCGGGCTCTGTCTGCTGTGCGGCGCGCTGCGGCTGACATACTTCACCCTTCCCTTCAACCTGGCGACGTGGACGATCCTGCTACTTGGCCAGCGGGCCGAACACAAAGCTCAGCAGGCCGGGCGCCCGGGTGCCGACCGGCTTACGTCTGGGGTCGGCATGCCGCCATCGTAAAGATTTTCTAAACAATGCATATATTTTATGCATGTTTTCTTTAGACCCGCTCAGGCGTATCTCTATATCAGCAGCGACCTGCCCGGAAGGAATGCGCATAGTTGCATAATTTTAATATGTGATGCTATCGGCGCTTTGGACGCAGGTCAATTTGGCATAAACTGCCACGAACAACATCGCTGGCGCTTACAAGTCATTCGTTTTCGAGCCCGTTGCAGGCGGGACTGCGGAAGGAATAGACTTCATTGCTTGCGATGCAGCCACCGGCGTACAAGAACCGCCTGCGCCCGGAGCACCGGAACACTGAAAAGCATGGCTTCGGCAAAATGCCTTCTACGAGAAGGCCCCCCCTCCCCATATTGATCTTTCGCTTTCATCGTCGATCTCAACCTCCTCAGGATCGCAGCCGATGAGCCCTGAAGAGAATTGTGCCAGGAATCCACCTCGCCTTCGGAAGTGCTGGCAATTCACCGTGCGATTTATTTTGGTACATCGATACCATCGTCGGTTACATTTTGCTTCCCAGGTAATCGTGGTTTCATCTCTAACATCGTTCTCAATATCAATCTCATCCGGCTGGCATCCAACATAAATAGCCGAATCCTCTCGTAACTTTCCTGCACAGCCTAGGGCAATTAACATGGGAAAGGTAGCTAAAACTAAGAACCTTGGCAGCATCTTTAAGGTCTCCATTTTTTCGGATCAACGAATCCTGGGTTACTGAATAGACGTGAGATTCTGTCAAGGCGCTGCCCAACGTATGATGCTCCTTGACGATGCCTTCGAGTTCGCTCGATGACGAAGCTACTTCGGGGTCTTCTGGCGGTCAAGGTCGCAGGGTCAAGGAGGGTTCAAGGGACGCGACGCCAAGACACGCAGAGTATGGTGAGCAGTGGCAGGGAGGGGAAACCGTAGCCCAGGCCCAGCCTTACATCCTGACAGGCGGCGTCACCGATGGACCATCCTGGACCAGGCCAGCTTGACAGCCTCGGGGCGCCCTCTCCTTGCAGAGATTGCGTATGCGAATAAATGCTAAAGATGGTGCAGGGTAAGCATCTAGCGGAGAGCACAGGGCCGTGGAAAAGCGCCCAGAAACTCTGTTACTGAGTTAACCCGATGGCTACCACTCCGCCGCCCATGTCATGGATTCGCCAGGAAATGCAGAGTCTCCTGCTTTAAATGTTCCCGTTAGCCGGAAAACCCAATTTCGGCAGTCGCCTGGCAGTAAATCTATACTCTGCCATAAATCTGAGTTGTTATTAGTAGATACAAAAGGCAGGGTAGAGGTTCTTCCATGAGGGCCTGAAGCCTGGAAGAAAACTGAATTAATCTCTTTATACATCGTCTCACCGGCTGTCCTCCATTGACATCCCCACCATCGACAATAGTTATAATGTAACTTTATTCCAACGGAAATCTTGCAATTTATCGGAATGAAACGATCTTCAAAAATATCATATCTTTGATCTGTTGCTTCAACCTCTAAGAACGTTAAGCGTTTGAAGTGTTCTCCATGCCACCAAAATTCATCTGGTGGATATGCTTCATATCTACCAGGATATGCAGTCATGCGTTCAGAGGTCCCTTCCGTTTCAGCAGCATAGACCTTTGCTGTTAACAAAATAGTGACAGCAAGAACCAAACAGCACAAATTTCTATTTGTAGACATGGTAACGTTCTCCTTGGGTTAGGTTAGTGGTACTGATGTTCGGTGAACCGCAGCTTCGTGTGTCAAATTGTCAAGTTTGTTAGTTTGCATAGGGCTTCCTTTCGGTTTCTCTAGTTTTGCCACTCCGCTTGATCAATGTCGAGCGGACATTTAATATAGAATTCTGTTCCATAGGCTACCAAAATGATAAACAATAGAAAGTCTACAGTTAAAATGTTAATTAAATTAATATTTAATTAATAATATCAATTATCCATATATATATCGTAAGGCTTTATGTTTTTGATTTCATATCACGCGGCTTGGTTTTTAACATATACTGCATGCCTACTAAACAGGATTTTGCCTGCATTTCATCATTGCAGAATGATATTATTGGTAATTGCCCTCCCCGCGAGCGATACATATCCATGATGGAGCTGAGGACGTGGCAAAGTTCTAGACTAGATCCGAAGAACACTATACCGGCTATGCAATTATCTAATAACCAATCTACAGAAAACCTTCGTTCAAAATCATTGGGAATCCCTGAGTCTGTCATATCGGCTATAAAAGTGCGTTTGGAAGTAATCGAGAGTGCATGATCTATAGATACGTGTGCTTCTTTGAGAGCATGCACAGAAGATGTTCCATGACAACGAACTAATACGCAATCTTTGGTGCACTCAATTTTATGATTTTTGCCACTAATATTTAGAAGTAAATTTGAAAACGATTGTCTCGCTATGGCATCATAGGTATTCGCGCTTTCCTGTATGTGGGCGCCATTGCTGGAGGACGCCTTTAGCCGATCGATATTTTCTCGTTCTGCTGAATGAATGCTTACCTCAAGACCTCTCCATAGAAGATCGATTTGTCGATCAAGTTCGGCTGTATGAACTCCATTAATTATCAATTTTTCACGATATTGATATAAGCGCTCCAATTCTACTCTTACATACTTTGCAGGGCTCTCAATAGGATATAATTCCTGGTCAGCTTGAAAGTCAAATATAGATAAATATTCTCCAGTTTGCTTCCTGAGCGTTGCTTCCTTGGAGACAGTCTCGCAGATTAGCCAAATCGTTCTAGGGGATGGCGGTCGTTTGGATTCTTCATATTGCTTGATTGTTGAATAGGAAATGGGATCTCCCGTATATGCTCTCACTTTGTCGGCCAGTTGTTCTTGCGACCAGCCGAATTTGACGCGGGCTTGCTTCAGCCATTGGGCGATCCCATTCGGAGATTTCGACGGCAATTTGGGCATGATCAAATCAGCATAGGAAAAGCTGCCGACGCTTGAAGTACCGGCGCATTCCTTACAGAGCCAAGTCTCCCTACAAGTACCTAGTTTGACAAGGGTAAAGAATGGACAAATCCTTTGAAGGAATAGACAAATAATAGACAATTGGATTTAGTACGCTCATACGTAATGAACCAGTGATCGATTGGCGAAACGTCCTCATACATAGGGCACTGCAGCTAACACTATAATGAGACTTGCCGCCGAGGAACCGAAGCGCGCTGGACCACATATAGCAGGCATCTGTGTTTGCAGGGACCATGCTTTCCGCCTCAGTTAGACGAAGGCACTACTTCGAGGTGTTCCGGCGGTCAAGGTCGCATGATCAACCAGGAGTTAGTAGACGCTGACGTCGCGTAGGCCAGGAGCTAGCCGGTCATTTGGTGTCTAAACACCGCCCCAGATGATTTAGCGAGCTAAGAGGTAAGCAGCGCCAGATCAGCCGGGATGGCAGAGGCTGGGGAACGGCGGGTAGCGCGTCCCAGTGATGATCAATTCCTCCATTGTTTTCACGACATTCCCCATCTCGGTCCGCGCTAGGTGGATCTACCTGCTTGCCGCTGCCACAGAGTACTACATGGACAATCAAGCATGAGCTGAATCCTGAATCGCCCTACAATTCTATAAGAGTAGGAACATAAAGCCCCTTCAGTGGGCAGACGTATTAGACCCAGCCTTCTGCGCCGACTTGCCTCGCGGCTCGCGGAAGCGGACGCCGTCGCCTCCTCCATTTTCTGCAATGAATTCGACGCCAGCGCGTTCCATGGCTCGCTGAACTGAATCTACGCTTTTTGCCGAGGCAGAAGGCACACCTTCCGCGCTTTCCATTCGCTGGACCGTTGGCAAGCTAACGCCTGAATGCTCCGCAAGCTCGCGAGCAGACCAACGAAGCAGTCCTCGGGCCGCCCGAATTTGAGCGCCGGTGATCATGATGCGTTTTGCATCGCGGTTGATATATTTTGCATTGACTTATTTTCTGTCATCTGTAATGTAATTTGCATCAGTGGCAGTGCTGTCGCCGTCGGCGCTGAGATTTTCTCGCGCGAGCCGAGCAGCACAACATCGCATAACTCGCTCCACGCGTCCATGGGGGAGGCGAAGACGCGCGCGCCGGAGGTCTACGTCATGGGTTTTGCTCCATCCACGCTATCGCTGTCGGCTATTGTCGAACATATGCAAGCTGACTTGATGATAGTCAGCAGACGACTATTACAGCCCGGCCCCGTTTCCCCGGGAGTTCGCGTCCTAGCTGCTCCGCATCTACGTATCCTCCGCGCTCGATTGGACTCGCTGCACGCCGTAATTCGCGGTGTTGATGCTGACGAAAGCGCACGCAACACCGAGCACAGCTCCGATTGAGCTTGGCCCCTCTGCCTGCGACCAAACTGCCGATGATTCCGACGATGGCATAAGGAGAACTAGCTATGCACTCGACGAAACCGCTCGAATTGTCAGGCTTCATTATTGAACACAGTCCCTCGGGGCCATTGAGCTCACTAGACTGCCTTAAACCGATTCCAAGCGATCGCTGGTCTAGCTTTCTCGACTGGCTGCGAGCCGTGCTCCGCTGGCCAATGGCCCCATGGCGCTGCATGTCTGCTCTGCTTGACAGGGTTGCTCAGCTCGAAGCCGTCACGGCGGGACATCTCGCAACATTGAATCGGCTTCAAGGCGCTTTGGAGCACGACGGCTTGACGGGTGCTCACAGTCGCCTGTATTTCATGGCCGCCCTTCGACAAGAAGTTGCCCGCTTTGCTCGCGAAAACCGCTCGTCCGGCGGCGCAAAAGGATTTGTCGTCGGGCTGCTCGACTTAGACCAATTTAAGCAGCTTAACGATCGCTACGGCCATGCTGCCGGCGATGACGCATTAATCCAAGTCGTTGAGCACGCCCATCGCGTCCTGCGCCGGGACCTGGACGTATTCGCCCGCTATGGCGGTGATGAATTCGTGTTCCTGCTGCCGCAGACTTCGATTCACAGCGCACACGCCCTCGCGGACAAGCTGCGCGCTGGGTTGGCAGCACTCAACAGCACAGCTACAAGTGCTCATTTCAGCGTATCCATTGGGCTGGCGGCATGCCCCGCCCATGGCCAGGATGCCGATACCCTATTGCAGGCTGCGGATCGGGCCATGTATCGCGCCAAAAGCGTACGCAATGCCGTGCGCATTGCGGAGGATCTATGACGGCTCTCCATTTCTCTCTTCCCGCCACGCTGGAAGATCTGCGTGCCGCCTCAGAACACGTCGAACGGACGCTCGTGCACCTGGCTGAGCTGGGCCAAATCCTCGACAGAATCCACCAACGCTTGGAGATGCTGGCTACCTGGATGAGTGATACAGACCGAGTGCCCGACCCGGTCGCGCTGCTGCTTCTGGAACAGCCCGAATTCGGCCGCGCCATGCGCCATATGCGGGAAGCGCTCGGCTTAACGCGTGAGCATTTGGCCCACCTCAGCGGCCTAGCGACCTCGACCCTACGCAATCTCGAAGCCCGTTCAAACCTGTTTCTGACCGATCGGGTCCGACATCGCATCGTCATCGCGCTGGCGGGCCAAAGTCGTATCCGTCCGCGCCGTCATAAACCCCGAGCATAAACCGCTCTATGCCTTCTTCGGTTCGCGTTCTTCGTACATCGCGCACCGCTTGCTTTTCATCTTGACCCAAACCGCTGCCAGTTTGGATTGGCCGCGGAGATCACCATCCTGGCGCCCTTGCCTTGGGTCTACAGGGCGCCTCACAAAGGAATTCCTATGCCCAGACAAAAACTTGGTCCTCGTGTAAATGGTCCTTACTTCGACACACCTACAGCAAAGTACAAGCTCCGCGTCTTCAAGAGCTACGCAGACCATGGTTCCGATCTGTTCTACGAAACGGAAAAGGCTGCCTGCAAAGCCAAAGCTGTCATAGAACACGAGTTGTGTGTACCGGCCAGTCGCATGGTTGGCCAGCTACTCGTCCAATACTTTGCCGAAAAGGAGGAGCGCGGTCTGGCCAAACCAGAAAGCTGCAAAGATCAACTTCGGTGTCTGCGCGGGTTCTTGGGCAAAACGCTGGAAGAAGATGTATCCCGCGTCACCCCCAAGCGTGCTGCCGCAGTATATGACGAAGCGGTCAAGATCCCGAAAAAGAACGGCGAGGCACGCAGGGCCGCAACGCACAGATTCTATCTAGAACTTGCCAAGGGCTTCTTTCGCTGGGCCCTACGCACGGGCTACATCAGCCAAAATCCGTTTCAAGAAGTGAAACCGGTCGGTCGAGAAAGCGTCGGCAAGAAGCAACTTCGGGTCGAAGAAGCGCGACTTTATGCCGCGATGGCATTCCGGAAGTTTGATGAGCAAAACGATGTGATGGCGCTAGCCAGCGTGGTTCCGCTTTATCTGGGGCTTCGCGCTAGCGAAGTTTTGAAGCGTAAGATTCGCGATGTAGATGCCGGGGGCGCTCTACTATGGATAGATGGCGGCAAGACCAAGAATGCTCGCCGACACCTGAAAGTCGAGGCGAAAGAATTACAAGAACGGTTGCTTCGCCTCACCGATGGTCGCGGTCCAGAAGAACCTCTGTTCGGCTATGGAGAAACAGGGAAGCCACGGCGTTACACCGCGCTGTGGAAGATAACGCAGCGGATCTGCAAGGCGGCCGGCGTTCCTTGCGTTTGTCCGCACAGCTTCCGTGGATTATGGGCCACCCTAAGTGTGGAATCTGGCGCAGCTTCAAGTGCCGTAGCAACTGCCCTAGGACACGGAACTTTTGCTGTGACTGCGCGTCACTATGCGCAGCCCGAAGCCCTGTCCAATGCGCGCAGTGCCCGCGTAGTGGATATGCTGCGCCTAGATGGGAATACCAATCCAATGACGCAGCTTAGCCCAGCACAGATCGTCGAACGCCTATCCCCCGCGGCCCTGGCGGAACTGGCTG
>CAYWPR010000134.1:0-15046 GCA_964460115.1 uncultured Myxococcales bacterium
CCAGCGGCCGAATGTCGCGTTCCATATCCGGGGGCTGCCACATTCCATCGTTGGCCGTCCCTTCGCTGAGCAGAAGCGGATCATTGGCACAGTTGGCAGCATTGCCGGGCTGTTTAGGCTTGGCGGGCAGCGCCGGCTTGGCCGCGTGCTTGGGTGGTGCCGGAAGCTGGCTGTCCTGTAGCAGATTGAACTTGATCAAAAGCGGCCGAATGACGACATCCCAAGTCGCCGGACCAATACGGCCATACATCCCAGCCACGACGATACGAATCCCTTCCCGGGGCACAAAACGCATCAGCGCATACCCTGCGGCAAACAGAACGACCCATGGAGCCCATCCCAGCGACGGCCATCGGCGCTTCACCAGCCGAATCACCCCATCGGCCATGACACCCCCGATGCCGGCGGCCAGCACGAAGGGCAGAAAACCGCTTACGCCGAGCTTGCTTTCAGCCTCTGCATGGGCGCTTGCATTTGCGTAATTGTGCCAAACATTGCCTGTGATTCTTTCCACGATAGATATCCTTTCATATTTGAGGTTTGCTTTCTCCGTCGCCAAGGATGCCTTTGAAAAGTGGCCAAAGGTCGAGCAATTCTTTGACATCCTGAGTGACGCTTGGTTTGGTCTCTTGACTACCTTCAATAATGCGATTTCGCAGCGCTTCAATCAGTAGCTTCTGCGTATCTTTAGCTTGATTGGCTGATTGATTGCGTGAATCATCGAGCGCTTTGACAAGGGTTTTGCCCATTTCCGCAAAAGGACTGGCCGCCGATGAGAACGCGACGGAGGCATGTCCGCTGACTTTTTCAAGGGCTTGAAGGGAATGCTGCGAAATGGCCGTTACCGCCTTCTCGTAGCTCTCTTGCATACGCTGCGTGACATCGAGCATTTGGTTCAGATGCTGATGCTTGTCTTGCATCGAATCGACGAGCGTACGGATGACATCGAGCGCTGCGAAATTATCAGAACGCTCATTTTGTGTTTCCCCGTTCCACAGTGGATAAAGCGTAATCTCACTATCTTTTTCATCCAAACGCTGATTGAGCGCAAACCAGGAAATCTTGACAGGGATTCGGAACGCCCCATCATCTCCCGGTTTGAGCCGCTTGTTTTGAACGGATTTGCGAAGATATGCGCAAACCATTGGCGAATGACAGAGCGTTTCTAGAACTTCCGCTTCGTTCGCATCAGATGTGCCTTGCCAAGCAACAAAGGGCTGACCGCGTCCTGTCACAAAGCGGATCTTGACAGAGATATCGGAGGACCTTGGAATATCAATATCAAAGAACATTGGTTACCCCGCTCTACAGATTGCGTTTTGTAGGGTTTGATAAGCCTTCTTCGACCGCACGAAGATTTCTGCACGCTGCCCGAGATAGGGGCGTAAGGCGCGCCCAGCCATTTGCAAAGCCAGAATTTCGGATTCTGTGTCGCGCGCGATGAAGACCCGCTTGATCTGAGGCTGGTCGAACCCCTCAGTCAGCATTCGATTCACGACGATCGTCCGTAAGCTGCCGCATCGAAAGCGTGCGATGGTCGTTCGTGCATCTTTGTCTTTATAGACTGCGTAATCAGCAGGAGCGATGCGCAAACACATCTCCTTAATTTCATCAAAACTTGCACAATAGACGATTTGATGATGTCCTGGCGAAGGATCCTCCCAGGACTTGATGGAGAATTCACAATTTACTTGATCGCGAATTGCTTGCGAAAGTGGATAGCGATATATGCGATTTTCAAAAAAATCTGCACATCCATTTGACCAAGGTGTTGCAGAAAATCCAATTGCATACTCGAAAAGGCTAGCGATGTGTAAATTCACAGGTGCGTTAAAATTGACGTGATGACATTCATCAAAAATTATCAAAGACTTCGGCTTGCGATGTGCTGCACTGCGTCTCCACATTGTTTGAAGTGAGCCAATGACAAGCCGAGCAAATCGGCTCGCATGGAACTCGGCCATTTCAATCACCGGCGAAAGCCCCATAAAAAGCGCCAGAATTCGCAATTGCGAAACAATCTCTTCGGAGGTAGCCAATATCGTTGCATAGCCACCCATTTGTATCCACAAGCTTGCGATTATTAATGCGACATAAGACTTCCCAGAGCCAGTAGGCATCTGTACGATGCCTCGCGTCTTTTCGGCTCTCCATAAATCTTGACACCATGTGATCGCTTCAATCTGATGCTTACGCGGTTTCATCGAAATCAGAGTAGCTAGAACGATGCATCTAGCAAACACAAAAATTCATCCGTCGGAAACGCAGAATGCGTTATAAATTCACATTTAAATTTCATTGCTTTGTGATCTAAACCGTACAGAATTTGTGATTTCTTGAGAAATCATTCTCACACGCAGAGTACGAATAATATTGGGAATTTTAATACCCACATGTAGAGAAATTAGATTCGAACAATTACTGGCTCATATACATTTCAACACATTGCATTTTTAGAAAAATAGCGCTGCTGTGTGCAGTTTCCTGACAAGTCAGGATGTGACGATTTCCGAAGGAATTCCGCAGGCTTCTGAAACTGAAAAAATAATTTCGGAAAAGGCGAATTCGAGAAGTTTGGTTCCAGTCCCCCAAGATTGAGTAGCTGTCGTCGCAGGAAAAATGATTTCTTTGCGATTTCTTAAGAAATCGGCTGATTACATCGAAGCGCCGGAAATCCTTCCGAAAAGAAATCGCGAACCGCACCCCAAAAAGCGGGAAAACTAGGGGGGCGAAGCCCTGCGGAAATGCAGAGATTCGCAGAATCGCCCGGCGAGCCAGAAAACAGAAGCGGTATGCAGACTTAGGGCGCAAATGTGGCATAGGAAATCCCACGCGGATTCGTTCGCAGAGTCCGAAGTTCACTTCGGGCTCTGCAAGTTGGAAGCGACTTGGCCTACGGAGCAGGATGTCGCTTGGACTCGGCCCACCGTCGTGTGAAACCCTTGTCGCGGGCCTTCACTTGGGCGTCCGGCATTGCTAGAGGCAAGTTACCAGGAGCTCGATTGGTAATGTTTGGAGTTCGAGTAGGTAAAGTGGATTTTCAGCTTTACCTAATTCAGGCGCCCGGCAGCTAGAGATCGCGAGCCTCTCCGACGGAGAGAGGCATAAATGCCTTTTGCTGCGATCTTCCAAATTTGGTAATGCAAGGGAAAAGCGACGGTAATCTGTGGAAATCGTTACGTCACGGGCCGCGAAGCAGCGAAGCGGCGAAATAGTAGCAACGCACCTACAAGATGGCTGGAATCAGGGCCAAAAGGTGCTTCATCGAGGAGTTCCCAGCCAAGGTGCCGCATCATCTGGGCAAAGCGCTCTAGGTCGTAGCGCTTGAAACGAAAGACGGAAAATCGTTTCTCGCGTCCGTCGGAGAACTTTACTGTTGCCAATGCATCGATCGTGTAGCCGCCTGGCACCACGCTGCTACTTAGATCCAGGACGGGCTGCAAGTCCACGACTTTGGCGTCGTCTATGTAGCGACGCAGAGGGCCCGTCAGCCATTCCTGATGCAAGGGTGGAAATCCTTTGAGGAAAGCAGGATCCTTTCGCCGAATTTCATCCGGCCGATCTGGGGACGCGTAAATTTTGTCTACGTCGAGAAGAAGCAGATCGCCAGGCGCCAAGCCGATCAGGGTGTGCTGAAAAAATCGCGCCTCATTGTCCAGGTTGCCTACGGAACCGCCGATCAGGCTGACGATGCGGCGGCGATGCGCACGTTCGGCCGTATGATGAAACTGCGCATATTGTGGCCAATGGTGGAAGTCTCCTTGAATCGCTTGGACTAGCACGCCGCGATGATGTCCAAGCGTCTGCGCCGCGTGCTGGTATGCAGCACTTAGGAGTGGCTGGCTGATGTCTAGCAGATACAAGCGCAAATCAGCGTCTTGAGCGGAATCTTCATCGTCGAGCAGATGCTGTACCAATCGGACTTCCTGTTTCCCATCTCCCGAGCCCAAACCAATCATATCAATTCGTCTGTGGCCGATGTTCTCAGTCATTTGCCGCGCCATCCGCTCCAAAGGCATTCGCGCGCGAAACATCGAAGCGTACTGCGACTGATTCGAGAGCTGATACCAATTCACCGCGCTTTTGTGATCTAGATAGGCGTAGGTCTGTTCAACGGAACCGCCGCGGCCGTTAAGAATCTCAAACAGTGCAGTAAACATCTTAAGGGGTTCATACCCCGGCGCGATCCAGCAGTTTGGAGCCGAACCGCCGCCGAGAGTTCCTTTGTCCTGCCAGGGTACCCACTCGCTCGACAGTCCCAATTCTTGAACAGCAAGGAGTCGTAACAACGTTGCATGCGTGGGAACTATAATGCCCGCTTCTGCATTGAAGATCGTTTTTGGCGAGATGCCGGCGCGCCGTGCCAACTCTTGCCTAGACAGTCCGGCAGCATTTCGTGCCTGTTCAAGCTTTTCTCCAAATTCCTTTGTCCGCTCCGGATCGAGAGCATCTTCGGAAAGCGCAGCTTCTGAGGAAAGTGAATCGCGTGGAAATGAAGTGTGAAGCAACTGCAAGGTCGCTTGCAGGGCACTGATTTGACTTGTCCAACGCGGCTGTTCACTGGCCGGACGATGCTCGTTCAGTCGCTGCATCGCTTGCAGGGCTGATAAGAGATGCCCTTGAATCGCATGGGCAAGTTTTTCAGAGGGTGCCGCTGCCAGCGCGTCCGGCAGCGGCACCGATTCCCGAGCGCTATCATCTGATTTGTTGCTCGTCACCGAGGGCTCCGATGCAGAGCCTTTCTTGGAAGCGCCTCGTGCGGTTGACTTCGGACGCGCCGGGGATTTCGCCATAGACGCCACTCTACTGTACTGCCCGTCGAGGTCAAGGTTGCCCTGTCGAGTCACTTACGTGCGTCGAGGATCGAGGAATTAGTGGTTCCACTTCAGCCGGGCTAGTTCGGCGCGAACAGTGACGGACACGGTACGCGTGCCCCTGGGGGCTGGAAAGCGAGCCTGATTGAACGCTGAGCTTTGTAGTAGAATGAGGAGGGCTGGGAGTGGGCCAACTAGCTGGAAGGCACAGTAAGCCCACTTTTTCTGTTGTTCGCGGCCTCGTCGAGGATGGAAACCGTGAGGAACTTGTTTCGACGGAGAATTTTGAAATTCTCACGCTTTCGCGCCATTTCAGCCTCAGACGAGACTTCTAGCCGAGTAACATCCTACGGGATGGGATGGAAGTGAAGGTGGTTGATTTCGGCATTGCTACGAAGGCCAGAAATCCTCAGCAGCTCGCCGGAACTTTGGAATTTATGGCACCGGAATTGCTTTTGGGAGGCAAACCCAGTATCGCTTCGGATCTGTATGCAGTGGGCGTCTTGGAGTATGCGCTACTTATGGAACCGTTTCCCTACAGCCGAGAGCATGTCGCTCGAATGATCCTGGATGTCCTTGGCGACGACGTGCAAATCACGATAGACACGCATGTTCTGGCGCGGATCGAAGTTTTCCAGCAGCCAGTGCCTGCTATGAACAAGCGCTGCAAATCCTAGGAAATCCGCATCCCATCACCCGCAGCGAAAATGCTGGAATATGCCAAAGGCCAATGCAGCCAGCCAAATCATTCGCCTGATTGGCATCGGCTATATTTTGTATGCAGAGCGCAAAAAGCCATCCAACAAATGCGACTGAATCTGCACCGCCAAAGTTTGTGAGCCATCTCGAAAACCGACTTTTTCCGACGAGGATTTTTGCATTCGCCCAAACTTTGGCGCTCCGCGGTATCCTAAAAGCAATGTCCAAAAGGCTTGCTTTTCTGCTGGCCGGACTTTGCGCATTGTTTGGATTTGTCGGCGCTCGTCTGGCTGAGCTTTACATTCAGCGACTGCCCAATCACGCCGGATATTATCTAGTCGCTGTTGCGGATCGAATTTCGCCAAGTCATCTTGTGCCGGTCGTTCGTCCACGCCATACGGTGCTGGTCGTCATCGATGGATTGCGCGCCGCGGAAGCCAGCACTATGCAATCCCTAAAGCGGCTGCGGCAAGCCGGTCAGTGCCGACTGACCTCGGTCGGTCCGATGAGTGTTTCGCGTCCGGTCTATGCAGTTCTGTCCACGGGTCTGGAACAGGATCGCACCGGAGTACGCAACAATGACGAAACCAGCCCCCTTTCTGCCGAATCCATCTGGCAGGTTGCCGAGCAAGCCGGCTTGCGAGTGACTGCAGTCAGTGAACTGCCGTGGTTTCGCGAACTTTTTCCGAGCGGTTTTTACAACTATCAGATCGTAAAACGGGCAGCGGATCACTTCACGACGGCCGAATCGGAACTAGGCGACCTGGCGCTGATTCATCCGGTATATGTCGATGAAATCGGTCACGATTATGGCGGCCGCAGCCCGGAATACGCCGCAGCCGTAACCCGCGCCGATGAGGAGCTTGGGCGGCTTTTGAATCGGCTCGATCTTGGCCGCGACCTGGTGGTTGTCACCTCGGACCATGGGCATACCGATCGCGGCGGCCACGGCGCGGGCGGCAATCAAGTTCAACCGGTTCTGACCTGCTTTGGTGGACATGGCATTCGCGTTACATCCGAGCGCAAGGCCGAGTTACAGGAACAGCAGGCCGCCGCTTTATTCGACAGCCGCACCATTGCCCCAGCGCTGGCCGTGCTTTTGCAGTTGCGCTTTCCGCAAAATATGCGAGCCGGTGAAGACAGCCTGGACGACATCTGGGATCTCATCGATCCGCGCATTTATTCCGCGGACTATCTGGCCGACCGCCACGCAGCGGTGCAGCGCTTTCGCCAAATCAATCGCGCCGCAGTCGGGCGTTGGCTGAGACGCACCGGCACAAGCCAGAATTTCGGAAATTGGAGCGAACTATACACCCGCGCCTCCTATCATCAACTGGCCCGCGGTACCTTTTTTCTAAGTGTTTCGCTATTCCTTTTTCTATTTTTGCGGCGGCGGGTCTTTTTTCTGCGCTCGTTTTTCTTTTTCTTTTGGGGACTGGCGACAGTGGGGATATACACGCTGTTCTATACGATGGCGCGCGGCAGCTTCGATTTTAATTCGATGAACGCGCGCAGCGAATTTATCACCTGGGCCAGCGCCGCGGCGGTTTTCGCCGAGACCGTGGCTTTGGGACTGCATTACTTTCGATTTCGCGATTCCGTCGCGCTGGCCATAGATCAGATCCAAGTGGTGGTTGTGGTCCTGCTTTTCAACGTGGCGCACATTGTTGCATTCGGTTGGCCGCTGGGTTTTCCGCTGCCTGGGCCGATTCTTTTGTTTTTGCCATTTATCGGCAACGCGTTTTTAGCCTGGGCATCGGGATTCGGTTGTCTCCTATTTTTAAGGCTCGCCCTGCATATACCCATGCAATCCCAGCAAGTTCCAGGATAGCAGCAGCCCATCTAGGCTTTGCCCGTTCGTGACAAAATGCGCGGCAGAACATTTCTTCCACCGCGAATGCAACCCGTCAACATCACCAACGAGAAAACTTGTGAAATTGGGCTAAAAATAACTGATTTGTAACTATGGCCAAGTAGCACCCGAGCCGCCTTGTTTAGGGACAGAGCTTGGACACCGATTTGATGCGCAGCGCGCTGTCGACGTTCGAGTCGTTCGTCTGATCGCCGATGGCAATCGTACCGTTCGTCACAAAGTTATTGCGCATGAGGGCCGGATTCCCATCTACGCTGACCCGCGCCACGTTGCTGGCATCGACTGACAGCACATAGGTGTGGTACGTGTTGTCCTTCACCGACGTGCTGAACGACTGCGAGTCGTCCGCCCAGCCTATCTTTCCACTGTCCAGATAGATCATTTGACCACGCTCGGTGCTACTTCCGAAATTACCTGTGAGCGAACCCATGATCGCAGCCGCGCTGTCGAGCGTGTTGTGCGCATTCACCGACTCGACGAGCATCAGCACCTGCAGCTTAAACGGCTTGCCGACCTCGACCGCATTGGGATACCTGAGCAAAAGTTGCCCGCCCGAGGATGCTCCGCTGTTCGTCGAGGTCTGCAGATGCACGTAGTCCGTGCCGTAGCTCACCGTGGCCGGCGCTTGCATGATGGTGGACCACCCCTGCGCCGCGACATCGGTGCCGCCCAGCAGCAACAGCGTCGGCGGGCAGCTAGCGTCCGGTGACGCGGCATCCGGCACCGCGGCATCGACGCCGCTGGCAAAATCGGCCATCGCGCTGGCATCGCTAGACTGGCTTGGCGACGAGCTGCAGGTACAAAGGGATACTCCGAGAAGGAAAATGACTCTTCGCATCTTCTCAAACGTAACACAGTTCCCCTTGCCTGACCCTCCCTCAGTTTCGTAGACGCCCTAATCAGCCACGTTCTGCGAATTGGTCAGCGTAAGCTTAAGCGGCTGGCTGAGCAGCTGCAAATAACCGCGTGTCTCTGCCGCCAGGGGATGCTCGAGCGCCGCAGCAAGAAACTGCGCGTACAAGGCAATCGCTTCCTGCGGCCGCTCGGCCTTGCGATAGGCCTGGCCAGCGTTGAATACATGCTATTATGATCGAAACGCACTTCACAGGAGTAGACGATGGGGCGTCTTCTTGGATTCCTTTTTCTCTTGGTGCTTTTGCTTCAGGCTTGCGGAAAGGAGGCGACGATAGACCCTCCTACATGCGGCAACTCCCTGTCGTCCCAACCTGAGGTGTGCAATGGCATCGATGACGATTGCGATGGGGTCGTCGACAACGCGCCAATTGACGTCGAGATGCCATGTGGCAAAAGCGACGTGGGCGCGTGCGCTTATGGGACCACTCAATGCGTCCGCGGAAGCCTCGTCTGCGTCGGCGCGATAGAGCCTGCCAAAGAGGCGTGTGATGACATAAACGGAATCGATGACGATTGCGATGGGGTCATCGACAACAACGCGGCTGTCATCGGAATGGCATGTGGCACAGACGATGCGGGCGCATGTGCGGATGGGACGCTTCAGTGTGTCAGCGGAAGCATTGTCTGCGTCAGCACGAAAGTTCCTGTTCCGGAGACCTGCAACAACATCGATGACGACTGCGACGGAGTGGTCGACAACAATACAACCGATGCGGGTGGCGCGTGCGGCCAATCCAGCATCTTCCCGTGCTCTTTAGGTAGCATGACCTGCCAGAACGGCAGTCTTGTTTGCACCGGAGCCGTGAATCCTCAGAACGAGACTTGCAACGGAGTCGATGACGACTGCGATGGAGCGATTGACAGATCAGGCAATCAACCGCCAGCCGACTCGGTCGGCCCCTGCAACGTTCCGCCGCCTCCGCCGCCAGGCGCGACAAGTCCTTGCAAGGCGGGCACCAAGGTGTGCACTTCAGGCAGCGTAAAGTGCATGGGTTCCATCGGACCAAGCGCGCCTCAAGACACCTGCAACGTCGACGCAAACTGCGATGGGATGCTCACGAATCAACCCGACTTGAGGAGCGATGTTCGTAACTGCGGCAGCTGCGGCAAAGACTGCTTTGCCGGTACCTCGCACTCGCTCTGGACCTGCGTGAATGGTTCTTGCGTGTTTCAGGGGTGCGAGCCGGGATTCCCAAGCTGTAGCTGATCCACAGGACTGCTAATACTGTCTGCTGCGCCGAATAGAAATCCGACAAAGGCCCCCTGTATCTTACCAAGCCAAGAACCTGCTAACATATGCGGGATTTTGAATCTGTTCTGGAGGAGACCATGCGGCAGCTTGCAGGCTATGTCCTAGAAGAAACGATCTACGAAGGCTTGGAAACCCGTGTGCGGCGTGCCACCCATCTTTTGTCGGGGCAAAAGCTGGTGGTCAAGCTGCCGGTTTTGGATCCGCCGAGCCTGCGCACCGTCGGCCGTCTCGTTTATGAATACCAGATTCTTGGCAAGCTCGCCGCGATCTCGGGGGTGGTGCGAGCACAAGCACTTCTACAGGACTCTGGCAGTGTAGCGCTGGTGCTAGAAGACCCTGGCTTGCGTTCGCTCGACCGCGTCTTGGCCGAGCGCGGCCGGCTGCCCCTTGCCGAGGCCCTCAAGGTCGCGCTCGCCCTGTGTCGCATACTTGCAGAGATCCATGCCGCGGGAATCGTGCATAAAGATGTAAAACCGCAGAACATTCTAGTCGATGCAGATTGTACCAAAGCTGTCTTAATCGATTTCGGCATTGCTTCGGAGCTGGCGCAGGAAGCGATCGAGGCGCGCTTTGCGGAATCGCTGGAAGGCACTCTTGCTTATATTTCGCCAGAGCAGACCGGACGGACGGCACGCGAACTTGATTCTCGAACAGATCTATACTCGCTAGGTGTGACGCTGTTCGAGCTAATCAGCGGACAGCGACCGTTTCAGGAAAAGGATGCCCTGGCGCTGGTTTACGCGCATTTGGCCAAGACCCCGCCGGCTTTGAACAGCTTGCTTCCTGAGGTGCCAAGCACCATCGGGTTAATTTTGAACCGATGTCTGGAAAAGACTCCGGAGAAACGCTACCAGACCGCCAATGGCCTGGCTTATGACTTGGCCTTGTGTTTGGAGGATTGGCAAAAGCAGGGAAAAATCGAGCCCTTTGGAATCGGGCAAAGGGACTTTTCGCCCAAGCTGCAGATTCCTCAAGCACTCATCAGCCGCGAAGAAGAAAGCCAAGCAATCGCCGCGGCTTTTGAACGCGCAAAAAGCGGATCTGTAGAGCTTCTGCTGCTCGGCGGCCAATCGGGTGTGGGCAAGACGGCGCTCGTGCGTTCGGTCTATCGCGAGATCGCCAAAACCGGACGGGGATTGCTTTTGTCGGGCAAGTACGACAAGCTCGGGCGCGCCGTTCCCTATACCGCGCTGACCCAAGCCTTTAGCAGTCTGCTTGGCAGCCTAGCCGCCAGTCCCAAACCGGTATTCGAAGCATGGCGACAGCACCTGGATCAAGCGCTTGGGCCGCTAGCGCGGGTCATCGCCGACCTTGTGCCCGAGCTTACATGGCTTTTGGGACCGATTTCGAGCGTACCGGTCGTGCCGACCGAAATGGCCTATAATCGCCTCAAGCTTAGCTGGATCGACTTTGTTCGTGCGATCACCGATGCATCGCCACCGCTCGTGCTGTTTTTGGATGACATGCAGTGGGTCGATCCGGCTTCCTTGGAGCTGCTCAAGACGCTTTTGACCGACGTGGGCCGCAAGCATCTTTTGGTGATTGCGGCCTATCGCGATAGCGAAGTCGACGCGACGCATCCCTTATGGAAGCTTGTCGAGGCGGTAGAGCAAAGCGGCGTGCCCGCGCCACGGCTGAACCTAGGACCACTTTCCGAGGCGGCCGTGCAAAAATGGCTGGCCGATACACTGCTTGCGGACTTCGCGCGGGTAGCCCCCCTTGCCGCTGCGCTTTTTCGCCGAACGCAAGGAAACCCCTTCTTTTTGGGGCAACTGCTTTTGGAACTTTATCGGCGAAAGCAGTTGCAACGGAACTTGGAAGATGGGACCTGGCACTGGAATCATGAGGCCATCGAGCAGGCTGCTGTCACAAACAATGTCCTAGAACTCTTGCTGCACAAAGTGGAAGAACTGCCGGGGCCAACGCAGACGCTGCTTGGGCAGGCGGCCTGCGCCGGACACAGTTTTTTGTTTCGCGAATTGGCAGTGCTGACCGGCCGGCCGCATTCTCAGATCGCAGAGGAACTACGGCCCGCGCTTTTGGCGGGGCTCGTGATTCCAATCGATGGTCAGTACCGTGAAGCGCAAGCCCTGGCGCAGGCCCAGCAGAGTGACGGCCTGGATGCTGGCTACCGCTTTTTGCATGACCGCGTGCAGCAGGCATTTTATGAGCGCATTGCGCCGGAGCAGCGTGAACAAACCCATCTGCAAATCGGACGGCGCTTTCTGAACATATTCGAGCAGCAAGGGGGATCCAATCAGAAGCTGTTAGAGCTTACGCGGCACCTGAACCTAGGATCCGCAGCGCTGCAAACCGCAACGGAGCGCAAAGAGCTTGCGCGGCTGAATCTAAAAGGGGCCAAAGCTGCCAAAGAAAATGCTTCCTACGAGTTGCAGGCGGCGCTTTTAGAACAGGGGCAACGCCTGCTTGGCGAGCGCGCATGGCAAGAGGAACCGGCGCTTATGGTCGAGCTCGCGCTTGAGCGTCTAGAAGCGGACTATATGCTGCGTGACTTCGATATGCTGCATCGGCGCGCGCAGGAGTTTCTGGCATTGCCACTTCCGGCCTTGCCGAGGCTTGTAGCGCAGGAACTACGCGCCCGTACCTGTGTGGCGTCCGGACAGTATGGAGAAGGCGAACGGCTGGGACTTTTGGCGCTTGCCGAACAAGGCATCAACTATCCCGAATCGAATGAAGAGTGCATTGTTCAGACTCTTTCGGGAATTGGCGAATGCGATGCTTGGCTCGATAGGAATCCTCAGGGATTTCACAGCATGCCCGCCGATCCGTCGCTTGAGCATCTGCTTTGTGACGCGCTACAGGCGGCTTTGCTCGCCAGCGCCGCCATTGGCAGCCGTCCGGTTCTGGCGGCGCTCGTGATGGTGCGCAATACCCAACAAACGATCAACAAAGCGGCTTTTACACTGGTGGCACCATTTTTTGTGGGGGCTTTGGCCACCGGCCGCTCGGCTTTTCTTGGAGACTACCGCGGAGATGTACGCTGGGCGCAAGAAGGGCTAAGCGCTGCGCAGCGCCTGGCATCGCCATTTTTGCCAGAGTGCCTCTACATACGCGGATATCACGGCGTCTATGAAAGCCCGGTCGAACAAACGCGACAATATTATCAAGAGGCGCTGCGTGTCGCCCGGTCTTCTGGTTCCTTTCAGGGAACAAGCTGTGCGCTTTACGCCGAGCTTTACTATGTTGATCTGTGGTCCGGTCGACCCTTGGACCAAGTGGCTGCTGCGGAAGCCGCGCAGCGGGATCTCATGGCGCGCTCTGGGGTAGCAGTCGGACGTCACCACTTTGCATTGGCGGCCAGTTACGCGGTGTTTCTGCGCGCCTCGTCGCAAGTGCTTGTCGCGTCTTGTGCCGAGTGGCTTCCCATCAATTCCCGTTCCCTTTTAGAAAAGGGAGATGGCGTCGTGGCAGAGCTGGCGCGCATTCAGGAGGCCCACCTATTTCTGGCCTTTGGCGAGTATGGGCGCGCGCATGAGCGCGCCGAGGAAGCCGAAATCTTTCGTCCGGCCATCTATGGACTTCCGCCCGTAACCGACGTGCCGCTATGGCGCGGGCTGGCCGCTGCGAAGTGTTGCACGCTCGAACTCGACCGAGAAAAGCGCGCCCGCCTTTTGGCCACGCTTGAGCATTCTATCGAGCGCTTCCGCTATTTTGCCGCAGGTTGCGCCGAAAATTTTCGTCACAAGCTGTGCTTACTGGAAGCCGAACAGGCGCGCCTTTTGGGCCAAAGCGAAGTGGCCATGCGCAAGTATGAAGAGGCCATCAGCCTTGCCAAAAAAGAGCGATTCCTACACATCGAAGCCCTGGCAGCCGAGTTCTATGCGCAATTTCATCTGCAAGCCGGTCACGATTGTAGCGCCGCGCTTTACCTTTCTGTGGCGCGCACGGCGTATACGCGCTGGAACGCTTTTGCGCTGGTTCACTTTTTGGAACAGAAGTATTCCGCATTGCTTTCGATTCCGGTTTCCATAGGCCTGTCCGCAGCATCTACCCGCACCACGACAACGATGACAAGTACTACTGGCGATGTGGCAATCGATGTGAATACGGTTGTTCGCGCTGCGCAGACTTTGGCCGGCCAACTTGATCTCGAGCGCGTCATTGCCGAGCTAATGCGACTGGTGCAGCAAAACTCCGGAGCTCAGCAAGCGGCGCTTTTGCTTTGTGCGGATGAAAAACTGTCGGTGGCCGCCCTCCTATCGGGAAGTGAGGTGCATGCCGGTCGCGTAATCCCCTTGTCTGCGGCCCATCCGGTTGCATCATCTGTTGTTCAATATGTTTTGCGCAGCCGTGAAGCGCTGGTGCTAAACGACGCGACTGCAGATAATCGCTTTGCCAAAGACCCCCATCTTGAAGCGGCCGCCATTTATTCGGTACTCGCCATGCCGCTCATGCATCAAGGCCGGCTCGGCGGAATTCTGTATATCGAGCATGCCAGTGCCAACGCCTTTCCCGAGGCGCGTATGCACTTGCTTGGGGTTCTGGCCGCGCAGGGCGCCATCGCCTTGGAAAATGCGCGGCTCTATGCCGAACTGCAAAGCGCCAACATTGGGCTGGAAGCCAAGGTCAAAGAGCGAACCGCGGCCTTGGACAAGGCGCTAAAGGATCTGTGGAGCGAGATGGATCTGGCCCAAAAAATTCAGACGGTCCTTTTGCCAAGTGAGCTGCAAATTGCTGGCTATGATCTGGCGGCGATGATGCGTCCTGCCGATCAAGTGGGCGGCGATTACTATGATGTGTTTCGTCAGGGGAAACAGGACTGGGTGGTCATCGGGGATGTATCGGGTCACGGGGTCTCGGCCGGGCTTTGTATGATGATGATTCAGTCGGTGCTGCGCGCCGTTGCCCTGACGCTGGAGCGTCAATCGCATGATCGGCTTGCGCCGCGTTCTCTGCTAGGACTTGTCAATGAAGCCGTGGAAAGAAATCTGAAACAGATCGGCCGCGGTCAGTACATGACCATCACCGCGCTGAGCATTGAAGCGGGCAAGGTTCGTTACGCAGGACTGCACCAGGATTTGCTGATTTACCGTGCGGCCAGCAAACAAGTAGAGTGCATTCCCACCGAAGGCATTTGGCTCGGCGTGGCCGAGGGAGACATCAGCGAGCTTTTGCGCGATGACGAGCTAGCGCTAGAACCAGGTGATGTGCTGCTGCTTTACACAGATGGGTATACCGAAGCAAAAATCGGCGAGCGGCGGGTAGAGATTGGCGGTCTGCGCACGGTCTTTGCGGAGCTGTGTGATCAATCGCTGCCGAGCGCGGCGCTTTTGTCCGGCCTGTTTGAGTCGCTCAAACCGGCGGCGGTTCATGATGATGTGACGCTCGTCGCTTTGCGGCGTCTCAGTTACAAACTGCCAGCGCCGGAAAATGGCTAATTTGTAACTATTTTTCATATTTTTCCGTCGGAGACGGAGTCCACCGCGATAAAAATCCCTGTAAAATATCTTCAGCTATACACAAGTCCAGAAA
>CAYWPR010000135.1:0-15037 GCA_964460115.1 uncultured Myxococcales bacterium
TCCAATATTGGTTGAACGCGATTGCCGATGCGCCTGCGGTGCTGCACTTGCCGACCGATCGACCTCGGCCGCCGGCTTGCACCGAGCGCGGCGCGGCCCTGACTTGGACTATCGACCTGGCGACGACAGAACGCATCAAAGCGGCAGCGACAAAGGAGCAGACCACTCCCTACGTCCTACTCCTCGGTGCCTTTGCCCTGCTTTTGCATCGCTATACGGCGCAGAATGATTTTCTGATCGGTTCGCCGTTTCATGGCCGCACCGATCCCAAGTTTAATTCGGTGGTCGGCTGCTTCGTAAATAGCCTGGCCCTGCGCGTCCGCTTCCGAAAAGAGGGCTCATTTAGTTCTCTTGTCGCGGCGCTTCATGAAACGGTCGCGCAAGCCTTGCCCTGTGCCGATTATCCCTTTCCGCTACTTGTCGAACGCCTGCATCCGAAACGGAATCCAAGCCGGACTCCGCTTTTTCAGACTTTTTTTACGTATGAAAATTTTCAAGGTTTCGACATCGTCGCCGCCGCCATGGCGGATTTCGCGCAGTCGAGCAAACCGCAGATCCTTTTTGACGTTCCCGTGGAGCCATTTCCGCGCAAACCCATGCAAGGCCAGTTTGATCTTTCTTTGACCGCAATTGAATGCGCCGGCGAAATACGTTGCTCATTGTCCTATTGCACTGATTTGTTCGATGCGTCCACAATTCAGCGAATGGCGCAGCACTATATGCAAATTCTGCGTAGTGCGCTTTTTGACCCCACGCAGATGGTCTCCACCCTGCCGATGCTGCTTGCGGAAGAACAGGACCAGCTTGTCGTCGCATGGAATCAAACGAACATCGTTTTTCCGGAAGAAGGTTGCATTCACCATCGATTCGTCAGCCAGGCGCAGCGCACTCCAGATGCCTTGGCCGTCATCTACCAAGATCAAAGTTTGACGTATCGAGAACTTCATGTCCGCACCGACCATCTGTCTCAGCGCTTGCGGACGCTCGGCGTGCGACCTGAGGTATGCGTCGGACTGTTTGTCGAGCGCTCGCTTGACATCATCGTTGGCATTCTTGCCATTCTCAAAGCCGGCGGTGCCTATGTACCCATCGATCCGAGTCTGCCGGCTGAGCGGATTGCATTTATCCTCAAGGATACCGCCGCGCCCGTGGTCGTGACGCAGCCCGCGCTTTGCCACAAGCTGCCCCAAAGCGCCGCCGTCGTGCTGACTGCAGAGGCTGACAACCCCTGCAATGAGGTCAGCGCGGATGGGCCAGAGCTCAGTACGAACGCGGACAATTTGGCCTACGTCATCTATACGTCCGGCTCCACGGGGCGCCCACGCGGCGTGCTCATCACCCACCGATCTGCCATGAATCTGTGGTCGGCGCTATCGCGTGAGATTTATGAAGGACTGCCCATTTTGGACCGCGCCTTGCGCATCAGCGTAAATGCCTCGATCTGGTCTGATTCCTCCATCAAAATGCTCATCCAGGTACTCTCCGGACATACGCTGTGCATAGTGCCCATGGAGGCGCATCGCGAAAGCGCGGCGCTGGTTCGTTTTGTGCGCGAGGAGCGCATCGATGTCTTGGATTGCACCCCATCGCAGGCGCGGCTGCTTTTCGATGCTGGGTTGCTGGACGCGCAAAACTTTTGTCCGCAGCGCGTGCTCGTAGGGGGCGAGGCCATCAGCGAAGCCCTTTGGCAAACGATGCGACAATCTAAAGAAGTTGTCTTTGTCAACGTCTACGGTCCGCCCGAATGCACTGTGGATGCCACTGCCTGCGTCATCAAGGAAGACATGGCGGTTGCGCGAATCGGGCGGCCGCTGGCCAATGTTCAAATATACTTGCTTGACCAAAAGGGCAATCCGGTTCCGATTTTGGTCTCTGGCGAAATTTATATCGGGGGCGTTGGTGTCGGTCGCGGCTATCTCAACCAGGCTCAGCGTACGGCCGAGCACTTTGTACCCGATCCTTTTTCTGGCCAGCCGGGAGCACGCATCTATCGTACCGGAGAAATGGGACGCTACCTTCCCGACGGCAGCATCGAATTTCTGGGACGTATGGATCAGTCGCTTGGCGGATCCTCAATTGCGAGAGCCATTCCCGAATCGTTATAAAACTGACGTGCCCAGCGACGGTAAGTACCAATGGGGCCGTCGCCTCGCGCCAAAGGCGGTTTTTCGATGTAGCCTTTGTTGCTCCAAATATCGAAGTCTTGTGAAATGTCGTGCTGAAAGAACATCAACGACAGCCGGTTGATGGTGGGCAGCATCAAGCGGCGTGGCAGCAGCGAAAGCAAAGGATGCGCCTTGCTGCGTCGGCCCTGCATGGAAGCGCGAATGCCAATGCGCAAATCGATACGTCCGGGATTCGTTGGCGTGGCCAAGATGAACTGATGAAAGGACAAGCCGGCGCCGAGCAACTCGGTCGCTACATGGGAGTAGCCAAATCCATACGCGTGTATATCGATTTCGGTGCGCACCACGATGTTGCGCAGCCCCCAAAAGTTCCAGCGGCGGCCAAAGCCGTAACTGGTCGTTAGATAGGGCCCCTCGGTGCGTAGCGGTCGAATGGATTCCACTCGATCGTAATCGTGTACATGGCCAAAGTGTCCGCAATCGACGCTGTTTTCAGTCGTTTCCTGCGGGTGCCCCGCCAAGCTGAAAAGATGCGTCGCCAAAGGTGAAAATCCCGTCGCGTCAACTTCCGGAATGGTCCAGCGCGGCGGTCCGCCGGTAGGATCGACCCAGGCAAATATGAATCCGTTGACCTCCTGAACCGGCCAGGTGCTAAGCCGCGCTTTTACTGGGGGCGCCGTGCCATAGCCCGTTGACAGGCAATGTCCTTGGGGGCTGAACGTGAAACCGTGAAAGCCGCAACGCAGCGCTTCCCCTTCAACTTGGCCGCCATGCGCAAAACTAGCGCCTAGATGGGGACAGCGGGCATCCGCCACCGCGGCTTGTCCGGAGGCCGTGCGATATACCACTACGCGGTTGCTGGCGAGTACGCGTTCGCTCAACTGACCGGGGGCCAATTCTTGCGAAGTAGCAACGGCAAACCAGCCGCAAGGGGTGCGTCTGCCTAGGGGATGCTCTGGCGCTAGATGGGTCGCCGATTCGAGTTTCTCGGGTCGAATTCGCTGGCGCAGACGGGCAATCGATGCGGGTAGCATGTACTCGTTCCCTCTTCAAATACGCGAGACGCCCTAAAAACCGAGCCGGCAATGCACATCTTCGGAAATCCCGTCGAGTGTGACCGGCTGGAAGGGTACGGAAAGGTGCTCTTGTAGTAGTACATCGGTGCACATAAAACAAGTCGGTTGGTTTGTCTGGCCAATTTTTTCGCGGACGATCTATAAAGATCGAGCCTGGCGACCCGAGACCGCGCACAGGTTGAGCAGATTGAGCAGATTGCGGGCTGGGCCATGCCTGCGGAAAGAGAGTTGCACTGTACGTTGCAGTGTGTATTCTGCGCACATGAATAAAGCGGCGCGAAAGCGAGTATGTGTAGTCGGTGGAGGCATCTCAGGAATTGCGGCAGCCTGGGCGCTTAGTCGACATCCCGAACGTTTCGACGTCGTTTTGTACGAGAAAAGCGATCGTCTGGGCGGCAACGCCATGACCGTCGAGATTCCTCAACAGGACGGCACGACCATTCCGGTGGATATTTCCGTCACCGCATACATTCCTACCGTCTACCATCACTACGTAATGCTGCTAGAACGCTACGGCATCAAGTCGACGCCGACGCGTTTCAGCTACAGCGTGCACTACGGCGACGATGTTTACGCCCATGATTTTGAGTCGCCGTTAAAGGACGAGCTGCGTCCCGAAATTGAGCGTTTTGCGCAGCTTTTGTCTGTCCTGCGCCGCCTCAACTGGCTGAACCAGTCGCCGTCGCATGCTCGGGCGATGCTGAATCCCTTGAATTATATTTCGATGGGTCGGCTGCTCGACCTTTTAAACTTTTCGGCCGACTTTCGGTACAAAGTTCTCAAGCCGCTTTTTGTCAATTTCGTTCTGGCATCCGGACTTTTCGATATGCCGGCGACGCTGTTTTCACGATATCTGGACTTCTTTGACCTTGAAAAATCCACGCCCATGGTCACTTGGGATCAAGGGACAGCGAACTTGTATCGTCACATGTCCGGCGAGTTTGCCGACCGCGTGCACCTAGGCCGCGGCGTCAAACGAGTACGCCGCGACGGCCAAGGTCTGGTGGTACAGGATTTTTCGGGCCGCTCCGAACATTTTGATGAAGTCGTTTTGGCCTGCAACGCCAACCAGGCTTTGATGATGCTCGACAAGCCGACGCGCTTGGAACTCGGGCTGCTTTCGTCTGTGCGCTACGAAAGCGAACTGCACAACCACGCCGTGGTGCATACCGACAGTTCCGTATTGCCCGAGGATGAAACGCGGCCGCTGGAAACGCGCAGCAATTACATCGAGCACTACGGCTCACGTCCCGACAATTATGAAATCACCTACATCATGCACAATCAGCAGCCTTGGGCAAAGCGCTCGGACCGTCCATGCCTTGTGACTTACAATCCGATAAAGCCCATTGACGAATCCAAAGTCGTCAAGCGCTGGTGGTTTCAGCACGTCGTACACGACGTGTTTCACGTTTCGGTCCTGATGAATGCGTTTCGCTTCATTCAGGGCAAGCGCAACATTTGGTACTGCGGAGCGCATACCACCGTAAACTCGCAGGAGCATGGCCTAATCTCCGGCTTGGCGGTGGCTCGGCAGCTTGGCGCTGATTATCCTTTCGATGATGCCGGAGCCCGTAGCTGGTTTAATTTCTGGGGCCGTACCATGTTCGGCGGCCGGTTTCGCAAGGCATAGGAAGCCGCGAAATATCTAGCGCAAAAAACGGAGCAGGGCAGGGATGCTTCGCTTCAGCTCGCAAACTTTTTAGCGTCGGCTAGAAGCACAGGGCGCAGAAAGCGCCTGGCTGAAGCTTTCGCCAAGGATTTCGGGCGCGATGCGAGTCCAGTCAAAATCCTGCGCGCGCGCTACGGCATAAGTGCGCTGCTGATCTTTGGCAAAATCGGAGGCAGACGCCTCCACGGCTACATGAGCCAGGGTCGCGGCCAGGGCTGCGACCTCGCCAGGGGGCACGAGCCATCCGGCATCCGCAAGCATCGCTTCGATTCCGCCCACGGCGCTGGCCACCACTTTGCAGCCCGCCGCCAAGCCCTCCAGTACCACCTGCGGGGCGCCTTCCGTGCGACCGTCTTCAAGACGCAACGACGGTACCGCCAATACATCGCAAGCGGCCAAAAGTTCTTGGCGCTTTTTGCCGGCGACTTCTCCAAAAAAGCGTACGCGCGGGCCCAAACCTAGATCTGCCGCTTCCCGTTGCAGTGCGGCTCGTAGAGGTCCGTCTCCGGCGATCCATAGGTGCAGCGCTTTATGCGCCGCCACTGCGGCAAGCAGGACCGAGACTCCTTTTACCGGCACGAGACGTCCGAGAAAAAGGACGGTCGGCGCGCTTCCTGCAAGGCGCTTCCGCGCCGCTCTTCGCTCGGCGGCACTGACGGCAAATGCTTGCACGTCGATACCCATGGGCACCACCACGCCCGGCGCGCCGGCGATGCGCAGCGATTCTGCGGTGTAAACCAGGCGCGCTCGCGCCGCAACGTAGCGCGCCATGGCCAAAAGCCGCCACCGCCGCAGCAGATGCACATCCGAAGAATGGGCGATGGCCACATGGGGTCGCCCCCGCGCAAAGAGGCTCGCCAGCATTCCGCTTGGAACCAGCCAATGCGAAATCAGCGCGTCATAGTGACGCTGCCGCGCCTGCAAAAGCCGTCCAAGCTGAATGCTAAAGCGCAGTGCCTCTGAGGCCGCAGAAATATTTTGAGCCAGCGCATCCGGCGCTCCGCCGCGATAAAACAAGGAAGAGGGAATGCGCAGCACTTGCAGGCCGCTGGACGGCGGCTCAGTCTTTTGCCGGCTAATGCTGATTGCCGCAGGCGCCGCGGCCAGCACCTCAATCGAGTGGCCAAGACCGAGTAGATAATCATTCAAGCCCGCCACAAACTGGCCGCTCGAATCGCCTGTGTACCGCGGGTACGATGTCGTCACCACTCCAATTCGCACGGTGCGACAGATTTATCGACTCGGAAACCGTACTCTGTCAAGATCAGTGGAGTACGTTTGCAGTTTGAGGTTTCCGATGAGCAGCACGGATGAAAAAGATACGCCTGCCGGTTTCGCGTCCGAAGCGCTGGCCCCCGCTTCCGCGAACCCGGATTTTCGCGCTCGAGCTCGGCAGGCCAAGCTTCGAATGGCGAACGTCAATCTGAAAGAAGGCAAGCTCAACACCGCCACCGCCATGCTCGTCGAAATTTATCAGACCTATCCCAATACCGCCGAAGGCCAAGAGGCGGCTTTGGCGATAAATCGTCTGGCCGAAGCGCACGAGGCCGCTGGGCGCCATCGCCTGGCGGCGGATCTTTATGAAAAGCTCGCCGAAGAATGATTCGATTTTAGGTCGCGGCGGCTTTCACTTTTCTTCAGGGCTAGCTACAAGTTCCATGAAGCGGACGTGATCGCGCAGGCGATCGAAGTCATTGGCGCGGTAGACTTGAAAACGCCAGGTTCGGCCTTCGCGCCCCGGGCTGCTGCGCAGCCAAATGTCGCGATGTGAAGCACCAAGCAGGCGGGAGATGGCGCGTTGCCTGTCGCCCAGTGCCAAATAGTAATAGGCGACGGCGATGTCCAGATTTTCTTGTTCGCGGTCGTGCTCGCTGACTTTGGCGAAAGTAAGGCGCGCTTCCCGCAAATTGCCGCTTTCCGCCAAAAGCCCGGCATAGGCGACGATGAGCGCCTGTTTCAGATTGTCGGCATCGTCGATGACTGTTTTGTAGGCGCGCAGACCTTCCTTCATCAGACGGGCGTCGTTAATTCCCCAAAATCCGCGCACTGCCAGAAAAAGGTTGTGCAGACACAGTGCCCGCAACTGCAAAAGCACATTGCGCTGGTCAAGCTGCTCGGGGGGATGTTCAAGCTGCTCATCGATAAGGGTCAGTTCGCTAAGCTGCTCTTCGCTGTAGAGAATTCGCGTGAAATGGCGCTGAGCCAGACTATGCTCGGTCGGTCCACGCAAAAGCGCTTGATAGGCCAGAACCCGCGCTTGACGAACGGCCGAGAAGGCCGCTCGGTACTGGCCGTTGCGAACGGCCGTCATGGCCCGGGCGTAGAAAGCGCCGACATCGCCGCTCATCCCGTGTTCCAGCGCCAGCGGTGGTGGGGTCGGCGTAATTTCCACCGCGAAACTGTTCACGACGTCGATAGGCGGAGCCGGTCTAGCCGCGTGTACATTCGCGAAAAAACCAATGAGCCCCAAAAGCAAGCAGCCGATACGCGCCATCGGCTAGGGCCCCGGCTCATCGAAATCGGCGATTCGGCGATGCAAAAGTGCCGGCAGTTGGCTGCGCATACGCTCTTGCGCGACAAAATCCAGCTCGGCGATGGCCATGCCTTCGCCATCGGGACATTCGGCAAGTACCGTTCCCCACGGATCGACGATTAGGCTGTGGCCGTAGGTTTGTCGATTCTGACTGTGTCTGCCCTGCTGTGCGGCGGCTAGCACAAAGCACTGATTTTCAACGGCGCGGGCGCGCAAAAGCAGGTGCCAGTGATCTTTGCCGGTGTGCAGCGTGAACGCCGCTGGCACAACCAGAATGCGCGCCCCGCGTGCCGACAGACGTCTATAAAGCTCCGGAAAGCGCAAATCGTAGCACACCGACAGGCCGACTTTGCCCCACGGGGTTTCGGCGAGCACGGCTTGGCTGGGATCGCCGGGCTCGACGCTGTCGGATTCCCGCAGCGCCGTTCCGGCGGCGCCAAAATCAACATCGAAAAGATGGATCTTGCGGTAGACAGTCTCGATGGCGCCGTCTGGACCAAGGTGTACGCAGGTATTGTAGACACGGACTGCGGCCGGCGTGGTTTCTGACGGCTGAGCTCGCTCGGGAAGTCCGCCCAGAATCAGCGAAATGCCGAGCTGCGCCGCGACTTGGCGCATTTGGCTGACGATGTCGCCCTGTCGCGGATTTTGCAAATCCACCGCATGGGCCAGCTTGGCGTTTTCGTCGCTGGACAAAAATGCGAAGTTTTCCGGCAGGACGACAAGGCGGGCACCGCGTCGCGCCGCGCGCCTACAGAACTCGGCAGCGCGCTCCAGGTTTTGCGCTATCTCCGCAGTAGAAGTTAATTGCACGACAGCGGCGAGGAGCGGTTCCATACTCAGGGAGTGTACTATATACTCACGACGTTTGACGTATCGGCATGCCTCAAAAGAACATCAATAGCGACCGCTCGCGCCAAATTCTGGCGGCGATTACGCAGGAGTATCTGGCCACAGGCGAAGCCGTCGGTTCGCGCACAGTAACCCGTCGGTATGGCGTGGATTTATCACCAGCGACGGTGCGCAATGTCATGAGCGACTTGGAAGAACAAGGGCTTATACGTCAGCCGCATACCTCGGCCGGGCGCATTCCGACGACGCTCGGTTTGCGCTTTTTCGTCGATTCTCTGCTGACCGAGAAAGTCAGTTATCTGTCGCCCAAAGAACGCGAAAATCTGGCCGGGCGCTATACGCTGCCGACCCATGAAATCGATGCAGCGCTGCGCGAAGCCGGCAAAGTCCTGTCCGATCTTTCGACCCATACCGTGGTCGTCACCATGCCGCGCGTGGAACTGGACATCCTCAAGCACATCGAATTTGTACGGGTGCGCGATGACGCGCTTTTGGCGGTACTAGTCAGCGCCGGCGGGCGGGTGCAAAACAAGCTGATTCCGATTCCCCCCGAAGATGGCCCGCTGCGCAGCGAAGATCTGGAACGCATACACAATTATTTAAACGACAAGCTCGACGGCCGTCCTTTGTCCGAGGTGCGCCGTCGCCTGGAAGAGGAACTGGCCGACGAGCGGCTGCTCTACGATCGGCTTGCGCAACGCGCCCTGCGTCTGCAAAAGCAAGCTTTGCTCGAGCCCGCTGAGCGTCCCGGCACAGGAATTTATGTGACCGGCCAGGCCAACCTCATCGGGCACCTTTTGACCGAAGAGCCGCCGCCGGATCCGTCCAAGCTCAAAGCGCTGCTTCGCGCGCTTGAGGATCGGCGCATTTTGCTGAAATTGCTGGAACGCACCGAAGCCGCCCGCGGCTTGCAAGTCTTTATCGGCGCTGAAACTGCGGCCCCCGAGCTCTCGGAAGAGACCGTGGTGGCGACCTCTTACTTCGACGGCGAACGATCGATTGGGGCGCTCGGAGTGATTGGTCCGACCCGCATGAACTACTCAAGGGTTATTGCGCTTGTGGACTTCACTGCGCAGCTTCTATCTGGTGTTATTTCTCATCAACGGTGAAAAGGAACGATAAGTCCATGTCCAGCCATGAGCCGAATCTTAACGAAACCTCGTCTGCGAGCCCTGCTGCTGAAGCCAGCGCTGCGGCCGCGCCAGAAGCCGCGCGTGGCGATGAAGTCGCCAAGCTGACCGCTGAGCGGGCCGAGCTAAACGATCGCTTGCTGCGTCTGGCGGCAGATTTCGAAAACTACAAGCGCCGCATTCGTAAAGAAACCGAAGAAGCCGGCCTGCGCAGCCAAGAGGCTTTGCTAAAAGAGTTTCTGACGCCATTAGACAATCTCGATCGCGCCCTCATGGCGGCAAAAAAGAGCGAAAACCCAGCGCTGAACGTGCTTCTTGAAGGCATGCAAATGGTGCAAAAACAATTTTTTGCCGCGCTTGAGAAGTTTCAAGTCAAACCCTTTGACGCGCAGGGCCAAGCCTTCGATCCGCAATTTCACGAGGCGGTTTCACAAGTGGACAGCGATACGCTGCCCGCCGGCACCGTGGCCGCAGTTTTTCAGCGCGGTTACTTCATCGGTACTGGCAACCGGCTGCTGCGACCTGCCGTCGTCTCCGTGGTTCGCGCTGGAGCTGCGCCGAGCGCCGCGGGCGACAACTACAAAAACTGACGGCGCGAGAAGTCATTGGCGAAGCCACGCGACTATTACGAAATTCTCGGCGTTGCGCGCAATGCGGACGCCGTAGAACTAAAGCGCGCCTACCGCACGTTGGCGCTGCGCTACCATCCTGATCAAAACCAATCCAATAAGGAATTTGAAGAACGCTTTAAAGAGGTTTCGGCGGCCTATGCCGTGCTCTCGGATTCCGAAAAACGGATGCGTTATGATCGTCTGGGCCACCTCGGCTATAACCCGGCAGGGGGAACTGCCTCGGTAGACCTCAATCTGGACCTGGATAGCGTCAAAGAATTCTTCGATAGTATTTTTGGCGATCTACTAGGCCGGGTGAAGGGCAGGGCGAGTGGCCGCGATTTGCGCTATACGCTAGAAGTCAGTTTTCGCGAAGCAGCGCTCGGGGTGCAAAAAACCATTTCTTTTCCGGTTCAAGTCGATTGCGCTGCCTGTCAAGCCACCGGCGGCCGGGGGGGCGCTGCCGGGCTGCGCTCCTGCCGCACCTGCGGCGGCAAAGGCGAGACTCGCGCTGCGGGCATCTTGCCGCTGCGTCGGCCTTGTACAGCCTGTCGCGGAACCGGCAAGGAAGTGGAAGATGCCTGTGCGACCTGTCGCGGCCGCGGCCAAGTGGAAGAGATGCGCGAGTTTCTCGTCAACTTGCCGCCGGGCAGCGAGGATGGACAAACTCGGCGGCTTCCCGGTCAGGGGGAACCCGGGCGCAAAGGCGGAGGCACCGGAGATCTGACCGTGGTCCTGCGCGTCAAACCGCATCCGCTTTTGCGGCGCGAGGGCAATCTGTTGGTCTGTACGCTGCCGCTGAGCTTTGGCGAAGCCGCCCTGGGAACGGTGGTCGAAATTCCGACTTTGGAAGGCACCGCCGACATGAAGATTCCACCGGGCACTTTATCGGGGGCCGTATTTCGCCTGCGCGGCAAGGGAGTGCCCGAGCCCGGCAAAGCGAATACCCGCGGCGATCTGCATGTCAAAGTTGTCGTCGAAACGCCGCAGCAGCTTAGCCCGGCGCAGCAGCAGTTGCTGAACAAATTTGCTGAGCAATTGCCGCGCAGCGCTCATCCTCAGCGGCAAAAATTCGACCAGCAATTGCGCTCGATTTCACCCGCCGGGGCCACTACCTTGCCCGAGGGCAAAAAATAGCCAGGCTGCGTTATTCATCTTTAAATTTATCCGTAATGTAAATTTCAAAATTCTGCTGCTAGTATGACTTTCGAGATGAGCAGCGAATCCGTTCTGCCTACTAAGTCCGTCAATCAGCTTGCCTCGGTACTGGCCGAGGTACACGTCGCTTTAGCGGTGGCCACCGACCCGCTGGAATCGCTGGCAGCGGTTATGCGCTATTTCGAGCGGTTAAAGCCGGTGAACGTGCATCTGCACGCAATTCACCTGGGTCACGATGCACGTCCTTTGGCCGTTGAAGCATTGGCGATCTGGTCGGATGGACAGGTCAAACGTGAGAATCCCGCGTACGGTACACGATATATCCTCAGTGAATTTAGCAGCACCGAGCTGTGGATTAATAATCCGCACGAGCTAATCGCCATTGAGGACGTCATAACAGATCCGCGCTGTGACGAAAAACTGCGCCAGGACTGCCTGCGTTATCAGAATCGGGCGATATTTATTTTGCCGCTGTTTAGCGTAAGCCATGGCGCATGGCAGGGCGTGCTCAGCATCCTCTGGACTGAGCCGCATCGTGCCTCAGAAGAAGAACGCTTCGTCTGCTCAATGCTCATGGCGACCCTGGCGTCGTTTCTGGCCAATCAGCGCTCAGAGCGGGCTTTGCGCGTAGCTTTGCGCGATCGGCAAGATCAAACAAATGTAATGCAGCGCGTGCTCGAACATCTGCCGATGGGTGTGGTCATGGTCGAAGCGCCCTCGGGACGACCGATTCTGACCAATCGCAAAGCGGTCGAGGTGCTGGGGCGCAACATCAATCAGTTTGGGCTAAAAGAGAACTACGCCGAGATCTATCATTGCGTGCGCCTTGGCACCGATGAGCCAGTGCCCAACGAGGAACTGCCCCTGGTGCGCGCCCTTACGACCGGAGAAATACACAGCGGTCAGCTTGACGTCATTGGAGAAGACGGGCAGCGGCGCACCGTCGATTCTACCGCCGCGCCGATTGCTGACGAAAACGGCGTGATGCGCAACGTCATCCTGCTGATGGTGGATGTGACGCAACGCAAGCGGGCCGAGCAGGAACGGCTGCGCATGCAGGACGAACTTATCAGCATGCAGGCGGCAGCCCTGGCCGAGCGCAGCACTCCGCTGATTCCAATCACCGACGAGATTATGATCGTTCCGCTGATCGGCTCGCTTGATGCCGAGCGGGGCAATCAGCTTATCGACACGCTGCTCCAAGGGGTCAGTCAGAATCGCGCCCGCGTCGCGATCATCGACATCACTGGCATTAAGACCTTGGATACGCAAGCAGCCAACACGCTGACCGGGGCCGCTCAAGCTCTGCGGCTGCTCGGCGTCGAGCCGATTCTGACCGGCATTCGTGCCGAGGTGGCCCAGACGCTGGTCACTTTGGGCGTGCGTCTAGACGGCATCTCCACTCGCAACAATCTGCAAAGCGGAATTGCTTTGGCCCTAAAGTATTCAGGTCGGCGCTCGCTTTAAGTTTCTATCGAGCTGGCGAGCACTGGCGAGCACTGCTGCGCGTGCCGCGTTGGCAGTTCAAAGCGGGGCTTTGGCAAAGCTGCTACACTGCGCGCTCGTCATGCGCATTATCGACGCCAGTTTTTTAAAAAGCGCCACCGTTCGCGCTGAATGGCCTGCCGACGGCGGAATTGGCGAAATCGCGCTGTGCGGACGCAGCAATGTGGGCAAATCGTCACTGCTCAACTCGCTGCTCGGCCGGCATGGCTTGGCGCGCGTATCGCGCACTCCGGGCCGCACGCGACTGCTCAATTTTTTCACGGTGAACTTTATCGGCTCTGCCGGCGCGCGATCGGAATTTCTAGTGACCGATCTGCCCGGTTTCGGCTACGCCGAAGTCAGCAAAGGTGAACGGCAACGCTGGCAAAAAATGATGGACGAGTACCTGGCCGGCCGCCAAAGCCTGCGCGCCGTGGTGCTGCTTTTCGACAGCCGCCGCGTGCTTGACAAGCGCGCCGCGGAGCTTTTGTCAGATGAAGTGGAAATCGCTATCTACCTCGAAAGTCTGGGGCGGATGGTCATTCCCGTGATTACCAAGGTCGACAAGCTATCCAAGCACGAACGCAAACCGGCCGCGGCGGCGCTGACCCGCTTGATTCGGCGCCCGGCGCTGATTTATTCATCGACCACAGGTGAAGGAAAGACGGAACTATTAGGCCGCATCGCTGCCGCCATCAGCAAGAAGCGGCCGCCGGCGAATCTGCCCGCTTCGAACTCGGCTGACTTTGCAGAGGTTCCACATGAAGGCAATTCTGTTTGATCGGCCGGGCGGCCCGGAAGTGCTTTACCTGGGCCAAGCGCAAAATCCCGTCTGTCAAGATGACGAGGTGCTTATCGCAGTACAGGCCACCGCCGTCAATCGCGCCGACGTCATGCAGCGCCAGGGGCTTTACCCGCCGCCGCCCGGCGCATCGAGCATCTTGGGTTTAGAAGCCGTTGGTCACATCATTGCGATCGGGGCGAATGCCGCACGAAAGGCCGCCCATCTGCACCTTGGCCAACAGGTGATGGCGCTGCTTGCCGGGGGCGGCTATGCCGAAGAGGTCGCTGTCCCAGCGGAGCAAGTCATGCCGGTTCCCAAGGGGCTTTCCATCGCGCAGGCCGCCGCGATTCCAGAGGGATTTTTGACGGCCTACCTCAACTTGTTTGTACTGGGCAATCTGCCTTGGGCTGCCAGTGCAGGCCAGCAGGCCGCGGTTTTGATACATGGCGGTGCATCGGGTGTTGGCACTTCTGCCTTGGCTCTGTGTCAGGCGGCTTCTGTGACTGCCTATTGTACAGTGGGCGATGACGATCGGGCCGCCGCGTGCTGTAAGCTCGGGGCCAGCGCCGCCTGGAATTACAAGTCCACCGACTGGCTTGCTGCCCTGCACAGCCAGACCGCTGGCCGCGGCGTGGATGTGGTGCTGGATTGCGTGGGCGGCAGCTACCTCGATCGCAATCTGCAGGCCCTGGCGCCAGATGGGCGACTGATTTGCATCGGGCTTATGCACGGCCGTCAGGCCGAACTCAACCTTGGGCTGCTGCTGCAGCGAAGAATTCAAATTATTGGCTCGACCTTGCGGCCACTGCCTTTAGATCGCAAGGCGGCGCTATGCCAGAGTTTCACAAACCACGTTCTGCCCCTTTTTGAACGGGGTCAGTTGCGGCCAGTGCTAGCCCACCAATTTCCGCTTGCCGAGGCTGCTGCTGCCCATCGCGCGCTCGATACACCCCACCTAGGCAAGATCGTTTTGATGCTTGCCGAGCCAAACTAAGCGCAAAAGTGGATGACGATGGCTATGGTCTACTTTGTCGGAAAAAAACGCACAGTCACCTGCGTCGCGTACCTGCGAAAACATTTCGGCAAAAGAATCAAAAAAGGGCAAATGTTTGACCGCAGCTACCCGTGATATGCTGGGTTCGCATGTCCTCCTCTTTTCCCATGCGTAACATGCGGGTGCGCTTCTCGGGTGATACTCATATCGGGATGAAGCGCAAGCATAATGAGGACAGCTTCATTCTGCCTAACTTCGAGCGTATCGCCATTGTCGCCGACGGCATGGGTGGCCATGCCAGTGGCGAGGTGGCTTCGAATATGGCGGTCGAGGCGGTCGCGGCATATATGAAGTCCACGCAGGATTTGTCGCCGACGTCGTGGCCCTTCAAGCTCGACAATGGCTTGCGGTACGAAACCAACCGCATGGTCGTGGGCATCAAGCACGCCAATCAGCGCATCTACGAAACCGCGCAGCGCAATGAAGAGCAGCACGGCATGGGCACGACGATCGTCGGAGCGCTTTTTCTAGACGATCGCGCCATTGTCGCGCATGTTGGCGACAGCCGCTGTTATCGGCTGCGGCGGCAGCAACTTTTGCAGCTTACCGAGGACCA
>CAYWPR010000136.1:0-14725 GCA_964460115.1 uncultured Myxococcales bacterium
TAGTAAAAGCAATCAACGCGAACGATGCGTGGGAAGCTTGCCGAATCCTAGCGGATATATTGGCTAAATTCCGAGTATCCTTCAACACGCAGTAAGCGCGGCAATCCGTACGCGCGGACGCAAATTCGTGGCGAATGAGTAAGCCACCGGCGGCAGAAACCGCAAAGCTCGGCCGCGCTTGTCTCCACTCAAAAAATGCTGTGATTGTTCAGCATTTTCGCTGCGCGGAAAGCGCGTCGACAAGGAACTTGCATCATTGCCAGGCCCCCCTCTATTTCGGAGCCCCTGCATCCAAGCGCACTGTTTTGTTTTCTTTTCGATTAAGGACTTTTTCGGCGGCGTTTGGCGAGGCTTGGCTTTTTCGGCGGGCGGGGCGGTTCATCCGTAATTAGTTCACGGCCCCAGCGCTGTATCGCCTGGGCCACTTGCTCAAACGCATGGCCTTTAGATGTTAGCGCATACTGCACGCGCACGGGCGGACCCGCCTCGACATGGCGCGCAACAAGGGCGCGTTCTTCCAGCTCTTTTAGACGCGCCGACAAAGTCTTGGCGCCAAGTCCGTGGGAACGCTCTTCGAGTTCGCTAAACCGCAGCGGCCCGTTCTGCAACAGGCTTAGGATTAGCCCCGTCCAGGGGCGGCCAAGCAGCGCGATGGCATTC
This sequence comes from uncultured Myxococcales bacterium, assembly GCA_964460115.1. Classification (GTDB taxonomy): domain Bacteria; phylum Myxococcota_A; class Polyangia; order Palsa-1104; family JAEUJZ01; genus JAEUJZ01. The sequence continues at coordinate 661 of CAYWPR010000136.1, forward strand.
TGAAAGGCGCGGCATTGCGGATCAATCGACTTGCTCATCGGTTTTCATTGTATTCACTTTTAAATAGAAAGCTACTTGACACGAGAAAGAGCAGGTCCAAAATGGTATCAATTGGAAAGTAGGTACCCGACAGAAAGTCGGATGGCAAGCCGCGAAACCATTTGTAAGGAGAATTCGTCATGAGCGCAAGTTCCGTTCCTTCAAACGCCGCCGCAAGCCCTGCCATAAAGCCCTGGATGCTGTGGTCCGGGCGCATTGTTTCGGCGCTGCCGGTTCTGATGCTGCTAATGAGTGCGACCATGAAATTTTTACACAAGCCGGAGCTTGTCAAAGTATTCGTTGAGAAGTTCGGATATCCGGAAAGTACACTTCTAGGAATCGGCGTGGTGGAATTACTTTGTGTCCTCCTATACGCCATTCCGCGCACCGCGGTTTTGGGAGCCATTGTGCTGACCGGCTATCTGGGCGGAGCCGTCGCCACCCATGTACGCGTCAGCGATGCGTTTTTGGCGCCGATTCTCGTCGGAGTATTGGCCTGGGCCGGGCTGTACTTGCGCGATGCGCGCATTCGCGCCCTAATTCCCCTCAATTCCTCGCGCTAAGAATTCCGCGAAGCTGTTTTTGTCCGCTTGTTCTCAATTCGACGTATTCTGTAACAAGACCAAGCTGGGCGGGCTGGCCGACGTCAATAGCGCAATATCGAGCTTGCTGTCACCGTCCAGCCGCGCCACCGCCAAAGATTGTAGCGCCGTTCCCTTATTGCCCGTATTGATCGAAATGAGGGGTGCAAATCCCATCGCCTCTTGCTGGGCCAGATACAAGCTTAGCTCCGTCGTTGCTTGATTGTAGACCAGCGCATCCGCTCGCCCATCGCAGTCAAAATCATCTGTGGCCAAAAGCTGCGGTGTCGCGGCAATCGGAATGGAAACCACGTTGGGAAAACTTCCATCGCCGGCGCCAAATGCTCCCGTCAGCGACCCTTGGCCGCCGCTTTTTGTCGCAATGATCAGGTCTTTTTTGCCGTCTGCGTTTAAATCAGCCAGCGCCAAAAGCTGCGGCCCGGTGTTTGTCGGAAGGCTGGACGGCTTGGAAAAGTTGCCGTCACCATTTCCCAAAAATAGCAAAACGGCGCTATTTCCGACATCGGTCGCCACCATATCGGCCTTGCCATCGCCGCTTATATCGCCTACCGCAATCGCGCTAGACGCGCTGGATAGCGCAATCGGCGACTGCGCAACAAAGCTGAAAGTTCCGTTATTAATATATACATCGATCTGATTTTGTGTGCCATGCAGCATCAGCCAATCTAATTTTTGATCATTGTTTATATCATATATTCCAATAAATTTACTGGTATATGTATATGTCAATTGCGGAGAAACGGCGGAAAATTGCAAATTTCCTTTTCCTTGCAAAATCACCAATTTTCCTGAACTCACCGCCAAAATATCATTGATTCCATCATTGTCTAAATCAGCAATCTGTGCAGAATTATAATCATAAACATCCTTGCCAAAATCCTGAGCGGCCTGAAATGTCATATCGCCAACGCCGGCCAGAACCGAAACCGTTTGGCTGGTGCGGTTGGCGATGATCAGGTCCGTATGCGCATCCGAGTCCAGGCGGCCGGCGCTCAGCGCCCCGGCATTGACATCGATCGCAGGAGCACTGCTGATCGTCTTGAATTGGATATTGCTCACGCGATAGCGAAAGAGGCTGCTGCTTTGAATTTTGTCGCCCGCAGCGCTGCTCAGGCGAACCTCGGCCGGCCCGCAGGCGCCGGGGCTAGGCGGCAATTTGACTTGAATCAGATCGTTTGTAATGCTCGTAATTGTTGCGATTTGATCGTTAAATTCTACGGTCATTCCCTGACGAAAATTATTGCCATGAATAATAATATCTACATTACCCACCGCCGGTCCTAGAGCAGGTTCAATTCGATTCAAAACCGGAGGCGGCAAACAACGGTGAAAAAGCTGATCACAAGTCAATCCTTGTGCACAAACACTGCTTTCCTCACAATAATCCGGATTTTTTTGCACAAGTGCATCGCAGGACAGCCATCCGAATATGCCAATAATCCATAATTTATGCATATTACCTCACGATGACTTTTTGCCAGGGACCGGGCAAAGCCAATAGCACAGCGCCGGCAATCGTCACCGCCGCGCCTACGCCCACCCCGGCGCCGCCAATTGCCCCGGTCTGATACAGCGTCTGACAAGCGGCTCCGTCCAGCATGGGCGAATCCACGCACTGGCCGTTGCGAACAAGGCCCACCGCGCCGGTGGCGGCGATTCCCAAACCCACCCCGACAAGCACACCACCCAGCAAAAGCCGCCACTTCGGCCGTGGCGCCCGTTGCCAACGGACCTGCGGCGGCAAAGTCTTCTGCAACTGCACATGCAGCTCGGTAGATTCGTTATTTGCGATCGCAATGCTGCGGCGTTCGGCCTGATAGCCGGGGTGGCGAATCATCGTTTCATAAGTTCCCGTCCATAACTGCTCTTTGTAGGGAGCATGGCCAATCGCTTGCCGATCTATATGTATCGTCGCCGCCGCCGGCTCGGTGGTGATCTGTAGCGTTCCCGTGGTTCGCTTCAGCCCTTCGGCAAGCACTTTGGCGGTCGTGTCTTTCAGCCGCGCCGCGGCCTGCGCGACGTTACACGGCCCACAAGCAGCCTCGGCCGCAGCGGCGGGTTCGGCAATATCGGCCCGATACAGGCGCAGTTCCAGCTTCCAGGTTGGACTGCCTTTTAAATCTCCCTCGAGCTGTACACGGTGAAACAGCACAAATTCCAATTTGTTCTTTTGCGCCAGTTGGCGCTGGCAGCTTTCTTCTTCGACACAGGTCTTTAGTTCCGGCGCTTGCAAGACGGCTTGCTCGGCCGGAAAAAGGACATACTGCTCGCCGCGCGCCGCCTGCTCCATCGCCTCAAGCAATGATTTTGCCGCCTCGCCCAGCCTTGCTTCCGGCTGCGGGCCTAGAAGCATGGCCGGTGGCATGCTGACGAGTAAAGCGCCGGAACGCTGGCTGGCCCGCAGCTCGATAAGACGGCCAATTTGCACATCGACCGGAGCTTCCAGTTTTTTTCCGGGAAACTCGACGCCTATCGTATGCGCTCCAGGTACGACGAGCAAAGGCAAGGCCAGCGGCGAGACTCCGACGAGACGATGATCCACGCTAATCAAGGCGCCGGGATCCGCCGAGATATTCACGCTGCCGCTTGGAGGCTGCGCCTGTGCCAAAAACTGCTCGGCGCTTTTTGTCGCGGCCGGGTCGACGTCGCGCGCCGAATCCGCCAGGTAGCGGCGATATAAATCATAGGCCTCAAGCGTCTGTCCGGATTTTTCAGAAACGCGCGCCAGATAAAACAGCAAAGAAGTTCGCGGCGAGACGCGAAAAGCCTGCGTCAGTAAATTGGTCGCCGTTGCCAAGTCGCGCGCCTCAAGCGCCGCCAGGCCTTTGCGCAGCAAATCTTTAAAGCTGCCGCCATAGACGCTGGCGCTGGCGCGGCTGCTGCCGTTTGCCGAAGGCCTTTGGGCATAAGCGGTAAAGCCCGCGAAAAAAAGCACCCAACAAACACTGCCAAGCGCCACCCACTGGCGCAGCGGTTCGAGCAAACAACCCATGAAAGTTCCACGCCAATCGTATCACACGCACCGCGGCCATGGCTTTGGTCGCAGCGCGGCGCTTGCTCGGGCCTGCAAGCAGCGCCGCAGGTGCGAAAATCCGCGTAGCGGCCGGCCCTCATGCGAAAATCAAAGGCATGCGATCTTTTCGCCGTTTTTTTTCTGTAGGCGCCCGCAGCGCCTTGGGCCGTGGCGTCGCGCTGGCGCTGTTTTTCGGACTGGCTTTGGCTACATCTGCGGCCGATGCCGGTGAACCGCTGAAAGTGATTGCCAGCTTGCGCGCTCGCAACCTGGAAGCGACGCTGGCCATGATCAAAGAATATGTGCCTGTGCCCCTACATCCGGATTCTCTGATTGCCGAAGTATTTGGCGACATGTCCGGGCAGGTGGCGTTGGCGGCGCCGGTCGATGTGCTAATCGGGGTCGATGGCGCTCGCGGTGAATCGTCCGATGACAATCCACCGCTGCCGATGGTGGCTTTCTCGGTCGGAATTAAAAACCTGGATGAGGCCCAGAAGCAGGCGCAAAGCCGAGGCTATGTGACCGGCGGCAATCGCGGCGCAGCGCTTTTGCGTCTGCCTATAGGCTCGCGCGGACTTTACTGCTTGTTAAGCGGCACGCCCGGGCCGGCTTTTGGCCGGCTTTTGTGCAGCCGCGACGAACGGGGACGCGACGCCATGGCCCCGCAGCTTGGTCGATTGAGCGCGACAGTGCCGCAAAGCGACTTGCACGGCGAGCTGCTTGTAGATGTCCTGGCCGACGCCTACAAAGTGCCTTGGCAGCGCGCCTTACAGGTGGCGGCGCTGATTTTGCCGCAGAAGCTGCAACTTGGACAGCCGACCTTTGATCGCGCGCTCACCGATACGATTCAGATGCTTGTCGAGCAATGCCAGGCGATGAGCAAAGATTTGCAGACACTAAATTTCGATTTAAGTGTCAGCAAAGGCGGCATTGAGGCGCGCCTTTCTTACCATCTTGGCGGGCAAAATTCCTTTTGGGCGCAAGCCGAAACCGACGCAGCAGCCACGCCGCCGGCCGGGGCCCCGCCCCTATTTTGGAGCCTGCCTCTGCAAAGCAGCTCGGCCTCCTTTCACAAAAGCCATCCCAAGTACTTTCGCAAAGTGCTGACCCCGCTGTTGCCGCTTTTGGACGGATTTGTCACCTATGACAATTTGCCAGCGGCAGATCGCCAAGCGCTGATGGAGGTCTTTCGCAAAGTCCTCGATGTCACCGCTGATTCCGCCAAAGATGGGACGATTACGACGGTGATGACCTCGGGCCAAAATAGCAAAAGCGCGGCGTCGGGAAACGCCGCTGGCGACAGCTTTGACCCCATGGCGCTATTGCAAGGAAACTACTATGTAGTGGCTTCCGAGGGAGCCATCGACTGGACGATTCCCTGGCTGAAGTCGCTAGTCACCGTCTATAACCGGCCGGGTATACAAGCGTATTTGCGCACCAAGTGGAAAAAGTTCGATGCGCACGGAATTCCGCCCACTTTGAAGGTTGATGCATCGGCCAAAACGCTTGGGCCCGGGGCCTATGCCGTGTCCTTAAGCGGCAACTTCGCGGCGCCGGCTGGCGATATTAAAGGCGGAGCTTCCGGCAAGCTACGACCGCTGAATCTGTACATGGCCGTGGTTCCGATGGCCGGTCGACTGTGGACCGCCATGGCTACGGATCGCGCCACGGCGCTGCAAAAGCTCGGCGAATACCTGAAAAAGTCGACGGAAAAAACATTGGCCGAGCGTGAAGGGCTGCAAACCCTGCGCGACCCGGCCATTCGTTCGGGCGGCTATACTTCGCTTGTGGCCATGTCCGGTTATCTCGATGCGATTCTGGCGACGATGGCCCATCGTTCCTCGCGCGGCGGCGCGCAAACGCCGCGCTCGGCACAACTTTTCAGCATGATTCCGCACCATGGCGAGATTCCCATGACCTACGTGTCGCGCAGCGCCAAGCCGCCGGGCCCCGAACACTCCTCTGAATTCACGCTGTACGTACCGCGCATGGTCATCGAGGACGTCGCCGCTTTGATCATGCAGATCGCCCTCGAAAAATAACCCCCCCTCCCGCAACCGTGGTTGCGGGAGTTTGGGGTCACAAACTTACGCGTTCTTGATAAGTCCCTCGGCAACCATCGCTGCCCGCACTGCAGGTCGCGCCGCCACTCGCTCTTGAAAGTTTTTCAGCGTCGGCCATTTTCCCAGGTCGATGTTCACAAACTGCGTCCAGTTGAGCACCGTGAACAAATAGCCATCGGCGACCGTGAAAGTATCGCCGAGCAGAAACGGCCGACCGGCCAGCTTGCTCGAAAGAAAGTCAAAACGCTCACCAAGCTTCTCGCGCGCCAACTGCTTGGCATCATCGCTGGCCTTGGCATTAAACAGCCAGCTAAATCCCTTGTGGACCTCCGTCGAAATAAAATTCAGCCATTCCTGCAAGCGGTACCGCTCGATGCTGCCGGCCGCCGGCGCCAGATGCGATTCCGGTTTGCGGTCGGCGATGTACTGCACGATTGCCGGCCCTTCGGTCAGAACCTGCCCATCGTCTAGCTGCAGCGCCGGAACATATCCATTGGGATTGATGCTGCGAAAATCTCCGCCGCTTTTGGTTTGCTTGCTGCCAAGGTGGACCTGTTCCGTTTCAAAGGACAGACCCGCCTCTTGCAGCGCAATGTGCGGCGATAGCGAACAAGCCCCGGGGGCAAAGTAGAGCTTCATGGTCGTTCTCTCCTCATGGCCTTATGGTTTGCGGCTCAGTCTTTTTAGCACAGTTCACGCAGAATTCGTAGGGCAGCCGTCGCTAAACGAAGCTCGGCCTGGGCTAAATATGAGCTCGGCTTGCACTTTACAAGACATGGCGCGCCAAATTCGCCCCTCGAGTTTTCAAACGCGGCGCTTCATGCTAAATCCCAAGCGCTATGCCTTTGGTTTTCCCGCATGTTTCCTGGCCGCGCCTGCGTCCGCTCGTGTGGACTTTGCTTGGGGCGGTTTTCATTTCTGGCGCAGCTTTGGCCAATAACCTTGTAGACCATCGCGGCAAGGCCGTGGCCATGGTCCAGTCGGCGCGTGAACCGCAAGCCGTGCGCGACGTGCGCATGCGCGAACTTTTGGTCGAACGCGACGGCCTGAAGCTGAAACTGTACGAAAAATATCGGCAAGGCAACGAGGAGGCCTGGAAAAAAAACGGCAAAGTCATCTTGCTGATACACGGCGCAACCTGGGCCAGCCGCTGCACCTTCGACCCCGATCCCGAGCACGGTTATTCCCTGATGGAAACGCTGGCCGACGCTGGTTACGACGTTTTCGCGCTGGACCTGCATGGGTACGGCAAATCCGAGCGCAGCGATGCAGACCTTAGCGATGCCGCAGCGGTGATGCCAGACATCGAAGCGGCCGTCGAATTTATTCGCGCTTTGCGCTGGGTGGAACGCGTCCACCTTTTTGGGTACCAGTGGGGGACACAGCCGGTGCTGATGTTTGCCAGCCAAAGGCCCAATCGAGTGGCGCGACTGGCGCTTTTGGGACTGCGCTTTCGCCATGTAGACAAGGCGGCGCAGCCATCAAATGCGCCATTTTCTACACTGGGTCAGCAGCAGGCGCTGATGAAGCCCGAAGATGGCGACCTCGACCCTGAATTTGTTCGCCGTCGCGCCCAAGTCTGCCGCGCTGAATCTCAAAGCGCGCCAAACGGCGCCCGTCGAGATCTGGCCCGGCCTAGTCCGATCGTGCCCGGCCAGATCAAAACGCCGACTTTGCTAATTCAGGGTGAGCGCGACGGCACGTCCGAACAATTTGCCGACCGGGTGCAGTTTTTTCAAGAACTTGGCACCGTCGCCAAGTGGTATGCATACCTACCAGGCCTCGGCAAGTACGCCCCCATTGAGCGCAGCCATCTCCGCTTCGAAAAGGCCTTGGTGAACTTTCTCGATCAGCCGTGACCCTTCTCGTTACCGATTGGTGCTGATACACTGCCGTTGATGCCGGTGAAATCGCAATCCATGAGCCCAACCGAATCGCCTCGTTACCCCGCTGCAAGCGGCCGGCCGGCCTACTCTTCGGCGGTTCCTATGCACGATCGTCCACCGCCGGAATTGCTGTCGATGGGGGCGCCCGGATCAGGCGGCGCACCGGGTTACGGCGGTTCGGCAGGTACAGGCGGAGGTGCCGCCGGGGCCCCACCCCTTGGCAAGTTCGGCAGCCTGCGCGTGGTCAGCGGCAATGATCAAGGCAAAGTGATCGAACTGAACCGTCCGGTCACCACGATTGGCCGCGGGGCCGATCAAATGCTGGTCATCGCTGACATCGCCGTATCGCGGCGCCATCTGCAAGTCCATATGACGCAGACCGGATATAGGCTGCAGGACATGGGTTCGCCAAACGGCACCATGGTCAACGGCAAGCGGGTCAGCGAAGTACAGCTTATGGACGGCGACCAAATCGAGGTCGGCAATTCGCTGCTCCGCTTCGAGCATCCGCCCTCTCGGCCGCAACAGGATGCGCCGTCACCGCCAGCGCCGCCGCCGGCGCCGATGATTCCACCGGCCATGATGCCACAAGCCCCAGCCTATGCGCCGCCGATGGCCCCGGCCGCCCCTCAAATGGGTTATCCGCCGCCGGGCTATCCGCCGCAAGCGCCTTATATGCCGCCGCTGCCGGGGCAGCCCATGCCGCCGCTGCAGCCGCCCGGCTACCCGATGGCCCCCACCGGTCAGCCGCCGCTGCCGCCGGCCCTGGCGACCTCGGCGCCAGCCGCTATTTCGTCACAGGCGCATCCGGCGCAGCTCCTTGATTCCAACGCCAGTTCCATGGCGGTGCCGGGTCTGCGCGGCGCCTTGCAGCATCCGCAAAAGCGCTTGATATACTTTGGCGCCGTGGGTGCGGCCCTTTTGGTAGGGCTTTTGGGCCTGTTTATCAGCCTGGCCAAAGGCAGCAATCCACAAAAACCTATCGACAAAGCCACCGACCTTTTTCTAAGCGGAACGCGCGAATTCGCCAGCAATCGCTACGCCGCGGCGCGCAAGACTTTCGAAGCGGCGCTGCAATTGGCGCCCGATTCGCAAGAATTGCGGCGCTATATCGAGGCCTGCGACAGCGAAGACCGTGTACGCAAACTGATCGATGCCGCCAAAAAAGAAAACACCGCGCATCGTTACGTCGAGGCGCTAAAGCAACTGGCCAAGGTGGACAAGTCCTCAATTCAGTACGAAGACGCGCAGCAGCAAACTCGCGAAATCAAGCGCGAGGCCGTCAAAGACGTATTGAGTCAGGCGCTAAGCTTGGCCAAAAGCGATAACGCCGCGGCCCTTGAAAAGATCAACAAGGGGCTGGAAGAGCTGGATTCCGAAAATGCTGAGCTTATCGAATTCAAAAACAAGCTTAGCAGTATGGCGGCGCCCAAGCCTGCCGAGGAACCAGTCGTCGCTGAAAATCCGCCGACTGAGAAGCCCAAACCCGAACCGGTGGCCAAGGCCGAGCCCAAAGCGGAGCCCAAGCACGAAAAGCCCAAACCTGAACCGAAAAAGGAAGTAAAAAAAGAGGTCAAAAAGGAAACGCCCCCGGCCAAGCCCGAACCGCCGGCGAGCGGCGGTGATCTGGCCAGCAACAAGCAGGCGCTGGCGGCTTACAAAAATCGCGATTTCGTCGGTGCCAGCAATGCGATGAAAGCCATCAAGAATCCCAAGGCCCAGGCGACTGCCAAGGATCTGGATGAGCTCAAGGCCAAGACCGACCAGGCGAGTAAGCTAGAGAGCTCAAATCCCGCCGGTGCCCTTGCCGCGTATCAGGCCGCCGCAGCCATTGACAAACGTTTGGGCGGTGGGCTTTCGGGATTTTATTCAAGCAAGATTACGCCACTGCAAAGCAAAGCCGGCGGCAAGCCCGCGGCGAGCGATGGGGCCAATAAGGATGCGCAGGCGGATCAGTTTCTGTCGCAAGCCAAAAGCCTAGTCACGCGCAATCCGACGCAAGCGCGCAATCTCTGCCGCAAGGTCATGCTGCTTTACAACAACAGCCCCAAAAATCCCAAAGTGCAAGAAGCCTACCGCCTGCTCAACAGCATCAAAGGCGGCAAAGACGACGACGACGACTTTTAAAGGGTTGTTTAGGCACCGCGGCCTGCCTCTCGTTCTAAAGAGGCATCCGTCCTTCCTTCTCAGAAAAGGTATCTAGCGCCTGTCTAGCTCAGCGCGAATGCGCGCATACTCAGCGCGGTTTAGGGAGAATTCGCGGAAGATAAGCGCGCCGATTGCGAAGCTTAAGGCGGGAACTCCGCCCATAAGACAGCGCAGCGTATCCTTCACGAGCTCTGTCTGCTCTTGCTTGGGAACGTAGCCGGACCAGGCCAGGGACACACCCACGATCCACACCATGATCGCGCCGCCGACTTTGCTGACGAAGGCCCAGGCGGCGAAATAGGAACCGTCCTTGCGTTCCCCTGTCTCAAGCTCGTCGGCATCGACGATCTCGGCTTGTACGGCGATTCCCAGGCTTTGGCCACAGCCCATGGCCGTCCCGCCAAGTAGCACTCCAATGCCCATCAGCAGCCAGCGGCCTGCGGACACAAAAAGCAGCATTGCGAAGCCCACCACGGCCATCATCATGGCGAAAAGCCAAATGTTGCGCTTTTCAAAGCGACCGCCCAGCCACACCCACAAAGGAATCGAGACGACCGACGGCACTCCGTAGCAGGCCATCATGGGCAGCATGAGATCCGGCCTGCTTAGCACATAGCGCAGCATATATGGAGTGACAGTGGCGGTGCCGCCGATTCCCATCATCTCGATAAAATAAACAAGCAAGATGATGCGGGCGTTTCGATTGCGCCAGACATCCTGCAAAGCACGCAGCGGATTGGGAGGCGGCCGCCAAGTCGTGTGCTGAATTTCGGCCGGCAGTAGCCACATGCCAAGCACCAAAGAGACCGCCGTGAAGCCTCCAAAGGCGAGCGCCATCAAATGCGCAGTGGCGCGCGCGGTTGCAAGGTTTTTCAGAAGCATCGACCCGATTCCAAAGGCCAGAAACATTCCCACGCCGCGCAGGAGCTGCCGCGTGCCATAAAGGCGTCCGCGCGTTTCGGCGTCGTAGGAAAGCTGTGCGCCAAGCGCAAGATGCGGAATCTCGTAAAGGGTATACGCCGTGTAAAACCCCAAGGCCGCCACCGCCAGCCATGCCATAAGCGGCATTCCAAAAAGCGCCTGCGGCGGCGACCAGACCCCGAGCGTGGTGACGGCGAGGATCGGGGCCGCAGCCACCACCCAGGGCTTGCGGCGTCCGAATCGAGAGCGTGTCCGATCCGAGAAATAGCCAGTCAAAGGGTCGGCGATGGCAGCCCAGGCCTTGCAAGCAAGTATGATAGAACCGAGCCAGACTGAGGAGACCAGCAGCACGTCGGTGCCGAAGTTCATAAACATCGCGGTGAGCAGGGTGATAAGGAAGCTCGTGCCAAGGCTGGGAAGCGCGTAGGCAAAAATCGCCGGCCAACCAAGAGCTGCCGGCCGCGTGCTGAAATTGGCATCGGGCGCTGCGGCGCTAGTCTGAGGAAGATTCATGGTCAGAGGCTCTACCTTCTACGTATCAGAAAGGGATAAATGAGACTGGCCAATATCCGATCCGGGGCTGGAAAACTCTCGGAATCGGTCACTCCAGTGGCTTTCGGCTTGCGACCCTTTTTCCACGTAAAGCTATGAAACAATATATCCCACAAAGGGATGTCGGTGCTGTAGTGACCGGCCTCCGACAAATCTTTGCTATGATGCAGTCTGTGTTGTTCTGGGCTCACCAATATATAATTCAACCAGCCAAATTTAATATCAACATTTCCGTGCACAAAATACCCTTGTACCGTATTAAAAACGCCCAAGATAAATAGCGTCGAGGGCGTTGCGCCAAGCAGAACCATGGGCAATTGCGCCAGCAGGCGGCGGCCAAAAACATCCAGCACATGGTTGACGCCGTTGTTGCCTACGTTCACTTTGGCTTCTATATGATGCACGGCGTGCAGTCGCCAGATCCAGGGATGGCTATGGCTTAGGCGGTGAAAAACATACGAGCCCAGGGAACTTAGCCCGAGCGCCATTGGGATTTCTAGCATCAGCGGCAGTGCAGTGTGCGCTAGAGGCCTAAATGATGCAATATAAAATACCGCAACTACCGCCAGTCCGCCGCCTATCATCGTAAGCAGTAGATAGATGCCGTCGCGTAGCCACTCTCGACCGGTTGGATTCCAGCGCCGGTCATAAGGAATCAATTGTTCTAAGACCGCTATATAGAAAAGGGTCCAGAATAAAAATAGGCTTCCGCATAAACCGAAGCTGAGGTGAAAGTGTAAAGTAATAAATATAGTCAATAGCGCGGTCAAAAGCAGGATTGGATACCCCAGTACCTGAAGCAGCCGAACATAATTTTTATTTGATCTGGTCTTGGACATCATTCCGTTTTTTCCAAGGCGCGGCCTTTTTAAGCAGCGGGTGTTCGCGGTTTAGCACCAGTAGAACAGTGAGCGATGGTCAGACGAGCGCAAAAGGAAGCCGCCAATGGTCCACCGCGCGCGCGCGCCCAAGGCAGGCTCGATGTTGTGATAGTGGCTTCCGGCGTTGAGAAGCACAAGATCGCCGGGGCCAGGTCGCAGGACCAGCCGGCCATAGGGCGCAATCGCGCGGCGTGCCTCTTCGCTTTCCGGATCCAAAAGCGCGAACTCTTTGCCAAATCCCTCGCCGTTTCGCAAAGAGTAGACGTGAAGCTCTCCACCCGACTGCGGTGTTGCCAGCGTGACGAAGTAGCTTAGTAGTACGGAGCGATCGGATTGCGCCAAAAGCGCCGCAAGCTGAGGAAGATCGAGTAAGCCAAAGTCGACGTGTATCAGACGATTCCCTTCCGGAACGGCGCAGCGTATGGTCATGCCTCCGTACGGCTCGCCGGCCGGGCCGCGCGGAACTGCGGCGTTCCTGCCGGCTCCAGCCTGCGTCAAAATCTCTACAATCCGCGTCTGAAAATCGGGGCCGTCAGCGAACAGCGCGGCGCATTCCGATTGAAAGGAAGAAACCTCGGCAAAATATTTGCGCAGGTCAGAATCGGCATTCACAACGCTGGGACCAAACCCATAGCCTTTGACATATTGCGATACACTTCGGTACTGACGGCACGCGCCCGACTCAAGACGGGTGATCACGCGGGCCGCGGCCTCCGCGGGAAACGCTTCGCGAATGATCGCCCCAGCACAGCGCGAATCAAAAATATCGCCAATGAGGTCTTTTTCCAAAAACGGCAGCTCATCCGCCCTAAGTTCTGCAAATTGCGGCGGATTGGCGTCAGATTCAGTGGCAATCATCGCTTCAAAACCTCACCGGTAGAGCTTCGAGGCTGCGCACAAATAGGACCGGGCGCCACTTGAGCTCGTCCGAGCTAGTAGCCAACCTCAGCTTTGGCATCCTTTCTAATAGCCGCGCAATCGCGATAGCACTTTCCAGGCGCGCCAGCGGCGCCCCCAAGCAGTAATGCGGACCCGCGCCGAATCCGATGTGTTTGCTATTCACGCGCGTAATGTCCAAGATGTCGGGATTTTCGAATTGTTCCGGATCGCGATGCACAGACGCCAGCGACACAAGAACAAGCCCGCCGCGCGGAATGAGCACGCCGCTTAGCTCTACATCTTGCGCGGCATAGCGTATGAGCGTGTTATCAGCCGCGCCGGTATAGCGCAGAAGTTCCTCGATCGCGTTTCTGATCAGCGAAGGATCATCGCGCAGCTTTTGCATCTGCGCTGGATGCTCGAGGAGCGCCAGCACCGCGGTGGGAATCATGGCTACAGTTGTCTCATGTCCAGCGATAAGCAGCATGAACGTCATCGCCAGCAGTTCGATATCATTCAGCTTTTCCCCGGCCTCCTCGACTTGCAATAGCTGCGTGATCAAATCGTCCTTGGGATTGCACCGACGGTTGGCGATGACGCCGCGCAGATAGTCGAGCATTGCCAGCATCGCCTGATGGCCCTCGGCGACGTCGGGGCCGTAGGACTGGTTCATGAGCTGCGTTGTCCACATCCCGAAGCGATCGCGGTCTTCACTGGGCACGCCCAGCATTTCACAAATCACAATGGCCGATAACGGAAACGCATAATCGGCCACTATATCCATCGCGCCCTTTGCCGCGGCTTTTTCCAAGAGCTCCGCGCAAATAGACTCAATCCGTTCGCGTAGATTTTCAACGAGCTGCGGCGTGAACACTTTGTGTACTAGCCCGCGCAGCCGACGATGGGTTTGACCATCGGTTTCTAGCATCATCGCCGACGTGACATCCTGTTCTTGCGGCTGCTGGGCAAGTTCCTCTTTTGAAAGCAGGCTTCTTTCATGTTTGACGAAACGCTCGTCCTTTAGAACCTGTCTTGGCGCAATCGGAAGGCGACTCAACCCCGCTTCGTGGTACGGAGCATG
>CAYWPR010000137.1:0-14614 GCA_964460115.1 uncultured Myxococcales bacterium
AGCCTGCCAATGTCATTGTTGGGCCATTTGGTGAGGTGATGGTTCTGGACTGGGGGCTTGCGCACCGCATGGGGGCTGAAACAGTTAAAGAGGAAAGGACGCCGCGCAAGGGAATGGATTTGGTGGTCAGCGGCACTCCTGATTATATGGCGCCGGAACAAGCGATGGCCGGTGAAGCTCCGCTCGATGTGCGCACTGATACCTATGCGCTATGTGTACTATTTTATGAATTCATAACCCTTCACTATTACCTGCGGCAGGTGCCTTCGGTGATGGCGCGGTTGACCGCGATTCTGACGGAAGAGCCGATGAGCGCGCTCAAGATGCATCATGCTTATGGGGCTCCGCCGGAGCTGACCAACTTTATTCGCCCGGGTTTGGCCAAAGACCCGAATGAGCGTTACCAAAACGTCGACCAGATGATTGGCAAACTGCAAAATGTTTTGGACGGCCTGATTCCGGTGGTTTGTCCATGCACCGGCGTGAAACGAGCGGCGAATTATTACGGGGAATTCCTAAACAATCATCCAATTGTCGGAATCGCCTGCGTCGTCCTCGCCGGTCTTTTCACTTTGTATGGCGTCTTTATGGCTGTCCTGCGATTGATTGCGCTCATTCGATAATTTCTCGCCATTTGATCGACATCGCTTTCAATCGCTACTCGTCCAGATGCGGCGACTGACCTAGGTTGGCGTAGCGTCTGGCTTTGGGCTTGGGTGGGGGAGCGGCAGGCGAGGGGTGTCCGTCGCCAATTTCGCGCTGCCGCGCCGGAGGCAATGTTCACTATTGCGCGAAAATTTCCGGCCGGACTATGCTCCCGCCCACAACGCCGCTGGAGAGCTCGCCGTGGATCGCGAAATCTTTGATTGGATGCTACTTCTTACTCGCTGGCTACATATTACCGTCGCGATAACCTGGATCGGAACCTCGTTCTTTTTTATGTGGCTCGATCGCAGCTTCGTGTTCAATGCGGAATCAAAGCGCGAAGGCCATATCGGGGATCTTTGGATGGTACATGGCGGCGGCTTTTATCATGTTGAAAAACTGATGATGGGGCCGACTCAGGTTCCAGAAACTTTACATTGGTTTAAATGGGAATCTTATTTTACTTGGCTAAGCGGCATAATGCTAATTTTTTTAATATTTTATACCGGCAGCGGAACTTTTTTGCTGGATGCTTCTGTTTCATCAATCAGCTATTGGCAGGCGGTTGCCATTAGTCTGGCATCGATTGTCGGATCGTGGCTTTGCTATGATTTTCTGTGGGAACGTCAGTTTACCAAGCGCCTGCCAATTATTGGACATGCGTTGACGTTGCTGTGGTTTGCGGCAATGTCTTATTTGTTATGCCACCTATTAAGCGGACGTGCTGCTTATATACATATTGGCGCAATGCTTGGTACGTGGATGACTGCAAATGTTTTTCTGCGCATCATTCCCCGACAAGTGAAAATGGTAGAAGCCTCCAAAGGCGGGCAGCCGGTCAATCAAGAGTGGGCGAAAAATGCCAAAAATCGCTCCACTCATAATACTTATTTTACATTGCCAGTGATCTTTATCATGCTGAGCAATCATTTTCCTTCGACATATGGAAATCGCTATAATTGGTTAATTTTGCTTGTAATCAGCGCGGCGGGTGCCGCCATTCGAGAATATTTTATTACGCGGCTTCAAAAACCCGCGCGGGCGAGAATGTTTGCTGCCTTAGGAGCTGTATTCATCGTTGCTGTCATATTGTTTTCGCGAGAAAACGTTTCCGGTTCGGCGCTCAGTGCACCTACGCTGGTAGGTAGTAACCAAACGAATGATCCTTCTATTGTAAAACCAGGTCGTAGCATCAAAGGACATATCAAGTTCGAAGGCAAGCCGCCTCAAGCGGAAAAACTGTTGCTACCGCAGGGCTGTATACAGGGTACGCACGATGTCTATTCCAATGCCGTCCTTCTCAAAAACGGTTTTGTCAAAAATGTCCTTATCAGAATTACCAAAGGTTTAGAGAACAAGAAATTTGCAGATATTCCTAAACAGCCGGTTCAGCTTGATCAACGAGAATGCATTTATGAACCCCGTGTGATTGCTGTGCGCGTAGGTCAACCCGTCGAATTTATTAATAGCGATATTGTATTTCACAATGTTCGCAGTGTTACGAAAGTGAATGAAAATTTCAATGTACCAATGCCAGGACAGGCCGACCGTTTGGTAAAAGTGTTTGACAAACCAGAGGTGTTCTTACAAACCAAATGCAGCATACACCCTTGGATGAGCGCCTATATCGCAGTCATCGAACACCCATATTTCGATGTCAGCAATGACGCCGGCGAGTTTCATGTAAAAAACGTGCCGGCCGGCAATTATACCGTGGAAGCCTGGCATGAGGTCTTCGGTGTACAGTCCAAAGAGATTACCAAAGCAGATGGAGCAGATATTGACCTGGAATTTTTGTTTCAGGGAAATTATGAAGGGCAAACCAAATGATTAGCACGCATGTCTTGGACACAAGCCTTGGCCGGCCTGCAGCGGGTGTCGCTATAAAATTGCTTAAAAAAGAGGGCACTGATTGGCACCCGGTAGATGCCGGCTTAACCAATGAAGACGGTAGGCTGGTCTTTGAATGTCCGCGGAGCGCGGGCATTTATCAATTGATTTTCGATCTCGAAAATTATCTGCAAAAAGACGCGCGAGAATTCTTTTTTCTTAGCGCGCCAGTTATTTTTCGAATTGAAAACACCCAGCGAAAATACCATGTGCCGTTGCTGCTAAACCCCTTCGGCTATACAACGTATCGTGGAAGCTAAAATCAGCAATCATGACACAGCGCGAAATTCCTTACT
This sequence comes from uncultured Myxococcales bacterium, assembly GCA_964460115.1. Taxonomy (GTDB): domain Bacteria; phylum Myxococcota_A; class Polyangia; order Palsa-1104; family JAEUJZ01; genus JAEUJZ01. The sequence goes on from CAYWPR010000137.1 coordinate 2,832, forward strand.
ATCTAGATTACCTGTCGCCGAACCTTCTTTCTTATCTTCAGCGTCAGGCCCGTCCAGTTGGCGGCGTTCCGCAGCTTTGCGAAATTGGCGAAGGCGGTGGCTTGGAGTCTGCCGAATCGCTGGCGTTTGTATGCGAATTATATGATTTGTTAAAAGACGAGCTTTGTACGGTTCTAAGCCAACGTGCTTTGGATCGGCAATTTATTGACCAGCGCACTCGTGCTTGTTATGCACTGAATCAATCTCTGAAAATTGACTTTCACGATTCACAATATGCAACGGTGATTTCGCAAGAAGATCGGAACGGACGCATCGTTGTCGGCCCCAAAAATGAATTTTACTGCCGGCGCGGCGATGGTGTAGCTATTGCGCCACTGCCCGATTTTCTACAGGGCTCGCATGTTACTTTGTTTGGCCCCCCCGATGATGCCAAGCTTTCGATCAATGCGATGAATGCCTTTCATCGCAAACTTCCGAACGAACCAGCCATTGTTGAAGAACTTCTAACTGCACAGTCAAATGTACCCAAATGGGGTGCGGATGATGAAGATTCAAAGACACCGCTGCGCCGCTCTCTGATTGCAGCGGGGCAAAACTTGGCGGAATGTTACACGGGTGCTCTTACATTCACCGATCCGCAAACAGGCAAAAGTTATGCCATCGAGCGCGACCGCCGCGCGCTGCCGATCAAGCGCTTTCCTGGCTTGGCGCTTCCTTGTTTATTCTTTTTATATCGAGACAATCCCCTTCCTTTGCATATTTATGATTTCGCTCTGCACTTGTTTCAATGCTTTCAGCAGCCCAGCGCCCTTTCTTTTTACGTGCCCAAGCTTGAAACTGTAGAAGAAGCCAAATACATACACAAAATGGTTGCTATGGCGGAGCAGCTACTGCAAAAGCGGCATCCGACATATCAGCCAGGTACGGTTCGTCTTTTCATTGTTCTGGAAAATCCGCGCGCCATTTTTGCGGTGCATGAATTCATGGATGCGCTATATCCCTATTTTGCCGGTGCTTCGCTGGGCTGGCATGATTATCTTGCCTCGACGGCTCGGCTTTTTAAAGAAGATGGCAATTATCGCATTCCGGTAAAGGCTGATCCAGAAATCGTTATTAAACATATACAAGCCTCGCATCATTTGCTGGCCGAGGTTGTAGGGTCGCGCCAAGGCATCAAAATCGGCGGAATGTATGGTGTGCTTCCTGTCGATACAAATTTGCACAGTCCTTCCTTTCAGATTGCCATCAAAGGATTCATCAAAGATGTCATCACGCAACTGAAGCGAGACCTGTCCGGATTTTGGGTCGCCCATCCCGATTTCGTGCGCATCGGTTTGGCTTTGGTGGAAGGATGGCGTCTGTATCAAAGTGGAAATCGCGACAAGCTGCAAAAGCTCGTGACGGCGCTATTGGCCGAAAAATATCATCATGAAATCCTTGAATTTATCGATCGTCCAGATATCGTCGGACTGGATCTCAAAAATCCCCTATATCCGCGTTCTTTGATTGTTGCCGATATTAAAGAATCAAATTATATTTCCAATCATCATCCGGAAGAAATACGTTATAATGTGTTTCAATCTTTGCAATACCTAGCCGATTGGCTGTCAGGCAATGGCTGTGTCGCTTTGCCGGCGCAAATCGCAGATGTGCCTGTGCGCATTATGGACGACCTGGCTACCGCCGAGCGTTCACGCTGGGAAGTCTGGCACGAACTGCATTATCAGCGATTTTCGATTGAGGATTTCCTCAAGATTGTCCATGAAGAATTGCTTTTTATTCGCAAAGATCTGTCAAATTCGCAAAAGATCGTTCAGGTCAAATGGAATGAACGCACGGCCAAATGGTATCCGATTGCTCTGCGAATCATGATACAGCTTATGACTGCAGAAAAGCCGGTCGAATTCGCAACTGAGCTTTTGTTGCCATTTACCATTGAAGCGGTGCGCGCGGCCGAGGACCCCTGGGCGGTTGTACAGAGCCTGGATTCGAGCAAATACGCGCTTTTGCCCTATATCGAACGTTTTCACGAGTATTTTGCGGTTTGCGGCAGCGTCCGCTTTGCTCGCACGATGGCCGAGCTTCCGGTTTTTGATTCGGAAGTCGCCGAGCGGCTGATTCGCAGCTTTTCCCTGGATGAAGTCATTGAAGCCGCGAATTTTCACGGCGACATCGGCCAAAGCCCGACAACGCTTGATGCGTCGGCCGCGCGCGAGCAGTCCTTGGTGATAAAGGACAGCGAAGCTATCAAAGCGAAGCTGCGGACGCTGGGGGCGGAATATCGGCAGAAATTCGGCGTGAAATTTCTGATTTCAGCGCGCGACAAGTCGGCGCCTCAGATTTTGGCCGAGCTGAACCGTCGGCTTTTAGGAACCGCTGCAGAAGAATTGGAAAATGGACGGAGCGCGCTTTGGGAAATCAGCCAAAAGCGTTTGCAAGCGTCTGCAGCGGAAAGTCTGAAGAGCAAAATCGAAACGCTGCGCCAAAAGCACGGCGTCACCGGTGCCATGGTCAGCATCTCGAAATCAGGCCCAAGCCCAAGTCTTTTCGCGTCGCCGCGACCTCAGACGCTGTGCTTTGGCGCGGGACAAAAAGGCACCCCGGTCACTGCCGCAACTTTTTTCGAACTGGCCTCGCTCAGCAAGACCCTGGCAAGCTGTTTTGCGCTCGAGTATTTCGCCAAGCGGAAGATTCCGCTTGGGACTTCGGTAAACGCTCTTTTGGCTCGAACGTCCTCTTCCTTTCGTTTGCGCGGCGATACAGCGGAACATTCGGCATTGGCCGATCAAGTAAGCATCGCCCATCTACTTAGTCACTGTGCTTTGAATATGCATTATGTGAATGGAGTTCCTGCCGATCAGGAAATGCCCAATGTGCATGAGTTTTTAGACGGCAATGAACGTTATGCATATCCACCGGTGCGCGTCATCGGAAAGCCAGGACAATTTTTTCAGTATTCCGGCGGCGGCTTTTTGGTTCTGGAACATTTGCTGGAAAGCTTGGAAGGAAAGTCCATTTTCGCGCTGACCGCGCCGTTTTTCGCGGCGCTGGGTTTAAAAAACCTCACGTTTGAACAACGCACGCTTCCCGCGGTTGCCTATGCCAGCGGCTATTTGGACGATGGCAGCGAAGTTGTCGCCGGTCGAAAAATGTTTCCGGCTTTGGCCGCTGGCGCCATGGGCACGACCGAAGATTTTGCCAGCTTTCTGCATACGCTGACGCGTGCCTACACATCCGTTTTGGAATCTGGACCGATCTCGCACGAGACGGCGGTGAACATGCTGTATCCGCGTAGCACGATGAGCCGCGAATTTATGGCTGCGGACATCGGACTTGGCGTGTTTATCGTCGAAGCTGGGCCGAATCGGCTGGCGCTGCATCAGGGCGCCAACGATGGGTTTCGCGGGCTTTTTGTCCATTGCTTTGCCGGTCCGGACTGCGGCAAAGGCTTCGTCATTTTGTGCAACGCCGAATTTCATGGAATTCTATTTATCGCCGAGGTGGCGCAGGCGCTGCTGCGTGAACTGAAAATAAGCGGCGTCGACATGACCCAATTTCGGCAGGTGTTCGAGAAAAAGGAAATTCCGCAGGCCGAGGTAGTGAATCAAGCTTATAAGAATCTGATTTTTGCTTCCTTTTTGCCCGATCTTCCCGAAGCGATTGTGCCAGGTGGTGCGCGAGACCCGCTGGCCGATTTTAACCTGGCCGAAGGGGGAACGATCTCGCATGTGAGCAATCAGCGTTTTGCTCGCGCTGAGAATCTTTTGTCCGGCTATCTGCCCCGCTTTGTGCCCGATTCATATGGCCGGCAGGGCAAGATTATGGATAGCTGGGAAACTGCGCGTCACAATCACAGACCCTGCGATGAACTGATCTTTCGCCTCAAAAAGCCATCGGCCATTCGCTTTGTGACGATCTCGACGCAGTTTCATTTGGGAAACCACGCTGAACAAGTGATGATTGAAGGACGCGCTTCGGGAAGCACGACCTTTGTGCCCATCGTGTCTAAGATGTCGCTTCTTGGACATGCGCAAAAACATGTACTGGCGTTGCACAGCGATACCGTTTTTGCCGACATCAAAGTTTCGCTCTATCCGGACGGCGGCCTGACTCGTCTGGGGCTTTACGGCGATGATTTGCCAGTCGCCGAGCAGCCCAAGTTTCAACTCGCTGAAATCGCAAAAAGTATTCCTTTTGCTGAAAAAATTCCTCACACGGTGCGGCCGCTCGCCCCGCGTTATGACGTGACTGCCGAAGTGATCGAGCGAAACTGGGCGCGCTTTGCCAAAGATGCCGAAGTGAATCTGGCCGATGCGGCGCTCGGTGCCAAAATCGTGCAGACGACCAATGAGCATTATGGTCCGGCCGCGCAATTGATCTCGCCCTTTCCTCCATTGGATATGTTTGACGGGTTTGAATCCGCGCGCAGCCGCACGATGAATCATCGCGAAGAAGTCGTCGTCGCGTTGGCCAAGCCGGGGCGAATTTCCCGCATCGAAATCGATTTTAGCTATTTCAAGAACAACAATCCGCGCGAGCTTTCCATCATCGGACTAGGCCCAAGTGGCGAAGTCACGCTGGTCGAAAAAGCCCCCGTCAAAGCCTTCGCCGGAAATACCGCGGCCTTTTGGATACACGAAGAGGCTTCCTTTCACAGGATAAAGCTCATCGTATATCCCGACGGCGGAATGAACCGCCTGCGAGTATTTGGCCGAGCCAGTGAACGGGCTTGAAGGGAATTACTTCTTGCTACTATCGCTTGTACTTTGAAGACGCAGAACAAAGTCTGAGTACATGCACGACACTTCTGCATAGGCACGTTCCTCACCCGGGCCTGGACACTTTTTAATCAGCAATCCGGATGCGACTACCGGCTTTCCATCATACTTAGCGATTTCTTCCGCCGGCCGAATGCCTGCAGCGCTCCAAGGCGGCTGCAAATAGATGTGCGTGTCATCCTCTAGCCGAAGCGCCGCGTGACCGCGCGGCTTTGAATTGGGCGCCTTGCCGACCGCAACCTGTATGTAGGTGCCAAATACCTCGACCATGGCATTGCCTTTGGCATTTAGATCCGCCTCGTTTCGTACCTGGTTTCCCGAAGACAGCGCCGGCGTTGCCGATTGCGGTGGCTTTGATTCCGAATTCATGCTTTTCGCCTCTTTGACGCTGGCTTTGCTGCTAGGCGCGGAATCGGCATTGTCCTTTTCCGTAGAATTCGTAGATGTCACCTGTCCAGTAGCAGAAGGCCTCTTCGCTTCCGATTGCACCGTTCCACAGGTCGCCAAAGCCAGAACAGAAACAGCAGTGAACAAACGCATCAATTTCAAGTCTCCGATTTAGTCGGCACCCCGTACATCTAGTCAGCGTCGGACACATCTGCTTACGCAGCATTACACATTCCGGAACCTGAAGACAAGAGCGATTGGCGATAGGGCTTGGCTGCCGCTAAGCGCGCGCGCCAGAACGTCATGTTTTGAGGAAAGTCTATGAACAGATTTGTCGAAGGGGATATCCCGTATGTACATGGCTGAGCGTGCCAGGATTTCCCAAGGATGATATAGATCTATCAAGATGGTGAGTCGTTAGCCCGCGTGTAACGCTACGGGCTATCGGCGCAACGAATTTATGTGCACGCAACTTCTATACCCGCGTGCCGATAAATAGCCGATGCCACAGATTTTGCAGATCTGGCATGATTTTTTTCAAAGGCCCTGAAATGACGCGGTCCAACCTAGAGCGCTCAGCGTCCAATGTCGTCAATTTGTTTCAACGTGCACACGAGCAGGAAACAAATTCTATGGGCGGAACTGATGGCAGTGCAGCCGCTGGATTGCCTTCTGCTGCCTTTCAGAATGGCTCGTCGCAGTTAACCACCTCAAACTCATTGAACTCCTCGAATGCACACACTGCACGCGAGCTTTTTGGTGGATACGGTTCCACCTCGGCTGGCGGGCCCGAGCCTGCATCAAGTCCAGTTGGAGCGGAGCATTCTCCCTCACCCGCAAACCCCGCTTATACAGTTTTGAATACGGTGATGCTGTATTCAGCAGATGCCGATCAAATGAACCCCGACATCATCAATAACGATTTGGTTACTGCGAACCAAGTCTACAATTCTCATGGCATTGAGATTCGGCAAGGCAAGCATCAGAACTTAACACGCGAAGCCACCGCACGGGTGATGGGTTCTGATGGCATTCTCAAGATGAGTGATAACGATGCTAAAGGGGGGCCAGAGGTCTCAAAGCTCCTGGCTATCAATGCGAAGTCTGCGCGAAATGAGCTGACTGCATACTGGGTGCCCAGTCTAAATCCTGCGACCTTACGCGGTCAGTCCTACCGAGAACGAGGCGCGTGCTTAATTAACACACCGGAACGACAACCGGATACTTTGGCACATGAATTAGGACACTTATTTGGTATCGAAGGACACGTCGTTAGTGCAAAAATCCAAGATGCATGGCAGAACAAGAACGTCTCCTTTGATCCGGAGCAACCTACAGATGCCAAGGTTCAAAAAAATCTGATGGCGGCTGGCGCGGTTCGAATAACCGACGCTCACGATTCCGACCAACTTAGTGAAACGCAGCTAGCGCTGATTCGCCAAAGTCCTTTTCTTCAAAAAGGCTCACGATAAAATATCATCAGGAACGCTGCCTCACCGGATCGCCAAAATTAGCAAGTATGGCAAATGCGTCTACATAACCTAATCTATGCTGCTCTCCTAATCGTCAGCCACATTGGGATAGATTCTCTCACCATGGCGCAGACTGATCGCGCTGCCCAACGAATTTCCATCCCTTTGACCGTTACAAGCAACGGTTCCCTGATTCTTTTGTCAGACGATGATGGCAACAAGCGATGGTGGCCATGGCCTTTAGCCCTTGGCGCGATTCTCCCGAGCAAGGGAAGGCGCGGCCCGGTGGTGACATGGACCACGAATTTTGTGACGCTGGGTCGATATGCTGGTGAATTGGCTTTTTGGACACCGCAGGGCAGTCAACCTGTCAATTTCCTAACGCCATTTACTGGCGCCATCACGGCAATGTGCGCCACGGGGGAAGATTTATTTGTCTCCGGAGCCGACCTTGAGCCAGATCTGAACAAGCAGAACAAGTTTGGTGACGGCGTGTTGCTACTGCCAGGGCAGGTGGCACTGCTCAGGGCAACCGGCACTGCCAAACGGCTTGCGATAAAAGCTCGAGGTCGTTATTCGCTCCTTGCGTGTGGTCGAGATTGGTTGCTCTTAAGTGATGACGAAGTAACGAGCTCTGTCACCTGGGTATCGCAAAACAAGCGAAAGACCCTACCTCTTGCCAAAGGCCCTGCCACGGCTCTAGCCAACTACAATGAACAGGGACTTATTGCCGATCAATCCGGGTTGTGGCTGACCGAAACCTCTGGTCGGACGCTACGGCCGATCGGCCATTTGCCGTCTACAGATCTGCGCATAAAGGCGTTGCAGGTTTTTGATCGTACGATTTTTGCAGCGCTAAACGATGGAAGTTTGTTCTGCTTTCCTGAAGGACGGCGCTGGACAAGGGACCATGCATCTGTTCGCTCTATCGCCAAACATGGCGTCTTCCTGCTGGTTCTTTGGTCAGATAATGTCCTAGAAGAGCGAAATTCCACGACAGGCGATGTGACTCGAGTAGAGCATATTGCGGCATCCCCTTAACAAGAATGCGGCTAGCGGCGCGGCAATGGAGATTTCTGCAAAGCGCCTTTTGTCTGACGTGTAAGTCAATGGCCGACTTCGTCGGGAAAAGACCCTGAGCAACCTACCATTCTGTATTTCCTACATCTCGATAATGGAGTTCCTTATGCCCTGGCTTGCCTCAAGCGGCATGCGCGCGCAAAAATAGATTGGGGTGCGCCTCTGCGATGATGAAAGCCGCGGAAAAGACCGTCGAGGATTCTACTTCACAAGAGCAAGCTGAAGAGGAGGGCGAAGGTTCACTTGGACAACCCGGATTGGTCTTGGTGTACTCGATGGGACAGCCCACTTTTGAGCTCCTGCCGCTCAAAGATGGGCAGCTAGAGCTCGGCCGCGGCGATGGCCGTTCGCGATTGCCCTTGGATCAGCGGATGTCGCGCCGCCACGCGCGGGTTGCCTTCGATGGACACAATTTCCAGATCGAGGATCTGGGAAGTCAGAACGGCAGCTTTGTCGATGGAAAAGCGCTTCATACGAAGCTTGTGAGTGAAAGCGCGCAAGTGCTGCGCACAGGAGAGACTTTGTTCTTGCTGCGGCCCGACTTGCGGCCCTACGCAGCTGGCAAGATGACGATTCACGAGGGACGCGTCATCGGGCCCCTTTTGCAACAGGCGCTGGATCAGATCATTTGGTCGGTTGCTTACGGCAACTCGCTGCACATCATCGGTGAAAGCGGCGCTGGCAAAGAGATGGCGGCGCGCGTCTTTCATTCCTCTAGTTCGCACAGTCGCGGCAGCTTCGTCGGCGTCAATTGTGCGGCGATTCCCGAAGGGCTGGCCGAGCGGCTGCTATTTGGCGCCAAGCGTGGCGCATTTTCCGGCGCGGTGGTCGACAGCGATGGCTATCTTCAGTCCGCCGATGGCGGGACGCTGTTTCTGGATGAGATCGCCGAGCTCGATCTGTCTGTGCAGGCTAAGCTTCTGCGCGTTCTTGAGACGAAAGAAGTCTGTCCGCTTGGTGCCACGGGCACTAGACCTGTCAAAATTCTGCTCTGCTCTGCCTGCAACAAGGACCTGCGCGGCGAAGTCGCAGCCGGTCGCTTTCGAGAGGATTTGTACTTTCGTCTGAGCAGCCCAGCGGTCGAGATTCCACCGCTAAGAAAGCGACGCGAAGAAATCCCCTGGCTTATTGCGCAGGCGCTTCAGGAGATAGGCAGCGAAGTGCGCGTCGCGGCCTCTTTTGTCGAGGCATGCCTGCTGCGCTTCTGGCCAGGGAACATCCGTGAGCTGCTCCTAGCAATTCGCGCGGCGGTGCCGCGGCTGCTGGCGAGCAATAGGATGGTTCTTAAGGCGCAGCATCTTGACCCCATGGTGGGAATGGCTTTTGCGGCTGTATCGCCTTTGGCGGATGCGACCGTGCACGAAGCGGTGAGCAATCCGCAGCGCGAAACCATCGAGCGAGTGCTTAGGCGCACCAGCGGAAACGTCTCGGCCGCAGCACGCCTTCTCGGCAAACATCGAAACCAACTACAACGAATGATCGAACGTTTCGAAATCGAGCCAACTCGCTTTGCGCCCAATGCTCAAGAAGCGGACGAGTAGCCAAGCGCCCGAAATCTTAGGGCCCTGCAAGCGCTGCCTAGCAGCAGGACTTGTAAGCGGCTAAAACAGCACGGGGAGGGAGGTGAGACTGCGAATCATAATGGTATCGGTTCTCCGCCGCGGAGGATTCGCCGGATCGAGCCGCAGATTTGGCAACCGATGGAGGAGCAATTCAAGCCCGATCTCCACCTCGCGCCGCGCCAGCGCGTTTCCTATGCACAGATGGATGCCAGCTCCAAAAGAGATGTGCTTGTTGTTCGTACGGCCGATGTCGAAGCGCTCAGGATCTGAGAAAACCTCTGGATCGCGGTTGGCCGCGGAAGTAAACGCATAGGCGCTCTGTCCCTTTTTAATCTGCTTGCCAGCAAATTCCATGTCCTGAGACGCCACTCGAATGACAACGGTTCCTGCAGGAAGATAGCGAATGATCTCCTCGACTGCAGGCCGTAGCGCCTGCGGCTCCTTGCGCAGCGTCGCGAGCGCTTCGGGGTGCGAAAGTAGCGCCAGCGCTCCGTTGCTGATTTGATCGATTGTGGTCGCATGTCCAGCGATCATGAATCCCAGCAAGTCAGCGGTAATCTGTCCCTCGTTCATTTTTCCCGCGTCCTGGTAGGCAAGAAACAGACTCACCATGTCCTGGCCCGGATTTTGACGACGCTCGCTGATAAGCTGAAGCAAATATTCCTCCAGCTTGAGAGTTGCATCGTTGGCTCTGCGCGCCACTTCGGCGATATCGCCAGCGGGGATACCAAGAAATTGCAGAAAGTCGGTCGACCATTTCTGAAAGCTCGCGCGCTCTTCGGCGGGAATGTCGTATAGACTCGCCAGAACCAGAGCAGCCAGCGGGGAAGCAAAGTCGGTAACCAAATCTGCCTTTCCCGCGGAAGCGAACTGGTCAATCAGTCCTGTCGCGATCTCGGTGATGCGCGGTCGCCATCCATCGACTACAGTGTTGGTGAAGGCGTGATTAGCCTGTTTGCGCCGAATCGCGTGCTCTGCACCATCCTGGGTCGGAAGCATGTTATCCAAGATTCGAATGAAGTCCTTTGCGACTTCGGTCCCACAGCTATGAAGCTGCTGGGCAAGAACGGTCTGCGTCTTAAACGTGAGGAAGCGAGAATCGCGCAGAACCTCAGAGACATCGCGGTATCGAGTGAAGAGCCAGCCATGCAATGGTTCGGACCAGTGCACAGGGTCCGTTTCCCGCAGGTGCGCAAAGAGAGGATACGGATCCGCGAGATTCGCGGGACTCATGGGGTTTAGGTCGACATCATTTATCATCGTCATCTTGAACGCCTTCTAAATGCCCCACAGATGGGGCAATCGCTGCTTGCGAATTTCAAAAAACGGCATCGAATCCTGTTTCAAGCACTATGCCAGCTTACCGCTCGCGGTTGTATCTCGAACAAGCGAAACGACCAGCGTCGAATAAATTGCGAATATGATTTCGAATTTGCTGTCTCAATGCACCGGGCCGTGGAGCCATGCAAATGGTCGGTCCTCGCCAAAGTGCTGTCACACCCAGTCTATTGCTTACACAATGTGTAAATCCGGTGTAAATGCTGTGTAAACGTCCGGCGAAAGCCATGGCCCCTTTGGGCGTCTGAATGGCGGGCTTTCCTATCGAGCACCCAAGCTCTCAATGACAACAGGAAGACCTCAGATTCGTCATGCCTATTGCGATCTGGAAATGCTACAGGATCCGCTGTAGCGTTTGCGCACAGATGAGCTACGCTTCGCTTGGTACGAATTTTGAATAAACTTTGTCCATGAGGCGGGTTTAGTCATGAGCGGTGCGCGTGTTTTGATTGCCGATGATCATGCTCTGCTGCTGGACGGACTGCGCAGGCTGCTGCAGCGCAAAGAGTTCGAAGTGTTGGGCACTTACGAAAATGGACAGATGCTGGTACAGGCGGCGCAGGAGCTTTTTCCTGATGTGATCCTGCTCGACATTTCTATGCCGGTCCTCAATGGATACGAAGCCGCTATGCAGATTCGGCAATCGGTTCCGTCGGTGCAGATTATTTTTATTAGTATGCACACGGAACCCGAATACATTCGTGATGCCTTTCGCGCAGGGGCCTCTGGATATATCGATAAGCGCTGCAATGGCGAAGAACTGGTCTTCGCCATTCATGAAGTACTAGAGGGCCGGCGTTATATTACTCCACGCCTGCGCATCGGCCTTGAAGCAGAATCTCTCAAACCGACAAAACCAGAATTGGTGCTACCGCCATTGACCACCCGGCAGCGTGAAGTCTTGCAACTTGTGGCGGCGGGGCGTTCTGAAAAAGAAATTGCCAGTGCTCTACACGTTTGCGAAAAAACGGTAGAATTTCACAAAGCCAGCATTCGTCGCCAACTGAGCTTGCGCAGCACCGCGGATATGGTTCGCTACGCGATACGCCATGGGTTGGCTTGTGAATAAGGTTGTTATCGATTAGGAGATCGCTGCTTTTCGGGCGATCGAGGGAAGCGTCTTCCCTCTGCCTTTCGTTGTTTTTCGAGGGAGAAACCGCCAGGTT
>CAYWPR010000138.1:0-14501 GCA_964460115.1 uncultured Myxococcales bacterium
CTTCGCGATCGTCTGATCCCCGGCTCCGTCGACATAATGAGGGGATCTCTTAGGGTCCAAACAGTACGGATCCGGTCAGGCGCTGAAACCATCGGCTTTGCAGCTCTCCCTCTCTCATTCCTTTTGGTACCGTTCGACATTTCGACAAAAAACTGCTCCGGTCCCTGCAGCGCTCTTTTTTCAAAGAAAAATGCAATGCATGCGTAGGAAGCAAACGACGGCGATCTTGTTTGCCGCGTTCCTATCTTTTAAACTAGGCCTTCGCTTTGCAGTGTATTTACCAGCGTGGTATGATGGTGTACCACTTTGACGCATCTGCGCGTTCGCTGTTCGCATAAGTTGGCAATTCCAATTCTCCCTATCGCGAGCAGAGCAACCATATCCGCCCCGACAAGACCATGGCGACCAAGCTGCGCATTCTGATTATTGATGATGAGAAGGCGATTTGCAGGATGCTCTCTATGTGTCTGCAAAATGCCGGTTATGAAGTGGAATCTGCGGACAGTGCCGAGCGTGGAATTGCCCTGGCACGCAGAACACCGCCGGATGCGGCGCTGATTGACCTGCGCCTGGGCAATGGCATGGATGGGCTTGGCGCCATCAAAATTCTGGCGCAAGAGGTTCCGGCCACGGCCATGATTATGATGACCGCCCACGGTACCATCGATAATGCGGTGGAAGCGATTAAGTCTGGAGCCGTCGATTTTCTGGTCAAGCCATATACGCCTGCGCATGTTTTGCATGTCATTGACAAAGCCCTAAGTGCGGCGCGCCTGCGGCGTGAACTTTCCGAAGAAAAACGAATGAACAGCCGCCATACCCAAACCATCGTGGCCGTTGACAGCCTAGCGATGCGCAAATTGATGGCGGTGGTTTCGCGCGCAGCGGCGACCGATGTCACGCTGCTATTGCTCGGAGAAACCGGAACCGGAAAAAGTACGCTCGCCCGTCACATTCATAGCTTGTCGGCTCGCAACGAACGTCCTTTTGTCAGCGTCCACTGCACAGCGATTTCTCCAGCGCTTATTGAATCCGAACTGTTTGGACATACCAAAGGTGCCTTCACTGGAGCCGATCGCGCCCATGCCGGTTTCGTCGAAATCGCCGGCAACGGAACTATTTTTTTGGATGAGATTGGTGATCTCCCGTTGCCCTTACAGGGAAAGCTTTTGCGGCTTTTAGAGGAACGTGAATATGTACGGGTTGGTGATACAGAGCCGCGTTGTTCTCAAGCTCGAGTCATCGCTGCCACCCATCACGATCTGAAAGTAGATGTTCATGCTGGCAGATTTCGCGAGGATTTATACTATCGGCTAAACGTTGTATCGGTGATGGTGCCAGCGCTGCGCGAACGCCGCGAAGACATTCCACTACTCGGGCAAGGCATTCTCAAAGATCTATCTCTTCGTCATCGTCGTATGCCGATGACGATTTCTTTTGAAGCCGAGCAGGCGCTTATGAATTACAAGTGGCCGGGGAATCTGCGCGAACTGGTCAATCTGCTGGAACGCGCAGCCATTTTAGCAGTCGGAGATGTGCTGACGCCTGACATGCTGCCAGAGGAAGTCACAGCGACCTTGCCCCCAGCGGTACGCACCGATAATGACGACAGCCTGGATGGCGCCGAACACCGACATTTAAAAGATGTCCTATCGCGCTATCCAACCCTTGACGCCGCAGCGCGGGCGCTGGGAATTGATGTCTCAACCTTGTACCGAAAACGGGAGCGTTATGGCCTCCGTTAAAACATCTTCCTTACGATCTCGGCTGGTCCGCAGCATTCTTCTTATAGTCGGCTTGATGATCGTGATGGCCATCGTGTCCGGTTTGTCATTTATGCGGCTCGGCAGCGCCATTCAGATCATTTTAGAAGAAAACCATGCCGCCATCTTGGCCTGCGTCAGCATGTCCGAAGCGCTAGAGCTGCAAGAGGACGCAGCCCTCAACGGCGTATTGCCGGATCAGCGCTTCAATGAAACCGCATTTCGCAATGCCGCGCAGGCCTTTGAGGATGCGTTAAACCGCGAGGAACAGAGCGCCCCCCTCCCCGGCGAGCGCGAGTATGTCGCAAAGATTCGCGCGCTATATGCCAAGTACCTTTTGGCCATAAACCGCCTTGTTGGTCAGGACGAAGCCGTTCGCAGCACCGTTTACTTGACGGAGATCAAACCGCTTTTTCTGGGCATTAAGGAATGCTTGCAGCATATCATTGCGCTGAATCAGGCGCAGATGCAGCGCGCCGATGCGGAAACTCAATCCATGGCGCGTACTACGACACGCCTGGTCTTGATCATTAGCGTTGCGGCGCTGGGATTTGCCGCATGGGTCGCGTGGAAGCTGCCCCGTGACATCATGCAGCCCGTCGAGGATCTGATACAAGGCGTTCAAGCCATCGAAAATGATGAGCCGAAATTATCCGGTCCGATTCCGGACATTGATGAACTGCAGACTCTGGCGCGGCATATCAACCGCATGTTCGTCATCATACGCACCCGCCGAGAAAAAACCCTGGCAGAGTTGCAACAGGCGCTCGATTTTGCCCAATCGACTGTAGAATGCATGCTCGATCCGGTTGCCGTTTTCAACCGCAGCGGCGATATCCTTCTGGCCAACCAAGCGGCCACAGCAACTTTTGGTCTGCATCGTGGAACGCTTGATTCCTTAATGGCTGAGGGAATCATCGTTCCCGATGAGATTGTCGATGCCTACAAACGGGTGTTTGCGACTTCAAAGCCCGTACTTCCACAAAGTTTTTCACAAGCCGTACGCACCAAGCACGATGCCACTGGACGGTATTATCTGATTCGTGCCTGGCCATTGCAAACCGAGCCTGGGGAATTACAGCGCGCCATTGTCGTTGCTCACGATGTCACCCGCTTTCGTCATATAGATGCGCTCAAAAGCGACATGGTGGCCACTGTGAGCCATGAATTTAAGACTCCGCTGACATCGCTGACCATGGGCATTTATCTGCTCCTCGATCCGACTTCTGGTCCGCTAAACGATATGCAGCGAGAAGTCGTCACCTCGCTGCGCACCGATACCGAGCGGCTGCGCGCGATGGTCGATGAACTTTTGGACCTAGTACGCATTGAAGCTGCCGCTGGCGGAACCAGGCGCAAACAACTTTCGCCGGTCACGCTCTTAAAAGAGGTCGCGGAAGCGCACCGTAGCCTGGCCGAAAGCAAAATGATTTCCTTTGCGATCACAGCCGATGATTCCGTCGGATCTATTTCGGTTGTGCCCGAGCATATAGCCATCGTCCTGGCGAATCTGGTCAGTAATGCCATCCGCCATACTCAGCCCGGCGGAGTCATTACCCTGCAATCACGCGGCGGAACGCAAGCGGTAGAACTGATTGTTACCGATAGTGGAGAAGGGATGGAGCCGGCGCGGCTGGCCGAGCTTCTGGATGCCCCTTTGCTTTCAGTGTCTTCTTCCGGCGATCACAACAGTCTGCACAAGCGCCACGGTTTGGGGCTGGCCATTGCACGCTCTATCGTCAAGCAGCACGGCGGTGAATTGCGCGTCCAAAGTACTCCGGGAATTGGCAGTTCTTTTATTCTGAGTCTCCCTGCCGAGCAGCAAGATGCCATTTCCGGAGAAGCCTACCCACTTTTGTCCTCCTTTCGCGCACCCTAAACTTGTTTGCAAATTTTATTAATTTTGTAACTAATATGAAAGTTTCGAAGGAGCAAAGCCAATGCGATCCTATGGCCAATTTAGCGTCATCGCAATCGCCTGCCTCTCGATAGCTGGCTTTATGAGCTGTCGAGACGGAAGCGTTAGTGCGCTAGTTACCTTGACGCCCGAGCCGGCAGGCGTCAACTGCTCACAAGGCGGGCAGAAGATTCAATCGGGACTAGACGACGGCATCGATGCCGGAACGGCTAGTAATGGAATTCTTGAAACCGGCGAAATCAGACAGATTCAATATGTATGCAACGGCAGTGGTGGAACAAATGGGAATACGGCGCTAATCAGCACGGTTTCAGAGCCGGCCGGAAGCAAATGCCCGGCGGGAGGAACCAAAGTAGATAGCGGCCTTGACAACGGCGATGGCGGCGGCATTGCCAGCAACGGGATGTTGGAAGCCGGCGAGGTCGATAAGACTGCTTACGTCTGCAATGGCGAAGCTGGCGCAAATGGCATGGGATTTAATAGCGTGATCAAAGTCTCTACGGAATCCGGAGGGCCAAACTGTCCAAATGGCGGCCAGAAGATAGAGGCGGGTCTAGACAACGGAGACGGCGGCGGCATCGCATCAAACGGCATCCTAGAAAGCGGCGAAGTCGATAGCACAAGCTTTGTCTGCAATGGCGCAAATGGCAGCGATGGAATCAATAGTCTGGTCGCGGTCAAGCCTGAACCTGCCGGTATGCATTGCGTATTCGGCGGGCAAAAGATTGAATCCGGTCTGGACAACGGCGACGGCGGCGGAATCTCACGCAACAATGTACTAGAAAGCGGCGAAGTGGATAGCATCGTCTATATCTGCAATTCATTTGGCTCTACGCCGGGTTCAGATGGCGGAATCAGCGACGGAGGAGTTTCGAGTGATGGATCGATTTCGGATCTGTCGCCGCCTGCCGATGGTTCATCGCCATCCGACATGAAGCCGCCGCCTGCCGACCTGCCTTCACCGCCTTCCGATGGCTCGTTACCTATCGACATGAAGACACCCCCTTCCGACTTGCCTGCGCCGCCTTCAGATGGCTCCTTACCTACCGACATGAAGACACCCCCTGCCGACCTGCCTTCGCCCCCTTCCGACCTGCCCTCGCCCCCTTCCGATGGCTCGTTACCTACCGACATGAAGACACCCCCTGCTGACCTGCCTTCGCCCCCTTCCGACCTTTCTTCGCCAACGGATTCCTTGCCGCCACCCACCGATTTATCGTCGCCCAATGACGGCGCGAAAATGTTCGGATAGCCGAACGCGCAGCAGCGCAGCTACTTTTCAACGGATCGCGCGCCTCGTAAACGTCACTTGCCAGGAAACGGAAACTGTACTTTGAGCAGAGCAGCAAAGCGCGCAATTTCAGCGCCGACTTCCTGCAAAAAGCTGACGTTCCTATTGAAAAAGGAAGCCATGCAATTCCCTTTGCTGACGGTTTCTGGCATCATGGGAACGGTGAAAAATTGGCAGTCTAGCGGAAATCACCGCTACTATATTGAGGAGGACATTATATATTGGGAATCCCATGGCCTTTTTGACTTGAGCAATGGCCAATGTGTACACGCCGTGCAAAATAATGTCCGCGCCGTGTTTGGTTATGTACTTATCGTCGTCGATGCCAGCGATGGCGGCGTCGTCTCCCCAGAGGCCCGAAAATGGATGGCCCATGAGGCAGCCCGCAACAAAGGCAGCCTGGGAGCTTCTGCTGTCTTTGGCGCCAGCCTGCTTGTACGCGCGGCCGTGAATCTTTTGCTTTCCGCTACGCGGTTTTTTGCTCCCGATTCAAGTCCGATTCAGTTTGTCAAAAGCGAAGCCGAGGCTTGGTCTTACATTCAGGAACAAAGACACGTCTGCCGCGCCCGCCTCGGACTGCCGCCCCTGCCCAATTGAGGATTCCATCTTCTTTGGACTATAATAAGGTGTGATCCTCAAAAAGAGCTTCGTCTTCATTCTGGCAATGGGAGCTTTGGGCGCATGCAAACGCGGCGATGGGACCGCCAAGGCCTGGCTGGAACTATGCAGCGGCTTTGTCGCCCCTGGGGGCGGATTGCTGATGGGGCGCGTTCACGCCGGCCTACCACCGGAAGCGCCAAAGCCCGGCGAGTCGACGCTGACGCGCTTCGAGGAATCGCTGGCGGCGCTTGATGCAAACCCGCTACACGACGCCGTCCTTCATGTGACGGTCGGCACCCAAGTTTTTCAAAACATCCGCAGCAATGAGCGCGGCTATATCGATCTGGATCGGCTTTCCGGTTTTGCCCCCCCTTCTGTACACGTCCGTTTGCAGCTTGATGATTTCCGTTACGCAGCCGATGCGGTGGAAGGAGATTTTCCTGTCTACGATGAAACTTCCGGATTGGCAATCATCTCGGACGTCGATGACACTTTGCTACATTCAGAAGTGACCTCCAAACTGAAGCTTGTCAAAAATGCCGCGCTGCGCAGCACTTGGGAATTGGAAGCGTTTCCCGATGCCGCTTCCGTTTTGACGCAAAAAGCCCGCGGCCTGCCGGTTTTTTACATCTCGGGAAGTCCCTGGGGATTTCGTCAGCGTATCGGCGATTACTTTACCCGCAGCGGCTTTCCGCAAGGTCAGTTGCTGCTCAAGCGCTTTTCATCGGATCCGCTGTTTGATCAGATGTCCTACAAGTGGCCTTATATACTCAGCGTCGTTGATGCTTTGCCGCGCAAACGCTGGCTTCTGTTTGGCGATTCCGGCGAAAAAGATCCCGAAATTTACGCCCGCCTGCGCAAAGAACGCCCCGACCAAGTGGCCGCCATTTACATTCACCTTGTTACCAAGGAAGCCGCCACTTCCGAACGCTTTTTGGGAATGACCGCATTTCACCATTGGAAAGAGCTCGGCACTTCTTCTGAATAATCGGCCCTTCGAACAGGTATCAAAATTTTTAGCCAGCACGCTGGCTTTCTGCACGCTTGTCGATGGTATAGTCCGCTTCGGAATTTTTGGCATGACCTGCGTCGCAGCGATCGTTATCGTTACCTACAATTCGTCCGAGTTTTTGCGCGAACTGTTCAGCAGTTTGCGCGCGCATACCGACCTTGATCACACTCCGGTGCTGATCGTCGACAACGCGTCTACAGATGCAACGCTTGAGATCCTGCACCAGATTGCCGCGGATCTGCCGCGCATGGAAATTCTGGCGCAGCCGCGCAATACCGGCTTTGCCGGCGGCTGTAATATTGGCATTGCGCGGGCTCGCGCCCTTGGGGCGCGCTATGTGCAGTTGCTAAATCCCGACACTGTCGTGACTGCCGGCTGGATGGAAAAGGTGCTGGCGGTCATGGAGTCGCGGCCGGATGTGGCCGCGGCGCAACCCCTGGTCATGCTGTGGTCCGAGCCGAATCGTATCAACTGCGCCGGCATCTCCATTCATTTTTGTGGCTTTCCGTACTGCCATGGCTATCGCAAACACAGCAGCGAGGTATTGCCCAAGGACTCGGTGATTTCGGTAAGCTACGCCAGCGGCGCCGCGCTTTTGCTACGGCTAAGCGCTCTTGACGATGTCGGCGACTTCGACGAGACCTTATTTTTGTATCTTGAGGACTGTGACTTGCAGATACGCCTGCGCAAGGCGGGTCATCAGTGCGTTTTGGTTCCCGCAGCCTGCGTCTATCACAAATACGCGGCCGAGTTTTCCGCCAGCAAGTATAGCTGGCTCGAGCGCAACCGCTGGAT
Source organism: uncultured Myxococcales bacterium (assembly GCA_964460115.1). Taxonomy (GTDB): domain Bacteria; phylum Myxococcota_A; class Polyangia; order Palsa-1104; family JAEUJZ01; genus JAEUJZ01. The sequence continues at coordinate 7,380 of CAYWPR010000138.1, forward strand.
GGTGCTGCTGAAAGATTTTCCCTTGTCTGTGCTTCTGCCTTCGGCACCGGCGCTTATCGGCGTTGAACTTGCCGTGCTGCTGTTCGCGCTGCAACGCGGCTGGCTGCCGGGCAAGCTGTGGGCCTATCGCGAGTTTTTCACCCACTTGCCGCAAACCTTGGCGGCGCGGCGGCAGCAGCAAAACCGCGTCAATGCCGCCTACAGCGACGCAGAATTTATCGAGCATTTGACCGGCCGCATGGAATTTGCCGGCATGGACCATCCGCTTATCAAATACCTGGGCAATCCGCTCTTGTCGGCCTATTGGAAAGTGCTTGTCCGCATGTTGCGGACGCGCGCACAAAAAGTGCAACGCCGGGCACCGGTGGCCGACACGCGCGCCGCCGAATATTCCAAGCGGCTTGTGACCTTGGAAAAAGCCTGGTGGAAACGTCTGCCCGGCTTGGATGCACAAGCTCCCTTTCGCTGGAATCTGCGCCGCTTACAGCCTGGACGCACGCTGGATATAGGTTGCGGACTCGGCCGCAATCTGGCCCATCTGCGCGGCGATGGGGTGGGCATCGATCACAATCCTCACTCCATCGCCATCGCTCGCGCCCGCGGCTTTGCCGCCTTTACGCCCGAAGAATTTTTTGATTCGGCATGGCACAAACCGCGCAGCTTCGACAGCCTGCTTTTGGCCCACACCGCAGAGCATATGCGCTTTGAAGAAGCGCTCGAGCTTTTGCAGCGCTATTTGCCGCTGCTGCGACCAAACGGCCAGGTCATCGTGATTACGCCGCAAGAAGCGGGTTACCGTTCGGATCCGACCCACGTCGAATTCATGGACTTTGCTCGACTGGAACAGCTTCTTGCGCAGGCCGGTCTGCACATCACCCGCCGCTATTCCTTTCCGTTTCCGCGGGCGGCGGGCGAACTGTTCAAGTACAACGAATTTGTCATGATCGGCCGCCAGCCGAGCTCCATACGTTAGCTAGTTTCGGCGGCGCTTCGCCACAATCAAGGCTAAGATGAAGAAATGGCCTTGGGCAGACGCATTTCGCTGCTTCTTCTGACGTTGGTCCTTCTTGCGGCGAGCAGCGGCTGCAGCATACGTAAAGTAGCTTACGGCTGGGCGACCAAGCTGCTTGTCGGACGACTTGTCGACACCTTCGATTTGAATGCCGAGCAAAAACGCCAGCTCGTGCCGCGTATTGCCGCGCTGCACAAGTGGCATCGGCAGCAAGAACTTGTGCGCTACGTGGCGCTGGTCGATGAATTGCTCATCAAAGTGCCCGATGGCATAGACCGTCAAGAGTTCGAGTGGATGTTTGCGCAAGGCAATGCCGCGATGGAACGCCTGAGCGCCCGCTTTGTTCCCGAGCTGGCGACGGTGTTAAGCACATTAAATGACGCACAGATTGCGCACGCCGTGGGCAAACTTCGCAAGGCCGAGGCCGAACGTTTCGAAAAACTCGATTTGCTCGAAGAGGACTACATCAAGTATCGGCTCAAACGCGCGCGCAAGACCCTAAAAGACTGGCTGGGCAGCTACAGCGACGCGCAACTGCAAGAATTTGAGCGTTTCGCCCGCAAAAGCCGCGCCGACGAGCTGCGCCGCCGCAAGCGCTATCAAGAAGGCGAAGAAGCCCTGCTTTCCGCCCTGCGCGCGCATGCCGCGCCGCAGGAAATTGCCGAAATTTTGCATCGCTGGATTACTCGACAAGAGGTGCAAGAAACTTCGGCGTTTCAACAGGCCGAACGGAGCGCCCAAAACGACTTCGTGGAAGTGATGCTCGCCATCGATAAGCTGATGACGCAAGCACAGCGTCAGCATTTGCTTGGCGAACTACGGGCCTGGCGAACTGACTTTTACGAGCTCGCCCACGGCATTTAAAAGATCAGGACACGACGCGCAGCTTGATGGCTTGCGGCGGCCTATAGGCGGGCTGCAGCACCTCACAAACCGTGGCCGCCAAATCGTAGTCGGCGCTGCCGGTGACGCGCGCCGAAACCAGATCTCCGGGGCGCAGCGTCAAGTCCGAGCCCATTTCGCCAAGGCTTAGATAAACCTGTCCGTCGATATCCGGGGCTTGTCCGGCATGCCGCCCTTGCAATAGGAACTCGCTTTCATCGGAGGCTCCCTCGACTAGCACTTCGATAAGCTGACCGCGCCGCGCCCGTTGCTGCGCTTTGCTGATCGTCCGCTGAATGCGCAAAAGTTCGCGCCGCCGCCGCTCTGCTTCTTTTTTGGGAACCGCTTCGGTAGCATTTTCGGCCAAAGTCGCAGAATGCGTACCTTCTTCGGGCGAGTAACAAAAAACGCCCAAGTGCTCAAAACGCGCCTTTTGCACAAAGTCACACAATTGCAAAAAAGCCGCTTCGGTTTCGCCGGGATGGCCGACGATAAAAGTCGTGCGCAGGGCGATGCCTGTAACCCGTTTGCGCGCCCGCTCGACAAGCCCATAGACGGTTTTGCCCACGTGGCCGCGGCGCATGAGCTTTAGCACCCGATCATCGGCGTGCTGCAGCGGCACGTCCAGGTACTTCACGACGCGCGGCGCTTCGGCCATGACGTCAAGCAGCTCATCGGTCACCGCCGTTGGGTAGGCGTAATGCAGACGTATCCAGCGCAGCGCATCGCCCCCGGTCTTGTTAATGGGTGGAGTCCCGATGCGCCGCAGCAAATTGGCCAGGCTCGGCCGCGCCGCCAAATTGTCCACCTCATAAGGCAAATCCGTTCCGTAGGTGGTCAAATCCTGCGCGACCAAGTTTACTTCGACGACGCCATCATTAGACAAGCGCTCTATTTCTTGCGCAATCGAGTCGATTTTGCGACTGCGCTGCGGGCCGCGCAGCTTCGGAATGATGCAAAAGCCGCAGGGCCGGTCGCAGCCTTCGGCAATCTTGACGTAGCGCGAGTAGGCCGCCTGCGACGCCGGACGCGGCGCATCGTGATCATAAATATACTCGGGAACCTTGGCGACATCGACGGTCGTTCCCGTATGACTATTGCCGGCAATGGCAGCAGCGATGCGATCCACTTCGCCCGAGCCCAGCAGATGGTCGATTTCGGGAATCTCCCGCACAAGCTCCTCGGGATAGCGCTGCGACAGGCAGCCAGTCACCACCAAACGCTGACAGCGCCCGGTGGTCTTATAGGCCGCCATTTCTAAAATGGTATCTACCGATTCTTCTTTGGCGGCGCCGATGAATCCGCAAGTGTTGACGACGATGACGTCGGCCTTGGCGGGATCATCGCTGAGCGGAAACCCGCCTACCTGCGACAAACCGAGCATGACTTCGGTATCTACGCGATTTTTCGGGCAACCTAGCGAAACAAAATAGACGGATGGCACGTCGCGCAGAATGCGGCGAGCGCTGCCCGCTGTCAAGCGTCGTCCATTTGCGAAGCTTTGCGCCGGGCCGCTCTTGTGCTATGTGGCAGCCTTCATGATTTTAACTCGTTACGCGGACACGACGCTGCCGAGCATGCACGGCATTTTGCGCACGGTCGTGTATCGTGAGGGTGCCGCGCAATCGCAGCCGCTTATCGTTCCAGCCCAGGACGAGCATCTAGCCATCGTCTCTGGCGATGTGGCCGGAAAAAGCCGCGTGCTGTGCCGTGTGCACTCGGAATGCTGGACCGGCGAGACGCTGGGCTCTTTGAAATGCGACTGCCGGGCGCAACTTGACGCGGCGCTTGCGGCAATCGGCCAGGCCGGCTGCGGCGTCATTGTCTATTTGCGGCAAGAAGGCCGCGGCATTGGGCTGGGAAATAAAATACGGGCCTATGCCCTGCAAAACGAAGGCAAAGACACAGTCGAAGCCAATCAAGCGCTGGGCTTCGATCCGGATCTGCGCAGCTATGGAATCGCCGCCGCCATTTTGCGCGACCTTGGCGTTTCTTCGGTGGCGCTTATGACCAACAATCCCGACAAGCTGGCGGCCCTGGAACAGGCTGGCGTGCCAGTTGTCGAACGCGTGCCGCACTGGGTCAGTCAAAGCCAGCACAATCAAGACTACCTGGCAGTGAAGCGCAGCAAATTAGGGCATCATACATAAGCCATGACGAATCCAACTTTCAGCATCGAAGCAGTACGCACGGCCCTGCGTGAAGTCAAAGAGCCGCTCCTAGGCCGAGACCTTGTCTCGCTTGGCATGATCAAAAAGATTGAGCAAGACGGCTCGGTCCTGGTCATAAGCGTCGAACTGCCGACGCCGGTCTATCGCGACCGCGCCGGTTTGGAAAAAGCCGTAGAAGCCGCCGCCCGCAAAGTTGCCGAGGTCGGCGAAGTGCGCGTTCTGAGTAGCGTCAATGTCCCGCTCGGCTCGCGCGGGGCGGCCACTCGGCTGCCGACCGTGCGCAATGTCATCGCCGTGGCCGCCGGCAAGGGCGGGGTGGGCAAATCGACCGTGGCCACCAATCTGGCCTTGGCCCTGCGGCAGCAAGGCGCCCGCGTCGGCTTGCTCGATGCCGATATCTACGGCCCTTCGGTACCCACCATGCTCGGCGAGGCGGAAGAGCCGCCGACAACGCGCCCCGGCAACAAAATCGGCCCGGCAGTCTATTACGGCATGCCAGTCATCTCCGTCGGATTCTTCACCGAACGCGATGGCGCGGTGGTTTGGCGCGGGCCGATGATACACAAGCTTTTGCAGCAGTTTCTAGAGGACGTCGAGTGGGGTGAGCTCGATTATCTGGTCGTCGATTTGCCCCCCGGAACCGGCGACGCTCAGCTTTCACTGAGCCAGCTGATTCCAATCACCGGCGCGGTCATCGTCACCACGCCGCAGGAAGTAGCCCTTATCGACGTTGAAAAAGCCATCAACATGTTCAAAAAAGTCGAAGTCCCGATTTTGGGAGTCGTCGAGAACATGTCCTTCTACGTCTGCCCTTCGTGCGGCCATCACGACGAAATCTTCTCGCATGGCGGCGGCGAAAAGCTGGCCGAGACCTTAAAAACCACGTTTTTAGGCGGCGTGCCTATCGACAAAAAAATTCGCTATGGCGGTGACATTGGCCGACCCGTGGTCATCGGCGCCCCCGACAGCCAGCACACGCAAGTATTTTTAGAACTAGCGCAGCGCGTGGCCGAAGCCATCATGCGCCAAGTGATGTCGGGCCCTCGCCGCCCCGCCGGACTTGTGCAAATTCGCTAGCGGCTGTCTGTAAATCAGGCGACAGCTGCCTTTTGAGTGATCGAGGGAAGCATCTTCGCCGGCCCCTATCGCGGTATGATATGCCAAAGTAAAGGAGACGTGCTGTGAGCACCGCCACACCCGGCGCGCCGGCCAAGCCTCCGGGGCCGCGTCTTGCGCATCTCATATGCAGCCAATGTCATGCGCCTGTACCGCTTGGGACTGGTCCAAAGGACATGGCCCGGTGCCTGTGTTGTGACAATCAGGTGCCCGTGCCCGCCGAGTACCTGGCGATGCGCGACGCCGCCCGCGCAGATGATGCAAACCGCGCCCGCGCCCGCGAGCTGGCCGCGCGGCTGGCCGCGCCCCCCGGATTCTGGATGCGCCTGTGGATGCAGGCATCTGATGTGGCAATGCTCTTGGCCATTCTGGTCGTCGTGGTCTGGCTGCTCATCGGCGCCATCATGTGCATCGGCGCGCTTTTTCGCGAAGGAATTGCGGTCTTCATGCTCGCGCTGATCGTCGGCATGCTGTTTTCCGTTCCGCTGGTCTATAATCAGATTCTGCATGACCTGGCGCGGCTTCTGCATGCCGACTGCGCAGATGTGCTTGGCGATGCCGTTTGCTACGCGCTGCTTGGATTGTTTTTTTATGTAGTACTGGCCGTGCCGATGATTTTGGGGGCTTACGCTGAATCGTTTGAAACAGTGCGGGCTACGCTGCGCAAGATTTTGGCGGCCAAATCGCCCCGCACTTCCGGGGGGCCTAGCGAATGTCGCCTCTGCGGTGCGGCACTTGAAGTCGTCCCCAGTGCCATTTCTGCTCACTGCCTGTACTGCCGTGCCGACAACCTGGTTGCCATTCCCGATACACTTGTGCGCATGGCCAAAGCCCATTCGGCATCCGAGCATTATAGCATCGAGACGGCCTTTGCCGCCGAACGAGTAGCGCGGCGCGCCGGAATACGGCTGTTACTGCAGCGAATCGCCGGCTGGAGCGCGCTTGTTCCCATCTTCCTTGTGCTTGGGCGCTTGGTCGCAGCCATCAATAGCGATTCCAGCAATTTCTGGCATGGCATCCACACCAATTCTTCGATGCGGCCGCACAGCGCAGAAAATCCTGTTTTCTTGCGCGGCAGATCGGCGCCGTTTACCGTGCGTACGACTTTCGACAAATGCAATACGGAATGCCGCGCCTACTACTACATTCCCTTGCGTTATCGTGAACGCCCGGCAATCACAATCACCGGGCAAGGGCTGCGGCTAGCCGGCATTCAGGCGCGCGCTTTGGGGCCTTGGTACAATCCGAACTACGATTGGGCCGACATCGATCTTAAAGATGGTGCCCCCTATACGGGATGGTACCGCGTCATCCTGGCAGCCCCTCGCAAAATTTCAAGCGCCCTGCCCACCGTACACTGGGACGCCGTCCGCTAAGTCTTTTCGCTGGCAGTGGATCATTCGTGATCAGGCAAAGGACCTGATCGACCGCATCCTGTAACGCGGCCGACTCATTTATCTCGACGGACCGTCGCTGCGCGCCAATCATCTAGGCGCTTCAGAATGGCTCAAGCAAACAGGATCCAATCGGATAGAATTTCTGGAATTTACCAGCCAAAGTTAGGGAGACCACAGCACTAGATGGAAACACAACCCTACATGCGTGCTTCGATCGTGCAAGGGTTCCTATTTGCTGCAGTTCGCGTTGGGCTTGATCCGGGTGACGTTGCGAAACGTTCCGGAATCGAGCTCAGCGCGTTAGAAGATGTAGATGCGGTGGTGCCTTACGATAAACAGTTGAAAATCACGCGCATGGTCATGACGCATCAGCCGCGGACAAACAGCTGTCTGAACTCGGTCAAACACTTTGTACCCAAAAGATATGGTTTGGTCGGTCATCTCATGCATCATGCGCCGACGCTCGACCAAGCGTTGACTGATTTTAGCCGCTACCAAAACTTGACCGGAAATATTCATCAAACGCAAATCGCACGCGTGCCCG
>CAYWPR010000139.1:0-14465 GCA_964460115.1 uncultured Myxococcales bacterium
CTGCAGGGTGCCGCGCAGTTGACTGGGCGCGACGCCCTGCGCCTGGGCCACGGCGATATAGCAGCTTAAAAGGTAGATGGCCGGCGCGTTAATGGTCATCGAAGTGGTGACTTCGTGCAGCGGAATGCCGGCAAAAAGGCGCTCCATGTCTTCGACGCTGGCGACGTTGACGCCTTCGCGGCCGACTTCGCCAAGCGAACGCGGACTGTCGGGATCATGGCCCATCAGCGTCGGCATGTCGAAGGCCGTAGACAAACCGGTCTGCCCGGCCTTGAGCAGAAAATGAAAGCGCTGATTCGTGTCTTCGGGCGTGCCAAAGCCCGCGAACATGCGCATCGTCCACGGCTTGCCGCGGTACATCGTTTCATGGACACCGCGCACAAACGGGTACTGCCCCGGATCGCCGATCTCCTCATACGGACGAACGTCCTTGGGACCATACGTGGGCTTGAGGGAAATTCCGGAAAGAGTCTCGTAGCGGCGCGGCGGCGTGGATACAGCCATAGGCGCAGTTTGGCCCGCGATGCCCCCGGTCGTCAACCGCGCTTCCCGCCTCGTCAGCAAGAAAGTCAAAAGCTTCGACTTTCTAAGACCAAAGGCAGCCGGCTGTGCTATGCCCCCTTTCGCAATGTCGGAAACCCATGGGCAAGTTCAGGAATTTACGCACCTTCATCTGCACAGCCAATACAGCCTGCTCGACGGGGCAATTCGCCTAAAAGATCTGTTTCCGCGGCTGGCAGAACTCGGCATGAAGTCGGTGGCGCTGACCGATCACGGCAACATGTTCGGCGCCGTGGACTTTTACAAGCGCGCCAAAGCCGCCGGCGTCAAACCGATCTTTGGCAGCGAGACATATATTTGTGCCGATCGCCTGGACCGGCAAAACCGTCGCAACTACCACCTGATTCTTTTGGCCAAAAATCAGGTCGGTTACAAAAATTTGCAGTACCTAAACTCGATGGGCTACTTGGAGGGGTTTTATTACCATCCGCGCATCGATAAACAGCTTCTAAAAGATCATAGCGAGGGGCTTATTGGCCTGTCGGCGTGCCTGGGCGGCGAAGTGGCCCAGACGCTTTTGAATCAAGGCTATGATCAGGCCCGTGAGATGGCGAAAAGCTACGCTTCGCTGTTTGCACCCAATGACTTTTATCTGGAAGTGCAGCCAAACGGCCTGGCAGATCAGGAAAAGGTCAATGGCGAATGGAAGCGGATGAGCGCCGAAACCGGAATTCCGCTGGTTGCCACCGGCGACTGCCATTACGTCTTTGAGGGCGATGCCAAGGCCCATGAAGTTCTGATGGCCATTCAGCAGGGGCGTACTCTTTCAGACGAAAAACGCCTGAAGCATGATGTGTCGTCGTACTACCTGAAAAGTCCGGCCGAGTTTAACGCCCATTTTCACGATCTGTCCGAAGCGCTGGAAAATAGCGTCAAGATTGCGCGCGAATGTAACGTCGAGCTGACCCTGGGCAAGCCGATGCTGCCGCGCTACAAGGTTCCCGATGGCTTTGATATTCAAAGCTACTTCCGTAGGATCGCCGAAGAGGGCCTAGAGCGCCGCTTTCAGGAATTTCGCGATCTAGGCAAAGCCTTCGATCCGGATCAGTATCGCGAGCAGCTTGCCCGCGAAATCGCCGTCATTTTGCAGATGGACTTTCCGGGCTATTTTTTGATCGTTTGGGACTTTATCAATCACGCCAAAGAACAAGGGATTCCGGTGGGCCCGGGCCGCGGGTCGGGGGCTGGCTCGCTCGTGGCGTACTCGCTACGCATCACCGATATCGATCCGTTTCCCTACAATTTGCTGTTCGAGCGATTTTTGAATCCCGAACGAATCTCGATGCCGGATTTCGACATCGACTTCTGCATGAACCGCCGCGACGAAGTCATTAAATACGTCAGCGAAAAATACGGCAAAACCCAGGTCGGGCAAATCATCACCTTCGGATCGCTGTCCGCCAAAAGTGCCATCAAAGATGTTGGACGCGTTCTCGGCATGCAGTTTTCCGATCTGAACGAGCTGACGCGCAATCTGCCAAATCTTGTCGAAGGGCATCCCGTGACCATGCAGTGGGTCATGGAAAATGAGCCCAAGTTCAAGCAGCTTGCCGACGAAAAACCGGAATATAAGGAACTTTTGGGAATCGCCACGGCGCTGGAAGGGCTGCACCGCAACGCCGGAATGCACGCCGCCGGCATCGTCATCGCCGACAGTCCGCTGTGGAATCATGTGCCGTGCTATCGCGGTCAGGATGGCGAAATCGTCACCCAGTTCGCCAAGGACGAAGTCGAAGAAGCGGGCCTCGTCAAATTCGACTTTTTGGGGCTAAAGACGCTGACGGTCATCGATATCGCCGTCCGCTTCATTCGCAATGAGAATTCCGAATTCGACTTGCGGCGCATACCGCTTGATGACGCCAACGTCTACCGCATGATCAGCGAAGGCGACACCACCGGAGTGTTCCAACTGGAATCTTCGGGATTTAAAGAGCTGCTTAAAAAGCTCAAACCGGACTGTTTTGAAGACATCATCGCCGCGGGTGCGCTTTATAGACCCGGCCCCTTAGAAGGCGGAATGGTGGACGATTTTATCAACCGCAAGCACGGTCGCACCAAAATCGTTTACCACCATCCGACGATGGAACCGATTCTGAAAGAGACCTACGGCGTCATCGTTTACCAGGAACAGGTGATGCAGATTGCTCGCGCCTTGGCCGGCTATAGCCTGGGCGGCGCCGACCTATTGCGCCGCGCCATGGGCAAAAAGAAAAAGGAGGTCATGGAAAAAGAGAAGGCCAAGTTTCTGGAAGGCGCCAACAAGACCGGCGTCAGCGAAAAAGTGGCCGGCGAAGTCTTTGACCTGATGGCGGCATTTGCCGGCTACGGCTTTAACAAATCGCACTCGGCGGCGTACGGCATGGTCACCTACCAGACGGCCTATTTAAAGCGCCACTATCGCGCCGAGTTTTGGGCAGCGCTATTAACCTGCGATAAAGATGACACCGACAAAGTCGCGCGCTACGCCGCCGAAGTACGCGCCCATGGCGGCAAAGTGCTGCCGCCCGATATCAACCAATCCGGAATGGATTTTGGCGTGGTCAAGGTGGATGGGCCGGTGGGCAAAGACAAAAAAGCCACGCTCAGCAAAGCCATCCGTTTTGGTTTGTCGGCCATTAAAGGGGTCGGCGAACAAGCCGTAGCGGGAATCTTAGAGACGCGCCAAGAAAAAGGCGATTTTCCATCGCTTTATGCGCTGTGCGAGCGTGTCGATACGCGGCGGCTCAACAAAAAAGTACTGGAAGCGCTGATCAAAGCCGGGGCCCTCGACAGCGTCGTGCCGTCGCGAGCGGCGGCGATGACGGCGCTCGACAGCGCCGTGGAACGGGCGCAAAAAGCGCAGCGCGAAAAAGAAAGCGGACAGACTTCTCTGTTCAGCTTGCTTGGCGGAGGCTCAAGCAATGCCCAAGGCGGCGCCTTGGGTCCGCCGCCGCCGTATCCGCAAGTGCCGGAATGGAATTCGCGCGAGCGCTTGGCCGCCGAAAAAGAATCTTTGGGGTTTTATATAAGCGGCCATCCCATGGACCGCTACGCGCCCGAGCTTTTGCGCGCTCGCTCGCAAAAGGTCGAGCAGCTTCTCGGCGAAGGCGCGCCCAGTTCATCGGGATTTCGCGACCGTCCCGAAGTCAGCGTGGGCGGCGTGGTTTCCGATTATCGTGAACGGCCGCTGAAAAGCGGCGGCGGCCGCATGTGTAGTTTTCGCCTGGAAGATCAGACCGGAAGCATCGAAGTCGTATGCTTTAGCAAGCCCTTTGCCGAATATGAGGAATTGCTAAAAAGCAGCGAGCCTTTGCTGGTTCTTGGCAGCTTGGTCAACGAGGGCGATAGCGACAACGAACAGCGCCGCATTCACTTGCGCGAAGTACAACTGCTTTCCAAACTGCGCCGCGAAAAAACCCAGCGCATCATCATCGAACTTTTGGCCGATACGCTCACCAAGCAGCATGCCGAAGATTTGCAAAAGCTTTTGCGCAAGCACCATGGCCAAGTTCCGGTGTCGCTGCGACTTTTGCAAAAAGGCCGCTGGCGTATCGAGGGCCGTCTGCCCGGGCCGCTTAGCATCATGCCCAGCGACGAATGCCTTCAGGAATTGGAACTCCTGTGCGGGCGCGAAGCGATACAGCTCCGTTAACCGCCAAAAGTCGCACCCGACAAAAAGGAACTACTATGTCCACGATTCAAATCACCGCCAAAAATTTCGAAGAGCACGTTTCCAAGCCGGGCATCTTGGTGCTGGATTTCTGGGCCGCCTGGTGCGGTCCGTGCCGCACCTTTGCCCCGATCTTCGAAGCCGCCGCGCAAAAACACGTCGACGCCGTCTTTGGCAAAGTCAACACCGATGAAGAGCAAGAACTGTCCGCCGGTTTTCGCATTCAGTCGATTCCAACGCTTATGATCTTTCGCGACAACGTGCTGCTATTCGAACAGCCGGGTGTGCTTCCGGAGGCCGAGCTCAACAAGATCCTGGAGAAAATCCGCTCGCTCGATATGGATGACATCCGCAAGCAAATCGCCGAGCACGACCATGATCATGATCACAGCAACTGCAACCACGATCATTAACAGGCTATGACAAAATCCGTCGCAGCGTGGCGAGTTCTTCGGACGTAAGCTCGGCCAGAAAACTAGCCACTCGATTGGGCGGCGCTTCACTAGGGGCCAAAGAGACGCCGGCTTTGGCCAGTCGCGCATTGGCCACGCTGTCGGCGCTGGCATAGTGACGAGCGGTCATTTCGAAACTGCTATGACCAAGGGCCCGCGCAACCGCCTCGCCCGAGGCGCCTTCTTCGATCGCCAACGTGGCATGCAGACCGCGCAGACTGTGCGGGCAGACCGTGGGAACTTCGGCGGCTTGGCACAAAGAATGGACTTTGTGCCACCAGTACTGACGCGGCCGTGGTGTCTCGCCATCGGCAGAAAAAAGCCGCGCCTGCGGGGCTTTGCCAGCGCACAGCGTGCGTATATGTGGTTGCAGCCACAAAGGAACCCGCAGGCGGCGGCGCGAAGTCGCCGTTTTGCCAAACGGAATGATCAAGACCTGCCCATCGCTGTCAACATCGCGGACGATGCGCGCGCCGACTTCCCCTTGACGCAAGCCTAGGTGCAACATCAAAAGAACGCCTATCGCCGCGGTATCGCCCGCCTGAGCTTTCGCCACGGCCACTTGGCTAAGTTTTTGCGCTTCGTCGCGGGTAAGCTGCACCTTTCCGGCGTTCGGCTTGCCGATGGGCTCTACCGTGGCAAAGGGATTTATTGACGCCGTCCCCGACTTTAGCAACCACCGCCCCCAACACTTTCCAATCAGAAGGACCCACTGATGGGTGGCTACAGAAATCGGTTTTCCCGTGTAATGGTTCGGCCGGCTGGCGTATTCCTGATACAGACGATTGGCTTTGTCGGCATTTAGCGCCGAAAGCGGCCAATCTGCAGGCAAAAGCATCCGCAAGTGACGACAGTGATCATCGGCGGTCTTGGGCAGTACCCCGCGTACCTTGATGCGGTATTCGCGGTAATCGTCAATGGTTTCGCCAATGGTACGGTCGTGAACACCTTGGGCGTGCTCGATAAGCTTGGCTTTCATCAGCTCAGCTTCGGCCGCCGAAGCAAAAAGCATCGATTTGCGCTTATCTTTATCAATCAGATAAATGCGCCACTTATCTCTTTCCCGATAGGGACCATTGACCCGAACAGGTTTACCCATGTTGGCATCATGACATGGCGCAGCGACGAAATACAAGTGTACTTGCAAGGGGTTGGGTGAACTTTGGGTTGGGCGATTTCCTACATTAGGCCACCATGGCCTTCCGATCGTCCTAGGGAACCGTCCTCCCTCTGCTCACCGCTCTTTTCCAAGGAAGAAGCCTATGGGACTTACAGAACCCAAACCCACTGACGAGAAAACAGAGCGAAGCGCCATGCGCAGTTGTACCAGCAGCGCCAGCGCGATGCAGTCCTGCGCACTGATGAACGGAGTCATCAGCCTGGTTAGGCCAGAGACTCGATGAACACGTGATCGTTGAGTGCGATGGGGCCCGGTTTCACGGTCGAGCCGTAGACACCCAGGCACCCTTGACGCTCGCCAGCTACCGTGCGTAGGACTAAGGGGTTGCGCTCGGTCGTTACCGGGTCGATGGTGATGACGATGCAACGACCGTCGCGTTTGTCGACTCGCATATGCAGACCACCGATGCGCAGGATGCTGCCCACCCAAGCATCTTCGGAAAACGGCGCCTCAGCATCTGCCTCCACCAAGATGTTGGGCCGAAAGCGCTGGATGTCGAGCGGGGTGCCGACCATCTCGCTGAGCCAAGCAATCGTCTGCGTCGTGATGAGGGACAGCGGAAAAGTGTCGAAGACGCCGCGGTCCTGCTTTATCACCTGCACTCTACCAGGCAGAAGTTCTTCTCCAAGCGCTGGGTCCGCAACGTCGAAGAGAGTTCCCGACGGAGTTCGCACGACCGTCGGCGACTTGTCGGGTCGAGCCGCCTCGACAAAGGAAGGGCGGTAGTGACGAAGGTCCGGGCGCTCACGAAGCGTGAGCCAAGGAAACCCGCTACGCACCACACCGTTTCGAATAAAGGCCCAGCGGCGATCTCCGGCGAGGCCATGCCAGGACACGTCGACTTCAGCCAGCTCCTCGGCTCCCATTGACTTGACCGGGTAGCGCCACAATCCCACGACACGACCCACTTGCTTGCCATTCATAAGCACCTCTTGCAGGGAAGCGCCCTTATTTCACAAACCAAGGTCGAGCGTGACGGATTTGATTCCGCTGCAGCGCCTCTCGAACAAGGTTAGGCGCCGCCGATGGCAACGCGGCAGAAGCAAATCACGAACCAATCGCTCGCGTCAAGTCTCGTGTGCCGCTGCACAAGACTTGCCCTTCCGCACAGCGCACCTGCATTCCTGTTTCCTTGAAAAGGATTCTTCACCTCCAAGGCGCAGGCGGGGCCCTTGGCAAAAGCGAACGTTTGTGGCACCTATGCCGTACTTGCCATCCTCTTCTCATCAAAAACTCAGCCGCCTTTATTCGCGCAATTTGGGACTCGCCCTAGCGCAGATTCCACCGCGAGCCTCTAGACTGCTAAACGACACCGCAAGACGATTCGAACGGTCGGCTTACGCGAGTGCCTGCCAGTTCGCGTAGGCCACCTGAGGAAACTATCGATGACTCCAGTAGAACACTTAGTTGAGGGACGAGCACCCGCGCGCGTAGCCCCCTTTTTGATGCTGCAAAAGCTCCCCGCAATACTCTTGCGCGAGATTTCCACCATGCAGTAGATGTTTGAACGGTACGGAGATCCGTTTTCCCTGCGAATTCCTGGAATTGGCGAGGTGGCGCTGATTGGAAACCACACGCGGTTGCGAAAGATGCTAATGCCCCCCTGCGTGGCAACGCACTTGAGTCCTACCGAACTGCCATGATCGATGTGGTCGAGCGAGCCATTTCACGATGGCCGGTCGGAAAGACGTTCTCGCTACGTCCTCTCGCCCATCAAATCGGACTGGAGATCATCCTGCGCGTGGTGATGGGAATTCAGGATCCTCAGGCCCTCGCTCGTTGGACGCCTGCCTTCAAGCGCTTCCTTGAAACCGCTCTGTCGCAAGAGGCATCGCTCCGCTTTCTTCGACGCAGCCTTGGTGCGCTGCGCCATTGGCGAACCTTTCATGATGCGCGAAAGGAATGCGACCAACTCATCCACACCGAAATTGCAGCCAGAAGGCACCTAGTCAAGACGTCCTTCAGCTATTGCTCGAAGCGCAAGACGAAGCGGGCGAACCCATGAAGAACGAGGAAATTCGTGATCAGATCATGACCCTGGTGCTCGCCGGTCACGAGACCACCGCGACTGGTTCCACGTGGGCAATCGAGCGGCTTTTGCGCCATCGCAACGCGCTGGAAGCCTTGCGCCAAGAAGCGATCGAGGGGAAGAGCCATTCTTATGCGACGGCGGTCGTCAACGAGACATTGCGCGTGCGAACGCCGCTATGGTGTCTGGCGCGGGTCACAACGGCCCCCTTTCAGCTTGGCGAGTGCGTCATTCCATCGAACACCACAGTCATCGTGTATTTTCCTGTGATTCATCGAAACCCCGTCATGTATCCCAATCCGGAATCGTTTCGACCGGAACGCTTCCTTGAGACAAAACCCGACCTATGGGCCTGGATGCCTTTCGGAGGCGGCGCGCATCGGTGCATTGGGGAACATTTCACTATCAGAATGTCCCGTCTGAGGCTGATCAGGCTTGAAAGCGTGAGACTTTTAAGAAGCTTCGACGTGGCTGCGCACCGAAAAAACTTCTTTCGGTTCATCGCCCAATTGTTGGATCGCGCCTGGCTACGATCCATTGAAGCTATTTGCGGAGCTGTTCGAGTTACTCAACAGCCGCGGGGGCTCTGTCGAGCAAATATTTTCCTATCTGGATCACAAAAGCGCCCCCAACTGGTCTAAACTCTCGACGCAATCGGAATACGCGTCCAAGTAGCATGTTTGGAAATACGCTAGGCAGCCTCGACAACGAGGCCCGTTTCTTCGAGCACACGCTCGTAGGCTTGGGAATCGGAGATCTCCTGCTTATCGATTTCCTATTGGCTTATTTCCCTTTTCTGCGAAACAACTCTCAGTGTATACCCCGGCGCATGAAAGAAACTTGTACGCGCTATCTTGCCGCGCTCGCCTTCGCCATAGCTGCCGCAGCTGGCTGCACGCCGGCCATACTTGGGGCCCAAGCAATTCATCCCGCGATGACCTCTGATGCAAAAGAGACCTGGATCTTTCTGCGATCTGAGGACAAATTGGTTACAGGCGTCTACCGCTGCTACGATAACCAGCAAGCTCCGATCTGCCAAAAAGCCAAGCTGCAAAACAAATAGGAAGGCGCAGGGCAGACTGCCTGCTCGCCCTGATCAGACGCCAGCCAAGCGGCTGGCTTGGGTAAGCGCGTAGGTACAACCGCTTTTCTGAAGCTGCTCAGTAGCAAGGGCAAGCTGAACAGCGGCGGCGGCCTTTTCGCCCCGGGCGCGCAGGGCCTGGGAAAACAAGAGCCGCGTCAGCGCAATCTGAAGGACGAGATTCCCTTTTTCAAAAATTGCGATGCTGCTCGCAAAATGCGCATCACATTCTGCGGCCGTTCCGCCAAGCCGCGACAGCGCACTGCCCCAAACACGCTCGGCAATGCCGTAAGACATCACGAGCTCCCCGGTCGCGCCCGATCTGGCAGATACGGCCTGCGCAAGTTCCAGCGCTTCTTTGTTACGCCCTGCGTTCAGTTCGATTTCGCCATCTGATGCATCAAACCAATCGGCAACAACCAGACGGCCACCCAGGGACTGGCCGAGCTGCAAACGCGCGGCACGGTCTGAATCGGCCGATTCAGGCATCTGTAGAAAACTTTTCACCCAGGCCTGTACGCCGTGCATCGGAAAGACATAGATAAGTTCCCCAGCTTGCTGGCATGCCGCGATGGCCTGCTTGGCATGTTCTATCGTCGCCGGCCAGTCGTGGCCCAGCCAGGAGACAAAGGAAACCACCATAAGCGACAAAAGAAGGATGTTTGGCTGATTGATACTGCGGGCATGTTCCAGAGCGTTTAACGCCTCGGTGCAGGCCAGCGGATAATCCCCTGTGCCAGCCAGGGCCATCGCCAAGCCGCCGCGCGCGCGAATCCATTCGCTAAGGGCCCCAGCTTCGTGCAGGGGCTTGCATACGGACGCAAGAAGATCGCGCGCTTGGCCCATCTGCCCCTGCATGCAAAGAGCCTGCCCAACGGCGAATGAAGGAATCAGCAGAAGTTCACGGTCGCCCAGTTGCTGGGCGACCGACAGTACGCGCTTGAAGTGCCGAATCGCTTCTCTAGATTGACCGCCAAAATATGCGATCTGGCCACAGTAATAATCGGCTCGAGCCATTCGCAAACGGTCCTCATGCGCGTCCCCCCCCATCTGACTTAAGCCGTCAAGGAGCGACCTAACGGTCGTTAGTTTTTCCTGATTCTGATCACTTGAAGAAGCTGTCAGGTTTGTCTGAATGAATTTAAGCAGTAAGTCAATTTTCAATCGATGAAACGCCAAGGAATTTGGCAACTTTTCAAACAGAGCACACGCCCGCTCATAGCATTGCCGGGCCTTCGGATAGCAGTAGAGCCGCACCGCTTCATCGCCGGCGCGCTGGTAAAGCGGCACGGCCAGTTCTGGCGATCCACCGCGTTCATAGTGTTCGGCGATACCAGCGGCATCGCGCTCGCCTGAGGCTTCCAGAAACTCGCCCGCCAAGCGGTGTCCGGTATCCATGTCGCTCTCAGTCAGTAGCGAATAGGCGGCATCTCGCATCAGCGCATGTCTGAATCCATACTCCTTTTCGTTGGCAAGCCGACTGCTGCTGTGGGCCTCAAATACTTCCGCCTCAATCAATTTGGACAACCCCGCCTCTAGGGCCAACGCGCTGTTTGGCTGTCCTAAAACTGCCGCAATTCCCCCGCGCCAAAATGTCTGTCCGAAGATCGCTGCCGCGCGCACCATGCGCCGCAGCCCGGCCTCAAACCGCCCAAGTCGCGCTTGCAGCATCGCCAATACCGTCTCTGCCTGATGCTCTTCTTTTCCTTCAGCAGTGGCGCGAATCAGCTCCTCAAGAAACAGCGCATTGCCCGCTGCCTGTTCAACGATGCGGCCAAGGATTCCTGGGGTTACTTGATTACCCAGGACTTGCTGGATCAGTCGTTCGCTGGCTTTTTTGCTGAGACCCTTGATCTCAATTTCCTGCAATTTGTGACCGGCCCATAGTTTCGGAAATACATCACGAATTTCCGGACGCGAAAGGGCGATAAGGCATAAGGGCATTTCGCCAAGCTCGCGCAACGCTTCGTCAAGCAGGGCCACTGTAAGCGCATCTCCCCAGTGCAGGTCGTCGAGCACAAACAGCACAGGCGCCGCCGCACACTCCGCGGCCAACCAGTCCAGAAACGCCCGATGAATTCGGGCCTGCATAAGCCTGGGATCGCGGCGCGCGTTCTTTAGCAATGGATTGTCATCGTCGGAAAACGGAATGCCAGCCAGTTCACCAACAAAGGCCGACACGCGCTCCTCATCTTGCGGTAGCACGTACTTTCCAAGCCGAGCGCGCAAGGTCGCTATCTTTTCCGCTGTGGACTCGCTGCCGCTGATTCCGCACAGTCGTCGCAACGCCTGTCCCAGGACTTCATAGGGAGCGCCCGCGCTCATCCTTTCGCCGCGGCCAAGGAGCACCGTAATTGACTCCTCTCGCTTGTCCACCCGACGCAAAAACTCATGCCGCAGCCGCGACTTGCCCATTCCCGGTGCGGCCGTGACAAGGAGTGCCCGTGCCTGGCTTTCGTCAATGCACCCGCGCAGCAGGACCTCCATGGTGCCAAGCTCGGTCTCCCTGCCCACGCACGGCGTCGGTTTGCCCAGAAGAGGCCGACTGGCATCCGCTTCCCGTTCCTCGGCCAGAAGAATAGACTGCTGCCCAGTGGTCGTCACAACAAAGCGCAGTGCCAAAAGGTCGGCGCTCAGTGTGTCGATGAGCACTCCACGGTTCGCCTGAGCCGCCGCCGCCGGCTGGCGCAGCAGCTGGGCGGCCCGCTGCACAACATCCCCGGCCAGCGTTTGTCCCTGGGCCGATCCCTTTCCCGTACACACCGCGACCTGCGCTTGCGGCCAGTACTCCTTAATAAGCAGCGCTGCCCGGGCCGCAATCGCCGCCTGATCAGCGGCGCTGGCCGTCGATAGCAGGCTCACCAGGAGCCAGCCCCCCGGAAGGAAGGTTCCATCGGCGCCTAGCTCACGCAGCCCGCGCAGGGCTTTCTGCCGCCGGGGCAACTCGACCTCAGCAAGTCCGGTGGACATGGTCGCGTCGCCTTGCAGATCCGGCAGGGCCGCAAGAACGATGCTAAAAAGAAATAATTCGCGCTCCGAGAAGCTCGCCGCGATGCCCGCTTTAGACACAGGAGCCGGAGAGAGAACCATTCCAGAGTCTAGCTCGATGCTCGCCAGCGCCTCTTGCACGGCCTTCGCGTTTTGAAACCGCTCTGCAGGGACTTTGGCGAGCAGCCGGTGGATCATCGCTTCCAGCGGCGCTGGAATGCCAGGTCGCAGGCTGGACAGTGGGGGGGGCGAATCGAGCAGCACCTTGACCAAAACGGCGGCCGGTTCCTCGGCAGCAAAGGGCAGACGTCCCGTCAGGCAAACGTAGGCCACACAGCCCAGCGAGAAAAGATCGGTGGCCGGGCCGATTTCACTGCTTCCGCGAATCTGTTCGGGGGCCATAAAGCCCGGGGTCCCAATTGCCAAGCCCGTGCGGGTCAGCGCCTCCCAAGAGACCAGATTTCGAGCAATGCCAAAATCGAGCAACATGACTTGCTCGACAGAATCATGCCGAAGAAACAGATTACTTGGCTTGATATCGCGATGAAGAATTCCTTTTTGGTGGGCTGTCGCCAAAGCATCCGCGACGCGATCGAGCAAGCGCACGGTTTCGGAAATGGACAAGGGACCGCGAACCAACCGACGGGCGAGATCTTCGCCTTCTAGCCACTCCATAGCCAAATAGAGCGTGCCATCGATAGACTGGCCGTGACCGCTGTAGGCCACAACGGCCGGATGGTTCAGTTGTCCAAGGATCTGCGCCTCGCGAACGAAGCGCTCCGCTTCTTGAGAAGGCCCAGCGCGTCCCTGTAGAACTTTGAGGGCGACGAGATTTCCGGAAAAGCGATCGCGCGCTCGGTAGACAGCGCCCATGCCTCCCGCGCCAGTCTTCTGTTCAATTTCATAGCGATTGGCAAAAAGCTCTCCAGAAACCAAAGCGGTCATACATTCTCCTTGGCGGGTGGCGCCGCAGATCTTGGACAAAGCGGGATGTTGGCTTTAGACCAAATGTAGATATCAAAATCAGATTACCGTATCATACTTCGCAAGCCTACGGTGGCTCCAGAAAACAGCGCATGTAACCTTGACAGCGCCGACTCTCGCCAGAGATATAGGATGACCGACCGCATTAATCTGTTTCAGCCTGCGATTCGCAAAAACCCCTATCCGACCTACGCGCTCTTGCGGCGGGAGGCGCCGATTCAACAGGTCGATCCGGGGGGGCTTTGGGCGGTCTTCCGGCATGAAGACATCCAGTTTGTCTACAAGCATCCCGAGCTGTTTTCGTCCGAGGGACTGCGCGCGCTGCGTACGCCCGCTTGGCTGCCACGTAACCCCATCGCCGATTCACTTTTGGTCAAGGATGGTCCGGCCCATGCCAAGCTTCGGGCGCTCATGAGCCATGCATTCGCGCCAAGCAACCTTATCGGCTTAAAAGTTCGAGTTCGCGCGATCGCAGAAGAGCTTGCGGCACAGATGGAAAAATGCGGCGATGTCGATTTTGTCGATGCCTTCGCCGCTCAGCTTCCTGGCCGGGTGATCGCCGAGATCTTTGGACTTTCGCCTTCTCGATATCCGGATCTCAAACGCTGGGCCAACGACGTGGTCGTAGCATCCGGTTCGCTGCCGGTCACTGCGGAAATGATCGCCTCAGTCCGTAAAACATTTGAAGAGATGGACGGCTATTTAAGAGAGATCATCGCCGCATGCAGGCAAGCTCCCAATGACGGGATGGTCACCCATCTGATTCGCGCCAAGATCGATGGACAGACACTTTCCGATGACGAGATCGTTTCATTCCTTTTTCTACTTTTGCCGGCAGGGCTTGAGACGACAGCGCACGCATTGTCCTATGCGATGCTACATTTTACAGAGCACCCCGAAAGCTTTGAACAACTGCGCCTAGCTCCCTCGAGTATTCCGGACTTCATGAATGAGGTTCTAAGGCATACTCCGCCCGTGCAAGCGACCATGCGGATCGCCCTGGCCGATACAGAGATTGGCGGTGTAAAGGTGCCAAAGGGCGCGGTTCTGATGCTGCTTATCGGATCGGGCAACCGCGATGAAAGAAAGTATTCGGACCCCGATCAATTCGATAAAAACCGAGACAGCCAAGGCGGTCTGGCGTTTGGTCACGGCGTCCATTACTGTCTCGGAGCATTTTTGGCCAAATTGGAACTTTGTGTAGGCATCGAGGTGCTGGCATCGCGTTTCAGCGGTTTTACACCGCTTTGCTCCGAGCTTACTTGGAATACAGCTCTATCGGTGCGCGGTCCAACCAGCTTTCCGATTCGCTGTATTCCGCTGCGCTGAGCCGAGGGCTTGCTTTCTTTTCAGGGACGACATATCGATGACGAAGCGGTATTTCACGTCGCTGGAAACGACGCGATTGAAGGCTTCACCATCTGGCCCAAGCCCCCAAGTCCCGCGATTTCCACATGCTGGCCCGGGTCGGCTAGAGGGGGCTTTTGCACGCCTTGGGCCTAACTGAGGTTGGCTGCCTTTTCTTTATCGAAGTAGAAACC
>CAYWPR010000140.1:0-14304 GCA_964460115.1 uncultured Myxococcales bacterium
GCGGCCAGCATCGAAGCCAGCGCCAGCAGCTACGTTATCGATATTACGCCAGCCTCGCCGACGTACGGGCAACGCATTCCGATGATCGTAAGCTTTCACCCCGATGCCGGACAGTTCATCGGGGCCAACTGGCTGTCTCTGCGACCGGTTCCGGGGCTGCCTTTGCGCGAAGGCACAACCTACGCAGCGCTTTTGACAAGTGGCATTCGCGGCGCCCACGGCGAAGCTGTAAAAAGGCATTCGGATTTAGAGCGTTTGCTCGCCGATAGCGAACCGGGCGAAGAGCCTTATCGCTCAGCCTGGGCGCACTATGCGCCGCTGCGCGCCTTTATGAAGGCCAAAGCAACTTCCTTGCCCGACGAGGTGATTAACGCGTCGGTATTCACCACGCAACTGGCCACGGGAATCATGTCGCGAATGCGCGCGGCGGTATATGCCCACTCGCCGACTCCGACGCCCAAAGAAGACTTAAAATTCCTATATAGCCACGACGGGCTTTGTAACGTTTATACGGGAAATTTCGATTCGCCGAATTTTCAAGTCGGCACGCCGCCGTATATAGAAGGCGGCGGCGGCTTGCAACTAGACAATCAAGGGCGGCCGCTGCCGACGCGAACCGAATCGCTGCGCTTTGCGGTCTCGGTGCCCAATGCGCCAATGCCAGAAAACGGTTGGCCGGTGATTCTGTACGCGCACGGAACAGGTGGTGACTATCTGACGTTTGTTCGCGAGCGTTTGGATTTGCGCGCCGCGTATGTGGAACTGCCGGATGGCGCGGTGGTTCGAATGGCGATGATCAGCATCGATCAGGTGCTGCACGGTCCGCGCGATCCGACGCACAGCGATCCCGAAATCACATTCTTTAATCTAAATAACCTGGAGGCCGCGCGCGAGAATGTAAAGCAAGGGGGCGCCGACGATTTTCAGCTACTGCGTTTGGTCGAAAATATCGACATCAAGGCGGCGCCGAGCACCGGTCAGCCGATGCGTTTCGATCCGCAGCGCATTTACTTTGTGGGGCACTCTCAAGGCGGGCTGACCGGACCACCGTTTCTGGCTGCGGAACCCAAAATCAAAGCCGCTGTGCTTTCGGGCGCGGGATCGGTCTTGATTCTGTCGCTGCTCAACAAGCGTGCGCCTACCGATGTGTCGGCGCTGGTAGAGGGTCTGTTGATGGAAACTCCGACAGAGGACCATCCGCTTTTGAACCTTTTGCAGGTCTACTTTGAGTCCTCGGATCCGAACAACTACGGTCCGCTGCTGTTTCGCCGGCCTCCGGACGGGGTGCCTGCAAAAAGCGTGTTTCAGACGCTGGGCATCACCGACCATTACACCCCGGATGCAAACATTGCGGCATTTGCCCTATCCCTGGGCGTGCAGCCCATGGCACCCGCGCTTTACGACATCGAGGGGCTAAATTTAACCGAGATGTCTTGGGGACATCCGCCCGTGCAAAACAACGTAGCCGACGGCAAAGTCACCGGGGTTTTGCGCGAATATCTGCAAGAACCGGACAGCGATGGTCATTTTGTAATCTTTGACCTGTGGGCCGGCCGCCACGACTGGACGCGCTTTTTGGCCACGCACGTTCGCACCGGCACAGCCACGCTGCTTCCCTAAAATAGAAAACCCCGGCTTAGTTCCGGGGTTTTCCGTTCGCTTTTACCCTTCTTAAATGATTGCGCTTAGACGTCTAGATTGCGGACGTTTAGGGCGTGCTGTTCGATAAATACGCGACGAGGCTCGACCGCTTCACCCATCAGCATGCTGAAGATGTTTTCAGCTTGCTGCACATCATCGGCATGTACTTCCAAAAGGGTGCGCCGAGCCGGATCCATGGTGGTTTCCCAAAGCTGCTCGGCCGTCATTTCACCCAGGCCTTTATAGCGCTGAATCTGCAGGCCTTTGCGACCGATGCTGTCTAAAAGCACTGCCAGCTCGCCAAGCGCTTTGACTTCATGGCGGTGCTGTCCTTCCACCAGCGTAAAAGGCCCGGAGCCATATTTGCTAAGCCGCGCACCTAGCCGCGACAGCTCGGTGTATTCGGGCGAATCAAACAGCGCAAAGTCGATGACTGTCGCTTTGCGGGCGCCGCCAAAGCGCGGCGCACAGTGCAGACAGAATCCGCCATGCTCTTCATTGGGAATAACCTGCGCCCCCAAATCGGTGATGTCGGTCTTGGTGCTGGCCAGATAGGCTTCGACGCGAGATTGCAAGGCGTGCAGCTCGGCCGGGTCGCGCAGCACCGCTGCATCAAAGCCGCCCACTTTGATGACGGCATCAATAATTCGCGCATCGCCTTTTTTGTCGATGGCGTTTAGGGCCCGACTATAGCGCGCAACTTGGCGCGCCAGTTCGCGCAGCTCGGCACCGGTGACGCGCTCAAAACCGGCTTGGCTTTTGGCGGCATCGGAAAGTTCCAAAATGAGCTCTTCCGAAGTGGCGCGCAAAAGGAAGTCTTCAAGGGCTTGCTCGTTCTTCAGATACTCTTCTTTGTTTCCCTTTTTGACTTTGTAAAGCGGCGGCTGCGCGATGTAGATAAAGTGTTTGCCGCCGATGGATCCGTCGACGAGCTCGCGGTACTGACGGTAAAAGAAAGTCAGAAGCAGCGTGCGGATGTGACTGCCGTCGACATCGGCGTCGGTCATGATGACGATGCGGTGGTAGCGCAGCTTGGCGTTGTCCTTTTGATCGCCGATGCCACAGCCGAGCGCGGTGATCAAAGTGACGATTTCTTGCGAAGACAGCATCTTGTCTAGACGTGCCTTCTCGACGTTAAGAATTTTGCCGCGCAGTGGCAAAATCGCCTGGGTGCGTCGATCGCGGCCCTGCTTGGCGGAACCACCGGCCGAATCGCCTTCGACAAGGAACAGTTCGCACAAAGCCGGATCGCGTTCTTGGCAGTCGGCTAGCTTTCCGGGCAAAGACAGCGAATCGAGCGCGCCTTTGCGCTGCACCATTTCGCGGGCGCGGCGGGCCGCTTCACGGGCGCGGGCCGCCAGCAGACTTTTGTTGATGATGTAGCGGGCTTCGCGCGGATGCTCTTCCAGCCACATGGCCAAGCGATCGCCCATGATCGAGTTGACAATGCCGGTCACTTCCGACGAAACTAAGCGATCCTTGGTCTGATTTGAAAACTTCGGATCGGGGTGTTTGATCGACACCACCGAGCACAAGCCTTCTTGCAAATCCGACCCGGTCAGCCCCTGCTTCATGTCTTTTAGCAGGTTGTTTGCCGTCGCATAGGTGTTCAGACTGCGGGTCAGCGCCTGACGAAATCCGGTCAGATGGCTGCCGCCGTCTTTATTCCGAATATTATTCGTGAAGCAGAAAACATTTTCGGAATAGCTGTCGTTCCACTGAATGGCCACATCCACGGCAATCTCGGCGTCAGGAAAATCCGGCGCCGGCAGGCTGCCGGAAAGCATGATGGGCGGTTCGTGGATGCGCTCTTTGCCGGCGTTCAAATCCGCAACGAACTGCACGATGCCGCCGGCGGCGTTCATGTCCTGCCGCTGATCGGTGCGTTCATCGACCAGCAAAATGCGCAGGCCGGGATTTAAGTACGACAGCTCGCGCAGACGCTGTAGCAGCGTGTCGTACGAGTACTCGACGCGTGTAAAAATTTCTTGATCGGCTTTGAACGACACCGTGGTTCCGGTGCGGCTGGAGACGCCCATTTCGACAAGCGTCGTCACCGGCTGACCGCGATGATATTCCTGGTGATAAACCTTGCCGCCGCGCCGTATTTCCAGCTTCAGCCACTCGGACAAGGCGTTGACCGCGGAGACGCCGACGCCGTGCAAGCCGCCCGAGACTTTGTAGCTTTTTTTGTCGAACTTTCCGCCGGCGTGCAGCACCGTCATGATGACCTCAGGGGTCGGACGATGCTCGGTCGGGTGCATGTCGGTGGGCATGCCGCGGCCGTCGTCGATGACGGTGATCGAATTGTCGTAATGGATACGAACTTCGATGTTTTTGCAATGCCCGGCCAAGGCTTCATCGACGGAGTTGTCTACAACTTCGTAGACCATGTGGTGCAGGCCGGTGCCATCGTCGGTGTCCCCGATGTACATACCCGGTCGCTTGCGCACCGCCTCCAGGCCCTTAAGAACCTGGATGTTTTCTCCGGTGTAACTGTCGCGGGCGATCTCGGATTCGTCACTCATAGCAAAGACAGAGGCTCCTTCTGAGGGCGGGCAGAGTAACACAGGCTTATGTCAACCGGCAATGATCCCGCCCGTTACCGTAAAGTCCTTGCGGTCTACACCGAGCGGAACTTGAATATGCGCCGGACTTGTAGTGGTGATAAAGACCTGCGCCGCCTGGCAATCGGGGCCGCGCAAAAAGGCAAAGAGCGCGGCGTTTTTTTCAGCATCAAGTTCGCTGCTGACGTCGTCAAGCAATAGCACCGGCGGATCGCCCAAAAGACCGCCGAGGTGCTGAATTTCGGCGATTTTTAGGGCCAAAATAAGCGCTCGCATCTGCCCTTGCGACGCATGTTCTTCGGCCGGGCGGTGGCTTAGGTCGATGCTCCAATCGTCGGCATGCGGCCCGCTGTGGGTGAATCCGCGCAAAAAGTCGCGGCGCCGGTCGCGTTTTAGGGAAAAAAGCAGCTCATTGCTGCAAATCTCTAGTTCGTCGCCGGTCGGCGCGGCTGTAAGGTCGGGGTCGGCTGCGATTTCTGAGTTCGCTTCAGCTTTTGTTTCGGAGCGCGCTCGCAGGGCCGGGGTGTAGTGCAGCTCCATCTGCAGCCCGTCGCCGCAGATCGCAGCAAAGGCGCTAGTGACTTTGGGCGAAAGCGCCGCGATGTAGCGCCGCCGACGGATCACTAGCTGCGCGCCGGCATCGGCCAAACGCTTTTCGTAGACTTGCAGCAGTTCTTCGACCTCGGCGCTTTGTCCTTGGCGCAAAAGCGCGTTGCGATGGCGCAGGATGCGCTCGTAGACGCGAACTTCGTCGAGATATCCCGGAAACGTGTTCCAAATCGCGCGATCGAGAAAGCGCCGCCGTCCCGCTGGAGGCCCTTTGAGCAAGCGCAGATCTTCGGGCGCAAACAGCACGACGTTAAACCCCCCGAAGTATTCGCTGGTGCGCGCCGCCTTGCCATCGCACAGGGCTAGCTTGCGCGTCGGACGCAAGCCGATTTCCACGGCAAAATGCCGCTCGATTTGCCGATGTTCGACGCGCGCCCGCAAAATCGCGGCTGCAGCGCCAAATCGCACCAGTTCCTCCAAACGATTGGTGCGAAAAGAGCGCAACGTCGCCAGCAGATAAATTGCCTCGAGAAGATTCGTCTTTCCCTGGCCGTTGCCGCCGTGAAAGACGTTAAAGCGCGGATGAAGGGGCAGCGCCAGCGGCTCCAAATTGCGAAACCCTTCGGCGGCAACGGCATTTACCAGCATTCGAGGATTTTCGCGAGAGCCAGAAGGATTACAGACGCATGGGCATGATGACGCCCAAGTACTGATTGCCTGGTTTGGATTGAGAATCGGCAGGACGCAAAAGGCCGGGGTCAAGCTCGCCGTTTAGTTCCAGGCTTACCTCCGGACTTTCGATTTCGCTCAAAAGCTCGATGACGTATTTGGCGTTAAACCCGATGGTGAAATCGATGCCTTGATAGCCGACATCGAGCTCTTCACGGCCTTGTCCAAGGTCGGGGTTGTCCGATTCGATGCTCAGACTGCCTTTGCTAAGCGACAGCCGCACGCCATACGTCTTTTCCGAAGCAACCAGCGAAATTCGCTTCAAGGCTTCCAGAAGTCCGGCGTGGCTGACCTGCACTTCGCGCTGGTGATCGCGCGGAATGACTTGGTCATAGGGCGGAAACTGCGCGTCGTTCAGGCGCACGGTCAGCACTGTCGCCCCGGTGCGCAGAAACAGATTGCCGCTGTAAATGCCGAGCTCGATTTGGCCGGTGCCTTCAAGCGCGCGGCGTAGTTCGATAAGTCCGCGCCGCGGAATCAGGACGCCGGGCACAAGCTTGGGACCACCAGGCAGAATCCGTTCGCACTTGGACAAGCGGTGTCCGTCCGTAGACACCATCCGCGCCGCCGCCTTATCGCCTTCGCCGTCGCATTCGAAAAGCACGCCGTTCAAATGCGCCCGCGTCTCATCCGTCGAGACGGAAAAGAAAGTCTTGCTGATCAAATCGCGCAGCACCGCCGAATCGACCTTGGCGAACTTGACTTCGCGATAGTTCGGCAGCTTGGGAAAGTCGCGATCCGGCAGCCCGACGACTTTGTAACTGACTTTGCCGGCGGTGATTTCAGCGTAGTTGTTGTCGCCACGACGAATCGCCAAACGCTCGCCAGGTAGCGATTTGACGATGTCATGCAGGTGACGCGCCGCCACGGTCAAGCCGCCTTCAGCCGTGACCTCGCAAGGAATTTCAGAGGTCACCGTCAGATTGAGGTCAGTGGCCGCCACAAGCAAGCGGTCTGGCCCATCGGTCCGCAAAAGCACATTGGCCAGGATGGGCATGGTCGATTTGCGGTCGGCAATGCCTTGCGCAAAGTACAAGCCCTGCAGAAACGCAGCCTTCTCGATACGAAACTCCATCGCGGTGTGTCTCCCGAGGTGGTCAGTGTCAGAAATAACGGTTCGGCCTTTTCGCGCTTCCCATTTGATCCGGATCCCAGATCTTAAGATCTACCGTATTCGTATTCGGGCCTGTGATCTTCTGGATAACTTCTGGCTCTCCGAGGGAAATCGTCGAAATTTGGCTGTGGATATAAATGTGTGCAGGTGTGCATAAACCCGGGTGAAATCCACAGGCTTGCTGAGATCCCAGGATTTCCACCGGCTTAGTCAGATATCTACCCACAGACTTATCCACAAGCGCACCTTGGCGGAAGTCATACTCGATAAAGACCCTATAGATCAATGAAGAAGTCATACGGCGCACCATTTTCTGCGCCTTGGTTACCGTCGTGTTCGCTTGCTTTTGACACTCGGTGCAGGCAGGTCCGCGCAAGCTGTGGTAGTGGTTTTAGTTCATGAACAATCGTCACAGAATCGAAACCCTGGCCATTCACGCGGGTCAGCCGCCGGAGCCGACCACCGGCGCGATCAGTACCCCGGTATTTTTCACCTCGACCTATGTACAGACGGGTCCGGGGGAACACAAAGGGTATGACTATGCGCGTTCTCAAAATCCAACACGCGACGCGCTAGAAGCCAATCTGGCGGCGCTGGAAGGTGCTGCGCACGGTCTGTGCTTTGCTTCGGGATGCGCGGCCACTACGACCGTTCTGCATTTGCTAAAAACCGGCGATCACGTCAT
Source organism: uncultured Myxococcales bacterium (assembly GCA_964460115.1). Taxonomy (GTDB): domain Bacteria; phylum Myxococcota_A; class Polyangia; order Palsa-1104; family JAEUJZ01; genus JAEUJZ01. The sequence goes on from CAYWPR010000140.1 coordinate 7,286, forward strand.
CGCCGGCGACGATCTGTACGGCGGCAGTTTTCGCATTTTCGATCGGGTCATGCAGCAATTCGGACTGGACACGACTCGAGTCGATCCGACCGATCCGGCGGCGCTGGCCGCGGCGGTGCGTCCGAACACGCGGCTTATCTGGATCGAGACGCCGACCAATCCCATGCTGAAGATTTGTGACATCGCCGCCGTGGCCGAGATTGCGCGGCGCCACGGCCTCATCTTCTGCATCGATAACACGTTCCTATCGCCGATTCTGCAGCGGCCTTTGGAACTGGGCGCATCACTCGTGGTGCACTCGGCTTCGAAATATTTGGGCGGGCATGCCGACGTCATTGGCGGCGCGGTTATGACGAGCGATCGCGAGCTTTATGAACGCCTGCGCTTTTTGCAAAACGCCATCGGTGCCGTGCCTTCTCCGATGGATTGTTTTTTGATCATGCGCGGAACCAAGACCTTGCCTTTGCGCATGCAGCGTCACACCGAAAATGCGCAGGCCCTGGCCACGTGGATGGAAGCCCTTGGGCGCTCGGGCAATTTGATCGAGCGAGTCATCTATCCCGGCTTGGCCAGCCATCCGCAGTACGCGCTGGCCGCTCAGCAGATGCATGGCGCCGGGGGAATGATTTCATTTCTGGTAAAAGACGGAGCGCGACCGGCGCTTGAGCGGGCTCGCTCGATTCTGCGCAATGTAAAACTATTTGCCTGCGCCGAGAGCCTCGGCGGTGTCGAATCGCTTATCGAGCATCCGGCAATTATGACCCACGCGAGCATTCCCAAAGATCAGCGCGAGCGCGCCGGCATCTCGGATGGGCTTATTCGCATCAGCGTTGGCATCGAGCACATTGATGATCTGCGCGCCGACCTGGAACAGGCTTTTGCCGCGGCCGATGTCGCTTGATTGCGTCTAAAGCCCTTTTGGGACCAGAGCGGACGGCCTCCAGGGCAAGTGCGAAATAAGCTCTAGCTGGCTCGGCGAAACGCCGGCTGGAGCGATGACGCGAACCTCGTTTAAGCGCCCACGAATGTGAACTTGGGAAGCCGGTATAAGGGCGCTATAAAATCCCTCTTTGGCATTTCTTTGCAGGTTCATGGGCGCGCCATTCCAAATCAGCGCCAGTTCATTTCCGGGCCGCGCGGAACGTCCATAAAGGCGCACTTCCAAGGGCTCTGCCGCAAAAAGCGGAATCAGCAAGCGGCGCCGAAAGTTTCCCGATGGATCGTCTTCTACAAATAAATAAGGCGAGGGAGTTTGCAGCGAAACCTGCGTCTGGCCCGTTACCACGTGGTGGAAGCGCCAATTTCGTTCTAAAAAATAATTGCCGACGATGCCTTCAAAGGCGCTTTTCGGAATTTTGTAGATCGCGGCATAAATCCAGCCCGCCGGCTGTGCAAACGGATAGCCGATTCGCGTAAAAGCTTGCGCCAGCCAATTTGGTCCATGCGCCCAGCCGACCCACACCGCGGCGGTAAAAGCTCCGCTGCTGGATGATTTGATGCGGCGGGTGCGCACAAGCTCCATGAGCAGGCCGTTGTAAAGAACCAGCAAAATGGCCAGAGCGCTTATAAGGCGCGTTCCGCCGCGAAAGCGGCTGGCCAGCCAATCGTAAACACCCGCCAAGCCAACCGCAAAGATCAGCGTGGCATCGGTAAAGCGCCGCGGACCAAAGGCCCAGCTTCCGTGATAGTCCCAAGCAGAAGCGTTTACCCAAAAACCTAGTAGAAAAAGCAGCGCCAAAAGGCCGCCGTACGCTCGCATTCGCACATTTTTTAAAAACAGCCCGGGCAGCGCCAAATACAGCACCGGCACCCAAGGGAACAGCCCGGCACGCAGCGAAAACAAAGTCTCAATCACGGCCGGTTCGGTCCAGCGCATATGCCCGGGCTGTACCGGCGGATGCAAAAAGCCGTAAAAATAACGCCAAGTTAGCAATTGCGGCAAAAACACCCAGACCGCCATACAAAGAAACAGCAATCCGCAAAAAATGGCATGAAACGCCGCGAAAACGTCGCGCTTTTGCAGTCCGCGCAGAATTCTTGCAAATAGCGTCAGGGCCGGCAGCAGAAAAAAGATCGCTTCTTGAATGCGCAAAAGCATTAGGAAGCCGCCAAGCGCGCCCAAAAGAGCCCAGCGAAACTGCGAATGGCTTTGCTGAATAGCGTCCCACTTCTCGATGAACAAAGCGACTGCGGCAAACGCGCAAGCGTGCTGATAAAGCGGCTGAGTAATTAGGTAGAAACACAAAGGAGTCGCCAAGACCGCGGTGATCGTGCCAAAGCGGGCCGCTTTTTGGCCCAGCCAGCGGCGAATCAGTCGAAACGTAGCGGCCATGCCAATCTGACCAAACAAAAGTGCGCCCAAGCCGGCCGCAAAAAAATCCGTGGTCGTTTGCCCAAAACGCTGACCGGGCGGCGTATGCACGAGGTGCAGCTTCTGCAAAAGCAAACCCAGCAGGTAGGTGGGCGCCCAAATCAGCGCCGGGCCAATGGGGCAGGGATTGGCCATCCGTCCGGTCAGTTCAATGCCCAGCGCGGCGACTCGTTCTGGAAGCGTAAATCGCAGATCCAGACTGTGCCGAAGCAGCACGCCGGGCAGGTACATAAACCCAAGCAGCCCGTCGCCCGAGGCCTTTCCTTCAAAGATGCCAGGAGTCAGGAAGTAATAAAGAAGGAGGATGCCGCCGGCAATGGCAATGATCGGGTCCTTGGCGGCAAATAGTTCGTAAAGACGTTGTAGCGCCCGGTTCACGAGCCGCCGTTTGCGGCCAATAGAGCGAAGCTTTCACGCAGCGCCGCGTCCAGCTTGTCGGGTTCGCTGCCGCCGGCTTGCGCAACGTCGGCGCGACCGCCGCCTTTGCCGCCGACTTTTGTCGCCAGCGCTCCGACGAGCTTGCCGGCGTGTACGCGGCCGGCATCGGCCAGGGCTTTTTTCGCCGCGGCCACCAGCGTGACTTTGCCATCGGCGACTCCGCCTAAAATGACCAAGTCGGCGCCGCTTTGATCGCGCAGGGTTTCCGCGACCTCGCGCAGAGCTTTGGGATCGCCGATTTCGACCCGCCGCGCCACGACTTTAAGGTCGAGAACGGTTCGTTCTTCAAAATAAAGGTCGCTGCTTGAAGCTTGGGCCAGCTTCTTTTTTTGCGCCAAAAGTTCGCGCTCGCGCGCCTTTAATTCTTCGAGCAGCCGCGCCACGCGCTCGGCCACTTCCATGGGAGAGGCTCGCAAAAGTTCGCCGGCTCGGGTGAGTTCCGCTTCCTGCGCTTCCCAAAGCGTCTCGGCGGCTTCGGCCGTAAGCGCTTCGATACGGCGTATGCCTTTGGCGATTCCGGTTTCGGATACGATCTTAAACAGACCTATATCGCCGCTGCGGCCGACGTGGGTGCCGCCGCACAGCTCGATAGAGGCGCCGATGTGCATCATGCGTACGCGGTCGCCGTATTTTTCGCCGAACAAAGCCATGGCGCCGCGCTTTTGCGCTTCGTCGTAACTCGTCTCTTCATCAATGGCTGCGGCATTTTCGCGAATGGCGGCATTGACGCGCCGCTCGACTTGCCGCAGTTCGTGAACGGACAAAGGCGCAAAGTGCGAGAAGTCAAAGGTCAATTTGTCGGGTCCGACGTAGCTGCCTTTTTGCGTCACGTGTTCGCCCAAAACGGCGCGTAGCGCGTGGTGCAAAAGGTGCGTGGCGCTGTGATTTTTGCGCGTGCGATTGCGCCGCTCGGCATCTACGCGCGTATCGACCGCGTCCCCGACTGCGATTGAACCGCTTTTGACCTGGGCGCGGTGTACCGTCAAATCCGCAAGCGGTTTGATCGTGTCTGAAACGTGCAGCTCGCCCGCTTCGCTGCGAATTTGGCCGGTGTCTCCGACTTGTCCGCCCGAGCGGCCATAAAAAGGAGTCTTGTCGATCACGACTTCGACTTCTTGTTCGACGTCCGCCCGTCCAACGCTTTCGCCGTGTACGAATAGCGCCACAACGCGGCCCTGCGCATGGTTACCGCTTGCAACATCGTAGCCGAGAAACTGCGTTGGTCCAGAGGCGCTGCGCACCGTGTGATAGGCTGCGGCCACGGCGGCATCGCCAGATCCGGTGAATTTGCTGCGTTCGCGCTGCTTCTTCATTTCTTCGGCGAAGCCGAGTTCATCGACCAAAAATCCCTGCTCGCGGCCAATGACTTGGGTTAGATCGAGCGGAAACCCATACGTATCGTGCAGCGCAAAGGCAACTTGTCCGGGGAGCACGCGCTTTTCAGTCGCGCTTTTTTGCCAGTCTTTGGTCTCGGCAATCAGCCGCAGACCGCGGTGTATCGTGGCGCGAAAGCCCTCGTCTTCGGCATTGACGGCTTTTTCGACCAGGCTGCGCGCTTTTTGCATCTCGGGATAGATTTCGCCCAGCATGTCGCTGACTTGCAGGCACAGACGGACGAAAAATCCCGCCGGCAGGTCTAGGCGCACGGCAAAGCGAATGGCGCGGCGCATGATGCTGCGCAAAACGTAGCCGCGGCCTAGATTGGACGGCAAAACGCCGTCGGAAATTAGCGCGCAGGTGGCTCGGCTGTGATCGGCCAAAACGCGCATGCCGACGTCATCATCGCTGTCGCTGTGCGCGTACTTGCGCTTGGCGGCTTCTGCCACCGTGGCGATAAGCGGAGTAAAAAGGTCGGTGTCGTAATTGCTGCGTTTGCCTTGCAGCACCGCGGTCAGCCGTTCAAGTCCGGCCCCGGTGTCTATAGAGGGCGCGGGCAGCGCCAAAAGCGGCCCGTCTTTTTGCCGGCGCTCAAACTGCATGAACACCAGATTCCAGATTTCTAGCCAGCGATCGCAGTCGCAGGCCGGACCTAGGCAGTGCCGTCCGGCCTGGACTTCTTCGCAAGGCAGGTCGTCGCCCTGATGAAAATGGATTTCGGAACAAGGACCCTGCGGCCCCGTATCGCCCATCATCCAAAAGTTGTCTTTTTTGCCCAGGCCCAAAATGCGATCGCCCGAAACGCCGGTGATGCGCTGCCATAATGACCGAGCTTCGTCGTCGGCAGGAATGCCATCTTCGCCGCAAAAAACGGTAAACATCAGGCGGTCTTTGGGCAGCCCCATCTCTTTGTGCAGAAGTTGCCAGGCAAAGTCGATGGCCGCTTCTTTGAAGTAATCGCCAAACGAAAAGTTGCCGAGCATCTCAAAGAAGGTGTGATGCCGAGCGGTGCGACCGACATTGTCCAGGTCGTTGTGCTTGCCGCCCGCGCGTACACACTTTTGCGCCGTGGCCGCTCGCCTATATTCAAGCTGCTTCTGCCCGGTAAAAACGTCTTTGAACTGCACCATGCCGGCATTTGTGAAAAGCAGCGTCGGATCCGAAGGAACCAGCGGAGAACTGCGCACGACCGTGTGGCCGTTTGCCGCAAAGAAATCAAGGAATGCGCGTCGGGTCGCAAAAGCCGTCGGCGCCGCAGTCGAGCCAAGAGAACTCATGCCGTCTTTATATCACGACGGAGTTCGGACGGCGCGGCTTTGGCTCAGCCGAATCAGGCGAAAACTCTTTCGATTTGGCCAAGGCGCGTCGCCTACGAATATGAACCAATAAAATTGGGTCTTAGAATACTAAAATATAGATCTCTTAATTTGTCGCTTCTGCTTACTTAGAGGGATCCATGCGAAAATCTTTGCTGAGGCCGAGTGGGAAGCGCCGCATCCTGCGTTCGGTCGTATTGATGGCGGGATTTTTTTGCGCCAGCCTGGGTTGTAATCCAGAGCCGCCGCCTTTGTCGGGCGCGCCCGTCAACGAACAGCGCGGCTCGCTTCTCGGAGCGCAAGGCGAAAAGACAATCGCCGGGGTGCAGACGGTTCTAAACAGCTATAGCCGGCTGACGCAGGATGCGCACAAGGGCGACACGACCATTTCGGTGGCCGATGTCAGCGCGCTTGGAGAATCGCCGGGCAATTTGAAAATAGGCGACCTCATCATGATCATTCAGATGCAGGGCGCGCTCATGGATACCACCAGTGCCTTTGCGCTGAATAATGGGGTCGGCAGCGGATATGGCTCGGTTTTGAATTTCAACAATGCCGGGCGCTATGAAATCGCCAGCGTTTTGTCCTTTGACGTTGCGCAAAAAACCATCACCTTGGATTTTTCGCAGGCCTGCGGCGGTCTGAAGAATGACTATGACGCCGTCGGCAAGGCGCAGGTGGTTTGGGTGCCGCAGTACACGGCGCTAAACATCATCGCCGGCGGGGTGCTAAGCGCCAAGCGCTGGGATGCAGGCAGTGGAACGGGCGGGGTCGTTGCCGTGTACGTACAGGGCAAAACGACGGTGTCGTCCACCAGCAAAATCGATGTCAGCGGCAGCGGCTTTCAGGGCGGCAGCACCGATAACGACAACCAATCTCAAGCCACTGGGAAATATACCGCCAATTTTCCGCTGCGCTCTGCAGATCCTCGAGACGGCGGCGAGCATGGCGAGGGCATCGCTGGAAACTCGGCCGACTATGATGCGCAAAACGGACGATACGGTCGCGGAGCCCCGGCCAACGGCGGCGGTGGTGGCGGCACGCATCACGGCGGCGGCGGCGGCGGCGCCAACGGAGACAAAAATTCACCAAGCAGCGGCAGCAACTGGAGCGGCCAGGGCGTCATGGTCGCCAGCTCAAACGCTTTTCTGCAGGCTTGGAAGCTGGATGATGCGGTCATAAACGGCAACGGCGGCGAACTGTTCAAATCCGCCGGCGGTGGACGCGGCGGTTATACGACCAGCGCGCCAGTGCTGCTAGGTCCCGCCAACCCCACAAGCAACGGACCGGGGGATCCGATTTGGCTTTCCGACCGGCGGCAAGATGCCGGTGGGCATGGCGGGCATCCGCTGGCAAGCAGCCCCAAAAATACGTTATTTCTAGGTGGTGGCGGCGGTGCCGGAGACGGCGACAACGGCATTGCCGGTGCCGGCGGCGCGGGTGGCGGCCTTATCTATTTAGTGACTGGCGGCCTTGAAGGGGCAGGTCAGATCGTCGCCGATGGAGAAGATGGCCAC
>CAYWPR010000141.1:0-13561 GCA_964460115.1 uncultured Myxococcales bacterium
TCGATCGCAATGGCGAGGTTGTCGGATTAAACTTCGACAGCAATTTGGAAAAACTGCCGAATCGCTACTATTACGTCGAGGATCAAGCGGGCAGCCGCGCCGTCGCAGTTCACGCGGTGGCGATTTTGGCGACGCTAGAGCATATCTACGGCGCCGGACCTCTGGCCCAGGAACTGCGGCGGCATAAAGCAGCGGCGCCCGCCACGCCAGTCCCCAATTAGGCTTCGCGAATTTCGATGGTATTGATGCGCACGCCGGGCTCGCGCGCTCGGCTGGGGTCGCGTTGAGGAATGCTGGACACTACGTCCATTCCTTTGACCACCTTGCCAAAGACCGTGTGACGGTCGTCTAGGTGCGGCGTGGCCACGTGGGTGATGAAAAACTGGCTGCCATTGGTTCCCGGTCCAGAGTTGGCCATCGACAAGATGCCGGGGCCACTGTGCCGCAGGCTGGGATGAAATTCATCGGCGAATTTATAGCCTGGACCGCCGGTGCCGCTGCCCGTTGGATCGCCGCCCTGGGCCATAAAGCCGTGAATGACGCGGTGAAAAGTCACGCCATCGTAAAATTTATCGCGAGCCAAAAAGACGAAATTATTGACCGTCTTGGGAGCTTTGTCCGCGTATAGCTCGATCTCAAACTCGCCTTTTTCAGTTTTGAACACGGCGGTGTATTTCTTTTTGGGATCGATGCTCATCGCGGGGGGGCTTGCGTATTTCTTGCTCACAGCGATTCTCCTCACCTAAAAAATCAGCCTATTCTACATGGAGCTTCATGCCTGACAAACCTCCTGCGCTGCCGCCGTCGGCTTCTTTGCCCTTTCCGGAAAGTTTGTGCCACCGCTGTGCCGCTCCGCCGCGCTATATCGCTTCGGGACGCGGCAGCGTGTTCATCCTGTGTCCGCTTTTGCCAAACAAGTATCCGCCTCAGCCGGTGCGCACTTGTGCACTGTTTAGATCGCGAGAAGGACAATGACAAAAACCGCCATGCGCGTCGCGCATCTTTCTGATTTGCACGTGCTCGATCTGACTGGCGTTTCACCGCTGCGCTTTTTCAACAAACGGCTTATCGGTGGCGTGAATCTATTGCGCAAACGCGCGCGGCGCCATCCGCTGCAGATTTTGGATGCGCTCGCTCGAGATCTAAATCAGCAGACGCTCGATCATATCGTGGTGACCGGAGATCTTAGCAACCTGTCGCTGCCCGCCGAATTTCTGCGCGCTCGGCAGTTTTTGAAGGAACTGCGGCTTGGGGCGTCGGCAATCACGGTGATTCCCGGCAACCACGATTGCTATGTGCTTGAGGCTTATTGGGCGCGTCACTTCGAGCGCATTTTAGGGGACTACTGCGCTAGCGATGACAAGTCCGTGCGCTTTCCGCTTGTCCGCGTTCGCGGTCCCGTCGCTTTTATCGGTTGCTCGACGGCGCGGCCTTCGCCTCCGCCGCTTGCCGATGGCTGGCTCGGGCAAAAACAAATTGCCGACATTGCGACGGCGCTTCGCGAGCTTCGCGGTCATTTTCGCGTGCTTCTCATTCATCATCCACCGCTGCCGCAGCGCTGGGATATTTTGCGCGGTTTGCGCGACCGTCGAGCATTGCACCAAGTGATTCTGCAAGCTGGCTGTGAACTGATCTTGCACGGCCACGAGCATCGCGACCTGCGCGGCGCGCTGCCCGGGCCTTTTGGTCCGATTGCGGTTGTTGGCGCTAGTTCCAGTACCTATCGCGATTCGCGTCCAGATCGTCGCGCACGCTACAACATCTATACAATTTCTACAGAGCCCTTTGGATTTTCTACCGAGCAGCGCGTCTATGATCTCGACCGCGATTGTTTTGCGGCTAACGAATCGAGCTACCCGCCGGAATCGCCGCATCCGCGCTGAGCAAACCCAGAATTTTGGCGTCGCCAATCGCCAAAATCATGCCTGAAGAGACAATGCCGCCAATCTTGGCGGGCTTGAGATTGGCCAAAAACGCCACCGTCTGTCCGACAAGCTGCTCGGGCGCGCAAAGCTCGCCGAGGCCCGCCACGACCTGACGTCGTCCGAGGGGTCCCAGATCGAGCTCGACCTTCAGCAGTCGATCTTTTTTCGGCACCCGTTCGCAAGCGATGACCTTGGCGATGCGCAGATCGAGGCGTTTGAACTCATCGATAGTGATCTCGACTGGGGCAGAAGTCGGTGCCGCCGCCGCTTCGGTCGGTGGCGCTGCGGTTGCCTTCGTGGCAGCTTCCGCCGCGGCTCGCCGCGGGGCGCGCCATTTTGCAAGCAGCTCTTCTTGCTTTTCGATAGCAAGTCGCGGAAACAGCGGATTCCCTTTGCGCACGGTCGTTCCATCGGGAAGCTCGCCCCATGTAGTGGGCCAGCCAGAGGCTTCGGGCTGCGCCAAGCCCAGTTGCCGGCGCAGCTCGACTGCTCGCTCGGGCATAAACGGCTCCATAAGAAGCCCAATCCAGCGCAAAAGTTCCAGCACGTTATACAGCGTGCTGGTGGCGCCAGCGGGGTCGGTTTTGTGACGAGTAAACGGCGCTTCCTGCTCGAGATAGGTATTTCCCTCGCGAACCAGCGCAAAAAGGGCCAAAAGGGCGCGCTGCGGCTGCAGCTCGGCCATTGCTGCGGCCATCTCGTCGCGGCGCAGCTCGGCGCGCTCTTTGAGTCGATCGCTATTTTTCGGCGCCCGAGCCACACCGTCGGAAAATTTTTCGACCATGGCCACGGTGCGGTTTAGCAAGTTGCCTAGGTCGTTGGCCAGCTCACTGTTGTATCGGGTCAAAAGGGCTTCGTAGGCAAAGTCGCCATCCTCGCCCAGCGGAATTTCGCGCAGCAAAAAGTAGCGCAACGCGTCAGGCCCAAGTTCGGCGCTAATTTGATTCGGATCCACGACGTTGCCCAGCGTCTTGCTCATCTTTTCGCCGTCCACCGTCCACCAGCCATGGGCCACTACCTTTTTAGGCAAGGGCAAGCCCGCAGCCAAAAGCACTGCCGGCCAGTACACGGCATGAAAACGGGCAATTTCTTTGCCGATAAGGTGGATGGCCAGGGGTTGGCTTTGCGTGCCCCAGAAAGCTTGACGCTCTGCCGGCTGTTGCAAGGCCGAATAGTAATTGGTCAGCGCGTCGATCCATACGTAGATAAGATGTCCGGGTGCATCGGGCACCGGCACCCCCCAGTGAAACGAACTGCGCGATACCGAAAGATCCTTCAGTCCGCCTTCGACAAAAGTTCGAACTTCATTTAGTCGTCGTCGCGGCTCGACGAAATCCGGTTGCCGGTTGTAAAGCTCCAAAAGCGGAGCTTGGTATTTGGAGAGGCGAAAGAAATATCCTTCTTCGCGAACGATTTCCGTCGGACGCTTGTGATCAGGGCAAAGCTTGCCGGGCAATAAGTCCTTTTCCAGATAAAACGCTTCGCAAGCGACGCAATACAGCCCTTCATAATGGCCAAGATAGATGTCGCCGCGCTCGACCAGCGTTCGCCATAGATCTTGCACAACTTGAGTATGCCGCGGCTCGGTGGTGCGAATAAAATCGTCGTTTGCAATGTGCAGGACTTGCCACATTTTGCGGTACTCGGCGACGACGCGATCCAAAAAGACCTGCGGCGTCAACTGGGCCGCCGCGGCGGCCCTTTCGATCTTTTCACCGTGCTCGTCGGTGCCGGTCAGAAAGAAAACATTTGCGGCGCCTCGCCGCAGCCGCTCGTAGCGGGCCAGTGCGTCGGCGACGATGGTCGTATAGGCATGACCGATGTGCGGTACGTCCGATGCATAGTAAATGGGGGTTGTCAGGTAATAGCGCGACGGAGTCACCATGCGCCGCACGATACAAAGGCCCTTAGATGCGGTCAAACATTGTCGCGTGCTAGCCCACGCACAAGCGCAGAATCAATTGTTCCATCAAGCGTTCATCGTCCACTTTGGAAAGCTTGAGCGAGCGATCCGTCTGATAAATGCTCTCGTGCATGCGGCCGACGCGCTGCAGGCTTAAGCGCCGTGCCTGATCGACCAGCTTGCCAGCAACAAAAGGTGCAACGCCAAGTGCACTGGCGACTTCGCCGGGATTGCGGCTGCCATGCGCCAAAAGGTCGCAGGTCTGCCAAAGCTGCCGCACATGGCGGCCGAGCATGGCCAAAAGCCGCAGCGCTGGCTCGCGCAGGGCCATCATTTCGCAAAGCAAGCGAAGCGCTTTTTCGCGGTCGCTGCTGCCCACCGCATCGATGAGCTCAAAGACGCTGTGCTGGCGCGTGGTGGCCACCACTTCCTCAACGTCGGCAATGCGAATTGGTGCCCCAGCCTGGACGTAGCAGGACAGGCGTTCCAGCGCGAACACCAGTTGCCCCAGATCGGCGCCGACCTCTTCGGCAATCCGTACGGCCACCCCGGGCTCAAGCCCGACCTTAAGCCGGCGCGCTTCTTGTTCGATAAACCCCGGCAGTTGCCGTTCGTTCAGCAAATCGAGCTTCAAAAGCAGCCCGTGCTTTTTCCACAGCGTAAAAAATTTCAGTCGCAAATCGGCTTTGTCGGCCAGCAAACACAGGCAGCTTTCCGGTACCGGCGCCGCTACATAAGTGGATAGTTGCAAAAGCTCGTCTGCAGACAGCGCGTCGGCTTCGCGCACAAGGACTAGCCGCCGCGGCGCCATCATCGGCAACGTCCGCGCGCAGGCAATAATGCGCGCCACACCCGCTTCCTTGCCGTGCAGCACGTCGTAATTAAAATCCTTGGTGGCAGGCTGCAGCATCGCCGATTTGATCATCTCGAGCGCGCGATCCACCAAATAGCGTTCCTCGCCGCACAGGTAGACAAGCGGCAGGTTCGGTGCCGACGCGCCCGGCGCAAGTTGCAGCGCCTCGCGAATCGGTGACAGCGGATCCGAAGTTTTTTGCGCTGACGCCATGGCGGCAATGAGTCTAGCATTGCCCAATGTTTCACGACAGCCCACGTATCCGTAGAAGAACATTGTCCAAAATTTCGGCTCTGCCGCTTATGGCCCTGGCTTGGCTGGGAATGGCGCCGCCTGCAGCTCCGCTTGCGCCGCCGCCTTTGCGCCTCTCTTCAGAAGTGCGTCCGCAAAGCTATGCCATTCATTTGCAAATTACTCCCGGCGCCGAGTATTTCACCGGCGATGTCGACATTCAGTTACAGCTTGATAAGCCCACCGAAGTCTTGTGGCTAAACGGTTCGTCCGATCTCAACGTTGAATCGGCTTCGGTGCAGCTTTTCGATGGAACGCCGGTTCCTTCAATAGCGACGCTGCCCGGCGGTACCGACTTTTTAGGCTTTCGTTTTGCGAATCCGCTTGCGGCAGGCCGCGCCAAGCTGCACTTGCACTATCGCGGACGTCTTTTGGCCCACGAAGGAGTCGGCCTGTTTCGCGAACACGACGGCCAGGACGATTATGTATTTAGTGACTTCGAGCCCTTTGATGCCCGCCGCGCATTTCCTTGCTTTGATGAGCCGAGCTTCAAGGTTCCGGTGCAGTTCACGCTGGATGTGCCCATGCAGCATTTGGCGGCCAGCAATGCTCCGGTGCAGTCGGAACAGCCGCTGCCCGGCGGTTTGAAGCGCGTCGTATTTCAGCAAACGCCACCATTGCCGAGCTATCTGTGGGCGCTGGCCGTGGGGCCATTTGAGGCAGTGGACGCCGGAACGGGCGGCGCACGCCGCATTCCCCTGCGCATTCTGACGCTGCGCGGCCGGCAAGCCGAAGCCCATTACGCCGCGTCCGTCACCGCGCCCATCGTCGACCTTTTGGAACGCTACACCGGCGTTCCTTTTCCGTACGACAAGTTGGATCAGATTAGCGTGCCGAATCAAAGCCACGCCATGGAAAATCCCGGCCTCGTGACCTACGGGCAGCGCACCATTTTACTCGGTCCGCAAAACGACACGGCGGCGGCGCGGCGCCGCTTTGCCAGAGTCTGCGCGCATGAGCTGGCGCATCACTGGACGGGCGATTTGGTGACGCTGCGTTTTTGGGATGAGCTGTGGCTGAATGAATCGTTCGCCAGCTTTTTGGAATCTAAGATCACCGAGCAGTTCAAACCCGATTGGCAAGAGCCGCTCGAGCGCGTCGTGCGCCGTGGCGATGCCATGGATGCCGATAGCTTGCTGTCGGCTCGGCGCATTCGCCAGCCCATTGTCAGCAGCGACGACATCGTCAATGCTTTTGATCCCATTACCTATGCCAAGGGCCAGTCCGTGCTGACCATGATGGAAAGCTGGCTCGGCGCGCCGGTGTTTCAGCGCGGCCTGCATCGCTACCTGATCGAGCATGCGCATGGCAACGCCACTGCCGCCGATTTTTTGACGGCGCTGACGACCGAGGCGCAGTCCGCGGGCATTGACGCGGCAGCGGTGTCACAGGTGTTGCAAAGTTTCCTCGATCAGCCCGGAGTTCCGCTTTTGACGCTGCGCACTGCTTGTGAACGCGGCAACCTCGGCAATTCTCAAGCGACTTTGCAGTACGCGCAGCGGCGCTATTTGCCGCTGGGCGTTGATGCGGCCGCCGCCGGTTCGGCCGTCTACCAAATTCCTTTGTGTCTGAAGTCGAACACCGCGGGACGAAACTGCCGGCTTTTGCAATCGAAAAAAGGCGAGCTGCCGCTTGCCGGCGCCTGTCCAAACTGGTTACAGGCCGACGTGGATGTTAGCGCCTACGCGCGCATCAAATATGAAGGACCGCTGCTCGAGCAGGCCTTGGCGCAGGGATTTCCCGAAACCGGAACCGCCACGCTAAATACGGCGCAGCAACTGGCTTTGCTTATCGACTTGGGCGCGCAGGTACGCAGCGGCGACCTGCCGGCTGAACGGGTGCTGCCCGTGATTGCGCGAGCGGCGCGCCTGCCCGGGCGCTACCTGATTGGCGCATCGGTACGCATCCTGTACAACTTGCGCGAGCTGGTTTCGGCCGGCAGCCAGACTAGCCCCAACCTGGCGGCGTTTGTGCGCAAAGTGTTTGCGCCGCGGCTTTTAGCAATTGGGCTACAGGCGCAGCCGCACGAAGAAGAAGACGTGCGCCTTTTGCGCGCCACGCTTTTGCCTTTGGTTCTGGGCGAAGGACAGGTGGCATCGCTGCAAAAGGATGCCGAGCGCTTGCTAAGCGATTGGCTGGCCGATGCCGACCGCCATCCGCTTGATGCCGAAAGCCTGCAAGCGCTTTTGGTGGCGGCACCGCAGCGCGCCGGGCGGCCGCTGTGGGATGCTTTGCACAAAGCGGCGCTAAAAACCCAGGATCGCAATTTGCGCTCGGCACTTTTGGACGCGCTTGGCGCATTTCGCGAGCCCCAGCTTTCGCAAGCCAGCTTGGAACTGATTCGCAGCGGCGAATTCGAAATGCGCGAAGCCATGCGCATTCTTTGGGGCGCGGCCAGTCGGCCCGAGTCACGCAGCGGCGCGCACCGTTTCGTCAAGCAGCACTTTGATGCCCTGGTCAGCGGATTGCCGCGTGATGCCGGAGCCAATCTGGCCAAAGTGGCCGCCGGATTCTGCGACGACACCGAGCGACTAGATGCCGAGGCCTTTTTTACCGGCCGCTCGACCCGCTACGTGGGCGGGCCGCGAGTGCTACGGCAGACGCTAGAACGCATTGCCCAGTGTACGCGTCTGCGCCAAGTACAAGGCGAAGGGCTGCGTAACTTTTTGGCGGCTTACTAAACTGCCTAAGCTTGGGCGTCGAGCGGCTGCGCTTCGTCGATAAGCAGATTGGGGATGCCGTCGGCGATGGCATAGCGCAAACGGCAGGCGGCGCAAATGAGCGCCGCTTGCTCTGCAGCGTTTTGTTCAGCGAGCGGACCGCGGCATTTGGGACAACAAAGAACGGCAAATAACGCAGGATTGAGCATGAAACCTCTGCACAGATAGCAGAAGGAGACGCCGCGGTCCACTTTGAATGTGCTAGATTTCAGACCATGGTGATGTACGCATCTTCAAGCCTTTTTGGTTGGCGTCGTTTTGTTCTGACGGGTGTTTTCGTGCTGGGTCTGCCAGTCGGCGGCGCGCAAGCCGCTGATTCCAAACCACCGGCCACCGGGGCTGCTGCCAAGACCGCCACGGCGGCCAAAAAACCGGCTTCCCCCACAAAGAAAGGCCCCACAAAGAAGGCCCCCACCGAATGGCATGGCGAGGCCGCTCCTCGAGATGTGGTGCCCGGTGAAAAAGTGCTCGAAGCACTTTTGGATCTGGGCAACGGCCACTTAAACGCCGGCCGCTATGAGCAGGCCATCAAAGTTTTTACCGAAGCGGCCCAGCGCGCTCCGCTTGAGCCCAAGCCGCTTTATATGCGCGGAATCTGCTATCAGAAAACCGGTAATTTGAAGGAAGCCGAAGCCGACTTTCGCGACGCCCTGACCAAAGACCCCAAGGGGCACGATGAGCAAACCGTCAAGGTGCGCGTCGAGCTCGGCGCAGTTTTGACCGATAGCGGCCGGCCCGCCGAGGCCGTCGATCTATTGGAGCAATCGGCCCGCGAAAAACCCGATCTTTTCGAGGCGCAGTATGACTTGGGCGTTGCCCACGAAGCGCTGAAGCACTGGCCTGAAGCCATCGCTGCTTACACCCGCGCGACCAAGCTCAAGCCTACTGACTCCACGCCGCGGGCGAACCAGTCGGATGCTTTTTTCAACTTGGGCGCGGTGCTGCGCAAGTCCGGGCGTCTGGAAGAGTCGATTGCTCCCACTCGTGAAGCGGTGCAGCTTGCCCCCGATAATCCGCACACGCACTTAAGCCTTGGACTGCTGCTTTCGGATGCCAAGCGCTACGACGAAGCCGTGACCGAGATGACCGCAACGATTGCGCTGGCCGAGGGCCTTACGCGCAGTGCTCCGACGCCGGAAGAAAAAAACACGGCCAAGCAGCTTTTGCACAAAGCCTGGTGGCGTCTTGGAGTGGTTCATATACGCCGAGAATCTCCGAAAGAAGCAATCAGTGCGCTGGAAACAGCCAAAGGGCTGCAACCCACCGCAGAGGTTCTGACTGACCTCGGCTTGGCTTTTCAAAAGGCCAACAATCTTCCGCGGGCCGAGGCCGAATGGCGCGCGGCTTTGCAAATGAACCCCAATTTGACCGCGGCGCGGCTGCACTTGGCGGCCATGTTGGCCAACACCGGGCGCTGTTCCGAAGGGCTGACCGATCTCAATCTGGTTCCGAACGAACCTTTTTACGCCGAGACCATCAACCGCATCAAACAGCGCTGCGATTACGAGCGCGAAATGCAGGCGCGCGGTCGCAAATAACGTCACAAGAACGCGGCTGGCCTTTTCATGCCGGCCGCCGCCACAGCGATAAGGCAATCATTGCGGTTGCGCAAATCACCAGCAATGCGCCAAGCGGCACTCCAAAAATTCCCGGTCCGGGATCTCCTTCGGCGTGATAAAGCCCGGCCGCCAAAAATCCAAGCGGCATGAGCGTTCCGCCGACGCGTAACATAAAGGCCGCGAGCGACGGAAGCGGAATGCCTTTTTTCGCGGCCACCAGCATGACTACGCTGAGTAGCGTGCCGTGGCTGTGGGCCAGCCGCAGAAGCTCGCGACGCTGGCTGTCGCCCAAGTAGGCCGGCGTTTTATAACCGAGCAATCCTTCGAATAAAAGCCCGACGGTCATCCAGACGCCAAGGCCGATAAAGCCGTGCAGGGCCAATCCGCGGAATTGCGTCGGGCCATCGTCCAAGTTCTTGGAAGGGCCGACGAGTTCTGGCGAAATCTGATTGGGGGAGATGGACTTTTTCATAAGGCCTCGATTTTTATTCACCGACTTCGATGTCGCGGTTCACGCGCGTTTGGCGCAGCGTTTGGGCCAAATTTTCCACGGTCGCGCGAACGTCGGAGTAGGGTGCCCAAAAGGCCTGCTGTACCGCGGCGCGCTCGGCCAAAGGGGCCAGAAAGTCAAACTTCGGCGACTCTCCTTGAGCACTTGACGCGGAAAGTAGACGACGCAGACCCTGGGCCGCAAAACGCCGCACGGCAGGATAATCATCATCGAGCGCAGCGATAAGCAGCGGCGCGGCCCACTGTGGCGCAGGCGCCACCTTACCGCCGCCGCCCAGCGCCTCGGCGGTCAGCGCGCGCAAAAGCGCGTCTCCGGCGAAAAGCGCGCGGGCACCTTCTGGCGTATCAAATGCCGCGTCCAAGGCTTTTTCTGCAGCGCGATTCGATGGGGCTGGGTAACGCTGCGGCCATAGACGCTGGCTCGTGGAAATGGCCCAGCGTACGGAGCGCTCGAGGTGACACTGATTGCAAGCATTTGGCACCCCATGCGTCGCGGTGAGCTCGGGATTGGGGACGCTGATTTGATGGGTGGGATGTATCGATAAGACGCCGTAGACCACCCGCGGCATGTGGCAGCCGTAGCAGCGACTGCCCGTCGAGTTTGGCGGATGCTTGGTATGGGCGCTAAGCGCCGTTTGATTGGCGTAGCGGACGTGGCAGCTTAGACAGGGACGATCGCCGCGATTTTCGGCGCGCATTTGTCCCTCGGGCGAACCGTCGTGCATGCTGTGGCAGTGCAGGCAATCCATGCCAGCTTTTTGATAACAGGGCGAATGCAGGACGCCTTGATACTCGTAAGCGGTCAGCCGCGGCGAGCCATCGGCCCAAAAACGGCTGCCAAAGTCGACTTGCCCGATGCGGGTCTGGGCGGCAATCGGCCGATAATAGACGCTTAAGTCGTCGCCGGCGTTATACGGGTCGCCATCTCCCAGAACTTGGCGCACTCGCTCGACGGGTTCGGGCAGGCGCTGGCCGTGGCAGTGGCCGCAAACCATCAAAGAGCGCTCTTTGCTGAGCTTGGCGGGTTGCACGATATGCCGGTCGGCAGCCGGCCAAAGCCGCCAAAAGGCGCGAATCCACGGCGAAGCGGCCGCCGTGATGTGCTCGGCCGCGGCGCCGTGACAGGCTCCGCAGGCGATGCCGAGCTCGGCCACTTCGGTAAGGCTGCTTTCTGCGCGGCCCTCCTGCAAATGCGGCTGGGCTTTTACGTTGTGACAAAAAACGCAATTGGCATCCCACTTGGCCACGTGCTGAAAGTAATTGTTGCCGTCTGGACGCAGAAACGCGCCGTTGAGGCTAAACCAGCGGCGCTCGATCAAATCGTAGGCCAGCGGCAGACGCAGGTAGCGGCCTTGGACTTGGGTCAGGTACTGCTCAACGCGGCGCGAACCCACGGTGCGAAGAATCGGAAAAGTCTGATTGCGGCCATCGGCAAAAGCCAGGTGCATCAAGAAGTCGTCGCCGCGCCGCTGCATATGAGCGGCAACTCCCAGGTAGGTGTAGCGATTTTGCTGCGTAAAATCGCCTTGTACCGAGCTCGGTTTGGCTTCTTGGGTCATGCGCCGATGAAAAGTTTGGGCCCAGGATGCGTGGTGTTGCGGATGACAGGGCAGGCAGGTGCTTGACGGCAGATAGCCAGCATCGGCTTTTCCAGCCCGCACCGCGGAATAATCGGGTTGCACCATCAAAATGATTCCCAGTGTCAGGGCAGCCCCGAGCGCGGTGAGGGCCATCGCGGGACGTACGGAGAAATGCACGGCCCTGGGTCATACCCTGCCGCGCCTTGGCTGACAACTGCTCGCGGTGCCGCGATGAGCCGTTTGGCGAAATCACTTCTTTTGCAGAGTTTGCTCAGGAAATTCCAGCGGCAAACGCAACTGCAAAGGAGATTCGAGCTCACGCACACGGCGCGGGCTGGCTGTCGAAACTGGTGGGGCAGGGGCAGGGGCAAGACCGTGCAGAGACACTCCCAGCAATCGAATTGGGCGGCGTCCGGCTTCGGTTTTTGTCAAAAGTGCCGCGGCGCGTTCGCCAATTTCGCTGGCTGCGCGGGTGCCTAGGGTCCGCGTCTCACTGCGCGTGATGGTATCGAAATTGTCGTAGCGTACTTTCAGCGTGACGGTGCGCGCGAACTGGGCGTGGCGTTCCAGCCAAGCGGCGGCCTCGCTGGCCAGGGCCGAAACTTCGCTGCGAATGCGAACCAGATCCATGAGGTCGGAAGGAAAAGTGGTTTCACTGCCCACCGACTTGCGCTCGCGATGTGGATTGACTGGACGGTCGTCAATGCCCTGCGCCAATGCATACAAAGTATCGGCGTAGCTGCCCAGCAGGGCGCGCAGCGCCGCCAGATCCGCCTTTTGCACATCAGTGAGCTTTTGCAAGCCGGCATCGGCGAGCTTTTTTGTCGTGACAGGCCCCACACCCCAAAGCGCGTCTACGGAAAGCTGAGCCAAAAAGCTGGGCACGCGTTGCGGCGCAATGACCGTCAAACCGTCGGGTTTTTTCCAGCCAGAGGCAATTTTGGCCAGAAATTTGTTCGGGGCCACGCCGGCCGAAGCGGTCAGGGCCGTGTCGCTGTAAATGGCCTGTTTGATACGCCGCGCAACGTTTTCGCCCAAAGTTTCTCCCCAGGCGTTTTCCGTGACATCTAAATAGGCTTCGTCAAGCGACAGCGGCTCGCAAAGCGGCGTCACAGCCGTGAAAATGGCAAAGACCTGCGCCGAGACTGCCTTATATTTGGCAAAATCGGGCGGAACCACTCGAAGCTTGGGGCACAGCCGCAGGGCGCGCGTCATGGGCATTGCGGAATGGACGCCAAAGCGCCGCGCTTCATAACTGGCTGCGGCGACAACCCCGCGCTGCATCCCGCCCACCGCCACCGGCTGCCCGCGCAGCGTTTTATCATCCCGCTGCTCGATGGATGCATAAAACGCATCCATATCGATGTGCAGAATTCGTCGCACGGCGGCTGGCTTCGACTGATCCGTCACAAATTGGTTTTCAGATTACGCCAGGAAGCGGAAGAGTCAACGGACTTGGCCGTGTACCATCGAAAGCTTTGGCTCTGCAGCCGAGTGCAGTAGTATGCCGCGGTGTAAAGGAGGCCGAACTTGACCACCTCGTCTGCTCAAAAGAAAAATGGCCGCATGGTCCGCTGTGGCCTGATTCAAATGTCCAATCCGCTTAACGACGAGTCGCGCTCGGTTGGCGAGATTCAGGAGGCGATGTTTCAAAAACATCTGCCGATGATCGAACTGGCCGGACAGCGCGGCGTGCAGATTTTGTGTTTGCAGGAAATCTTCAACGGTCCGTACTTTTGCCCTTCGCAGGATCGCCGCTGGTACGATGCTGCGGAAGCGGTTCCCGGACCGACGGTGGAGCGCTTGCAGGCGGTGGCACAAAAGTTTGGCATGGCCATCATCGTTCCGGTTTACGAGCGCGCGCTGGCCGGCGTTTACTACAACACTGCCGCGGTTTTGGATCACGACGGCAAATATCTGGGCAAGTATCGCAAGATTCACATTCCGCATACGTCCGGATTCTGGGAGAAGTACTTTTTCAAACCCGGCAATCTAGGATACCCGGTGTTTACGCTGTCGTCGGGAGTCAAAATCGGCGTGTACATTTGCTACGATCGACACTTTCCGGAAGGGGCGCGGGCTTTGGGGCTGCGCGGTGCCGAGATCGTGTTTAATCCCTCGGCCACGGTGGCCGGTCTGTCGCAGTATTTGTGGAAGCTTGAGCAGCCGGCGCATGCCGTCGCCAATGGCTATTTTATGGGCTGCATCAACCGCGTCGGC
>CAYWPR010000142.1:0-13491 GCA_964460115.1 uncultured Myxococcales bacterium
TCGGCCAGCGAAAACTTCTCTTCAACTAGATAATGCTTGCCTACGAGCGCTTCGTCCAAGATGTGTAGCAATCGATGTACATCCGCCAGGGCCCGCTCTGCAGCCAGGCTGTTGCGCTGCGCGGCCGGAAACTTCTCGGAAGTGTTGTAGTGGTAGCGCGAGTTGGCGCCACCGAGTGCGACGCTGCACCAAACGAGCCAACGGATGGCAATGGCCCGCTGTAGTCCGGGAGCCGGGAATAGTCCTTTTTCCACGCCGAAGGTCTCGCCCAGATGGATAAGAATCGCTACCGATTCGAAAAGCGCCACGTCGTCATGAACCAGGACAGGCACCTGGCCGTTCGGATTAAGGCGCAGAAATTCGGGACGTTTTTGTTCTTCTACGTCCAGATCGACTCGAATTCCCTCATAGGATAGCCCGAGCTCGGCGAGCGCCCAGTAGACGATCATAGGTGTAGTCAGCGCCGCGTAATAGAATGTGAGACGCAAGGGACGCTCCTGAGGACTGCCGAGGTTTTTGAGAGATAACTTTGGAATTGCTTTCAGGCTTTGCGCTTACTCGGTGCGCGGCGCGATACGCACGAAGGACTTGTCCTTAAACCCGTCACTTAGCGCATGAAATGCCGCATAGGTCTTGTCATAGCTCGGCAGCGCCTGCATATTGTTCACCCAGCGTTTGATATTGGGATAGTCCTCAAAGTCACACTGAATGAGCTTTCCGGCGCTTAGAATTCCTAGACCAAAGTAGTCGGCGATCGTCAAGTTGTCGCCACAAAGGTAGGGCGCATCAGGTCCAATAAAGTAGTCGTTAAGGACCCGCAGCCAGGTGGCTGATTGGGCATGCGCGCGTGCAATATGGTCCATTTGGCTGGCTTCAGACTCCCGTTTGTGAGACGAAAAGACCTGCGGATAGATGAGCCCATAGGCCCAGTCTCGATAAAAGTTGCTATTGAACCAGTCGATCCGTTCATGGATGCGGGCGCGCTGCCGAAGGTCTTTGGGGTAAGTCTGGGCGTCAATCTTGTCGGCAAGAAAACGCAGAATGGCAGCGCTTTCGGTCAGAACAAAATCGCCATCTTCTAGTACAGGAAGTAGGCGATTGGGGTTCTTCTTAGAAAACGCCTCCTCACGATGTTCTCCGCGGAACAAGTCAACGATTTGAACCTCGATATCCAGGTTATGGTCAGCGATAAACTGGAGTAAGGGACGACTCACAGTCGATATGGGATTGGCATAGAGCTTCACGGACTACTCCTTGCTATTCTTTCGACGCGGCAAAATGCTGTGCCATCTACGCGCTGCACAGCATTTGCGATAGTGTTGTCGTAGAAAATAATATCAGGTATCCAGCCAAAATGCGCAGTGGCCGCAAGCGACAAACTTGTGTCCTTTTGTGCCAATCTGGGCCTCAGCGCACCGTCGCTAATTTTTCCATAGTTTCTAGTAGACAGGCCGGATCGCTCATGAGATCCATATCGAATTCGATTGGCGCGATGCAGTACTTCGATCGAAGTAAGATGCAGCCATGAAACGATTTTTGCTGGCGACGCTTCTTTTATTTGCGACCGCAGCCGCGGCCGATCCCGACGAAGAACTGCACCGCAAAGCCCTGGTCATCGATACGCATGCCGACACCACCGGGCAAATTACAAACGATGGGATCGACATTGCCAAAGAGCAGCCGAATTTGCACGTCGATCTGCCCAAGCTGCGGCGCGGCGGCGTCGATGCTCAATTTTTTTCGATTTTCATTGGGCCATGGCACTGCAAGCCGGACCAATTCTACAGCGAAGCGCTGAAGCAGTTTGACGCGGTGCATGCCATGATTCGCAAAAACGCCGAAGTCATCGCGTGGGCGAGGACGGCCGCCGAGATCCGCGCCAATCAGCAGCGCGGCGTCATCTCGGCGCTGTTCGGGGTCGAGGGCGGGCACATGCTGCTGCCGGCGACTCCGGCGCAGATGCAAGCGCACCTTCAGCGCTTCTATGCGCTTGGCGCCCGCTATATGACCCTTACCTGGTCCATCGCCAGCCCGCTTGGCGGATCCTCTGGAGACGACAGCGATGGTCAAGGACTCACGGATATCGGGCGGGCGCTTCTCGATGAGATGCAGCGCCTGGGAATGATGGTGGATATTTCCCATGTCTCCGATCCGCTGTTCTGGGATGTCATCCGCTACGTCAAGCGACCGATGCTGGCTTCCCATTCTTCGGCTCGGGCGCTGGCGAACGTGCCGCGCAATCTTAGCGACGCGATGCTGAAGGCGGTGGCGCGCAACGGCGGTGCCGTATGCGTCAACTACAATCCGTCGTTTTTAGATGAGGGTTTTGCCAAGGCAGAGCGGGCGATCATAGACCGGGTCAATCAGCGTAGTCTGTCTGCGAATGAGGGCTGGCAAGTGATAAAGCAAGAAGTCTCGCATCTGCCGCCCGTGCCCTTCGGCAAACTCGTTGATCATATTGATCATATCGTCAAAGTGGCGGGTGTGGATCATGTCTGCCTGGGCAGTGACTTTGACGGTATCACCACGGCGCCGGCGGGGCTGGAGAATGTCGGCAAGCTTTCGGCCCTTACTAAGGAGCTTCGCCGTCGGCGCTACAGTCCGGCGGATATCGAAAAAATTCTAGGTGCGAATACGCTGCGCGTGCTGGAGGCAAATGAGCCTTCGCATGGCGGCTTGTAGACCTTGTGCCCAAGCCGTACGCAATTCGGCGTGCTTTTCCTCTTACGAATCGGCAATTCGCCGCAGCGCTTTACGCGAATGGAGCTTTCATGGATTTGACTCGTCGTGCTCTGTGTCTAGGCCTGACCGGAATTGGCGCGGCGGCGCTGCCGGCTTTGCGCGCGGCGGCTTCTACTCATTTCGAAAGTGAACCGGCCGCTGACGAAAGCTACTGGGCAGAGATTGCTCGCGCCTTTGACCTCGATCATACTTTGATCAACTTGAACAATGCGGCGGTGAGCGCCAGTCCGCGCATCGTCCTAGACGCGATGATTCGCGATTTGCGCTTCTGCAACGAAGCGCCGGTTCATCACCTGTGGGACCTCCTTGAACCTAGGATCGAATCGGTGCGCCGCGAGCTAGCGCGCGAGTTCGGCTGCGAGCCAGAGGAAATCACCATCACCCGTGGCGCCACAGAAGCGCTTGAGACTTTGATCTTCGGAATCGATTTGGCGGCCGGAGATGAAGTGCTACTTACCGATCAGAACCATCCGCGCATGATCGCTAGCTGGGAACAGCGCGCCCGCCGCCAGGGCATCGTTGTTCGAAAGATCGGAATTCCTGTTCCCTTGGCTTCCGCCAGCCAATTGCTCGAACGCTTTCGGGCCGCAATTACGCCCCGCACACGAGTCATCGAGATCAGCCACGTCGTACATTTGACGGGACAGATTCTGCCGATTCGTGAACTCATAGAGCTCGGCCGGGCGCGCGGAATAGAGGTCTTCGTCGATGGCGCTCACGCCTTTGGCCATTTCCCATTCAAGCGAGATGATCTACAGTGTGACTACTATGGCACAAGCCTGAACAAGTGGCTTTTGGGACCGGTTGGGACTGGATTTCTGTACGTACGCAAAAGCAGCATTCGAAAGATTTGGCCCCTTTTCGGGGCCGCAGCGCGGCTGGATGACGACATTCGTAAGTTTGAGGAGATCGGAACGCACCCGGTAGCCATTCATAATGCAGTGGCCGAAGCGCTGGCATTTCATCGCGGAATCGGCGCCGAACGGAAGGCGGCCCGGCTGCGTTACCTTCGCGAGCGCTGGGCCAACGAGCTTCTGCAGGCCGATGCGCGGGTAAGAATACTTACACCGCTTGATGATAAAAGTGCCTGCGCCATCGCGACGCTGCATATAGCCGGAATCGATTCGCAGCGGCTACAAACCCACCTCTTCGAGCGCCACCGTATTCTGACTTCACTTGTCAATAGATCGGACTTCAGCGGATTGCGAATTACGCCCCACGTCTACACGGCGGCATGGGAGATCGATCTGTTTTGCGAGAAGATCAAAGAAGTCCTCCATCGCGGCCTGTAACAATCAGGAACTTAGAAGCGGTCTCATAACGTAGCGAGCAGGCCCTAGTGTGAGGGCGCCCGCGCGCAGCGGCCTACAGGCCCAAGGTATTATTGAGCACGGACGACCTCGCGCTTGGGCCGCGCAGTAGTTATGAGACCGCTTCTACAAAGAAAGGCAAGATTTCGGCATAGGCGCCGGTGGCTAGCTCGGCATGTAGGCATGATTTCACAGCAGCGTGTGGCACGCCCAGAAATCGAATACAAGCCGCTGTGAATTCATCGACTAGGTGTCACGCCAGATCTTGCTTGTTGGGATATTGCCGCGCAACGGAATTGCTGGCATTTAGGTAGATTCTGGGAATGGGAAGATCGCGAATTCGCAGATTGGCACCCACCAGGCAGGGCCACATCCGCGCCGGACTGGCGTAGCGTGTCCCGCTTAAATCGAGTGCCTCGGGAATGACATCCACGCGAAAGGCAAGAAAGCCTGAAAAAAGGCCTCTATTTGTACACTAGACCTGAGTCGATGCAGCGCGGGGAAAGTTGTCTGTCTTTGCGGCCGGATCGAATGGTTTTTCAGGATGTGCTAGGACGGACGGGAATGCTGCAGTTCATGCAGACAGGCCGCGACCAAGTCGCCGTGCCGACGACGATACACTGCAATGGGTCATCGTGGGGGACTTTAATTATGGCGAAGGCAGCAGCCGTTCATCAAAATCCGTGAAAAATTCGTCAGAAGCCCCATGCGAGCCTGTGACCAGACGCTTTATTCAGTTGCGTGTCAGGCGCAGGATTGCCGATAATGTAGTATGCCCTTGTTAGAGTCCGTCCCATCGGAGTACCTGGAGCAGATGCAGCAAGCCGAGTCGCTGGCGCGAGAGCTGGCGGAGATGACGCAGGAGCGCGATGAGCTGCGTCAGATCATCCTGGAAACCCCCGCGGTTTTTGGAATTTCCAAGGGAAAGGACCACGTTCTGACCCTGGTCAACCAGATGTGGACGGACTTAACGCGCAAGGAGAATGTCATCGGCATGCCCTATCGCGATGCGTTTCCCGAGCAGGCGGGAACGGGAATGTACGAGATGCTCGACGGCATCTTTCAGACCGGCGCGCCGGTCATTTCAGCGAAGCTGCCAGTAGAGCTCGACCGCGGCAACGGCAAGATCGAGCGGCGCTATGTTGCGATGCGGAACTTCGCCTTGCGCGACAAAGACGGCAATCCCACCGGCATCGTCTGCTATGCCGACGATGTCACGGCCGAGACGGTGGCAGCGGAACAGACGGCTGCGGTCACCGCCAAGCTGCGCACCTTCTTCCTGCTTGCGGAAAACGCCCCCGACGGCATCATCGTGACGCGGGACGGGAAGATTGAGTATGCAAATCCGGCCTTTTTACACATGCTCGACAGGACTGAGCTAGTCGGCGTGCAACATGCAGAACTGCTCGCGCTCGAGAGCCGGCAGACCCTAGCCGATCTGCTGTCGCAGGCCGAGGGGTATCGCGGGACGCTCGTCTATAAGCGCCATGACGATATTACAGTGTACGCGCAGGTCTCGGCGATTAGCTTGCCCGTGGACGAGGGCAAAAGCCAAGCGCAGGGCTTCATCATCCGCGACATGACGGAGCAGCGGCGCATGGAGCGAGAGCAGCGTGCACTGCAAGAGCAGGTCATTGCCGCGCAGGAGCGAGCGATTCAGGAGCTTTCGACGCCGCTTATTCCGCTGGCCGAGGGGCTTGTGCTGATGCCGCTTGTGGGTGAGATCAGTACCGCGCGGGTGGAGCAGATGATGGAGACGCTTTTGCAGGGCATTGCGACGCAGCAGGCGCGAATTGCGATCCTCGATATCACCGGCGCAAAGCGAATCGATACGCAGGTGGCCAATGCGCTTTTGCGCACTGCCCACGCCGTGCGGCTGCTCGGGGCAGATGTAGTGCTAAGCGGCATCGGGCCAGAGATCGCGCGCACGCTGGTTGGCATTGGCACGGATCTTAGCACCATGAAGACTCGCAGCACGCTGGCGAGCGCAGTGACCTATGCCATGAGCACGCCCAGGCTGAGCAACCCGCCCAGAAAACCACGCTGAGGTTTTTGGGGGTGGTTCAGGGCAAACCTGATCAAGCAGGCAAATAAAAAAGGAATGCAGTTCAGGCATATAGCCTTGAATCGCTAGTTTCCATTCGGATGCACGGCATTTGCGTACATGTGGACTGGCCTAGATTTCACAGGAAAGCTATAATGCTCCGGTCAAGAATATCTTGACATCGGGGGGACAGTATCTTGTACGCACAGACGTTTCTGCGCTGTGATAGGTCAATTCTTTTGCCAACTTACGAAGTTTTGCGCCATCAGAACTTCGCTTGCCGTATGCGTACCGATCGCATGCGCTACCGGGAAGCCGATCCAAAGCCGGGCGGTGACATATCCCATTGCCACTGTTTGGGAGGCTGACAATGGGATATGCAACTCTTGACCCCAACATTCTTCGGTGCGGACCTTTGCCGCGCACGGGATTTGCAAAACAGGATCCACCGCTGGAATCAACCCCAAGGATTCCATTGGCTGATCCGGCTCCACCCCAGGAGACATCCGGCAGCCCCGGGCTTCCCATTATTAGGCGCGACCCCGCGATCGTCGCGCAGCTATATGCAGAAATTTCGGATCCAGTGCGGGATTATTACTTTATTCCCGGTGAGCCGCTAGAAAAACAGCCCGGCTATCAACCACTGATACACGAAACGAACAAAGGTACTAGATCGGTTGCGGCCCGCAATTACTGTGAGTGGCAAACTCATGAATTCGAAGTTGAGTCACACCGCAAAGCGCACGATGCCAATTTAAAGCATAGGCCTGTTGATCCAGACGAAATCGATGTTGCAGTAAGTGGACTGCACCACGCCATGGTCAGTTCCCTTGACAAACGAAAAGAGGCCATTCTGCGCATACTTGCCGGACGGACGTCGCAAGAGATGGCAGCCATTCGCAAAAGATACGAAGAAGAGTACGAGCGAATGAATGAGGAGGAAAAGGCTAAGCTTCCAAGGAAGAAAGCCGATAACGCTGCCACTAAGAACGAGAGCATCTTCGATATACAGATCAAGGCAGCTCTTGGCGGCGATAAGCTAGCTACGCAAGAAGCCGATGGGTACCTCAACGGCAACCAGCTTCAGGCGGCAAAAGCAGCAATTGATAAAGCGACGATTGGAAATGCAACCGGCGGATTGGTTCTTACTAAGAGCAATAAGCAGGAGATCTTTGCAGCCCTAGAGCGTTTGACGTCAGATGAACTCAAAGAACTGCAGGTAAATTCGCCGATACTGGCCACTTTAAATCAGCGGCTGGACGGAGATGAAAAAGAACTGGCCCTGGCCCTGCTTGCCGCAGATCACGGCCGCACTGCGGCCTTGAAGTTACATATCGCGTCGGAGAAAAATGACAAACCCGGCATGCTGGCTGTGCTACGTCGGGCGGCGCAAGACAAGAAAGACTACCAGGGCAAGCAAGATACAACGGAACACGATGACCTGCTGATGCAATACAGCCAGCTTGGAGAGGACCACGGAAAAGGGGTTGAGCACTATGCACCGCAAAAGAATTCCCACGAAGTAAGAGAGCGGGCTACTACTGCTGAAAATCGGTCCGAGAGAGACCATATGCATTGGGGGGCCAAGGCTCTTGAAAGGGTCATTTATGAGAAACTCAGCGGTTCCGAGGCCGAAGAGGCTCGAGCGTTGATCGGACCTGAGATACCGGATCCTGAATCAAAGCAATATACGCCGGACAAGAATCATCCATATGTCCCCAACCTTGATGCGGCAGCGCAAGCCGCAGAAGCCGAGGCCAATTCAAGCTGGACCAACAAAGAGCAAAAGGTCCTAGAGGCCAAAGAGCAGTACGGAAAGTTGAATGCTGACGAGCAGGCGACGCTGGCAGCCATACGCATTCACAATGCCATACATTGGTTCGAGACCGCCGATCATAACGAGATCTTCGCCGCGCTGCGTACCGTGACCAATCCAGCGCTTCGCGGAAAGATAAAAAAGGCTTATCAAGAGCAGTACGGAAAGTCGCTGGATGATGTCCTAAAGGACAAACTCGAGTCCTACGATGCGCAGGTTGCGCATCGCATCCTGGGCGATACGCCGCGCTAATTAGGCTTCTAGCAGGGCCTGCCGGGCCAGGCCATTTAGCGCTTCCTCGATACGCGCGCCCAGTTCCTCTGGCGAAAAAGGAATACCGCCGATGCCCACCCCAAGTAGCGCACGAGTCAGCGCCGTCCGGTCTCGCGTCCCATCGCATAGGCACAGTACTCGCCGGGCCAGCTCGTCTACCACCCGGTCATTTTCATGCCACAGGTCGGTAACTTCCGGCCCGGCCTCCGCCTGTAGCCGCGTCAGCGACCGCGCCCGGGGCTGCTTTCCAGGCGGGAGGGCGATCTGCGGCCGGTGAGCATGCAGAAGGACCATATCCCCCGCGTACAGCGTCAGCAGCAGCTCGCCAAGTTGCTGCTCGCCGAGCGCGCCGACCTGCCGCGATGAGCCAAGGCGCTGCTCGACCTGCGCCGAAAGCTCATCAAAGGATAGGGCCGCCGGAGCGTGCTCGCACAGCGCGAGCAGCGCCGTTTGCCCTAGCGGCGTGGGCAGCCCGACTTCCACTCCCTCGGAGTTGCGGAAGCGCGTGGCCGCTGTCCCCGGAGCAGCTGGCGTCGCGCCGGGTCCCGGCAATGGAACTGCGGTGGCGGTGAAGAAAAAGGGTCGCGCCGAGCTGCCCGACAGACGCCGCTCAATCGGCGCGTCCTTGCGCACAAGCAGCGTCCTGCGAAACGAGCGCCCTACCAAAAAATCCAGGTACTGCTCGTAAAGAAGGATATCGTCCGTCTGCCTTAGCATCTGACGGACCTCCTTGGGAAACCGATGGTCTTGCATCTCGCCGTAGATCGCCTCGGCCAGGTAGCAAAGGCCGTGCTGCTGCGCCCGTTCCATCAGCTGGTGAAAGTACAGGGGCTCCCAAGCCGAAGACAGATCGTCGTGAAATAGGTAGCCATCGCTCAGCTTGCCAATGCGGTCGCGCTGCCACCCCATAAGCTGCCGGTAAATCCCCTGAGTCTCGGGGGAGTGATCCGCCACAAAGCCGGCGATTGCTCGGGCCTTGGCCAAAAGCAAAGGCGGGTCCTCGGTACGCCCAGCGTGGAAGCGCATGATGTCACGCAGTGGGCGGCGCAGGTATGCTCCGGGCAAGGCATTGTAGCTTACGTAAGCGACGCCGTGCGGAGAAAGCGCCGTCTCGAAGATCGCCAGGATCCGCTCTTGTACCGCGGGTGGGACCCAAGCATACAAGCCGTGGGCAATAATGTAGTCGTAGCTGCTCGGCTCTGGCTGGAAGTCAAGCACGTCCTGGCAACGCAGCGTCAGGTTGTTCAGCCCCAAACGCGCCCGCAGCGCCTCACCCTCCTCGATTGGGCGGCTGGCCAGATCGAGGCCCAAAAATGTTGAGCCAGGCAGCGCCTCAGCCATCGGCAATAGGTTCGAGCCATTGCCGCAGCCAAGCTCGAGCACCCGGCAGCTATCGACCGGTGCTGGCGACAGTCCGAACAGCCGCGCCAGGCCCGAAAGGCGTCGCGGATGGGTGAAAGCAAAGACGCCAGCCGGGTAAAGGATCTGATCGTAGAGGTTGGTCATGCTGATGAGATCATATTGGAGAAATGCCGCGTAGATGGAGAATTTCACATTCTCCAGTCGAAAGGCGTCTGACGGACGCTGCTTGATTCAAGTTCCCATTCCTTGACACTTTGCCATTTACGCAACATCATTTGTTACATGAAACGCGATAGCCGGCTATCGGGGGTACTTCACGTCCTTTTGCACATGGCAGAGCAGGATGAGCCTGTGACGTCCGAGGTACTGGCGAAGGCGATGAACACCAATCCTGTCGTGATTCGCCGCGTCATGGCTGGCCTTCGCGACCATGGATACGTCCGCTCAGAAAAGGGACATGGCGGCGGGTGGTCCTTGGCCTGCGACCTTTCCAACATCACCCTGCGCGACATCTATAACGCGCTCGGCCAGCCTTCCTTGCTTGCCATCGGCAACCGAACAGAGTCTCCAGGGTGTCTTGTCGAGGAGGCGGTGAATGCAGCACTTAGTAAGTCATTCGATGACGCTCAGGCGCTGCTGCTTTTGCGTCTTGGTGAAGTGACTCTTTTGGCTTTGAGCGACGACCTGCGCCAAAGGCTAACCGTAAAAGGCGGCGCATGTCACCGTCATTCGAAAAAGGCTCATGGCTGAGTCGAGCTCCTCAGCAGAAAAAGGAGACCAACATGCTCTATGACGTCGTCATCGTGGGAGGCGGTCCAGGCGGCCTCTCGGCTGCGCTCACGCTTGGGCGTGCGCGCAAACGTGCTCTGCTCTGCGACTTCGGGCCGCGACGAAACGCAGCGGCAGAGCACATTCACAACTTCGTTACGCAAGACGGAACGCCGCCTGCGGAGTTTAGACGAATCGGCCGTCAGCAACTTGCCGCTTACCCAAATGTCGAAGTGCGAGATGTACGCGTCGAATCGATCTCGGGAAGAAGTGGCGCGTTTCAGGTCAATCTGACATCGGGAACTGTCAATGCGCGGCGCATACTTCTTTGCACCGGAATGATTGACGAAATGCTGCCGCTCGAAGGATTTCGTGAGCTCTGGGGGCGCTCCATCTTTCAGTGCCCTTACTGTCACGGTTGGGAGCTACAGGACCACCGCTGGGGGTACCTTGTTCACCCGGCGGACTCGCAGATGTTTTTACATTTTGCCCTTCAGGCGCGGGGGTGGACACGCGCCCTTGTCGTCTTTTCGGGCGGCACCTTCGAGATTCCGCGAGATGCCTACGACCGACTGCAAGCCGCAGGAATCCGGCTTGCGACCGCGCCTGTTGCGCGTCTTGTCGCGCGAGAGAATCGACTCGAAGCCGTCGAGCTGGCGAACGGAACCGCCGTGCCGTGCGAGGTACTCTTTGCTCATCCGCGTCAGCGGCAGGTTGAGCTTGTTCGGACGCTGGGCGTCGCGCTCGACGACGACGGCTTTGTTCGCATCGACCAGGTGAAGCGCGAGACATCCATCTCCGGCATCTACGCGGGGGGGGACCTGACAACCAGGATGCAAGCGGCACTTTTTGCGGCGGCCGCCGGCACTCAGGCGGCATCGATGATCAACGTCGAGCTCATGGCGGAGCTTGCATCGACCGGAGCTCTGTGATGTATCGCATCCTTACAGCATTCTTCGCGGCGACGATCGGCGGCGCGTGCAGCTCGACAGCAACTTCCGCCGCGGTAAAGACAGCTGACAGTCACCACAATCACGGCGTGGCAGGAATGCAACATGGGTTCGCAAACGCAAACGAGTGGACCAGCGTCTTCGACGATCCGGCGCGCGAAAAGTGGCAGCGCCCGGGCGACGTGTTGCGGGCGCTGGAACTTTTGCCCACGATGACCGTTGCCGACGTTGGTGCAGGCACTGGCTACTTTGCAGTGCGGCTGGCGCGTGCCGTGCCCGCAGGCGAGGTCATCGCGACGGATATTGAGCCGGACATGGTGCGCTTCCTGCGTGAACGCGCTCACCGCGAAAAGCTCGCCAACTTGCGCGCAGTCCAGGCGGCGCCGACCACATCGGGCCTTGCCGAAACCAGCGTCGACCGCATCCTCATCGTGCATGTATGGCACCACATTGCTGATCGCGTCGCATATGCGCGCAACCTCTCTTTGGCGCTTCGTCCTGGCGGCAAGCTGTTTATCGTGGACTTCACGCTCACTTCACACCGCGGCCCGCCCAAAAACTTTCGCCTAGCCCCCGAGGCGCTCATCGCAGAGCTCATGGCGGCTGGTCTTGTGGCCAAGCTCTCGCAGGTGGCCCTCCAAGACCAATACATCGTTGAAGCATATCGGCCTTAACGCGAGGGATCTGGACGGTCTACTGGGGCATTCCCATAGGGCCCATTCCGCCAACGGCTGGCGCATTTTGCAGCGCTGCTTGCAGCTTGGCCCGCAACTTGGCCAATTGGCCAGAATCCCATTTCTCATGATTCACATGCAGCGGTTCTCGACCAAGTTGGGCTAAGTTTGTCGCCGCAAGCTCTACTAGGATGAGTAGCGTTGATTGAACCAGCGCCACTTCTTGGCTCAAAATGGCCGCGGCTCGATCACATGCCGCGAGAATCTAAGCAGTGCGATGGGCGCTAGAGCTTATCGACTCGCAGGCCGGTTTGTTGCGGTTGAGCTACGAGGCAAGTATTTTTTACGCATTCCCGTGAGGAATCTGTGTAACGCTATTTGTAAATGCCTATTCTCAGACGGCAAAGCCTTTAAGAAATCTTAAACCTGGTGATCTAATTAGAAGCATTTATCGTCTGACAACATGCATTTTGAAGTGGCTTCGCACGAATTCCTCATCGATTCAGAACTCGATTTTGCTTTGATTCAAACTGCGACGGAGTCCTTGCGACTGGCGACGGGAACCGTTTTGTATAGGACTTCGGCTAGTTTGGCCAGGGCGCTGGGCGACAGCCGTTCGATGATTTGTTCGGGCTCCATATCCTGATTGGAATTCCCTTCCCATTGTAGCATATCCACAACGCGAGCGCTGCGGGCATTGGCCACGGCTTCGGGCTGTGCATAGTGGCGCGCGGTCATCGCAAAGGAACCATGCCCAAGCGATGCCGCCACCGCACTTGACGCGGCTCTGGATTCCACACTTAGGGTTGCCCACAAGCCGCGGAAACTGTGTGGGCAAGGATGACGGCCTTGCGTAAGTACCAGCAGGCGTTCTTGCAATGCGCGCGCTTCAATTTTGAGATGCCGCCGCGCGTTTTTGGTTTTGCCGCCGTCAATCCACAGCAAAGACCCGCCGGCGTCTACATCGCGGACTTGGCGCTTTAGGACCTCGCTCGCTCGCAAGCCCAGATAGAGCGGAACGACGCTGGCTAGCGCCATCTTGTCTCCTTTCTCATCAAATTCCAAACAGGAGGCGAAGAAGGCGAGTAACGCTTGAAGCTGGACTTTGCAGGTTTGCGGCTTCGCAAGGCCAGTACGGGTTTCAAGATTGCGCACAGTCGAGGTCGCTAGGCCGCTGAGGCGCGCCAAATGTTCACGCGTCAACCCGAGTGCTTCGCGTATGCGACGCATGACGCGGCCGAAGTTGGGCTGCTCCAGAAACAGCAGTGCGAACGGCGCGGGGGCGCGTCCTATGTCACTCCTATGGGGAGAAAGCATGTCCAGGCGTTGATGGATTCTGTCGAGGAGCTGGCCCAGCTCAGCCAGGTGCACCAAGGTCTGTTCGATGTGCGCCGCGGCGGTTCGCAAATCCCTTAGCGTAGTAGGCAAGGAAAGGTAGCGTGCGGTCATGGGGCCTCCGCAATGCAGACTGCGTTGCGATCACTTTTGGCGCGATACATGGCGCGGTCAGCGGCTTGCAACAGAGATTCAGCGTCTTGGCCATGCACGGGAC
>CAYWPR010000143.1:0-12674 GCA_964460115.1 uncultured Myxococcales bacterium
TGGCGTGCTTACAGTTGAGTCCGGCGCATAGAGCCAGACCCTGGCCGATGGCGGAGACGGCAAGGGAAGCGGCCTGTAAGACGCCGACGGTGGCGTTGGCCAGAGAGGCCAGCCGCTTTTGATGAAGTACTTCGCCGAAGATCTCGGCGGCGAAGGCGGAGACGCGCGCAGCCGAGACGATGGGGGGGACGGGTCTTGGGGACGAAGCGGAGCGAGTCAGCATGGACGAATAGATGGGAACGAGGTGGGCCTATTTCAAGCAGGCTCATGTACGAAAGTCCGAAGATTCTTCCCCCGCGACCACGAGCCGAATCGCGTCGGTGGATTACGATGAAATATGGGGGGAAGGATCAGGGGGTCGGCTCCATACACTTTGACATCGACTCGGTTGCCGTGGCTCCCAGCCAGCGAGAGATACTTATCGTCTGTCAAATGCAGCTCGGCGATCGAAGAGTCTATTGCGCCGATCGATTGATCCTCAATGAAGAAGGCCTTGTCTCACGAGGCATGGGCCTGTACGGACCGCCGGTATAAGCCCGTCGGGCTCCTGTTAAGAGCTTCGCCGCATGGGCTGCCATTTTCCGTAGGTCAAAGAGCGCCAAATCCACTCTGCGGGGCCAAACCGAAAGGATTTTAGCCAGACCCGAGCGAGCAAAATCTCGATGCCAAAAATTCCAAGCGTCAGAGGAATACACAGGGCGGGCCCGATGTGTCCAAGCAGCCCGAGTCCCCAGCCGTAGAATACAAAGGTACAAAGAACGCTTTGCAAAAGATAACTGCTGAGCGCAGTTTGTCCCGCGGGGGCTAGGATTGTCAGACAGCGCTGCCAGCGCGGATTCTGCATCAGCAGGGCAATGGCGGTTAGATAGGCGCTGGCCAGCGCCAGTGTTCCAAGCTCGCGCAGAAGTCCCATGGTTGCCATCATCGGCCAGGAAAGATCTCGAGGAAGCAGGAGGTGACCGACATACACCCCTAGGGTGCAAGTCAGACCGAGTCCCAGGCCAAGGACAAACAGCTTGCGTACCGTAGGAAGGTAGTTTGGAAGCTTGTCCAGGAGCCCTTGCCGGCCCACCACGTAGCCAATCAGAAATCGGCATAAAACCCAGGGAATGGTTGGCAGCCCAACGCGCGTCAGAAAGAGCAGATACTGACGAATCTGCGTTTTGATCAGCAGGGGATAATCATGACCGGAAAGTGCCGCGTAGACCTGGGCTTTGTAGGCATCGCTCGATAGATTTTTGGAAACGATGCGCGCAACAATGTCTGCGACAGGCGGTAGGGCAAACAAAATTGGCGGAATCACAGCGAATCCCGCGGCCCAGCGCAATCGTGTACGATCTGTGCAGCGGTGAAATAGGAGCAGTGCCAATCCGATGATGGCGTAGCTGGTTAAGATATCTCCCCAATAAATTACCGAGATATGAAAAGCTCCGATGGCAAACAGAATTCCCAAGCGTCGCGGATATAAAGACGCGATATTTCGTCCTTGGGCCGAAGCACGCTGAAGCTGTACGGCAAATCCCAGTCCAAACAGAAATGAGAACAAAGTCATGGCCTTGTTGTCGATAAAAATATTGACCAGGTCTAAGGCTGCGATGTCTAGGGAGCTTGTGCGGGCCGCACGCTCGGCTTGCGAAAGAAAACCGTTACCGCTGTACCAAGGAATGGTGTTGGCGAGAAGAACTCCGTAAAGGGCGAAGCCGCGAAGGACGTCTAGAAGGATAAGGCGTTCGAAGTCCTCGACAGGACGAAGCCCCTCTGTTGCAGTTTCCGGTGCATGCGTCATGGAATTACCGATTTTGTGAGGAGGCGAGGGCGCGGCTGGCCAATTGCCGAAGCGTGGCGATCTGCGGCGCGCCGTAGTCGTCAAAGGGAATCAGATCGAGCGGCAGACCAGCGCCGCGCACCAGCCGTTCTTCCACAAGCGCAAGATCGCGCGCGCGCACCAAAAGATAGTGGCGCTCGACGACGTCGCCAAACAATTCCTTGACCCAGGCGACTTGCTCGCTGAACCACGAATCGGTAAAGCTGAATCCGATAAATAGGAAGGTACGGGTCATGAGCAGCGTGCGCAAGGTGGCCAAAGCGGCTTTGTACTCTTGCTCTTGATTCTCGCTACCGTACAAGCGGTGGTAGCCAGAGGCGCTAAGAATGATTTGATCGATCTTTTCAATGCTGCCATGCAGGTGCCAGACTGTGGGATGGTCCACTTTGTCGCGTAGCATCCGCTGCAGCTCGTAGGGCGCCGTCACGCTCCAACAAGAGAAGTCATCGTCTGAATTTCCCGGGCGCGTCCAACGCAGGGTTTGATCATAATTGGTGGTAATCACCAGATTGCTGCCAAGCTGCCAGACGGCGCGCGCCAGATCGAGGCTAGGCGGCAGCGCATCGGCTTTTTTGCGACGAAAGATACGCTCGAGCAGTTTGCCCCATTCACCGCCGAGCCGGCGTTGCGCTTCGGAACTCGCTTGTACCAGCAATTGCGCATTTCCGTCTTGCGCAACGGCCCGCAGAACCGCTGCGGTTCGCGGATGCAGTTGTTCGTCTAGACGCTGCGCGATAAGCTCCATAAGCTCGGTCCAAGTCGGAAACATCGGATTTCCGGTGGCCGCTTCGCGCACCGCGCGCGAGACCCCGGCGCCGACAAAAGGAATCAGTTTTCCTTCCTGCAATGCTTCGACAAGCGAGGCCGGAAACATCTGCTGCGGCGGCGGGCTGGACTCTGGCATAGGCCCCCTTCCCGCGCCTCCCGGACTGGCGGCGACAGATGCGTTTTCCGTCGGACCGCTATAGGTCAGCATTCCCGATGCATCGATGGACCAGCCGGACATGCCGGTATCAAAGATTAGCTTTGGCCACTTCAGAAGACTTAGGTACAGCGCCAGCCGCGGATCGCACAAGGTCAGTGTACTGCCGTCTTTGCACGTGAAAAGCTCACTGAACGGCTCTTTTTGCATCATTTCGCGCAGCTGATTGGGAAGCAGCCAGCCAAAGGATGCGGCAAGTTGCGGGTAGCGGTCGCGCGCCGTCTCGGTCGAAATCTCGCCCGAGCGTGCGTTGCCAAGTAGCCACAAAAGGACGAGCCCCGTGCCGCGCGGCAAAGGCCCGCCGCGATCGATGTGCACAAAGGCCCGCAGCGATTTGTGAAACACCGTGTCTAGGCTGATCAAAAGGTCGGCTTCTACATCGGTGGGGCCGTAGGGAATCAGCGTGCGTGTAAGCTCGGTGCGCTCGATATTGGCCTTGCGCGCGATGCGATAACAAAGATCCTGCAGAATGCTGAAGCTGCCCATGCAGGCGTTAAGAATCGCCGCTCGCTGTTGAAACTCGATATTGGCCAGCCGCGCGCCGCGGACAAGCAGGGTGTCGAGTTTGGCAAAAGATTGCCGCCCCATGGGAAAGGGCTCGGTACGCTGCTGCAAGTTCGGCACGTAGTCGGTAAGCGTGCGATAGACTTGGGCCACGCCGATGGCTGTGAACTTGATTTTGGGGGAAAGCGCGGTCGCCGCGGATTGCATGGCGAACGCCAGCCGCTTCTGCCAGGTGGCATCCAGATAATGAAAATCGTCGATGACGATATGGCCTTTGGGACTGGCTTTAAGCAGCCCGTCGAGGCGTTCAAGATCCTCGAGACTGGTGGCGCGAAACCACTGCGCTTCCGGATTTTCCACACCGACCACTCGCAAGGCGCGATATACCGCGGTGGTCTTGCCGATTCCCGATGGCCCTTCCACGACAAGAATTCGCGCGTAGTTGCGCAATTGACTCAGCAGTTCGTCGCTTTTGTCAGGTTCGACATAAGTGTACTTGGGAAGTCCCGATTGCGGAAAAATCTCGGCGATGTCCAGCCGTTCCTGCGGCGTTAATGGCCCGCTTTGCGGCGGGAGGGCGTTGCTCGGCGACGGACGATAGTCAAGCGCAGTGCGAATCGCGCGGACGACCTCGGTCCAGGCTTCATCCTGATCTCGCCACTGGGCGATGGATTGTCCGTTTCGCGGCAGCGCTGTCAATCCTGCAAAAGGAGTTCCTGCCAAGTCGACCGGTCGGGCCAGGACCGGAATGATTTGACACAGCCCCTGGCTGCGCCGTCTCAATGCAAGCTGACTGAATTCATCCAGCAGCGGAGAAAATAGGAAATCGGCGCTTAGCAGCATCACCACCACATCGGCTGCGGCAACGCGACGCAGAGTCTCAGCACGGGTGTCATCGCCGGGAAGCAGCGTATCGGCGCGCCAGATCTGCACGCCCAGAATGCGCTGCAAAACGGCAAGATGTTTGCCCAGCCGCTCGGCCGAGCGACTGTCCTCATCGGCGTTTAAGACCATGAGGCGCAGCGCCGCGGGCGGCGGTTCCGACGCGGCACTGGAAGTCGGCGGCGGCGCTTCGGAATCGGCATGGAGCTCCGATAAAATGCTGGCAAGCTGCTCACCACCGTAATCGCTGTTGCGCAGCGCTTTTAGAAGCGCTGCCGGCTCGTGGTGCAAAAGCAGCAGGTTCTCGCGCGATGTGCGATCCATGCCATCGCTGAAGCGCCGATAGACATCCGGAAAGTAGTCAATGACGAAGGCATCAAAGTCCGCCGACGTGCGCAGGAGCCTGTGCAAAACTTCGCGAATGAGGCGACGATCGATAACAGCCATGGCCGGTTATCTTACTATGAGTTAGGGCCAGAAGATGTAGCTTGCAGATTGGGGGCGCTGCGGAAAATTTGCCGCGAATCTCGCTGCTTGTGTCCTAGGGAGCGGTTTTTGGCGCGGTCGGGGCCGGGGGCGGAGTCGGAGCCGGCAGCACCGTGCCTTTTAGTTCGGCATAGCGGGCCTTGGCACTGGACAGGGCGGCCTCGGCGCGATCCAGGTCTTGCCGCGCCGGTCGAACCGCAGCCAGGGCTTCCGATTCCAGTTTATGCAGCCGCCCATATTGCCCGCGGTAGCGTTCGACTTCGATAGAGCCGTCGCTTTTGGCCAGCGCTTGGGCCCGCGCCAGTTCCACCGCTGCATCGGCCGTGGCCACATGGCGGCGCGCGGCCTCGATGACAGACTGACGCCAGCGCCCTCGCGTGGCGTTCCAGTCCTGTTTCACCTGCTGTACCTCGACGCCGGCAGAGGCCACAGCCAGCTCATGCTGCGCATCTTGCTGCTTGTCCGGCGGGGCAGTTTGAACACGGGAGCGCGCACTGGCCAACGCTTCCTCACTGGCTCGACGCTCTGCTTCGCTAGCCGACAGGCTGCTGCGTTCGCTTTCCTGCTCTTGCAGGGCCGCGTCGAGCTCCTTTTGGGCGCGGATAAGCTCCCCATCTTCTTTGGCCGTGGCGCTCGTCCGTTTTTGCTCTGGCAGGCGCTGATATGCGTCGGCGTCAGTGCGTAGCGCGACCTCTCCCGCAGGAGCGCAGCCAAGCAGCAGCGCCGCCACCAAATACCTACCGATGAAGAATTTCTTTTGCATCTGCGTTTTCCTCAAAAAGCTCTATTTTGCTGCCATCCTGCCGCTTCTAGGCCCATCTGGCTACCCAGTTATACACGCGCAGCTCACTTTGCCTCATCGGCTTTTTTCGAGGCGCGAAACCTCCCACTTTACAGCACCCTTCGTCGAACACTAAGATCTGACTAGCGCTTCCCTTAGAGGCGCTGCGGGGGCGGCCGAGATGAGGTTTATTGCATGAGCCAAGTCACCGATCAGTCCGGCGCCATCGTTGCGCAACGATTTGTTTTGGAGCGCGTCGCCGGCCGGGGCGGCATGGGAACCGTCTACCGGGCCTTTGATATACAAGGGGGCCGATATGTTGCGCTGAAACTTCTTTCCGCAGCCGGTGACCAAGCATCCACGCTCAAACGTTTTATTCGCGAGGCAGAGCTGCTTGCTTCGTTGCGCCACCCCGGCATCGCGGCCCACATCGCCCATGGTTTTAGCGAGACCGCGCAGCCGTATCTGGCCATGGAATGGCTGGAGGGCCACGACTTGGCGCAGCGTCTGCGAGATCAAGGACTGAGCCTTGCCGAAACCCTGACCCTGGCGCGCCACACCGCCGCCGCCTTAGCCGTCGCCCACGATCGCGGAATTGTCCATCGCGACCGCACCCATAAACACAAAATCTGTTCCCGAATTAGCGACAACGCAGCTGACCAACAGAGAACAGACCATGCCTGTATACCTCTCCCACACTACCCCGACTAGCTCCCACATCCCTTCGCACAGTACAGTCACAACAATGCGACGAATCAAAGTTGCGCTGTATGTGCGTGTTTCAACGGATAAGCAAGCGGAATTCGGAATGTCTTTGGATGCTCAAACGGCTGAGCTGGAGAGATTTTGCGCAGAGCGGAACTGGGATGTTGCCGACACTTTCGTGGATGGTGGATTCAGTGGGAAGGATACGGAGCGCCCGGCCTTCGCTCGCATGATGAAACGCGTCAAGGAAGGCGGCATTGATGCCATCGCTGTAACCAAACTAGATCGGCTGACGCGCTCGGTTCGGAACTTGTGTGAGATCAATGAGGATATTCTGAAAGGACTAGGGGTCCATCTAATCTGTACACGCGATGGAATCCATACCTTCGAGCTGACCTCGAGCTTCCTCATGCACCTTTTGGCCCTCATTGGTCAAATCGAGCGAGAGAATACCAGCAAGCGTGTTTCGGCAGCCATCGCGCACATCCATAACAACGGCGGCCATTACGGGAAGGTTCCCTTCGGCAAGCTGACAGCGCCGCATCCAACAAATCCCAAAATGAAAATCCTCGTTGATCATCCTGAGGAAGCGCCCTGGCTCAACAAGATTTTTGAATGGTACCAGTCCGGAAAGCAGCACACCGAGATTGCTAACCTGCTCAATGCTCACGGCGTGAAACCAAGATATGCAAAACAATGGAACCTACAGATTGTCTATTCGCTTTTGCGGATCAACAGAGTCCATAAGGCTAGATCCCAAGGGAGCCCATTCAAATACGACCGGCACCAAGCCTACAAGCTTGCGCTGAGCCTGCGGCAGGACGGCGCAAAATTGCGCACCATTGTGGATGCACTGACGCGAACCCAGCTTCGCCCCAAGAATGCTCAGCGGTACACGGTCGCATCGGTACAGGATCTGCTGCGTGGCTCAATCCTGTACAACATCAACACCGCGCAAGGTTTGGCGCTGCACCTGAAGGAAACCAGCCATAGCTTGCGATCCATCTGTGACAAGTTGCTGGAGCATGGATTCAGTGCTCCGCGTGGCGGACGCTGGTATCCTAAGACGGTTGCGGACTTAATGAAGCGAGATGACAATGGGGTGTATGCGGGTTCTCGACGCTCGGGATAGGATGTGTAACCGTCGGAAAATCAAAATTACTACCTGTGCGTTCCTGGGACCGTGCTGGATATTCTTGGATAGGGAAGCTTTTGCGCCAGCACGGGTTGTACTCCTCACATCTGACGGATTGGCGTTGGCAGCACGAGGCTGGCAACCTGCAAGGCGATGGACGACTGAGTAGCGGACCCATCCCGCCGGACAAGCTGCTCAAGGCGGCAGCCGACGAGAAACAGCGGCGCATCGAGGAGCTATTGCGGGAGAATCAGCGACTGCGGCTGCGGGCGGAATAGAGCCTTTGGACCCCGCTTCGCAGCCCCAAACCCCCAACCCCTTCGGAATCACCTCGTAGGCCGGTTTCTCCGGGTCTGTTTCCCGTCCTGCGCCCCATGGTAAGCCAAGATTTGCATAGCCATCGCCCGCGGGAGCGGCCTCGCACAATGCCGGCCAGCCCAACCCCTTCGCCGGTTCGCTCCCCAACGATGACCCGTCCCGCTAGAATCACTGCGGAGACTCCGGAACTGGAATTGGTCACCAAAACTTGGGAAAGCGGCACATTCATGCCGTTATATACGCCGAACAGCTCATCGGTTCGAAATGCACCCACTGTTCCGCCATTTGGCGGGTTGGGAGCTCCGGCGTCTGATCACCGTTTTTCAGCTGTTCGATTTCGGCGCGTTTTTTGACGAGGTCGGCTTCCATTTTGGCCTTTTTGATTCCGCGTTCGAGCTGCTTGGCCTCTCGGTCCATTTCCAGTTCAAATGCGGTTTCTTCATCGGCCTGCGCCTGCTTGGCCTCGGCGGCAAGCCTGTCCTTATTCTCTTGCGCCTCCTTGTCGGCCCTGAGCTTGGCTTCCTTTTCGCGCTGTTTTATAGGTGAGGCATCGGTTCGATGACGTGCAACTACCGAGCTGCGGCGGGTCGCTGTTTAAGCGCAGCCCGAGAGACATGCGCTTATGACTCGGAGTGGAGCCGAGCGTCTCAGCGCTTGCTGGTGCGCAGCATGCAACGGCGCAGTGCTTCCTGTGCATCGTGCACGCTGCTGATTGCGGAGAGGTCTGCGCCCATCCCGACCAGCGTTGCTGCTACTGCAGGCCGCAAGCCGGCGAGGATGGTCTCAGCCCCCAGGAGCTTTGCATACTGGCGCGTGACATTGGTGTAATTGATGTCGCCGGTCGTCGCGGACCCCCGGTTTCTGGGATCGCCATCCGTCCGCATCGCAAAAACGCACGTTTGATTCAACTATGCGTCCCAAGCCCGCATAAGGACTCTATTTTGACCGAAGCCGCTAGCGCGGCAGCGGTGTAGCAAGGTCATGCGCTAATGGATATTACCGGCGGTTTTGGCCCCCCCTTGCCCTGACCGCTTGGCGGCGCCTTTGCCAAATCGCACGTTCATTCTTCCTACGCGCCGCGTTGCTTTTGCGATGTGGAATCTCTAAAATAGGTTTCCGGATTTCTAGATTTTTTGCGAGGGTGAGAATATCTATGGACCTGATCATCGATCGAACTTATCGTCTTTCCGCGCAGCTTGGCCAGGGCGGAATGGGCACGGTGTTTAGCGCAACAGAGATTGTTTCTGGCAAATGGGTTGCCCTAAAACTCGTGTCGACTGCGGCATCCACGGTAGTTGCCTCTTTGCACGAGGATGTAAGCTACAAACTGGCGCTGACTCGAGAATTTCAGACGCTGGCTTCGCTTCACCACCCGCATCTGATTCGCGTCCTTAGCTATGGTTTTGATGAACAGCACGGCTCTTACTACACCATGGAGCTTCTCGAGCAGTACTGGTTCAGCGCAAAGCTGACCGGGAGGGTTGAAGGAAAGGGAGGCGCAGGGTTAGACACAGGCGGCCTCCAGGGGGCTTGATAAGGACTGCGGACGGAGCGAACCGAGCTTTGCTTCCACAGCCAGCACCCACTGGATGGCTATCGACGCCTGACCTTCATGATGATCGACGCGAACTTGGTCGCGTGCAGTCCGGCCTCGGTCTATCGCGTTTTGTCGTCGGCTGGGCTGCTTGACCGCTGGAATAAACCCAAGAGTAAAAAAGGAACGGGTTTCGAGCAACCCATCTGCGTGCATCAGCACTGGCACGTGGATATCGCCCACCTGAATCTGTGCGGAACCTTTTACTACCTGTGCTCGATTCTGGACGGAGCCAGCCGTGCCATCGTGCATCACGAAGTGCGACAGCGCATGACGGAGCTGGATGTGGAGTGCATCCTTCAACGTGCTCGCGAGAAGCACCCCGAGGCGCGTCCGCGCATCATTAGCGACAACGGTCC
Source organism: uncultured Myxococcales bacterium (assembly GCA_964460115.1). Taxonomy (GTDB): domain Bacteria; phylum Myxococcota_A; class Polyangia; order Palsa-1104; family JAEUJZ01; genus JAEUJZ01. Next base: position 9,572 of record CAYWPR010000143.1, read on the forward strand.
GCAGTTCATCGCCGGGGAGTTCAAGGAATTCATCCGCCTGTGCGGCATGACTCATGTGCGCACCAGCCCTCACTATCCGCAGAGCAACGGGAAACTGGAACGCTGGCATCGGACCTTCAAGCAGGATGCCTTCCGTCCCGCCTCTCCGCAGACGATTGAGCAAGCCATCGGTGTCGTCGACAGCTTCGTGGACTCCTACAATCGCGTGCGCCTGCACAGTGCGATTGGGTATATTGCGCCGCACGACTGGATGGCAGCAGGCAAGCAACAGCAAATCTGGGCGGAGCGTGACCGTCGCATCGAGGCAGCCCGAGTTCTCCGCGCCCAACGCCGCGCCGCGCTCGGTTCGCTCCGTCCGCAGTCCTTATCAAGCCCTCTGGAGGACGCCTGTGTCTAACCTGGCGCCTCCCTTTCGCGCGTAGGAACAATGAACGTGCGATTTGGCAAAGGCTCCGCCAAGCGGCCAGGGCAAGGGGGGGGCCCAAAACCGCCGGTAATATCCTTTATGTCAACTCGTTTGGATCTTTATGTTAACTCGCTTCCTTGCTCGGCAATCTGTATGTTGCCATCTGATCCTCGATATATTCTTCGATGTGGCGGGCGAATGCCCCGCCAAATGCATAATAATTCATCCTTCGCGGAATGCCGATATTGCCTGGTTCTTCATTCGGCCCGACCAGGGGAAGACCTAAATCATCCAATTTATTTCGAATAAGCTCCGTGGTAAGAAGCAGGGCTTGTAGTGAGTCGGCACCGTGGACGAAGTGAGGACCGGCATCCTCAATGCCCTCGATGTAAACTGGGCAGATCCAGTCGCCAGTAGGGTCCGGATCGAGTTCGGGACGACCTATCGATACAACAATAGATCGCTCAGAGCTCCCTACAATCCTTAACACACGCTGGGCTATGGGCGACGCAATCATCGTTCTTGCTCCTCGGTAATCAGTAGTAGTTGAAGCACCAGTTCATGCATGCGACGATGGTTCCCATCGCGACCGCCCAACACCCAGGCTTCAACCGAGGATCGGGAATGCTACGACAGAATTGTTGCATCGCGTTGCTACCACGCTTGCATGCCGAGATGCATTCGGCTTTGGTACTGAGCGGAACGGATGGGGATTCACTCCCGCCAGGAGGGTCTTTTTGCCCAGTATCTCGGAGAGATTGTCTGATCGCGTTTCTAGCAGCAGTACTTGAGAATTCATTCGTTCGATTTGATTGGCCCCACCCAATCTTTGGAACGAGAACGACCAACCCAATCAATCCCATGGCTAGATGGATACGCTTGAACGATGAGCCTATGTCGATACTAGAGATTTGTGTCAATCGCTTTCCATCCTTTCTGACAGAGTTCGGCCTCAGCTGACAGACATCATTTCTTTGTAGGCGGGACGGTATGACTACCTCGCCCGATAGTCAAGCGCCGGGATGAGATGTGTCTTCCTCTGCTTGTGCCTGCAAGGCTTGGTCATTCTCTCTAGCATTGGATGTTCCAAACAGGAACCTTGGCGCCAAGAAAAGGATGCCAGTACTCACACCCAAGATGCTACGGTGAAGCAAGACCTTATCTCTGCTACTGGGTCCGAGCCCGAGCGCTGTACAGCGGAACCGCTGTCCCGTTTTCACCTGCGACCAAGCGCCACTGCCAAAACGGCAGGTGCCGCGTACGCAGCATTGACACCTGTCGAGTTGCTTGGTCCAACCAATGTCCTACGCAATGGTCGCCGCCTATTTCGAGCACGCATCTTGAACAGTGGGAAGGAAGGCTTTCTGTTCGTCGGCATTGAGGAGGCCCGCGGCAACTGCCCAGTCGTTTGGCCCAGTGGAACGATAGGGCGTCGAAATCGCCCCTTGGCCAGCAGCCCCGGGATCTACCAGTTCATTCGCTCAGGGCACTTTCCGACTCGAGATGCTGTCATCAATCCAGCTACACGTGAACAGATCAGCAGCATCAAAGAAGAGCTTATCGATCTGAATGGCGATGGAAGAGTCGATTCGCTGATGCACATTGTCAATCAACGGGATATGGATTCCGAATTGCTGGCGTTAAGCGGAAAGCACGGCTACCGCGGCTATCCGTTGGCTGAGCTCACAAATGAAGCAGAGGTGTTCTCTGTAGCCAAAGTTGTTGTAGCCGGAACGGCACGCTATCTGGTTATCAGCCAGGGCGCGGATGGCACTGATGATGGATCCGTCAGCGAACACCAAAACTATTCCGTCTACCGCGCCACGGCAGAGGGGGAACTGTTGCGGGTTTTCCACGGAACGACCTGGGACAGCCGAGGTGAGACTTGGTCGTTCGAAGGAAGTCCCGATAGCTCCTTGCAATTGATTAGCTCGGGCGGGCGCAGGCAATGGCTGCACTGGGACGACAAACAGCGCAGGCTCCTCCCGGAACCATTTGGCGAGAAGGTACCATCGCGGCCGCCATCTGCACAAGCCGTAGTCATGAAGTCAGCCGAGGATGAGCAGCTACTACCTGATGGTGGAGCAAGAATGGAAACACGTAATGCGGCCTTGTATGAGGTTTCTGGAGACGGGCTCATCCCGCTTTACTGCTTTGATGCCGAGCAACGGATTCTGCGAACCGACCGTCGATGCCTGTCGTTGGAAGCACTCGGTAGCAAGGTAAAGCTCAGCAATGGGCGGTTGGGCATCTTGCAGCGCTGGGATGAAATCGCTACATGCCAAGACGAGAGCTCCGACGGATTGTGCAGGGAGGACGCCGAGGCAGCCCCTGCACCAAACGGAGCAAAAAAAGAGCAGCGCAACGCTCCTCCTCCAATATATGCAACCTTGCCAGCCGGCGGCCCCCAACCTCGACCGCAACACATATCGAAAAATCCAACCTCCCATCAAGAACAGGCGCTGATTCACGCTTTTCTTGGAGCCAAGCTCACTGGAAACTCAAAAAAGCTACTGATCGACAGGTATCAAGCCGAAGATCTGGATGGAGATGGAAAGGTAGACACGCTATTTAGCGTTGGGCTAGAGCCCAATGGCTGGCCGGACGAACAAGGCAATTCCCGGCCAAGTGACGTACCGCTGGCGCGTAGGAACAATGAACGTGCGATTTGGCAAAGGCTCCGCCAAGCGGCCAGGG
>CAYWPR010000144.1:163-12667 GCA_964460115.1 uncultured Myxococcales bacterium
GGAGAAGAAACCGAAATTCCCTGCGGCGCCGAAAGTCCAGAGGGTATGGTCTGCATTCCGGGCGGGCCATTTTGGCGCGGCAATAACCCCGGCAGCGGCAAAGCGGATGAACGGCCGCGCATGCGGGTGACGGTGTCTCCATTTTTCATGGACACCTACGAAGTCACCAACGAGCAGTACTTCAAATGCGTCGAGGCCGGCAAATGCGATCCTCCGATCAAGTACTACCCGATGTTTGCGCGCCCCAAGCAGCCCGTGGTCGCAGTCAGTTGGTACGAGTCTTACGACTACTGCAAATTCGCCGACAAGCGCCTGCCCACCGAAGCCGAGTGGGAAAAAGCCGCGCGCGGCCCCAATGGCGAAACCTATCCCTGGGGCAACCAGCCCGCAAGCTGCAATCGCGCCGTCTATGAAGAACCGCTCGGCGCCAAAGGCTGCGGGACGGGATTGACCTCGGCGGTTGGCAGCCGTCCCGTTGGACGTTACGGACTTTATGACATGGCCGGCAACAGTTGGGAATGGGTCAATGATTGGAAGACCGATTGCTACCTTGGCTGCGCCAAAGAATGCGGCGAGGAATGCAAAGGCCCCGATCCGCGCGGCCCGTGCGGCGGCGGCCCGGGCCGCTGCGGCAACTATCACGAAAAAGTATTAAAAGGCGGCTCCTGGTTCTTCACTGCTGACCGTATGCGCGGAGCCGAGCGCCGCGGCGTCCCTCCAAGCAACCGCGGCCCCCATCGCCTCGGCTTCCGCTGCGCCCGCAGCGTCAACGGCAACGTTCCGTCCCCCTAAAACTCGCGAATTCTAGGTCATTAAAAGCGACCGAACAGCGCCAGACCGCTGCCGGCGGACGTGAACATCGGGGCGACTTGTACTTTTTGCGCATAAACCGGCACGCGTTCACGCAGCGTCGCGCCCAAGATGAGCATCACAAGCCCCCCGGTCTGTACAAAACCGTCAAAGGCCAGCCCTAACATCGCCAGCGACCGAGAGCTGTCATTGGGCACGTAACCCATCTGAATAAACGGCCCAATGACCGGAATATACAGCGGCCAGTAGGTGCTGCTGCAGCCGCCCGAAGATGACGAGGATCCGCTAAAACCGGCATCGCAGCTTGCTTGCAAGGCGGCGCCGCTGCCCGCGGTAATAAGCCACATCACGCCCAGCGTGACCGAGCCGCCAACGATCAATCCAATGCGCGGCTGGGATCGATAGCCGACGATCTGCGGCGGCGGTGGCGCCACCTGAGGCTGGTAGTAATTCGGCGGCAGCGGCGTTCCCGGCGGGTAGCCGTACATCGGCATCGGTTGCCCCGGCTGCGGCGGATAAGCCGGCTGCGGTGGATAAGTCGGCTGCATCGGATAGCCTGGGGGCTGCGGTTGCGGTTGCGGTTGCGCATTCGTATCGGCCGGACTCGTCTGTGCAAACGCCGCAGTATGCAGACTCAGCGTCAACAGCGCAGCCCCGGACCCAAGTAGATAATCAAGTTTCATGGTTCTGCCTCACTCGATCTCTAACGAGACGCAAGATTGCGCCCTTTGTCCATGCTAACCGGGCCGCTTGCATGTGTCATCGGCCTCGTAAAAATTCGCGCGGCAGCTTCCGCGCAAGCCGCAATGGCGCGAAATTCCAAGCAATCTAGACCAGGGTGGTTTCCCTACAGTATTTGTCTGGCACCTTGCATCTGCGGCTCGATTGGAGTACGCAGTCGGCCGTGCGTTTACACGATGCCGTCTTTATGGAGCAAGCGCTCGCCATTGCTGAGCTCGGCCGAGGACGCACAAGTCCAAACCCGCTCGTCGGAGCCCTGATTGTCGAGGAAAACATCGACGGCAGCAGTGAGCCCAAAGTACTGGCCAGCGGCTACCACGCCCGTCCCGGAGGCGATCATGCCGAAGTGGATGCGCTGCGCAAGCTCGGGGGCCAGGCACAAGGGAAGACGCTTTATGTCACCCTTGAGCCGTGTAACCACATCGGTCGCACCGGCAAATGTACCGAGGCCATCTTAGCTGCGGGGCTGCGCCGAGTGGTTGTGGGAATGACCGATCCCAATCGCCGCGTTTGCGGCGGCGGCATCTCTCGATTGCGTGACGCCGGACTCGAAGTGACCGTCGAAGTTCTGGCGGATCGCTGTGCCCATCAAAACCGCGGCTATCTACAATGGCTGGCCACCGGGCGACCTCACCTGGTTATGAAAGCCGCCGTGTCGCTAGATGGACATTTGGCATTGACCACCGGCCTGGCCAAGTCGCCGCCGGCGCCGCAATGGCTGACGAGCTTCGCCGCACGCCACCGTGCCCACCAATTGCGCGACCGCTGCGATGCAATCCTTATCGGAGCCGGCACGGTGCAAGCCGACGACCCACTATTAACCGTGCGACTGCCGGCGGCCGAGCAGCGCGACAACCGGCAACCCTGGCGCGTCGTGCTGGACGGCGCAATGCGCACGTCCCCGACCGCTCGCTTGTGCGGTCCACGTACCCTCCTTGTTGTCACGGAAACCGCCCTGCGCGCCAATTTTGAGCGCGCCGCGGCCCTGCGCGAAAAAGGCGTCGAATTGTTAGCGCTTCCGGCCATCGAAGGCGACGTTGCACAAGCGCACAGCTTCGACCTTGACGCCGTCATGCAGGCCCTTGGCAAGCGCGACTTGCTATTTGTAATGTGCGAAGGTGGCGCGACGCTGCATGGCGCGCTCTTGGCGAAGCAGCTTTATTCCGAAGCGACGCTGTTTGTCGCACCGCTTTTTTTGGGGGCGCCTGGGCTGCCCCTTTGCGCCCAAGTCAGGCCCGATAGCTTGCAAGCAGCCCCCTGGCTCAGCCAGGTTCAGCATGAGTCGCTTGGCCCCGATGTCTTTTTGACGGGTCTTTTGCGCTATGGCGACTTTGCACCGTCTCATCGCAGCGAGGAAACGCATGTTTACCGGGCTGATTGAGGACTTGGCCAAAGTGGCGGCCTTAACTCCGCTGCCGCAAAAAAGTGGCCTCCGCTTGCGGCTGCGCGCCCGCCTGCTGAATGAAGTAGTGGCGCTTGGCGACTCCCTGGCTGTCGATGGAGTTTGTTTGACCGTGGTCGCGGCCCGTCCCGGTGAAGTCGAAGTCGAAGCCGGCCCCGAGACCTTGAGCAAAACCACGATCGGCGCTTTTGTCAGCGGTCAAGGCGTGCACATCGAACGGGCGCTGCGCCTAGGCGATCGCCTGGGCGGTCACTTGGTCAGCGGCCACGTCGACGGCCTAGGCGAAATCGCCGCCAGCGGTCCACGCGGCGACAACTGGGATCTAAGCATTGCCTGCCCGCCGCCGCTTCTGCGCTACATCGTCGAAAAAGGCGCCATTGCCATCGACGGAGTCAGTCTGACCGTCAATCAGATTGATGCGCGAGGTTTTTCCGTCTCGCTTGTGCCTTATACCCAGACGCGCATCCACACCGGCCGCAAAAAAGTGGGAGCCGCGGTCAACTTGGAAGTCGATCTGATCGGCAAATATGTCGAGAAACTCATATTGCCCTACGTCGGCCGCGCTCAACCTGGCGCCTCTTTAGAAACGCCAAATGGCGGCCTGACCCTGGAAAAGTTAAAGGAGAATGGCTTTGTCTGAACGCAGTGAACTTCAGATAGCCCCCGATGAACGAATTCGCCGCGTCGAGCAGGCCATTGAAGAAGTGCGCCGCGGACGCATCGTCATCCTGGTAGATGATGAAGACCGTGAAAATGAAGGCGATCTGACCATGGCGGCCGAGATGGTGACTCCGGAAGCCATCAACTTCATGGCGCGCTACGGCCGCGGTCTTATCTGTCTGACCATGACCGAAGAGCGCGCCGATCGCCTGCACCTGCCTTTGCAAGCGACGCGCAGCGGCGGCCCATCACTCGGCACGGCATTTACCGTCAGCATTGAAGCCCGGCAGGGCGTGACCACCGGAATTTCGGCCGCCGATCGCGCCCATACGATTCTGACCGCGGTTGCGCCTCGGGCACAGCCAGAAGATCTAATCACCCCCGGCCATATTTTTCCGCTGCGCGCCAAACGCGGCGGCACCCTGGTCCGCACCGGACAAACCGAAGGCTCGGTGGATCTGGCGCGGCTGGCGGGGCTCGAACCGGCCGGGGTCATCTGCGAAATCATGAACGACGACGGAACGATGGCGCGACTCGGCGACTTGCAGCGCTTCGCCGCGGCGCACAATCTGCTTATCATCAGCGTCGCCGACATCATCGAGTACCGTCTACAGACCGAGCGCCTCGTCGAACAGGTGATGGAATTTCCTCTGGTCCCAACTGTCGATGGCCAAGCGCTGGGCGAATTTCGCGGCTACCTGTACACCACTCCCGTCGAGCCGACTGAATATCTGGCGCTATGCCGAGGCGACATTGGATCGAGCAGCGCCTGCGACGATCCGGTGCTGGTGCGAGTCCAAACCGCCTGCTGGCCCGGAGACGTACTTTCGGCCCGCGGCTGCGACAGTGGCGCCCAGTTGCGCGCTGCGCTTTTGGCCATCGATGCCGCCCAGCGCGGCGTTCTGCTTTACATTTTCCCGACGGGGCGCTATACGCTTCGTCATGATTTGGACGTTTTTGTGGTACACCCCGGCGCCACGTCGACGCATCGCAGCAAACTGCGCGACTTCGGCTTGGGTGCGCAAGTGCTGCGCGCCCTGGGAGTGCAACACATGCGCCTGATGACCAACAACCCCAAAAAAATCGCTGGTCTCGAAGGCTATGGCTTAACGCTGGCCGAGAGCCTGCCCCTTATCGCCCGATAAATCGCCCGCGAACCAAAGACCATTCTCATGTCGTCTACAAACTCGATCTCGCAACTCGAATCTGCCCCGCCGCTTTCCGTCGGCCAGATTAGCGGACAAATCGATGCCCGTGGAGTCCGCGTGGCCATCGTCGCCAGCCGCTTCAACGCCTTCGTGGTCGAAAGGCTCATCGAAGGCGCCATCGATGTCCTTTCGCGTACCGGTGGAACCGCCAGCGCCATCACCATTGTGCGCTGTCCCGGGGCCTTTGAAATTCCACCGCTGGCCCGCCGCTGCGCCCATAGCGGCCGCTTCGATGCGGTGATCTGCCTGGGGGCCGTCATTCGCGGAGCAACGGCACACTTTGACTACGTTGCCGGCGAAGCCAGCAAAGGCGTGGCTCAGGTGGCGCTTTCCGCACCGGTGCCGGTGCTATTCGGCGTTCTGACCACTGACACCATCGAACAAGCCGTCGAGCGCGCTGGCACCAAGGCCGGCAACAAAGGCGCTGATGCCGCGCTGGCCGCGCTGGAAATGATATCTCTGTACCGTCAACTTGGACCTGGGACAGGAAGCCATGGGTAGCCGTCGGCGCGGGCGCGAGATGGCGCTTCAAATATTGTGCTTGCTCGATCGTCAACCCGATCTGCCCGTCGAGCAAGCCCTACGATTTTATTTCAAGCATCTAGTCCCGAGCGAGCTCGACGATAGCGAAGGAGAAGCCGAAACGCGTCAAGGGCGCGAATCCGCGCTCGAACAGCAGGCCTTTGCCGAGTCTTTGGTGCACGGGGTGCGAAATTCGCTGCGCAGCATCGACGCGCTGCTTGGAAACTGCTCGCGCAATTGGCGGCTTGAGCGCATGTCGTGGGTGGATCGCAATCTGCTTCGCCTGGCTTGTTTTGAACTATGCGAACGCCGCGAAATTCCGGCCCGCGTCGTCCTAAACGAATCGATCGAAATTGCCCGTCGCTACAGCACCACCGAATCCAGCGGATTTGTCAACGGGGTCCTGGATCGCGTCATGCGTGAGCTTGGCCAAAGCGACGCCCCCACTACCACCTTTCCGCCCGGCGACCACGCTGCGGATCCGCGCTGAGTTTCAATCGAGGAGGTTCCTAATGTTCCGTCGTGTTATCACCCTTATCACGTTGTCGCTGGGCATCGTCGCCGCAGGCTGCAATTCGGAGATGCCCGAAAATCCCAACATCTTGACGAGTCCGCCCACGCTGCATAGCGCATCTTTGTATGTCGTAAACGCCGTGCCGAACTCTGACAAGATGGATATCTACGTCGACGGCACCAAGATGATGGGGGATCTTGGCTATCGCAAAAGCAGCGGCAACCTCGCCGTGGCCGCCGGAAACCATCAAGTCACATTGATTGGCGCTGGATCCACGGATCTGAAAAATGCTTACTTTAGCAACTATGTCCTTTTGCGCGAAGACGACCGCGTCCTAGTCACCGCCATGGGCCGCGATGACGAGGCCACAGGACGTAATTTTTCCGTGCAGCGACTAAGCCCGAACAGTGCGTCGGCTGTGTCTTTGCGCATGCTGCATGCCTCGCCCGCCGCGCCGATTCTTGACGTCTCTGCCGGCGACGCTGTGATGAGCAACCAGGTGGCCTTCGGACAACTGACGGCTGGCACTGCGATTGCTTCGGGCGACCTAAGCGCACCGCTGACCCTTTCGCTGGCGGAGTCGGGCGCCAAGTTTCCACTGGCCCGCGTGACCCTGCCCGGCCCGTATTCGGCCGGCGCGCAGCTTACCGCCATCGTCTTTGGCGAAACCCATCCGCTGGCGGTTGACGACAAGTTTTTTGCCGTCTCGCTGCTTGATGAAAAGACCGGGCAGCTTAGCGATTTGCCGCTAACCATCAACAACGACGCGCAGGCCCCCAAGGCCAGCCTGTATTTCTTTCATGCCGGCATGGATGCCGGTCCCATTGATATTTATTCCCCACAAGATGGCAACCTCGTCGCTGGCTTTAGTTACGAGGCAGCCTCGAAGCTGATTGAAAAAGCGGGCGGCATCTATCCGATCATGGTTCGCAAGGCGGGTGAGTCGGATTCAAGTTACCAAGAAAATTTCAAACTGTTCCCGGGCACTAGCTGGACAGTGTTTTATTCCGGACGAGTAAATCCGGCGCTGCAGGCTCGGTTTGCCGCACCGATATTTTCCGCTGTGGAACGTAGAATCAAAGGCGATGCCGGGGCCTGGCGCCTTGTCCATACCATATTCAATAGCGGCGGCCTCGACCTGCATCAGACGGCCGATGGCCCGGCCCTGTTTTCCACAGTTTACGTAAAGCAGGCGACAAACTATCGCACTGAGGATCTGGTAAGCTCGACGTTGCATCTTAAATCGGCGCCTGATGCGAAAGACCAATGGGACATCACAGTGTCCCAAGCTGATGCCGACAGCGCCCGCGGCGAAATCACGACGTTCTATCTGACCGGCTCGGTTTCTCCGGACCCGGCGCAGCTAAAGACCGTTGCCGTTGTCGAATCAAGCGCCACCACGATGCAGGCGCCGCGCATCTTTATTCCGACGACCACAGTGACTCCGCGCCCCTAGGAGAATGTTTTATGGCGACGTCCAAAGAACTTGCTGAAGGACTTTCTGGCGGCCTTGGTGCCCGCGAAGTTGTGTTGTGCAGTGCTGCCCGCACCCCCATCGGCAGCTTCGGTGGCGAATTGGCCGGCTTCAATGCCCCGGATCTGGGTGCCATCGCCATCAAAGCCGCTCTGGCACGCGCCGGCGTCGAAGGACATGACGTCGGTGAAGTCATCATGGGCTGCGTTCTGCAAGCCGGCATTGGCCAGGCCCCGGCGCGGCAAGCAGCGATTCGCGCTGGACTGCCTACTTCCGTTCCTTGCCAGACTGTCAACAAGGTCTGCGGGTCCGGATTAAAAGCAGTGGCGCTGGCGGCGCAAGCCATCGCGGCTGGCGACTGCGAAATTGCCGTCGCCGGCGGCATGGAATCGATGAGCAATGTGCCCTACTATCTGACCGGCGCCCGCGATGGCTTTCGCATGGGCCATAAGCAAGCCACAGACGGTATGATCTTTGACGGCCTGTGGGATCCGTACAACAACTTCCACATGGGCTCGGCCGCTGAGCTTTGCGCGCGTGAGCACAAATTCGACCGCGCGGCCCAGGACGCCTTCGCCGCCGAATCCTATCGGCGAGCCCTGCAGGCGCAAAAAGAAGGCAAATTCGACGACGAAATCGTCAAGGTTGAGGTCGCGCAGAAAAAAGGCCCGGCCAAAGTAGTGGCCGTCGATGAAGAGCCGGGCCGCGCCGACCTGACAAAAATGGCGACGTTGCGTCCCGCCTTTGAAAAAGACGGGACGGTGACCGCCGCCAATGCCAGCAAGCTCAACGACGGCGCCGCCGCCCTTTTGCTGATGTCGGCAGAGGAAGCTAGCCGTCGCGGGGCCAAGGTACTCGGGCGCATTCGCAGCTATGCCCAACACGCCCAGGCGCCCGAGTGGTTTACGACGGCGCCGGCCACGGCGATTGAAAAAGCCATCGCGCGCGCCGGGCTGAGCAAAAAAGACATCGATCTTTACGAGATCAACGAGGCCTTTGCAGTGGTCGCGCTGGCCAATAACCGCCTTCTGGGTCTAGATGCAGAACGGGTGAATGTTCACGGCGGCGCAGTGGCGCTTGGCCATCCCATCGGGGCCTCTGGAGCTCGGCTGCTTGTAACTCTGCTTCATGCGCTGCCGCGTTACAATCTGCACCACGGCGTCGCATCGCTGTGTATCGGTGGTGGCGAAGGCATCGCCATGGTCGTACAGCGCTAAGGGATGACATGTCTACAGAGAACCAGGCACAAACTGTTTCCAGCTTGAAGCGCATCGGCATCGTCGGGGCCGGTCAAATGGGCGGCGGCATCGCGCAAGTGGCCGCCGACAAGGGCCTTGGCGTTATTTTGGTGGATATGAGCCAGCAACTGGCTGAAAAGGGCAAAGCCAAAATTGGCGTGGCCCTGGACAAGCTGGTTCAAAAAAGCAAAATGTCCGCGGAAGCCTGTACCGAGCTACTGGGCCGAATCACCCCGGCCGGCGATTACGCGGCACTTTCGGACTGCGATTTTGTCATCGAAGCCGCCACCGAGAATCAGGACCTGAAGCGCAAAATTTTCGCTGACATCGATCGCGCGCTAAAGCCTTCGGCGATTCTGGCGACCAACACCTCGTCGATCTCAATCACTTTGCTGGCTGCCGCGACCAAGCGTCCCGAGCAAGTGGTAGGCATGCACTTTATGAACCCAGTGCCGGTGATGAAGCTGTGCGAAGTCATTCGCGGCCTGCAGACGAGCGAAACGACCTATCAAGCCACAGCGGCACTGGCGCTGGCGCTGGGCAAAGAGATCGTGACGGCCCGCGATGTTCCCGGTTTTATCGTCAACCGCCTGCTGATTCCTTTTTTGAATGAGGCCTGCTTTGCCCTGGCCGAAGGCCTGGGCACGGCTGCCGACATCGACAAAGGCATTCAGCTTGGTCTAAATCATCCCATGGGGCCCTTTGCGCTGGCCGACCTTATCGGCCTTGATACTTGTTTGGCCATCGCCGAGGTTTTGCATCGCGAGCTCGGCGAAGACAAATATCGTCCGGCTCCGCTTCTGCGCAACTATGTTGCCGCCGGCTGGCTCGGTCGCAAATCCGGCCGCGGCTTCTATAAGTACTAAAGGCCGACATGACCCAGCTAGAAACTGTTCTTATAGAGGCTGTCGGGCCGGTGGCGACGATTCTTGTCAATCGGCCCAAAGTGCTAAATGCGCTAAACGCGCAGGTCCTAGAAGAGCTGGCAACCGCTTTTGCCGAAGTGCAAGCGCAAGCCGAGGTCCGCGCCGTGGTTTTGACCGGCGCTGGCGATCGAGCTTTTGTCGCCGGTGCCGACATTGCGGCGATGGCCAGCATGTCTACGCCGGAAGCGCATAGGCTGGCAGAAAAGGGCCACAAGCTTGGCGATTTGATTGCCGCCATGCCGCAGCCGATCATCGCCGCAGTCAATGGCTTTGCATTGGGCGGTGGACTGGAGCTGGCCCTGGCTTGTGACATCATCTATGCCAGCAAAAACGCCAAACTGGGCCAGCCCGAAGTCAATATCGGCGTCATGCCCGGTTTTGGCGGCACCCAGCGACTGATTCGCCGCGTCGGTCCAGGTCGCGCCGCGCGCATGATTTTCGGCGGCGACCCCATCGGCGCCGAGGAAGCTCTGCGCATTGGCCTCGTCGATGAGCTGTGCGAGCCAGCCACATTGCTAGATGAAGCGCGCGCACTCTGCCAAAAGATTGCAGGTCGCGCTCCTTTGGCCATAAGCCACGCCAAGCAAGCGCTGCGCGCGACTTATGAAGTGCCCCTGGCCGAAGGAAATCGGCTTGAGCAGCGGCTATTCTCCGAGCTTTTTGCCACCACCGATCAAAAGGAAGGAATGTCCGCCTTCCTGGCCAAACGACCGGCGGCCTTTCAAGGAAAATAGGCTGCAGCACAGTCTATTTTGAAGGCGGCGCGCTAGTCACTTCGCCTGGAAGTGGCTCTGATTTGGCAGGTGTGCCGGTCATATTCCAGACAGGCTCTTGCGTTTGAACAAACTTCTGGCCCTGCGGGTTTTTCTTCACGACCCAGATGGGACCGCGGTGGGTGACCGAGCGAACCGCAAGCTTTTCGCCCTTTTTCGCGTCCTTGCTGCCGCCACATTGAACTTGAAGCAGGATGCATAGCCCGAGCGGCAGGGTTTTACGCATCGAGGCGCTCACCGCATTCCAAATCCCGCCTGGCCTTAAGCTTATCGACATGAAGCGTGCCTCCGTCGTTTTAGGCGGCGTTCATACCCCAGGGCCAAAGCCGGGTCAACGGCTACGACCTTTTGCGAACCGAGGCCCGTCAGCGAGGCGCGCGCACGAGGTGAATATGATCCGGCGCGTCCCTGCGGCTCTCGGCAACGACCAGGATGACCTCGCGTAAGCTCATGTGCTCGCCGAGCACCCAGGCATCGCCAGACGTCTTTAGCACCGGCTGCCCATCGAGCTCGGCGTGGCTTCCTTTCGGGTCGCGCGTGAAACGAAAGCGCTTGGGCACGGCGACGAATCCGCCGCTGCGGTTTGACTCGCTTCCGGGGGCAAGGACGATCGGTGTACCATCTTCGGCAATTCGCAGCTCGCTTGGTCCCAGAGACTGGCTTGCGCTCGTTGCCCCGGTCGCAGGATCGATCTCTTCGATTCGCCGAACCCAGCCGAGCGCCAGCGGATAGGAAGAAGAGAGCCTGATTCCGCGCGCAAGCGGCAAAACGCCGGGCCCCACCGCAAGACGCAAACGCTCCTTGCCATCCTTGGCGATAAGCTGCGCGCGCCCGCTTCCGACAAACCATACGCCAGGCGGTTCGGGCACCCAGCCGGTCACGACTTCTTCTCTTTCAGAAAGTTTCTGCGGCAGCTCACGCGCAAATAGGACTTGTCCGGTCGCGCAGTCAAAGCCAGCCGCTAAATCTTTGCGCAGCATCGCAATCCGTGATTCCTTTTCTTTCTCCTCAACTCGACGTGCCACTAGCTTTCGGAAATCGACAACATGAGCTCATCATTAATGGTAAGTGGTAGCAGGCGCGGGCCGTTCGCACGCCTACTTTTTGGCGCCACGGGCCTCTTTGCACTCCTACTCGCCGGAGCGATTAGCGGGGGTGGCGGTTGCGATAGCTCGCCGCAGGCGCCTCATATTGATGCCGGCATCGATCTGGCGATGAATTCGCCTGACGACGGCGGCGGCGGCCTGGACCTGGGACACGATGGATCGGTCGCGCCACCGTCGGATCTGGCGAGCCAGCCAAACCGCCTGCGCATCATGAGTGCGAACACCACCAGCGGCAACAACCAGTCCTACGATCCCGGCGAGGGACTGCGCATCTTCCAGGGGCTGCACCCCGACATCGCCCTGATTCAGGAGTTCAACTACGGCAACAATAGCGGCGCGGCGATTCGCGGCTTCGTCGACACCGCGTTTGGCCCCGCCTTCGCTTATTTCCGTGAGAGCGGCGCGCAGATTCCAAACGGAATCGCCAGTCGCCATCCCATCCTGGCATCGGGTAGCTGGACGGATCCTGCCGTCGCGAACCGCGGCTTCGCATGGGCGCGCATCGACATCCCGGGGCCGACAGATCTATGGGCCGTAAGCGTTCACCTGCTGACATCGAGCGCGGCCAACCGCGACAGCGAAGCCAAGGCGCTGGTGGCCGAGATTCAGAAGAACATCCCGGCCGGCGACCTGCTGGTGATCGGCGGCGATCTCAACACCGGGTCGCGCACCGAGGCGTGCCTCAGCTCGCTTGCGGCCGTGGTCTCCACCGCGGCGCCCTATCCCGTCGACAACTTGGGTGACGGAGACACCAGCGGCGCTCGCACCAAACCGCACGACTGGGTCATGCCGTCGCCGAAGCTGCGCAGCCTGCAGACCGACGTGGTGATTGGAGCTCAGAAATTCTCGAGCGGGCTGGTGGTGGACAGCCGCGTTTACACGCCGCTCGCCGACATCGCCCCGGTCCTAAAGGACGACAGCGGCGCGACCAGCATGCAGCACATGGCCGTCGTAAAAGACTTCCTTTTGCCGTAGCGTGGCGCGGAATCCGCGCCTAAGGAGTTGGCGGCGCTTTGGGGGCTTTGGGCGCTTTGGCCGCAGCAGGCGTTTTAGGGGTTTTGGGTGCCGCAGGGGCTTTGGGTGCCGCAGGGGCTTTGGGTGCCGCAGGGGCTTTGGGTGCCGCAGGGGCT
>CAYWPR010000145.1:0-12398 GCA_964460115.1 uncultured Myxococcales bacterium
AGCCACATAATACGCCTAGAAGTATTTATCGTCTGACGGTAGGCATCTAGAAATCGCATTTCATGAATTCCTCACGAATTCGAAATCCGATTTCTCTGCGAATCTAACTGCGACGGATTGATTGGGTTTGCGAAGGGAATCGTTTTGTATAGGACATGCAGTCGCTATCGCTCGGGATTCATTAGTGACCGACCTTGCTTTTCACGGAGCGCGGCAGACTTGAAATGATGCCGTGCAGGATGCCGGTGTTGACATAGGACGCATGCGCCGCAGAGCCAACAAATGCGCTGAGCAGGCAGTATTAGGTGTACGCCTTGCTTCATCTTTTGTTTCCTCATGTTCCGTATCATAGCGTCCATAGACCCGCCATAAGAGCCCATCGCAAAAGTCCCGACCGAGAATTTTTGCGGTGGGCTCGCGCTTGTTTTTCCAAGCGGACTCAAGTAGGGATTGGTGTGACAAGGTGCGAGATGCTTGTTATGTTCTTCGGTGTTAGGAGGTCGTTTGTGGAAGAAAATCTCAACACCCAGGTTAGCAGTCTGTTTGCTGGCACGATTGAATTGATGTCGGCCGTCGCCGCGCAGAGCACACCGCGAGAGCGGGCGGCAATCTTAAAGGCCATTCAGACCATACGCAGTACGCAGTCGAGCGCCGAAAAGCTGCCGACGGTTCCGGCTTTGGTCGAGGGGGAGCCTCGACTCGCATCAGGAATCAGCGAACCGGATGGCCATGACCAGGCTTCGCTTCGTAGTTGGGGCCACGAGTTAGCCCAGCGAAGAAGTGCTGCAGGACTCACCCGTGAAGTCTTGGCAGAGCGGGCCGGGATCTCGGTGAGTACCCTGCGCAACGTCGAGAAAGGGCTGCGTCCTCCCACTCGTACGACCATCATGCACCTTCAGTCAGTGCCTGAACTGCGTATCGAGACGGCGCCGCCCCGCTTGGCCGGGCGAGCGAACCTTGATGCCAGTTTTGCTCCCAATTGCTGGCTCGCCCCCGAGTTTGACGCAATCAAGCTGCACCACGAAATGAAGATGCAGTTCGCCGGCCGCGGCGGACGCATCGAGCAAACTTATATCTACCTCGATCCCATGAGCGCTGCGGCATGGTGTGCATTCGCGGAGCAGGAAAGTTACACCCGCCGGCGCATGAGTATGCCGCTTGCACGAGTGGCAGAACGCATCACCGAGAGTGTGGGAAACGCTGGTTTAGATGTAATCGGGCTTGGCTGTGGAGATGGTCGCGATGAGGTACGACTCGCCCAATGTCTGCTCGAGCAGACCGCGAGCCGCAACCTTCGTCTCTACTTGCTTGATATTAGTCAGCCGCTGTGTTGTACCGCGTACCGCCATGCAGCGCACGTCTTGGGAGATCATAGAGCCGTCTCCATCTACGCGATTCAAGGCAGCTTCCATAACCTGCAGCGCTATTCGCAGCTGCTTGCCACCCCGCAGCGTGCGCACCGTCGGCGAATCGTGTGCATGTTTGGCAACACCTTCGCAAACGTTGATAACGAAGTGCTCTTTGTACGCAACAGCCTGGTGGGATTCAGTCCTGGCGATCTGCTCTTACTGACAGTCGGCCAAGCCATGGGCCCCGTCGAAAAGCCCGAGGAAATCCTGCGCAAGGATCCACGACTGTCTCAGAAAGTACCAGAGGGTGCCGGGCTTTCTCGCTTCGATCAGCAGCTTATCGATGTCGTAAGTCGCTACGTGGAAGGTACACGCAGCGTCGAATTATCATCTGCTCTGGATCGAACCGCTTGCGTCGTACCGGGTAGCTATTCCGCCGAGATACGAGCCACCGCCAAGCTCAGCAGCGGAGATACCAAGCAATTCTCCATTGCTCGCTTGAGACGGTACGATCGGGCGCTGCTTGATGAAATGATGCACAGCGAGGGTTGGGAGCCAGTATCACATTGGCTCTTTGATACCGATTACCATCCAACTTGGCTCCTGCTTTACCGGCGCAATTCGATGCAAAGGAGGTGAACCATGCCGAACTAAATGTCGAATCGCATTGTTTTGCGGCCAGCCCAGGCAAAGGAGCAAAAGCATTACCCCTGGCTCGCATGGTGCTTTTGAGAGCGCCATAGATGAGTCTGCTTGGGCTCGGCCGCGCTTTTTCTTGTCTCCAAACAACTGGCTCCGTTCCTTAGGCCAGTCTTCGCAGGGCGATAAGTGTTACATCATCTCGTACTTCAGCTTGCTTTAGAGGAGCGAGCAGTTCCGAAATGAGTGCGTGGCATGCAGGTGTGCCAGTGGCCAGTTGCGCGAAGCGTTCTGTCAGATACGTCATTCCAAGTAGTTCGTCGGCATGCTTTGCTTCTGGATATCCATCAGTATAAAGCAGCAGCACGTCGCCTGGCTCAAGGGCGCAGACATCGTCCTGCAAAAACTCGCTGATATCGCCATCGATAACGCCTAGCCAGACACCCTGCGTCTCGATGCGCTCGACCTGTTTGCTCGCGGCGCGGAAAACGAGCAGCTCTTGGTGCAGCCCCGCATAATGAATGATTCCGTTTTCGATGCATAATGCGGTAATCGTCATGTACTGACCGCGGCCGATCTGTTTGAGGTTATCGGCCACCGCTTCGTTGACAAGTCCAAGCAAGCGGCGCGGCGTGGCGGCACGCTCTAGGCTCAATGCCACCGCCCGCAATACGGCTTGTATCATCATCATACAAAGCCCGGCAGGAACCCCATGGCCAGAGACGTCGCCGATGAGCACCCAGTCTTGTTCACCACGGCGAAATACATCATAGTAGTCACCGCCGACCTGGTCGGCAGGGCGCATGACCGCGGCGATCTCATAGCCAGCGATTTGCGGTTCGCTGGGCAATAGGACGGTCTGTATCTTCTGGGCCACATCCATTTCGCTCCACAGTTCCTTAAGCGCTTTGTCTAAAGCGGCTGTACGCTCGGCAACTTTGCGTTCAAGACCTGTATTGGCCGCCTGCAAATCGGCATACAAGCGAGCAGTCTCCAGGGCGATGGCGCTTTGGGCCGCAAGAACGCCCAGCAAATGGACGCGGGCTTGGGAAAATGCATTGGTCGCCTGATGCTCAAGATATAGAATCCCGCTAAGCTGGCCTTGGTGAACGAGCGGAATCACCAGCACAGAGTGGATGCCTTCCGCACGTAGATGCGGATCTTGCGCAAACTGGCTGTCGGTCAGCGCATCAATGAGTACCAAAGTTGTGCGGCTTCGCAGTACATACTCGACAATCGACGCGGCAACCGGATGTATGGGGGACAGCGGCTCGGCAAGCCCGGTGCGCACTTGGGAATCCGAAAGCAAGGCCGAGACAAAGAGCTGCGCCTGGGTGCAGAGCAGCAAGGCGGCACGTTGGGCTCCGGCGTTTTCCTGTACCAGCCGCATCAGTGCTGCGACGATGCGCTCGGAATCGAGCTCACTGGCCAATGCTTGAGCGGCACGCACGGTGGTATTCACATCCAGGGAAAGGTCGCCCGTGGTGCTAGTCGTACTGGTCATGGTCTGCGGCGATTCGGCGGAAAATTTGCCGAATGAGTTCTTACGCAGCAGCGTGGAATACTTCTGGTTTAGAAAACCGACGAGGGACCTGGCATCCCAGCGGCGATAGGCATCGCACGCATCGTGAAGATATAGGGCGGCAATGCGCTCGCGGCCGGCCGACAGATGAAATTCGCCGCAAAACTGTGCGGCCAGGCCTTCGATATGAAGAAAGCGTTCCTGATGGGCAAGCTGAATCGCCGCATCATACTTTTCCATGGCTTCGATGGGTCGGTCGCAAAGGCGATCCTGCTCCGCTTCAAGCAAACGCAGCTTGTGCAAAAAGTTCTCGGGACAAGCTGCGGAAAAATAGCGGAAGCGCTCGATGGCATGTTCCAGTGTCGAAAGAAGCGAAGCGCGCTCGGCCTGCGAAAGCGTCGGCAGGCAGCATTTGGCGGCGGCCAGACCGCGCCATAGCGGAATGTCGGTCACTGGTGGGCGGCCATAGATAGATGCGCGAAAGCGTTCCGCTTCCTCGGCACGCTCGCGGGCGCGCTGCGGCTCGCCAAAAGCCAGAAATAGGTGTGCTTCTTGAATGCGCCCGAGCTCTGCCATCATGCCATGGCCGAGCGTCGCAAATGAACGAGAGCTTGGATGCAGCCATTCCGCCGAAGTTAGAAATGCCGATTCAAACGGAGCCCGTAAAAAGGCCGCATAGGCGGCGGCCAATGCAAAAAAATGACGTCCTAAGGCACCTCCGGCACGCGCCATCAGTTCCCGTTGTGCCGCTTCCATGGCTGCAACCTGCTCAAGCGGTCGTCCGCCCCAAAGCTCGACAAAATAGAGTTCGCCGTACAGGGCCGTGCTGGTTCCAGCAAAGGAACCCGAAGCGCGGGCGAACTGCAGGGCTTTTTGACAATAGGCTCGCGTTTGTTCCACCGGACTTTCATAGACTCCGTAGAGCCCGTGATACACGCAGAGCTCTGCCGTAGTGGGCGAGGACAGACGCTCGGCGCCACGCGCGCCTTCCTTCATCCAGCGCGAATCGCGCCGATAATCTCCCAAAAAAGCAGCACGGGCACTGGCCAACGCCCCCACGAAAAACGGCGCCACGGGAGTCCAGGCCAATTTCTCGATCGTACAGAGCGTGTTGCGCACGATCGCCAGGATGGCCAGGGCCGGACGGCTGCCGTATCCCGCGCAGGCCAGCATTGCAGCCTGAATGGCATCACAAAGCAAATGCTCTTGTGAGCGATCAATGGCCATGGCCGCAAACGCCTCTGGATTGGCGTCTAGCCAAGCGTCGCAAATGGTGATTCCTTGTAGCGCTTCGGCCAGGCATGCTTCATTGGTTGCGGGATAAAAAAGGCCATGCTCTGCCAGCGCCGAAAGTCCCAGCCGTTCGCCTTCGCCGAACTGACCGGATGCCATATAAGTACGAAGGCGCAGTTCCTGCACGGCAAGTCGCGGCAGCGCCGGCAACGGCCGCGTAAGGAGTTCCAGGGCCCGCCGGTGTACTTCGGCAAACTCACGCAGCATAAAGTCGGCTTCGAGCCGCTCAAGGGCCAGGTCAATCGACAGGGCGGGTTCCTGCTCCCAAGCATCCATTCCCAATAGCGCTTGACTCTGCTCGACAAGCGCCGCCTGTAGCTGATAGGAGCCATTTGCCTTTGCGGCTTTGGCCGCTTGCAAGTTTAGTCGCGCCAGCTTAAGGCGCTCGGCGGCGTTTTCTTGCGCCCCTACTCCCAAGTTGAGGTGCCTGACCAATTCCAGGAGCTTCTGGTTTGAGCCACCTTGTTGCTCGAACACTTTGTATAGTTGCCGCCCAATCTGCAGATGCGTTCGCGCGCGCTCTTCCTGGACGATTCGCTCGTAACATGCTTGCTGCACGCGGTCATGCAAAAAGCGATAACCAGCGTCAAGGATCAGGGTTTGCTCGGTCTTTGCCAAGGCTTGTGCTTGGCGGTAGGATCCCTCATTGGGAATGACCAATCCGGCCAAAAGCGCCGGCCGTAGCGCTTCGACGACTTGCGATGTGCTTAAGTCGCTTAGCGCCGCCAATTCACCAATGCTGAAGGTGTGCCCGGCACAGGCTGCCTTTCCCAGAAGATCTTGCGTGGGCCTTGGCAGCTCAACGACTTTGCTACGCATGAGCTCGACTACGTTCGCAGTAACCTCCGCGTGTTCTACGGCATCCTGATCCCATTGCCAGATTCCATCCGATAGGTTTCGGCGCACGCGCTTTTGCCGATGCAGCTCGATAAGCAGTTGGCCCAGAAAAAAAGGATTCCCTTGGGTTTTGTGAAAAAGCGCTATGGAAAGCGGCTTTACGCGGGCCGGCTCGGCGGACAGGGTGGCGGCCAGCCACATCTGAACCGCCGATTCATCAAGCGGCCCCACGGTCAGTCGCGACGTTCTGACACCGCTTTTTTCCACCGCTTCGATCAGTTTCCACAGCGAATGGCTGCCATCGACTTCATTATCGCGGTAAGCGGCAATCACTAAAAGGTGCTTACGTCCGACATCGGTGAGCAGCGTCTTCAGCAATTCCAGAGATGCCGGATCCACCCACTGTACATCATCCAGAAATAGCACAAGTGGTGGCGACGCATCACTTACCGCCCGTACAAAGTCGATCCAACTGAGTTTAAGGCGATTATAAGCCATCTCTGTAGAGACCGCTGGTACCGCAGGCAAGGGCCCCAGCAACCATTCTAGCTGCGGCACCAAATCAGCAATCACGCGTGACAGCGGTCCCAGCGCCTGACCCAGACGCTGCTGCCAGGCTTCGAACATCGGCCTTTTGCTAGAGGCCAGACTGCTCAACAGCTTACTAAACGCCTGCGCCAAGGCAGCGTAGGGAACTGATTGTCCTAGCTGATCGTGCTTTCCGGAAAGCAATATTCCCCGTCCCGCCTTGGCGATGTCGCGATAAACCGAATGGACGAGTGCCGTCTTGCCGATTCCCGAAGGTCCTGAAAGCAGCAGCACTTCCACCGCGCCCTTTGCTGCGCGTTCAAAAGCTGCGGTCAGCTTCAGGCTTTCCTGTTCACGACTCAAGAGCGTCTGAGGTATCTGCAGTCTGGGCGAGTAATCCTGTTGCCCAAGTGCAAACGCTTCGATGTGGTCGTGCGCTAAAAGCAGGCGCAGACAGCGCTCGAGATCCGCCCCCAGTCCATGCGCGGTTTGGTAGCGCTTCTCGGGCGCTTTTTCCAGACAGCGGGCCAAAAGCTCGGCCACTACGTTTGGTACATTGGGCATTAGACTTTGCAGGGGCGGTGGCGTCTTGGCCAAATGGGCATACACCAGCGCCAAGGCATCCCTTTCCACAAATGGCCGCTGCCCGGTCAGCATTTCGAAGAATGTGACTCCCAAAGAATACAGATCGGTGCGGGAATCTAAGTTTCGCGCCGTACGGCCGGTCTGCTCGGGCGAAATATAGGCCAGAGTTCCTTCTATAGAATCGGGAAGGCTGGCTGGCGTCGCTTCCTGCTCCAGCTCCGAAGCAATACCGAAATCGATAAGGACCACTTGCGTAAAGTCTTCATCGACCAAAATGTTCTGGGGCTGTATATGCAGTGAATTATTTCCCATCTGAAAACAAGCATTTAGAAATAGCGTTTCACGATTTCCGCACGGATTCCCATGCGAAAATTCCCGCCAATTAGATGGCGGGATCTTTTCGATTGGCGACGGGGGCTGTCTTATGGAGGATTTCCGCCAGCTTGGCCGTTCAATAAGGCGGAAAGCATCGTTTATGTTGCCAAAAACTCGCGCCGCGGAATAGTATCCTCCGCAGAAAACAATATGAGCACCGAAGCTACCCGAGGAGAGTTTCTAATCTCGACGGATCCTGCAAAATTGGATCTGCCTCTCATTCATGACTTCCTGACCCATTCCTATTGGGCGGAAGGCATTAATGTACAAACCGTTCGCCGGGCAATTGCGAACTCGCTGTGCTTCGGCTTGTTTCATGGAAAACGCCAGATTGGCTTTGCTCGCACTGTCACCGACCGCGCCACTTTCGCCTATCTGGCCGATGTCTTTATCCTAGAGGAATGGAGAGGTCAGGGACTCTCAAAGTGGTTGATGGAAGTGATTCAGAGCGACCCTGAGTTGCAAGGGCTGCGGCGCTGGCTTTTGGCCACGCGAGACGCGCATGAGCTTTATCGCAAGTATGGATACTCTGCGTTGAGCTCTCCGGGGCGCTTCATGGAACGTCATGACGCGGATGTCTACCGGCGCCGGCATTTGGGCGGCACAATCTGAATGCGAGGATCGTGATGGCGACGAGCAGCGCAACGATCGGAATCCTTGCCGGCATGGGACCTTACTCAACCGGTGTGTTTATCGATCTTGTGGTTCGAGAATGCGAGCGGCAGTACGGCGCAGCGCACGATGTTGACTATCCCAAGATGATGATCTTATCGCTGCCCGCGCCATTTTACCCCGATCGGCCCATCGATCATGCAGCCATGGAGCACACGCTGCGCACCGGCATCTTGGATCTTGTGCGCGCGGGGAGTGATTTCATCGCAATCGCCTGCAACACGGCGCACATCTATTATGCGCAGCTTGTGCGCTGTACGCCGGTGCGAATTCTCAATATGGTCGAACTTGGAACATCCGCCATTCCCATACACGTGAAAAATGTTGCGCTGATTGCATCGCGCGCCACCACGGAAGCAGGCATCTATCAGCAATGCATTCGCGAGCGCGGAATGATGCCCCTAGAGCTTACATGGCAAAAAGACGTGGATCGCCTTATCGGTTCAGTGCGGCTTTCGTCGGCGCAGCGCGCCATAAAATGGCGGCACATCGCAGACCAAGCAACTGCGGCTGGTGCTGACGTTCTGCTTATCGCCTGCGCGGACTTGACGACCATTCGTGGCGATCTGGATACTGCGCTTCCCATCATCGATGCGACGCAGCGCTTGGCCAGTGGCGTGGTGTCAGAGTGGCTACATCTATCACGCTGAATGCAACGCCTCAGCCACTTGTTTAGCGGGATGTTGGAGTCCTTAAAGATGGTTCCAACCGTCACGCTGAATTGCTTGCGGCAGCCGTTGCACTGGTACAGGCCAGCGCGGTGCGCCTTGCCGTCCGGCTTGGTCAGGTTGTTGACTACTCCGCAATGCGGACAGGAGGGGCCTTCCGTTTATCGGATGGACTCCAGAAGATCGCGCGCTGTCTCTTCTGTAGAGAAGCGCTTCATCAGGGTGATGATGATCAGGTCGGCGGCGACTTCGGAAGCGGCTTTCTTCGTGGACATGCAAGGGACCTAGACCCGATGCTGTGCTTTGATAAGTGCATAATTGCCATTGATTTCTCGTCGGCATTATGGTCACATCAATCGATTTTCTCTATGATGGCAAATATCGTCCGCAGGGCGCCGGAGCCGACATTGGAGCAGGCGAGGTTCGCTAAGCATGTGTTTATCCACCTACCATGCGTCCCGCTCGACGCATCAGCGGATTGGAGTGCTTCCTGATGAAAACTCGGCGCCTTATTCTTTCCACTGATGGCATCCCGCGATACTGGTTTCTCGGCTCAGCGCTTCTCACTCACATGACAAACGCCATGTTCGTGGTATTTCCCGAAGGCGAGCGCTACTTTGTGCGCCAGGCACGGCGAGCGCTCAAGTACGTGCGGCGCCGCGAACTTCTGCCCGATGTCGAGTCATTCATCGCGCAGGAGGCGCAGCACGCCCGAGAGCACCAGCGCTGCTTTGCCAGCTTCGAAGCGCATGGCCTGCCGCTAAAGTCTGTGGTGGCCCACGTCGCCACCTTGTTGCACTTTATCGACCAAGTCTTTTCCCGCCATATTAAGGAGCCTGATGCCGCCAAGCTCACCATGGCGCTTGTGGCGGCCTTTGAGCATTACACGGCGTCGTGGGGCGAGCTCATTTTCCGCGACCTTAGCGCTCTAGATGAGATGGACCCCCGCATGCGCGATCTTTTGCTTTGGCACTTCGCCGAAGAGCTTGAGCACAAGCACGTCGCCTTTGAAATGCTTCGCGATCTAAGCGACAGCTATACACTGCGCGCTCTTGGGATGTGCGCCGCCACGATCGTACTCAGCGTTTTATTATCCCTTGTCACCTGTCGTTTTCTTCTGGCTGACGAAGAATTGACGCTTAGGCAGTTGGCCGTTGACGTAAGTGAGTTTTTGCGCCATCCCGACAACTTGCTTATCTCTGGATTCAAGAGCTTTTTACGCTACCAGCGTCCGGGGTTTCACCCCGATGACATTGCTCACCCCGAAGCGGCGCGGATGTGGTTGGCTGAAATCAAGGCCGCCGGACGCGCCAAGACGCAACCATCGCAAACGTCCACCCCGTTGTGAACATTCGCCAATCGGTGAGTCCGTCGCCAAGCGGGTCTGGTTCGTGGGCGTTCCCGGTATCCTGCGCACGCGCTAGGATCGATGGTCTCAGCGGACTCATTTATCCCCCAGAAACCGCGGCAAGCTTGCCAAGGATCTGATATTCATGCGCCAGCCTGCCAATGGTTCGCAGGCTGGGGGGATCTGAAACCGGGAGCTTTACGACCAGATGCTCTGCGGATGGCGCGTGAATGACTCGGCAAACTCGAGTTTCAGCGCCTTCATAAAGGGTTTCTGTGTACACGTAGTCTAGATGCTGCGGCAAGGTCCATCCCAATTCAGGTCGAAACCATGGTATCAGAACCAGCGCAAATTCGCAGCCTTCACTACTTATCCTTCTGCTGGCGCAAATCCATTCTGTTCAGAAATGCACCATCCTGATCGGAATGCTGCAAGCTACCTGCGTATCTTCAGGGCGCGTACATGACGTACAGATCGTAGTTGCTGCCGGCGTATCCGAATGTCGAATATGAGACCTTCACATAGATGTTCCCGGCCTGTGTGATGGGTGTGCTCGTCCAGTCTTCCTGATAGCCAGCGTCGTCGCTTGGGCCGCCGAGCGAGTTCAGCGCGGCGCATGTCCCGTCGAACACCTCGAGGCCGGTGTCGGTATCGAAGTCGCCTGGGGCAGTGATGGCGTGAACCATCTTGCCGACGTCGGTCGCCGAAGCCTGAAAGACGAACCAGTCGACATCGGTCAAACTCGGCAGCGTCAGTGGTCCGAGCTTGTAGCCTATATCGCCGCCTGGATCGGCCTGCTGGCACGTGTCGTTGGGCTCAGTTTCAGATGGTAGCTGGCCTAAGCTGAAGTCCACATTGTATCCGGCGCCCTCGTACGGGCGCGCTTTCGAGCCAGTGATCCGCACGTAGTACGTACCCGCCGTATACAGGGGGCCGACCCTGACCAAGTCGTGATAGTCGTCGTCGGCGCTGGCGCCGATTGGTAAAAGGGATGCGCAGTCGCCGCTGTACACTTCGATGCGGGTATCCGTACGCGCGTCGCCGGGCGATGTCGTAACCTCCAGTGATTTGCCGACATCCGCTGCCGCCACAGGGACGGCGAACCAGTCCTCATCGGTGGCGCTGCGAAGGAGGAGGTTTTTCAGCGAGAATAAGGAGCTGTCGAGCGTCTGCGCCATCGCGCATTCGTTGTTTGGTTCGAGATCGTTCGAATCGGCCGAGCTGATATCAATGTCGAATGGATAGCCGGTGGTGCCGCTACTGTCCCAGTAGATGATGTAGATCGGTTCCGCTGCCTTCTCGGTAATCACTTGCCCGGTCGCGCCGAGGCTCACAAGATCGGCGAACTTTCCGCTTTCCGGCAGCAGCGCGTATTGCGGATGCGCAGCGGAATTCATTGCGCTTGTATTCACGCGAACCAGCTTGTGGGCCCCGGGCACGAAACTGTAGAGGTAGGATTCGTAGGGCGCGGCGACGGATCCCGGACTCTGCTTCCCGGCCACAAGCGGCGACGGCGACCGCGCGGCAATGGTGATTGCCTTGGCTGCCTGCGAGGACACGACTGCATCCGCGCTGCCGCTGTCAACGCGCAGATCAAAGCTACCGGGCGCCACCCCAACGTCGACCTGCATGTTGAAATCGATGGCATAAGGCTGGACGCTTTGAACTGTTGCCGTGAGGCCGGGCGCACTCGTCAATTTGATGTGGTCGGCCGACGTCGTATCAAAGGGCGTGCTCATGTCCTTTTGCTCAACGCGGGCGATGAAAATAGAGCCCTGCGCCAGCGTGCCTTTTACTTCGACAAGCTTGATGGGAGGCTCCACTTGGAAAGCCCCCTTTAACGTCCCATTGCCAACTGTGACGTCACGCGGTCCCGCTGGAGCAGTCCCATCAATCTTCAAGTTCACAGATAGGGAGGCCGGAGTCGCCGCGGTAATGCTGGCAGTGATTCCGGGGCCGAAATTGACCGTTGTTGCGTTGGTCCATTTCGTGTCGGCGCCCGAGATCGTCACAGAAACGGTACGATTTTGATAAACCGTTCCGGGCGTGATGGAGTGAATCGTGGTTCCCTCGCTTCCGTTTCCGTTTCCGTTTCCTCCGTCTCCGTCTCCTCCTCCTCCTCCGTTTTCATTTCTGCTTCCGCACCCGGCAGCGAGCGCTCCACCGAGTATGAGAGCAAAACAAAAAATCTAGCGAATCTCATAGGACTCCTTCTTCTTTCAATCAAATGCGGCACGTTGCATCTGCTCAAAATGGCAGCGAACATAACAAAGAACTCTCGAGCAGCGCATTGCCATTGGTGAGCGATGCCGCGATGTGGCGCACCAATGGCGCAGGTGATCCCAGAATAATACGAGCATATAGAGGAATTGGGAGCGTGCACAATCTCAATTGTGATCTCTTTCAGGAACCGCGCAGTTAGGTGCAGCTTGTGTATAAGGACAAAGACAAAGGAATGCTCGCCAAGCATAACCTAAGCGATCCTGACGCGGCATGAATCCCTGAGGAAGTTGCAGCGACGGAGAAGTTCAAATTCCGCACGGTTTCAAGCCACTTTAGCCTCAGACGAGACATCTAGCCAC
>CAYWPR010000146.1:0-1064 GCA_964460115.1 uncultured Myxococcales bacterium
TCCAAGGCAAGAACCGGATGCAGTAGCGCTGCCCGTCCGGATCTGTGCGGGGGGCAGCCCGAACCCAGTGGAGCTAAGGGCTGTCTCTACCGCGATCAGCAGCTCACGCAATAGCAACCTTAGTTGCTGTAGGAATCGTTGCGCAGGAGGCGGCGGGTGCTCAGATCAGCATTATAGCCGTTGGCAGATGGATAGTTAGAGCTGTCGGTAGCATGGTTTGGGTTGCTATCGCAGTTACTATCCTGGGAGGCCAACCGCTGCGGGCAGTTAGCGGTCACGTACTGAAGGTCCGTAAGCCCCCCCGTAGTCGTGGAATCGGCAGTTCCCCAGCGCGTATGGCGAATGCAGTGGGCCCCATCGACAGACCAGTCCGCCTCAATGCTGCCGACGGTATCCGTGGAGTGGGCAATTCCCAGGTTGTCATATTCATCAATCAGGGTGCCACTGCGCGTGTGCGGAACGCCATCCCCGCAGTAGTCCGCACGGACCATGCGAGTACACGCCTGATGCCAGTACGAAAGCGGCTGCTGCTTGCAGCTGCCAGAACCGTTGCACTCTTGCCGCGTGCCATCCTGCTTATAACCCCATTTAACGCATTTTGCCAAAGCAGCGCCATCGCAAGCAAAACTGAATATGGTGCTGCTGGAGGATACCCGGCCTCCGGTCGAATTATCAAAGCTGCCGACAATCGGGATGGCCGCCACGTCCCCTGGGCAGAGAGACTGCCAGGTTATATTGTCGAGCGAATAGGAGACTTTATACACAGTGCCGCCAAAGTTCGCATCATAGGCGGCCTGATCGATTCGAGTAAAAAACGGGAGAGTGCCTCTAGTGTTGATGGTCAGTGTACCGTTTAAGGTCGCCCCAGTCAGGCTGCTCGGAGAAATAGCGCCACCGCCTGGATCATCAAAGTCGGTTCCAGAGATCGTGATGCCATTCTTGGAGTTTCCGCCTACCTTCCAGCCATCGACGCTGAAGGTATAGGTTCCGCCCAGCGCGGTGCCATTATAGTTGAAGTTATTGAAGTTGAAGTTATTGAAGTTGAAGTTATTGAAGTTGAAGTT
>CAYWPR010000146.1:1164-12329 GCA_964460115.1 uncultured Myxococcales bacterium
AGTTGAAGTTATTGAAGTTGAAGTTATTGAAGTTGAAGTTATTGAAGTTGAAGTTGTTCCAGTTGAAGTTGTTCCAGTTGCTGTTATTAAGCAGTTCATCGTTGTTGACCTGCTGAGCCAGCCTTATCCCTGCCACAGGTACGTCACTGGGTTCAGCACAAGCACCAGCGAACAACCAGGCGATACTCAGATAATGTAGAGACTTTTGCATATTCGAATTCCCCCTCTGGATGTTTTGGAAAGCAAGATCCGATCCAAAGAGGTTTCGTTAGAATGCAGAGAGTAAGACGGTGAGGTCTAGAGGCCATAGTCTCCGGATATGTGGGCAAATGACCTCAGCGCTGGAAACATCAGACCCTACATGCGCTCATTTCTGCGAGCGCCGGATCTCCATCGCTGCGATGCTTCGTCCTGCTGCCAAATACCTTGTTTGTGTGTGGGGCCGCGGTAGGGGTGAATCAAAGTGCTGAGGATGCGTTCAACGAATAGGAAGCGCATACGCGAAATCCGATTCCCGGATCGCGGAAGCTGCGCTCCATGGTCGTCCGGTTGGTGAGCCGCTGCGTCCCCTCACCAAATATATAACCGCCGCTGCGTATTAAGGCTTCCTTGGAATCCAAAGCTGATGTGACCCACTCAAAAACGTTGCCGGCCATGTCGTTGACGCCAAACGGACTCGCTCCGGATGAGTGAACGCCAACTTCGTCCGGTCCCACCGCAAATGGGTCGCGGCCGTAGGTCGTATCAAATACAGCATCGTCCAGATCCAGCGTATCGCCCCTGGGAAATTCGCGCTCGTCAGCGCCCCGGGCGGCTCGTTCCCATTCGTACTCGCTGCAAAGTCGTGCACCGAGAACTCGTCGGGATTGGTTTAGCCATTTCACATAAGCCTCCGCTGCATCCAGAGACACTCCACCTACAGGCATACGCAGCCAGTCCTGTCGCTGCCGCAGTTTGCGGGCTTTGTAATTGATACTCTCGCCCATTTTGGCAGTAAATAATTCTGAACTGGTCTGTAGCTTCAGCTCCCACCTGCCATCCCTTGTTTCGAGAATCTCGACAGACCCTCCCATTCCTCCTTTTGTCAACTTGACGTTGAGCTTGGCGCGCTCCTGCGGGTTGAGCGCACTTAAGAAATCGATCCACTCTCGATATGTGGTCTCATTCTTGGCAATGAGGAATGATTTGGTTTCAAGCTGGTGAACGGGGACGGTGTTCAAAAAGCCTTTGCGAACCGATTCGTCCCGTGCGCTGCCAAACAAGAACCGGCCTGCCGGAATGTAGACAAAGCCATCCGGAATGTCCTTGGCCAGCGGCATCTTGATCGAGATGGTCAGGTTCTCTGCGCGTTGCACGAGCACCGGATAGCGGATAGGTTGCCGCCCGGGGGCTTTGATGCTGATCAAATAGGAACCTCTAGCCACGTCAAATTGGTTCGGCTGGGGCCGAGTCAGAGACTGCGGGGCCACAAGGTCCACAAATCCGTGTTCATGTTCTTTGTATTGTTCCAGCTTGATGGAAGCATCTGGCGGATCGATTTGCAGGGTCAGATGCGCCGGCGCATTCCATTGTTTTCGCTTTTGCCCGTCAATGTCGTAAAGACTCATGCGCTCGAGGAGGTCATCGCGCAGCCGCTTGTTCCGTTCGCGCTCGGCGGCAAGCGCCCGTTCATAGAGAACATCGCCGAGCATCTCGCGTACATCAACCCGACTGCCATCGGCGGTGGAGGCAGCCTCTAGGAGCTGGCTGACGTGCGCAAAGGAGCGATCGGTCTCGACATAAAGGGTCAAGATTTGTTCCCAGAGCTTTTCCCCTTCTTCCCGTTTCTGTGAATCGAAGGCCGCAAAAGAAGCCCTTCGCAGCCGATCTACTTCAGCGTTCTGCTGCCGGGCAGTCGCCCACACAGACCTGGCCTGGCCAACATAGGCGGCGACCCGGCGCTCTCGTTCACGATGGCTGGAAACTTTGAACCCAGCATAGATGGTCGCAATAAGCACGGGAATCGCGGCAAGTGCAATGTTGCGAAGCAGGCGGCGGCGCTGGGCGGCGATTCTTGAAGCAGCAAGAAATTTGGCTTCCCGTGGACCAATGTCTTCTGGATTGAGGATTTGAGTTTCGCTGATCTGGCGTAGGCCCCATAAGGCATCTTGGGACCGATTTAGGCGCTGCCAATCAAGTGCGGCGACCTCCAAGCGCTGTTTCACAGCTCGAGATTCCGCATGTTCTTCTAGCCACTTGCGCAGCGTTCCCCAGCCCTTGATGAGCGCTTCGTGAGCCACTTCGTAGGCCGCACCCTCCGGGGTATCCCGCACCACCAGCAGGCGACCGCGCACCAGGGCCTCCAATCCGGCCTGTGCGTCAGGGCCATCGCGCGTAAGCTCCTCTTCGTTGCGGCGCGCCCGCGTGCCTTCTACCGTTACCAGATTCATCAGAATTCGGCGCGCGCAGGTGCGTCGCGGGAGCGGGAGCCTGCTTATGACGTGGTCGGCGTGCCGAGCCAGCGCCCCTTCGACGCCGCCGATTGAGTCAAGCGCCGCCGCGGTGATGACATCGCCGGTCTTGACCTCCCAAAGTTCAGCCAGCGCGAACTGTAGAAGCGGCAGACCGCCATCGGCGTTCGCCGTCGATTCGACGATTTGGTTGATCAGCGATTCACTTTCGAAAGAGACGCCTTTTTTGTGGGCCGGACCGACGACGACCTCGCGAAGCTTGTCGGTGCTGAGAGGTCGCAGGATGTAAAGCGCGCGGCTGATCTCATCTCCCAAGCCCGGCACCGTCGCCAAGCGCGCCAAGAAGTCGCTGCGCACCGTCCCGAGCAGACGGACGTTGCCGATGCGCCCGGTTAACGCCGCTAGCGCTTCCCCCACCATCTCCGCTTCCTGGCGATCGCCGATGGTGACAAGCTCCTCCATCTGGTCGATAAAGAGGATCAAGCCCCGGCCGTCTCCGAGCTGACGGTTCAGGATCCGTGGAAGCTGCGTCGGATCCTGACGCAGCTCTGCGGATAGCTTTTCTTCATCGATGGCGAGAGCCCCGCACAGCGCAGAGACGAGCGCCGCAAAGGGGTTGCGCCCTGGTACCAGCGGCACCTGCTGCCACGTGCGGTTGCCTCCGAGCACGCCTTCGAGCACAAGCGGCAACACGCCGGCGCGGCAAAGAGACGACTTGCCCACGCCCGAATCCGCAGTAACGAGGATGAATCCTTCGGTACGCAGTCTTTCGAGCAGCGTGCCGATTTCACTTTTGCGCCCAAAAAATAGCGATCGATGCTCTGCCTCGAACGGCAACAGGCCGCGGTAGGGGTTGCCGTCGGGGACGTCGTCCTTTTTTGCGGTATCGGCGAGCTGTTCGAGAGCCTCCCGCAGCTCCTCTCCGGAAGAGTAGCGCTCGGAAGGCTTACGGCGCAGACAGCGTTCGACGATCGCCGCGAAGCGCTCATCGATGTTCGAAACCAGCCCTGAAATCGGTACCACATCTTTGGTCGTGACGGTGCTCCGCAGATCTTCCAGCGAGGCCAGCGGGTCGTAGTGCGGCGGCGAGCCCACGCACAGCTCGTAGAGCAGCGCCCCCATGGAATAGAGGTCCGAACGTCGTGACGACGTCTCTCCGGACAGGACTTCCGGCGCCATGTACAGCGGGGTGCCCTTGATGCCGCTGCTGCTAAGATCGCCCGGGCTTTCATTGAGCCAGTTTGGATGCGTAAACGCTGGGTTCTTAGTTAGGTTGGCCTCTTCTCCGGAAATCGAGTTCTGCCTCAACCGCCGGGTCTCACTCTGTACCAGCTTGTCGTATTGAACGTGTACCCGCACCGACTGATTATCCGACGAAGTTTTTTCATCCTCCACGGCCAATCGCTCTAAGGGCTCCGAGCGATTTATATCCGCCGTAGAGAGAACCGGCGCTTCCCCGGTACTCTGTACGGCGGTGGCATCCGACATGTTCAGCGTCGGTGCCGTCGTGTAAAGCGGCCCGGGATCCAGCTCCTCGGCGAGCAGATCCTGCATCACCTCGCCCGCAACGAACTTGGCCAGACCGAAATCAAGCAACTTAACCTCGTCGTCGGCCGCGACGATGACGTTGCCGGGTTTGATGTCTCGATGCAGGATGCCGCTCGTGAGCCTTCTCGTCGGGGATCGCTAGGACTGGTTTTCCCCACTGAGCAATCAACGACGGAGAGGGCGGGGAAAACGATGCCGTTCTAACGAGTATCTAATATAAGGCAGCTTCCATCGGTTCCCGAACAGTCCAGGTCTTCTGAAGACCCACGTACATCCTCAAGGCGGATCTGGCGAGCAAACGTGTCGGCTAAGAATGACTTCACATGGGCGCCGCCGATGACATGAAGCCAGGGCGCGTCCTCGGTGCTTAACCATTCCAACTGGAAGCTCAGAAAAGGACAGCACCGATGTTCTAAGCACACCAACTCCGCCATGCGGCTGAACAGCGCAGAATCCGCGGGGTATTGAAAAGAGTACCCATCCTCGCGTTCCCGGATCTGGCGCACGGATGTGAGATGTTCCCGAAGTAATTCCTTTTCGCGAGTTTGTTCCTGAAGTGTCAAGGCATCAAGTCGGCAAGCGATGGGAATCTCATGGGCTTCCATGTTGGCTCCTTTGTTTCTACCCACACTCATCGCGCGTACTCCGAAGCGGTATCGTGGTGCGGGCTTTTATGTTAATTACACGTAAAGTATTCTAGACTCTGGACCTGACTCTAGAGTCAAGCGTATCATTTAGAGCATGTCGAACCTGAAGATTGGCCAGGTTGCGAACCTTGCCGGCGTGGCGGTCGATACAGTCCGCTACTACGAACGCGTTGGGCTTCTCGCGAAAGCGCCGCGTCGCAGCTCGGGCTATCGCGCCTTCGATGTAGCGACGGTTGAGCGCCTCAAGCTCATCAAGCAGATTCAAGACTTGGGGCTGAGCCTTGAGGAGATCCACGGCATGTTAGAGGCGATTACAGAGCAGAACTCTGATTGCACGCGCGAAGCGACGCGGCTCGAAGCGGTCCTTTACCGAACCGAGCAAAAGATTGCCGCGCTCAAGGCCGTTCGGAAAAAACTGAAAGAGGCGCTAACGCGGTGTGGTCGGGGTGATTGTGACTTGGTTGAAAAGGTGAGGCGCACTGCGCGCGAAGGAACCAGAAACGCTGATGGATCTAGCCAGAATAATCGCGCGACCATCTTCGGAAAAAGACGATGAGCTTTTTTCGCACCATCGGGCTATTCGTGCTGACCGCGATCGCCGAAATCCTCGGTTGTTATCTTCCGTATCTCTGGCTGAGAAAATCGAGGTCGCCCTGGTTGCTTCTGCCCGCAGCCTTGAGCTTGGCCCTGTTCGCTTATCTACTGACTCTGCATCCTCCATCGGGTGCGGGACGCACCTATGCTGCCTATGGATGCGTTTACATCGGTGTTGCGATCTTGTGGCTGTGGTTGGTCGAGCATGAAAAACCAACATCGTGGGATCTGTTGGGCGCTGGGGTGGCACTTATTGGTATGGCGATCATCATCCTGGCCCCCAAGACGCGCCCCTGAGAACTTTCTACATTTAATGAAGATGCGTGCGCCGCCCGAGCTTTCTGTTGTGTGCCGGCTCTCGCTTAATCGGCGAGCTTTGACGGGATGATGGCGCGCTCGGGGTCGAGCGTGACGGTAGGCTTGTCGCCGTTGTGAAAAATGATGCCTCGACGCTCCAACGCCTCTTGGATCTTCTGAAGAGTATCGTCATGCGGGACACGTCCGCCTTCTTCGAAGTTCCAGATGGTCTTTTCGGCGACGCCGGAAGCGGCGGCCAGTTCGCCGCGAGACATTTTGAGCATTCCGCGTGCGCCAGCGACGTGTGCAGGCACTAGTTTCATTTTTTCTTGACTCTTTTGATAAGGCGTCTAAGTTACCGATATCGGTAACAAAATCCTGGCTGGGCCAGTTTAAACTCGTTGCTTGTGGATTTGGTGCAAGTGGTCTCCGTCGTGGACTAGACGACGGAGACCGTGTTCCCCAGGGATTTAGCCCCCGTGGAACGGCGCAGCGTACCACGGGGCCTGCTCAACGCAAACCCGCGTTTGTGGAGGCTCGTCATGCCGTTCATCCGTGCAGTTGTTGATTGTAAAACAGTCGTCTGGCGCCCCGCTTCGGTAGAGAGCGAGGGTTGCCATGCTGTATAGCCTGGACCAATTGCCTCTGGTTGAGCCCTTACTGCCGTCCATTCTGGCAGCGGGCGGACTGGGGTTGCTATCGCTCGGTGGCGTTGGTTTGTGGTGTCACCACTTAAGCAGGCGGCTGACGATGCTCACTTGCATGAGTACGCTCGACCCGCTCACTGGACTCGGTAATGGCCGCCTATTCGAGTCGGAACGCTGGCCGGCGGCATTGCGGGCGTCGGAACCACTCGCCGTGCTCTACATTGACTTCGACCACCTCAAGCAAAACAACGATCGATATGGGCGCATTGCAGGCGACCGCTACATCACGCAGGCGGCGACCGTGCTGCGGAATGGCTGCCGCCGGGGCGTTGATGAAGTCTTCCGGCTGCACACCGCAGGCGACGAATTCATCGTGCTTGTACGCGGCGCTGAGGCGCAGCAGGCCGCGACCATTGCAGAGAATATCCTCGGCAGGCTGCGGTCACAGGGAATCTCTGCGTCGATTGGCGCAGCATGGACGCTGGCCATCGATCACCGGAAGCGGGCGATGCTCCTTCACGTTGCCGAGCAAGCCATGCATCAAGCCAAGGCCAGTGGCAAAGACCGCGCAATCGTAAACTCGGTCCCCGCAGCCCCTGCCGACGTTACATCTGAATCTGTGCCTGAGCCAATCGCAGAGGCGCCAACTAATTTTCGAAGAAGGGTTGGTTCCCGAGAGCAGGCGGCCATCATACTGCACCGCGTTTGCGACGATGTCAGACTCGCTTTTCCAGCGCACCGGATCTCGCTGGTCATCGCCAAGAACCTGCCACCATTTACGGCCGATGAAGCGCGGTTCGCGCTGGCGAGCGCAACATTGCTGCTGCATGTCGCCAGCGTTAGCCGCCACATTCACATTACGGCGGGGATGGGCACACGGGCCGGGTTGGTTCCTGATTCGCCCGACAGCACCACGCCAATGCTGCGGGTCTGCGTCGAGTTCACAGCCAACGAGAGCACTGCTCAACCATCGCTGATTAGCGTATGCAGCCGGGTCTGCGTTCAGGAGGGTGGCGCGTGGGCCGTTCGGTCCAACTGCATCTGCTTGGCGTGGCCAGTAGCCACTGATGCGCCACGACCGCATCCGGCGCTGCATTTGGTCTCTGATATTCCGGCCAGGTCCGCCGCTGCGGCCGGACGTTCGCCCTGACCATCAAGTCGTGTCGAAACGCTGCGGGCGCTTGCTTGAGTGCCATCGTGCGAGCGTCAGGCTCGGTTGACGTAATGCACCAGACCGAGCGCTGCGCAGTGACGGTGAATTAGCTCAGCGCCCTATCGATCGCCGATAGGAAGGTCGCTGCTGCCTGCGCTGCATTAGCAAGCCCGGGCGAAAGGAGGTTCTATGTCCATACGCTCGACGTGTGCCCTGATTTTGCTTTGTGTTGTCCAGGGTTGCGAGCGCTTCGCGTTCTTCGCGATGCTGCCCCTGTTCGTTCTGTACCTTCATCACCGTCACGGATTTACCGAACCGTCGGCGATGTTAGTGCTTGGTGTATTTCAGGCGCTGTCCTACGTTGGTGGGTTACCGGGCGGCGCACTCACGGATCGTAAACTCGGCTTGACGGTTGCGATCATTCTTGGCGCGGCCCTGCTCACACTGGGTTACGGCGCACTGGCCCTGGATCGTGGCCCGCTCTTATGGCCAGCGCTCGCCCTTCTGATCGCCGGTCACGGCTTTTTCAGGCCGAGCATAAGCACCTTGTTCGGGACGCTGTTCTCATCAAATGGCGCTCGTCGAGAACGCAGCTTTCTCTGGCAATACCTGGCGATCAACCTCGGTGGGATGTCGGGACCTCTCTGTGCTGATTGGGCCAGCATTGGCCAGCGCTGGGACCGTTTGTTTCTTTTGGAAGCCGTAGCGATGTTGACCGGCACCGCTGTTCTCTGCGGTGGCGCCAGGCTTTTGCCTTCACGTACACAGCCTTCGATAGGGCACCTGCCTGGTTCGGCCGTCTCTTTAGATGAGCCGCGCGCGCGATGGGGCGCGGTCTGGCTGCTATGCAGCCTGGCCGTCGTTACATGGCTGACTTTTCAGCAGGCCGGCAGTGCGCTCGTCCTCTTTGCGGATTCCCACACGGAGCACAGATTCTCGGTTTTTGGGCACCCGATCGCGCTCGGACCTGCACGGTTTGCGTCGCTGCATGGGCTACTCGTTCTGACGTTGCTGCCGCTTTTTATGGCGGCGATGTCGCAACTCCGTCGCTGCGACATAGAGCCATCGCTCCCGATCAAGATGGTTTGGGGCTACCTTGTCACGGCTGCCGCCTTTGCACTGCTCGCCGCTGCGGGATTACGCGGAGGGGCTACGTCGCGCGTGAATCCTGCTTGGCTGACCGGCTGCTATCTGCTGCTGTCCCTCGCTGAATTGCTCCTCGGGCCTCTCGGCATGTCACTGCTGACGCGCCTCGCGCCGCCGAATCGGGCGACTCAAGCAGTCGGCCTGTGGTTCGCCGCGGCAGCGGCCGGCAACGTCGCAGCGGGAGCACTCGGGCTTCTGTGGGGGCGCTGGCCACATCATCGCTACTTCGCGCTACTGGCACTTTTGTCAATCAGCGCCGCGCTGGTTCTGTTCGCACGCTTGCCGCGGCTTGAACGGCTACTGCATGCATCGGGTGGAGATGCCAAAGGAGGTCAGTCATGAACCGCACCGTCGGACAAGACGCGCTGGCATCGCTGGCCAAGCGCAGAGGCCGGACGCGCACCAAGCGGTCCCGCAAAGCGGTCGCTGCAATCGAGGTTCTCAAAGCCAAAAAGCTGAGCGATGATGACACGATGGCCTCTCCTCGTGTCTACGGTCCCTATAAGGCCCGTAACGGCTACCGCATGGTGGTGGTGGAAGGAAACGCGCGAAAGTCGATCGTGGTGGACAGCCTCGAAGCGGGCGAGAAGCTACGCGCCGACTTAGAGCAAGCTCTTCTGGCACGCGGCGACCGACCCATCGCCGACGCCCTGGCAGAATACCAGGACTATCTTGTGCGCGTGCGGGGCGCGACGACTGCGCGACATATCGCCCGCGCGATTGAACGATTTCATGGACGCCAGACCTCGCTGGGCGCAATCACCCCTGCCCGTGCCGCGGCCATGTATGAGGCGGAAACCCAGCGAATCGTTAAATTCAGAGGAAAAGCAGTCGCTGCCGATTCGCACCGAACCCTGCTAGGCCAGTGTAAACGTTTTTACGCCTGGGCCGTCGAGCAGGGCTATACCCCGCAAAATCCGTTCGCGGCCGTCAAGCCCATCGGCAAGCCCAAAGTAGGCAAGGTACAGCTTCGCATCGACGAAGCCCGCCGCTTTGTTCTGCTGGCGGTACAGAGGGCAAAACAGGGCGACCGGGCGGCGACCTGCGCGCTCGTCGCCCTTCTGCTTGGAATGCGGGCCAGCGAAGTGCTCTGCCGCATCGTCCGTGACCTCGATGACGGGGGGCGCGTTCTGTGGATCACCCGCGGCAAAACCGATAACGCCCGTCGCCGCCTGGAAGTCCCCGAAGTGCTTCGCCCGCTGCTCATTCGGCTGGCCAAGGGCAAAACAGCCGAAGATCTACTATTCGGAAGCAGTCCGGTCCACCCCGGCAAACCCTTCACCGACACCTGGCTGTGGGGCCGTGTACGCAAGCTTTGTGATGACGCCGGAGTGCCGCGCGTCTGCCCGCACAGTCTGCGCGGGTTACATTCCACCCTGGCGCTTGAAGCGGGAGCCACATCCAGCGCGGTCGCGGCAGCGCTTGGGCATGGCAGCTTCCAGATCACGGCCAAGCACTATGCGGCGCCGGGAACAGTCGAGAGCGTGCGTAGCAAGGCTGTAGGGCAGACGCTCAGCGGCCCAGCTGCTGCTCCCGAGCTCGATGATCTTTCCGCTGCCGACCCTTCTGAAATTGTCCGCGCCCTTGATCGCCTACCACCCCACATTCGAGCTGAATTGCGCAAGGCGCTGGCAGAGCCGACGAAGCATTAGCGCTAGAACCAGCGGCTGTGTTGAGAAATCTTCACCTTGGGCGGTCGCGTTTGCATTGAAGCACGTCATCTGCACAGCACGGCCGCTTATGGCATGTTTAGTACGCTTTGTAGGAAATATGGGCGGTGGGGGTTGATGAGCGGAGTTTCGCCGACTGTTACGCAGGATAACCTCCCCAGCGGGGGCGCAGGAGGAGATGTGGCGAAAACGTCGGCGCCGCAGGCTTGCGAAGCATTGAATATAGCTGTGAGCATCAGTAGTCTCATTATCTATTGAATGGTAACGTGGCTCCAATCATAGCTGAAGATTTGGATGACCATTCCCCGCCAAAGGGTTTCATAGCTTGGATCCCAACTTACGTCTTGCGGCAAGAAGCCATCGCTTGGGCGCCAGAAGTTCGGCGTGTTGCGGTTGATCCCCACTGCCAACGCATTTATCCAAGGAACATTGGTTCGTATGCACTCTGAGCGGATGTAACTAAGCCGCGAGCCGATCCCGATCGGGGCAATCTTAACAGTGTGGTGAGACCGTTCATCCACCGCGCTGCATATGCTCTCGTAGTTGTCAGTAAACATGTTCTTTGCGCAGACTTTCAGATGCTCAAATACTTCAGCCGTGCCGTGCGGACCAGTGCTTAGCGTAAAAGTGACCATTTTTCAGACTTCCTCTATAGGCCGATTCTACGCTTTCCATCGGCTTTGAGGCCAGCACAACAAAGAGCTAGGGCCGAGCGCGCGGTGGCATCCAACCTCGACGGGAAGATACGAAAAAACTTCCCGAAAGCGATTTCCTCGTCGCTAGCTGTCGGGAAAACAAAAGGCCGCTCAGCTATGCACTAGCTCGGCACAGCGTCAGAACTCGCCTGTAGCGCCAATGCACTCCACAAGTACGTCTAGCTTACTCCAGACAGCGCCAGCGCTTTCCATTCGCGCGCTTGTGCTCGATCGGTAGAAAATGATTCTCAGAGGTATCGTGGAGTGTCTTGGCGCAATCGGAAGGCGACTCAACCCCGCTTCGTGG
Source organism: uncultured Myxococcales bacterium (assembly GCA_964460115.1). Lineage (GTDB taxonomy): Bacteria > Myxococcota_A > Polyangia > Palsa-1104 > JAEUJZ01 > JAEUJZ01. Next base: position 12,319 of record CAYWPR010000146.1, read on the forward strand.
TACGGAGCATG
>CAYWPR010000147.1:0-12302 GCA_964460115.1 uncultured Myxococcales bacterium
AAACAAAGCTTTGTCAAAGTGTTTCGCGGCATGGCCTCGCGCGAGGCCCAAGAAGATTTCATGGGCGCCATGTCCGATTGGAAAACCGCCGAAGGCATCAGCATCGAAGTTCCGGCCAAAGGCTCGGTGCAAACGGTAATTGCCGACGTGATGGGCGGCATCCGTTCGGGCATGACCTACTGCGGTGCCCGCAATATCAAAGAATTGCAGCGCAAGGCGCAGTTTATGGAAGTCAGCCGCGCCTCGGTGGATGAAGGTCTGCCGCACGCGATTCTGCGCAGTACGAACCGCTGACTCCGATGTAGACATAATGGGCGCGACTGCCCTGAACCAGCCGATGCGTCGATGCCACAAAGCCGCTTGTCGAAAGGCGCCGCGCAAAGGACGAGTCGGCATCCTCCGACCAAATTGCCAGAACCCCTTCGGGTTTTAACGCCGCATAAGACCGGCGCAGCGCCGCGGGCCCGTAAAAAGGATCATTCGGCTTTTGCGTGGCGGCGTGCGGACCTTCGTAAAGATCCAGCAAAATTGCATCATAGGTGCTCGGCGCCGCATGGGCAATAAGCCGCGCGACATCGCCGATTTCGACGCGCACGCGCCGATCGGCAAGCGCGTTCTCGGTCAGCGCGGCGAGCGGACCCTGACACCAAGATACGACGTCGGCATTTAGCTCGGCGACAATCACCTGCGCGGCCGGCGGCAGCGCCGACAAGGCAGCGCGCAGCGTAAAGCCCATGCCAAGCCCGCCGATAAGCACCCGCGGCGCTGGCTGCTTGGTCAAACTTTGGCAGGCTAGCGAAGCCAGTGCTTCTTCCGAACGTCGCGAGACACTGGTCATAAGCACCCGGCCGCCGATCATGATGAGAAATTCGTTCTCGCCACGCTGCCGTAGCGAAAGTGCCCCTTCTGCAGTGGGCACCGTCGCCAATGTTTGCCACGCTCTGGCCATTTGGGGCTACTTCTCCTTCGCGAATTCGCTGCAGATGTGTACCACGCCCGCGCGGCGCGGGTAAAATGTCCGCCAAGAAATCGCATCAAAGCCAGCTATGCTCTATCGTCAAACGATTCGCCCGGTGAAGACATATCTAGGTCCAGCGTGCCAAGCTCGCTAGATTCCGCATCGGCGCATGCGCCAAGCATGGACGAGTACCGCGTTTCTGTGCATCGCGGATTGCACAACGTCGCCGCGGCCGATTGGGATGCGTTGCTTGGGCCGAATGACGCGCCGCTATTGTCATGGGCTTATTTAGAGGGTTTGGAAAACGCCGGCTGCGTCGGTGGTACGACCAGTTGGCAACCGGCGCACCTGCTTGTACGCAAGCTTCCTACGGCGCGTAGCGGCGGCGCGGCCGCAGATGCGGCGTTATTCGCAACGGCGACGGAAGCAGCTAAGGCTGCGCTTGCAAATGCCGGCGAGCTCGTCGCGGCAGCCCCCGCCTACGTCAAATACGACAGCGACGGAGAGTGGGTCTACGATTTCGATTGGGCGGCCTTTGCCGAATCGCAAGGAATTGCTTATTACCCAAAGCTCGTTTTGTCGGTGCCTTTTAATCCAGTGAGCGGTGGGCGCCTTTTGACACGCCCCGATCTGCCCGCGTCCGAACAAGAGGCGCTACAAAAGCTTTTGCTGCAGGCGGCCAAACGGCTGTGCGAAAAGGCCGGTTTCTCGTCCGCGCATGTATTATTTCCGCGCGAAGTAGCAACGACGATGACTCAGCTTCTACAGTCTGAGTTTCTTTTGCGTCAGCAGGAGCAGTACCACTTTCTAAATCGCTATCGCAGCTTTGAAGATTTTTTGGCAAACCTGCGCGCCCACCGCCGAAATTCGATACGGCGCGAGCGCCGCGCCCTGCTGGAAGCCCACATTACGGTGCGCACTTACCGCGGTCTAGGCGACGCACCAACGGAGTTTTCTCGGCAGCAAATCGACTGCATGTACGATTTATATGCCAACACTTCGCAGCGCTACGTCGGCACGCCGCCCTATCTGAATCGGCGTTTTTTTCAATTGTGCGCCGAGCGCCTCGGCGATCGGCTAGAGCTGGTTTTGGCCCATGATCGCGACGGCGTCCTTTTGGGCGGGGCATGGAACCTGCGTGGCGATACGCGGCTTTTTGGCCGCCACTTTGGCAAGACCGACGCCAGTCCGCCATTTCTGCACTTCGAGGTGTGCTATTATCACTCCGTCGAGCGCTGCATTTCCGAAGGACTTTTGGCGTTTGAACCCGGTCATGGCGGCGAGCACAAGCTGATTCGCGGATTTACGCCCGTGCTTACGCACAGCGCGCACTATCTGCATGATTTGACGCTACGCCGCCCCATCGCCGCATTTCTTGCCGAGGAGGCGCCGCTCGTCCTAGGCGCTGTGAACGATGCGAAAAAACGCTGTCCGCTACAAGCCGCCCCAAACGCAGCTTCAGCGACCCGCCATTTGCCCGCCAGTCAGAGGCAGAATCGCGACTAATGTTTGACGCGCCATATACTTACGTGGTACTCAATCATAGCGGACTTTTTATAAATCGCCTCCCCAGTCACTTTCGCTGCCTGTGTTGGCGCCCGGAGTTAGCCTGAACTAGAGCCAGGGAGAGTCAGGGAGAACAATCCAGATGCCCAAGCACATCCTGCTCGTCGAGGATAGCGTCACCATGCAGAAGGTGGTACAAATCGCCTTCGCGCGCGAGGACTACCAGATCGTCTCGACCACCAACGCCGACGAGGCATTGGTACGCTGCAAGGAACAGCGTCCAGACATCGTATTAGCGGATACCAGTCTGCCCGGAAAATCAGGCTATGACTTGGCGCAGGCCCTGCGGGCCGATCCGGCGATGAAAGACGTACCGATCCTGCTGCTTACCGGAAATTTCAACCCATTTGACGAAATACGCGCGCAACGCTCCGGCATTGACGCGCATATCGTTAAACCGTTTGATACGCAATCGATCATCGACAAGGTGAATACCTTGGTCAAGGGTCGGCCCGCCTCTGGGGTCGCTCCTATCGCCGCGACTGCGCCGACGACGGCACCGCCGCCGGAAGTCAAACGTCCGCCAGTGGCTACGCCGCCGGCTGTTGCAACCGCAAAACCCATCGCCGTCACGCCTCCTGCGGTGACCGCTGCGCCCAAATCGGGGACGCCTGCGGTGTCGCCGCTGGAAGCAACGCGCTCGACCCTGCACGGAATTCCCCAGGCGCAACCCGGGGCCGCTCAAGCCCAGGCGCGCCCGGCCCCTCCGGCAGCCCCAGTCACTGCCTCGTCACCAGCTCGGCAAGCCGGCAGCCAGCCCGGTGTAAGCACCGCGCCGGCCCATCCGCCTTTTGCCACCGAAGGGAGCCGTATGCCTGAGCCAGTTCGTGCCTCCGCCGCCGGATCGCAGTTGCCGCAGATGCCACGTCCCTCTTTAATACCGCGTGCACCGGTCCCGGCCCCCGTTCTGGCGGCCATGGAACGGATTGCTGCGCGCGGCGCCGAATACGAAGCGATCGCCAAACTCAGCGTCGAGGTGATTTCACAGATAGTCTGGGAAGTCGTCCCCGAGCTGGCCGAGGTCATGATACGCGCCGAGGTCGAGCGGCTGGCCAAAGAACGCAAAGCCTAATCGCAAGAACCAAATTGGTTCGGCCATTGGCCATGACAAGAGATTGACAGGCCACTCGGCTGAGCTAGAGTTACAGCATCCGTATAGACAAGGTCAGACGTCTGTTCAACGGCAGCCCATGTATATTTCTTAAGGGATACGTGCCCAGCGGCCTAAGCCTCTGTGAACCGGTTAAACACGACGAACCCGAGCCAGGATCCAACGTTTGCGACAAGTAGATCGAGGTATAGAGATGCAGCAGCGCTTATTACTGCCCCTGGTGTGTTGTTTTGCGGGCTTTGCTAGCACCGCCAGCGCCACACCAATTACGCTGGACAAATCCCAACGTGTCGCCGAGGCGCGTACCGATGTCCCCTCGCCGGCGGGTATCTGCGGGTCAGTCATCCATTTTAAGACCCAGATGACGCCCCCGCCAAACTCCATGGAGGATCCGATTCTGGACATTCCTCGGGCCAGCTCTTTTCTGAATTTGCCGGCGACCGATCCCAACATTTTAGGGCGCGTGTCTCATACCTTCGACAACATGAATTTTAGAAACGCGCAGACCGGATCTCTTGGTGACTTCACCGACGGAAACGGCATCGACACGTTGTTTCCGTACAGCGCCACCCCGTCTGCTGTCCCGCCGGGCACCGACGAGCAAATCGCGATGCGTATACGCGGTTATCTCAGCGTCAAAAGCACGAACAACGGCAAGCCCGTGACCTTTGGCGTCTTCTGCAATGACATTTGTTCGCTGACCATCGGCAAACAGACGGTCGTTGCCAAGGCCTTTTTGGCCACTGGCGAACGCTGGACCCAGCAGGTCATCTTCAAGGATACCGGTCTTTATCCGGTCGAAATCGTGTATGCGCAGAATACGAACGCGGCCTACATGGAGTGGTCGCAATCGCTGTCAGCGCAGCCCGAAGGCGCGCAGATGAGCGCGCTTGATACTTCGACCTATCAGATCATCAAGCCTGGCGATCTATACAGCGCCATTATCGGTGCCAACGCCACCTGCCAGGAATGTACCTCGAACGGCGATTGCCCGGGCGGCAATTTCTGTGGCGACGGCCTGTGCCAGCCCTGTAATCTTCCCGGTCACTGCGGTTCGACTTGCATGGTGTGCCCAGGCAGCGCCCCAATCTGCAACGGCGGCCAGTGTGTAGCCTGTACTTCGGACAGCATGTGTGCCCCCGGCGAAAGCTGCACGAACGGGAAATGCAACCCACCGATTCCATGCACCTCCAACGGCGATTGCCCGCCGCCCAAAGTCTGCAAGGGCGATGGCTTCTGCGGCAATCCCAATATTCCCTGTATGAAAACCGCGGATTGCCCGTCTGGTCAAATCTGCGGCTGCGAAGACGGATCGACCAAGTGCTCTTCGATGATTTGCATCACGCCGCCGACTCCGTGCACGAGCGACGCAAATTGCACCGCGTATCAGTACTGCGATTCTTCGACGAATACCTGCAAGAACAAGTCGCGCTACCTGTATGAAGGGGGCCTCGGCGGCTGCGGCATCGGCGGCGGCGCCAATGGCCTAAGCAACAGCGGCCCGATGTTGGGGCTTTTGGCTCTGCTTGCTATGGCGGCTGTCGCTTTTATGACGCGCATGCGCCGCCGTGTCGTCGGAGATAACGGTTCCGCTCACATGGCCGCAGCGCGGTTTTCGGTCTCTTCTACGACCCTGAAGAGCACTTTGCTGTTACTTCCAGTTTTTTTTTGCGTCTCTCTAAGTGACGCAAACGCGCAAACCCAGCCCGCAAATTCGTCTATCTCCGTGAATGCCCAGCTGTTTCACCCAGCGCTGGGTCCCGAAAACATCATTACGGTAGAAGGCACCCGCACCCCGGGAAAATGGGTGCCCATGGCCAACGTGGTGCTGGAATACGGCAAGCAACCGCTGCGCATCACCGATACCTTTTACAAAGAAGGCAGCTTGTTTCCGCAGACCGTGCCTGTGGTGCCACACATGGTCACTCTGCACCTGATGGGCGGCATTGGCATCACCCGCTGGTTCTCCGTGGGTCTAGATGTGCCGATTATCGTGTATGAAGCGTTTCAGCGCACCGGTGGCTTTTCGCAAGGCACCGACATCAAAAACGATCCCAGCGCTGCCGGCATCGGTGACTTGCGGTTGATTGGCAAGTTCCGCATTTTGGACAACACCGACGGCGGATTCGGCCTGGCCTTTGCGCCGCAGCTCACCTTCCCCACCGGCGTCGGTGAAGAATTCCGCGGCGACAACGCCTTTGGCATCGAGCCGCGCATGGCCCTTGACTACAAGACCAAGGGCGGATTCATTGTCGCCCTAAACGTCGGAGTCCTTCTGCGCACCGCCGATCAGATTGCGCGCAACGTCCGCGTATCGCATCAGATCCATTACGGCCTAGGTGCCTTCCTGCCGCTGCCCAAGGGCTTTGGCCTTACCGGTGAAATCGTCGGCGGCACCAGCTTCTTCAACAACGAATCGATCTACAGCCCGCTAGAAGCGTACATTGGCGGTCGCTGGATTCACCGAACCGGCATCAACGTCAACCTGGGCGGCGGTCCGGGTCTGACCCCTGTGGCTGGCACCGCGCAGTTCCGTCTGTTTGCCAGCATCGGCTATCTGCCGATGGCCAAAAAGCCCCAACCCAAAAAGCCCCAAGTCGTCGACTTGGATCCGGACCGCGACGGACTTATCGGCACGAGCGATCGCTGCCCGACCGAATGGGGACCGCCTGAAAATCAGGGCTGCCCGGATATCGATACCGACAAGGATGGTCTGATCGATCGTCTGGATAAATGTCCCAAAGAGCCAGGACCGAAGGAAAACAATGGTTGCCCGGATACCGATCGCGATGGCGATGGACTGGTCGATCGTCTAGATAGCTGCCCGGATCAGCCCGGCCCGCTAGAAAACAACGGCTGCCCGCTGAGCGACCTCGACAAAGACGGCATTCCGGATCGCGATGACAAGTGCCCCTACGAGCCCGGGCCCAAGGAAAACAACGGCTGCCCACCGCCGCACAAGTACATCACGGTGACGCAGGAGAAGATCGAGCTGCTTCAGAAGATCATGTTCGCCACCAACAAGGCGGACATCAAGCCAGCGTCTTTCGACCTGCTAAACGAAGTCATCTCGGTCATGAAGGCCCGTCCGTCGATGCGCATTCACATCGAGGGCCACACCGACATCCGCGGCACGCTGCAGTGGAATATGAAGCTGTCGAAGATGCGCGCCGAGTCGGTACAGACCTACCTGGCAGAGCATGGCGTCGAGGCAGAGCGGATGACCTCCGAAGGCTATGGACCGACCCGGCCGCTATGTCCGGAAAAGACCAATAGCTGCTACGACAAGAACCGTCGTACCGAGTTCGTTATCGTTCAGCAGTAGCCGATTCAAGCGCCGCGCGGCTTTTCGACGCCGCGCGGCGGACTTGCCCTTCGCTTCGCGAATTCCCCGCTAAGAATTAAGCCAGCGCAGCCCTCCGAGGGCCAAAAGAGCACGCTCCCTCACCCTTTTCGCGGTAGCTGCGAATGAATCTATGAACAGCTTAGGCTGCGCAAGGCTCCACGCACCGCCTCAAGCGTTTGGTTCAGCACTTCATCAGTATGCGCCGCCGAGACAAATGCTGCCTCAAACTGCGACGGGGGCAAGTACACTCCGCGATCCAAAAGGGCGCCAAAAAAAGCGGCAAAGCGCCGCGTATCACTGCCCTTGGCGCTGGCATAATCGGTCACCGGCCGCTCGGAAAAAAACAGCGTGAACATCGAGCCCACTCGATTGATGACTCCGGGAATCGAGGCTTGCCGCAACAGTCCTTCCAGTTCGAAAGTCAGGCGCGCGGTATTTTTTTCCAAGGTCGCGTAGACCTCTTTTTGTTCCGTAAGAAGCTGCACCATCTTCATGCCGGCGGCCACAGCCAGCGGATTGCCCGAGAGCGTGCCCGCCTGATACACCGGCCCGGTCGGTGCAATATGGTCCATGACGTCGGCCCGGCCGCCATAAGCCGCCAGCGGCAGCCCGCCTCCGACGATCTTCCCTAGGCAGGTCAAATCCGGAGTAATGCCGTAGTGGGCTTGCGCCCCACCGTACGCCACGCGAAAGCCGGTCATGACCTCGTCAAAGATAAGCAGGGCGCTATTGCTTTTGGCAAGCTTGGCGACGGCATCCAAGTAACCCTCGGCCGGCGGCACGCAGCCCATGTTGCCGCAGACTGGCTCGACGATGACCGCCGCAATGGTGGATGTTCCGCTTGGTGTACGCTGCGTATCAAAGACGCGCTGCAGTGCCAAAAGGTCGTTCCAGGGGACCGTGAGCGTATCCTGCGCCGCCCCCGCCGTCACGCCCGCCGAACCAGGCAAACCAAGCGTCGCCGCTCCCGAGCCAGCGGCCACAAGCAATGCATCGGCATGGCCGTGATAGGCGCCGTCGATCTTTATAATCTTGGGACGGCAGGTAAATCCGCGGGCCAGCCGCAGCGCTGACATCGTCGCTTCGGTGCCCGAGCAAACCAGGCGCACGCGCTCCATCGACGGCACTGCCCGGCAAAGCAGTTCGGCAAATTCAACTTCGCGCGCGGTGGGGGCGCCAAAGCTAGTTCCCTGCGGCGCGGCTTCCATGATTGCCGCGGTGATTGCGGGATGGGCGTGGCCCAAAATCATCGGCCCCCACGAGCCGACATAATCGATGTAACGATGCCCATCGGCATCGTAAAGATAGGGCCCGGCGGCGCGCGCGAAAAATACCGGCTTGCCTCCCACGGCGCGAAAAGCCCGTACCGGCGAATTTACCCCTCCAGGAATGACTTGCTCGGCACGCTTGAACAAATCGCCGGACGCAGGTCGTTTTACACAAGGCAACTCATTTTCTGTAGACGAGGCAATGGACATGGCAGGCGAAAGTCTAGCACTGCCACCTGGGTTTTATGCAGATGAGCGCACGGGTGCTGCTAGGCATGGAGCTTCGCCGTGGGGAATGGTAGGATTTCCGCCATGGCGAGTTCCAAAGATCCTTTTTCAGCATATGCGACCCTGCAGACCGGCCACGGCACCTTTGGCTACTATCGGCTAGAGGCCTTGCGGGCACTGTGTGCAAAGAGTGGCCCCGGTCTAGAGCGTCTTCCTTTCTCGATTCGCGTTCTGCTTGAATCGGTGCTGCGCAACTGCGATGGCTTCGCAGTCACCGAAGAAGACGTACGGCGGCTGTGCAATTGGCAGGCGGCCCGGCCCGCCGAAAGTGAACTGCCTTTTGTGCCTGCGCGGGTCATTTTGCAAGATCTCACCGGCGTGCCGGTGCTTGTCGACATCGCCGCCATGCGCGCCGCGGTGGCGCGGCTTGGGGGCGATCCCAAGCGCATCAATCCGCTCGTGCCGGTAGACCTTGTCATCGACCACTCTGTGCAAGTGGATGATTTTGGCAGCGCCGAATCGGTCGTGCGCAATGCTCGCATTGAATTCGAGCGCAACCGCGAACGCTTTGCGTTTCTGCGCTGGGGACAGGACGCGGTGCATAACTTCCGCGTGGTGCCACCGGCCAACGGCATCGTTCATCAGGTGAATCTGGAGTATCTGGCCCATGGGGTCTTGCAGCGCAAAGACGCTTCCGGTCAAACCCTGGTCTTTCCCGATACGCTGGTCGGAACCGATTCGCATACTACGATGATCAACGGCCTTGGCGTTTTAGGCTGGGGCGTCGGCGGCATCGAGGCCGAGGCCGCGATGCTGGGGCAGCCGCTGTTCATGCTGACGCCGCAGGTCATCGGTTGCCGCTTGCATGGCCGGCTGCGCGAAGGCGTCACCGCCACCGATCTGACGCTGACCCTTACGCAGCTTCTGCGCAAAAAAGGCGTCGTCGACAAATTCGTCGAGTTTTTTGGCCCCGGCGTCAGCAGTCTGCCGCTTGCCGACCGCGCGACCATCGCCAACATGGCCCCTGAATATGGCGCAACCGTCGGATTTTTCCCCGTCGACGAGGTCACTTTGGCCTTTATGCGGGCCACCGGGCGCCCGGCCGAGACGGTTGCCCTTTGCGAAACCTATTACAAAGCGCAAGGGCTGTTTCGCGATGCGCACAGCCCCGATCCGATCTTTACCGATACGGTAGAGCTGGATCTAGGCACTGTAGAGCCGAGCCTGGCCGGTCCCAAACGGCCGCAGGATCGCGTCAGCCTGGCGGGCATGAAAGCCGCGTTTCGCAAGGCGCTCGCCGCGCCGATCAAAGAGCAAGGCTTTGGCATTGCCGCGGACGCCCGCGACAAGCACGTCAGCGTCGAAATTGCGCAGAAAAACCAGCACAGTGAATTGCGGCATGGGGCGCTGCTGATTGCCGCCATCACCAGTTGCACCAATACGTCAAATCCGTCCGTGCTGATGGCTGCTGGGCTTTTGGCCAAAAAGGCAGTAGCAGCCGGACTGCACGTCGCGCCGCACGTCAAAACCAGTTTGGCGCCGGGCAGCCGAGTGGTGACCGAGTATCTGCGCGCCGCCGGGCTTTTGTCCTATCTGGAACAAGTTGGGTTTTATGTCGTGGGCTATGGCTGCACCACTTGCATCGGCAACAGCGGCCCCCTGCTCGAAGAAATCGACAAGGCGGTGGGCGAAAATCATCTGATCGCGGCGGCAGTGCTGTCGGGAAATCGCAATTTTGAGGGCCGCATCCACCCGCAGGTCAAAGCCAACTATCTGGCTTCGCCGCCTTTGGTCGTGGCCTATGCGCTGGCGGGCACCGTCGATATCGATTTGACAAGCGAGCCGATTGGTCAGGGGCATCATGGCAAGCCCGTCTACCTGCGCGACATCTGGCCGAGCCAGGCGGAAGTGGCGCAAGCCATCGAGCAGTCGATCACGCCCGAGATGTTCAAAAAGACCTATGCCGCCGTCTTCAGCGGCAACGCCGACTGGAATGCCGTCGCCGGCAGCACTTCCGGAGACTTGTACGAGTTCAATCCGACATCGACCTATATACAGGAGCCGCCGTTTTTCACCACCATGACCGCACGGCCCGAGCCGCTTTCCGCCATCAAGGGCGCGCGCGTCTTGTGTCTGCTCGGCGATTCGGTGACGACCGATCACATTTCCCCGGCTGGGGATATTGCCGAAGGCACACCGGCGGCCCTGCACCTGCGCAGCCATGGCATTGGCAAAGTGCATTTTAATTCCTATGGGGCGCGCCGCGGCAACGATCGCATCATGGTGCGCGGTACTTTTGCCAACATTCGCCTGAAAAATCTGCTGGTGCCCGGCCTCGAGGGAGGCGTCACCGAACACCTGCCGACAAGCGAGCGGCTGAGCATTTTTGATGCCGCCGAGCGCTACAAAGCCGAAAATACACCGCTTCTGGTTTTGGCCGGCAAAGAGTACGGAACGGGAAGTTCCCGCGATTGGGCGGCCAAGGGCACTCTGCTTTTGGGAGTTCGCGCGGTCATTGCGGAAAGCTTTGAGCGTATACACCGCGCCAACTTGGTTGGAATGGGAGTTCTGCCGCTCATCTTTGAGCCGGGACAAAACAGCGAAAGCCTCGGATTGACAGGGCGTGAGCGCTACGACATTCAGTTGCCAAGCGAACTTGTTCCGCGCCAAAGCTTGAAGGTCGATGTCACTCGCGAAGACGGCAGCCAATTCTCTTTTCAAGTACGGTCGCGCTTGGATACGCCCATTGATGTTCGCTACTACCAAAATGGCGGCATTCTGCAGACCGTCCTGCGCGACCTGATTGCTCGTCCGAGCAACTCGTAATTCCCCTTCCCTATTCCCCTCCCCTGCATCTCTCAAAAATTCATTCGAACCCTGGCGACGGAATAAACCCAATCTTCCCGTCGCAAGCTGCACTTTTTGCATATGCCCTGTAATGGCACGCAAGCTCAGGACCTATCCGCAGGTCCGGGTGCATAGCTTTGCCAACTGCGGACACTACCCACAACTGGAAGTTCCTGACGAATTCTGCCGAATCGTGCTCGATTTTCTTACATCGACGTAGTTCATCGGCGAAAACCGCGAAAGCGGCAGTTTTGCGGCCTCGACTGCTGCATAATGGAATTTTAGGATCAGTCTGAGGTCAGCCATGAACAGTACCTCTAGCGCGAGCCTGGCGGAGACTACAAACACTCCGACCGGCGCACCTGAAGCAAAATCCAGCGCGGGAAAATCATACGCTGGCACGGCACCGGTCATGGGAAGCGTGACCGGACGAGGAGCCGCGTCGGGGACACAATGGAATCCGCTAGGCACAAACAGCGAAGCCGCGGCGCTGCGCAACACGACGGTTTTGCCCCAAGTACATAGCGATGGCCCAGCGGTACAGATTTTACCGCGCACCCAGACGCGCTATGAGCACCTAAAACGGCTGGGCAGCGGCGCGATGGGCGAAGTCAACCTGGCCCGCGACAATGACATCGGACGCAACGTCGCCGTCAAACAGCTTATCAATCGCGCGCAAAAGCCCGACGGCATTGTTCGCTTTATCGAAGAGATTCATACCATCGGCCGGCTCGAGCACCCAAACATTGTTCCCATTCACGACGTCGGCATTGATGAGCAAGGCCAGCTTTTCTTCGTGATGAAGCACATCGACGGCGAGACGCTGGAGTCGATCATCGCCAAGCTCGACGCGGGCGATTCGGAGTATCTGGAGCGTTATTCCATCGAGTATCGGGTCGAGATCTTTTTGGGCCTGCTCCGCGGCCTACAGTTCGCCCACGCCCAAGGCGTCATTCATCGCGATATTAAGCCCGCCAA
>CAYWPR010000148.1:0-12196 GCA_964460115.1 uncultured Myxococcales bacterium
CGCGATCGTCTGATCCCCGGCTCCGTCGACATAATGAGGGGATCTCTTAGGGCTGAGATCGATCAATGCGTAGGATGATCGTTGCAAAGAGATACACTATCTCCGACGACGATTTCTTTTATGCGTTTCCGTGAAGAATGCTTTTCCGAGGAGATTCTTCGCCAGCCTCACGCTTTCGCACTTGCCCAGCCTCATACCAGACTTCAGCGGGCTAACTATTCTGTTCGCGGCTGGCTGAAGCTGAAAGTACCCGCATCGCGCCGGAGGAGATGCGGGTGGGTTACGTTCCTCAAAACGATTTTCCCAACATTTTCCGTGGAAAAATAAGGATCTCATTTGATCGATCTAAGGAGCGCGCTTCTGCATGCAGACGCTGCTACGCTTTCAGCAAGGCAGGACTACTGACAGATATAACTGACGTAGCAATAGGCAGTGGCGCCAGCGGTTTGTTCCTCAACGTTGCCTATCGCGCACCCGAACTTCGTGTTCACGCCCGCTTTTACAGGAATGACATAATGAATCGTAGTCGTAAACGCACGTGCAACGTTTTCCCATACAAAAAGACCAGACCCCACCCTAGTTTGGATGCCATTCTCATCCTTGAGAATACGCAGATATAGATATGAGTCGTCTAGGGTGGTTCCGTCTGTCTTAAGTCCATCGACGATGGAGTGGGCAACCACCATACATGATCCGGGTAAAATCGGTGTAATGCTTGCGGATGGAAGCACAAGGTTTTCGACCCCTAAGACAAGTCCGGGAGCTCCATCCTTGGCTCCCTTAAGGCGGGTTGACATGGTTCCCATGAGGCCAGCCTCAGCGTTGGAGGTCAAAGAGATGACTGTGGCTAGCGCTGCTATGAAACCGATTACTGATGACATTATGAATACTCCTAGATTCAGGTTACGTGGGATTCAGCGTTTGCAATGACCATTCACGAATCCAATACGCTTCATAGTTCGGCTGCCTAAGCAAAGTCAACGGAGTAATGGCGGTCGAGTCGGATTTCGCGAATTCACAAGAGCTCGACCGTGGTCAATGTAGCAGCGGTTAAGAGCTAGTTACTAAATCACTTAAAAGGAATTGCTACATTAACCATCCTCCTCTACATACCTTTGGACACTTCTCCCACCCCGAGCACTTGACGGCCCCTTGCCGAAAATGAACATTTGTTCGGGCTATCCCTAATGTAATCAAAGTGTTCGGAGTGGCTCGCTGAATACCGAAAACTACATAGTGAATCCCAACCGTACATTTGAATGCCTATGCCATTCCTGGCGTTTGCGGGATTTTGGGCGAAAACAGACGCTTGTTCAGGCAACGAGAAAAAGAGCGACACCACTGTCGGTTTTGCTCGGCCAGATCCGCAGATGAACTGATATCCACCGCGCCCAGTATCCGGCATACTGGTCAGTATGGTTAATCTGCACCTCTCGACGGGCAGTCTCTTTGCCAACCGCTTTGAGATCGAACGCGCTGCCGGAAGCGGTGGCATGGGCCAGGTTTACCGCGCAAAAGACCGCTATAGCGGGGACATCGTCGCACTCAAGCTTTTGCACTCTGTGAGCGGTGGGCCGGAGCAGGATGAGCGCTTTGCCCGAGAGGCGCAGCTTCTCTCTGAGCTTCGCCATCCTGGTATCGTCGGCCATGTCGCCCATGGCCAGACTCCCGACGGCCAGCGCTTCCTGGCCATGGAATGGCTCGAAGGGCAGGATCTCGGCGAGCGTCTGGCGCGGGGGCCACTAACGGTAGGGGCTTGCCTGCGATTGCTCACTCAGGTCGCCGATGCTCTCTCAGTCGCTCATCAACGCGGGATCATCCACCGGGACTTGAAACCAACGAACCTATTTCTCATGGGTGGAGATGTCCATCACGTCAAGATCCTCGACTTCGGCATCGCCCGCCGGATCAACATAGGCGCCTTGCAGGCGATGACCCGGACTGGGATGGTCATTGGCACGCCCGAGTACATGGCCCCCGAGCAAGCGCGTGGCAGCCGCGACCTCACACCGGCTGTGGATCTTTTTTCGCTCGGCTGTGTCCTGTACGAATGCCTAACCGGGCAACCGCCCTTTGTCGCCGACCATATAGCCGCGGTTTTGGTGCGGATATTATTCGAACATCCGGTGCCCATCGAGGAACGCTGCCCTGGCCTTCCTGAATCGCTCGCGGTACTTCTCAGTCGTTTGCTCGCCAAAGAGCCCACGCGGCGGCTAGAAGATGCGGAGGCACTGGCAGCCGAGCTGGCGAGACTTGGCGAATTGCCCGAACCAGCCCTGGCGGTGACAATTGCCAACCCGAAGCAGAAGGTCGTGAGCTTTGCCGACCACGAGCAGAGTCTGGTCTGTATCGTACTGGCGGTGCCGGAGGAGGAAATTGGACTGGACGCGACGCAGCCCGGAAGCGTTGTGCAGCTAGCGTCCATGGATCGGCAGGCATTGCTCCAATCGCTGGCGCGGATTGGGGGTTCCCCGGACTTCTTAGCCAATGGGACCCTGGTGGTGACGGTGCTACCGCTCGACAGCGCGCAGGATCAAGCGACAGTAGCGGCACGAGCGGCGTTACTCATCAAGGAGCGCTGGCCAGAAGCCACTGTGTCAATGGCGACAGGACGCGGGGCCATTGCCGGGCGCACAGCAGTCGGAGAAGTGGTTGAACTGGCGGCGCGGTCGCTCAAGAACAGGAATTATCCATCGGATGGAAAGCCGACCACCGGCGTGCTGCTCGATCCGCTATCCGCAAAATTGCTTGTAGGGCGATTCATGCAGACGCCGTTACCAAGTGGGGCATTGCTCATCGCTGAAGAGAAAGAAGCGGATGCCAGCCGACTGCTGCTCGGCAAGCCGACACCTTGTGTGGGACGTGATATGGAACTCAGTATTCTGGATACACGTCTGTGCACTTGCATAGAGGATGGCGAGGCGGCAGCGATTCTGGTCACTGGGCTACCGGGCAGCGGGAAGTCGCGGCTGCGGCACGAATTTCTGCGTCGCCTCGGTCAACGCGATTCACAGTGGACACTACTGGCTGGTAAGGGAGAGCTCATGGAAGCGGGCGCTGCCTATGGCATCCTGGGCCAAGCCTTGCGGCAGTTATGCAGCCTCCATGGGAGTGAGCCGGCCGAGATACAGCGGGAACGACTGATGGCTAGGCTGGGCCAGCATGTTCCGGCTGCTGAACGAGATCAGCTAATCGTGTTTCTTGCTGAGATGGCTGGGGTTCCATTTCCCCCTGAGCAGAGTCCGGTCTTACGCGCTGCACGGCAGGACCCAAAGCTCATGAACGAGCAGATTCGTCGCTCCTTTGTGAACTGGCTGGAAGCAGAGTGTCAAGTAGCGCCGGTGCTAATCGTTCTCGACGATTTACAATGGGGGGACGCGCTGACGGTAGCAGGGCTCGATCTGGCGCTGCAGGAGCTCAGGGGCGCGCCGCTGTCCATCGTGGCCCTGGCACGCCCAGAAGTGCGCATCGTATTCCCCAGGCTCTGGTCCGGACACAAGGTGCATGAGCTCTCGCTCAAAGGACTTAGCAACAGGGCGTGTGAGAGGCTGGTTGTACAGGTATTAGGAAAGACAACGCCACCAGAGGTTATGGCCCATCTCATCGAACACTCTGGAGGTAACGCTTTATATCTGGAAGAGCTAATTCGCGCCCAGGCGGAGGGCAACGTCGCAGCGATCCCAGAAACTGTGTTGGCGATGCTGCAAGCGCGTATTGGGAGGCTTCCCGTAGAGCTTCGGCAGACGCTGCGCGCTGCGAGCATACTTGGGCAGACTTTCTGGAAAGGAGCAGTGGCGGCGATCTTAGGCTCAAACAGCGATGGGGTGGATCTAACCCGCGCTCTGCAAGAACTGATAGCGGTTGAGTTTATCGAGCGCCACGCCGATAGTCGCTATCCTAATGAAATACAGTATGGCTTCCGACATTCCTTGATGTGTGATGCCGCCTATAGCTTATTGACTGACGAAAATCGTAAGCGTGGCCATTATCTTGCAGCGCTATATCTGGAGAACATCAGTGGGGTGTCCGCAGCAGTGCTGGCGGAGTATTTCCACAGTGGTGGTCAACCCGCACGCGCCATTCCCTATTTTGTGCAAGCCGCGAATGAGGCGCTCGCATTATGTGATCTGGACGGTGCGCAAAGGCTTGCAGAACGTGGGATGGCGTGTGGAGCCTCGGATGAAGCGCTTGGCATCCTACACAGCGTGCAGGCGTGGGTCGCCACATGGAACGATCGCTGGGACACCGCCTACGAACATGGCTACCAAGCAACGGCGCTGCTGCCACGGGGCAGCCGTCACTGGTGCAAAGTCATGGCTAGTATGCTCGTGGTCTGCAGCGTGACCCGACAAGAACAATTTGGCGTCCTCATTGGGGATCTGTTCAGCGTTGAACCCTCTAGCGACGCACGCAGCGCATATGCAGACGCAACCTCATGGCTGGCGGTCATGTTCAGTACGCTTTGCGCTGCTGGGCCAGCCCAGGCCGCGCTGCAACGGTTGGAGCAGATTAGCGAGTCCGCTGGAAAGACCGAGCTGTCCATTCAGGCATTAATGAAATTCGGGCAGATTCTTTATTTCCGTTTCTTGCACCCGAATCCCTATCATAATATGCTTATATCGCGGGAAGCGGTCGAGGCGCTTCAGGAGACAGGTGAGCTGAGCAAGGCGCTCCTTTTCATGCCCATCCGCGACACAGCGCTCAGCGAAATGGGGAATCGCGACGAAGCAGAGCGTGCATTGCGCGCCACAGTGGCGCAGGCGCAGCGTGCTAGAGATACGCTGATTGCGGTCAATGCCAAGCTATATCTAGCCATGCTCCTAGTCGATACCCCGGAGCGCAGTGCTGCAGATGTGGCGGAGGCAGTTGCTCTCACCCGCGAGGTACTGAGCGTTAAGGCTATCAACCCGATCTTGCTCGGGATGGCGCACGGTGCGTTATGCCGTGCCCTTTGGCGACAAGGCGAGCTATCCGGCGCTGAAGCGACGGCGCGCCAAGCGATTGCGATCATGCGAATGTTCCCAGTCCTGCGCTTGTACGCATCCATAGTCCTGATAGAGCTCTTGCTGCACCAGGGCCGCGTCCCTGATGCCCGAGCATACGCTGATGAGGAACTGCAGTGCATTGAACAGCTTGGCTGCGCTGGCTATAATGAAGTAGCTTTTCGCTTGATCGTCGCAGAAGCACGCTATGCATCGGGGGACGCCGACGGCGCACGGAGCGCGCTAAGGGCCGCACTGGCGCAGCTGAAGCTTCGTGCGGACTCGATTCCTGATCGTGAAACGCGTGAGCGCTTCTTGAAGAATATCCCTCACAATGCGCGACTACTGGAAAGAGCGCGTGCCTGGCTCAGCGCCGAATTAGACTGATCGCTGCCGACAGACTGCCCTTCATCGATAATCCCTTCCGCAGGGTGGCTTCCCTGTGGCCGTGCAGGCAGACGTACGTCACCTGGCAGGACAGGCGAAGGCCCGTATACAGAGTTCTATGAGAGATCCTCTACATACCTTTGGACACTTCTCCCACCCCGAGCACTTGACGGCCCCTTGCCGAAAATGAACATTTGTTCGGGCTATCCCTTATTGTTCATGGCGATTGCCTCCAAGGGGCGCATCATGCCTGCGCTGCCGCTGGCCTGCCTATCGGTTCGTGCGTTCGGCGGTTTTGCAGCAGGACGTGGGGCTGGTACAACCTGGTCACTTCCCGGACTGCTGCGGATGAACCAGCCGGGCATCTGGCGGCTTACGCTCGCTCTTTCCGTCGGCGTACTTCCAGTACACCTTCGTCGGGAACGCAGGGCGCGCTCGCGATCGGGCCTGCTGGCCTCGGGCTTGCGACGCAGGACTTTTTTCCCGGACGGCTAGACTCGCTTGCAGGGCTGGCTTTTTTGATTTTGAATCTCATAAAAAAATTTATCGGAAGGTTTGGCCATGCTTGCCCCTACGCTGACCCGTTTTGCTCCGCTCGTCGGTATTTCGCTGTTTTTCGCGGTCGGTTTCGGCTGGCGCAGCTGGCTACAGCGGCGCCGCTACGGCCAGAGCGGCGTCATCCTGTTTCAGCAGCCGGGACTTTGGGCCACGCTGCGCGATGTCGCGCTGCTTATCCTGCCAGCCGGCCTGGTGGCGCTCACCGTGGCCCAAGCGCTTGCGCCGGGCAGCATCGCGGTGGGCCGGCTCGCTGCGTTGGAAAGCAGTCCGGCGGCGCTCGGTGGTACGGCGCTGCTGGTTGCGAGCCTGTATCTGATGGTTGCGGCACAGCTGCAGATGGGAAAGTCCTGGCGCATCGGCATCGAAGCGGGCGCCCGGCCCGGACTGGTAACGTGGGGCCTTTACCGCTACTGCCGCAATCCCATTTTTGCGGCGATGCTGATGGCGCTTTTTGGGCTGGTTCTGCTTTTGCCCAGCCTGCTCACCATCCTGATCCTGGCAGCGACCTATGCCGGCATCCGCCGCCAGGTCGCCGATGAAGAGCACTACCTGCAGCGCACGTACACCGCGGAATACGCGCGCTATGCGGGCCGGGTTGGCCGCTTCACACCTTGGGTGGGACGGCTTGGTGAAAGTCCACGCGAATCAGATCGGTGCCGCGGGCGGTTGTCACCTTGAACAACCGGCGTAACCCTGGACAAAGGATAGGCCGTCGATATAGGGTCATTACATTCGGCATTCGGACTCGATATAAAAACCAATGATCGCCCTTCCCGTATCTAAGCGTGACCAGCACCCCTTTCCACCCATCCCAAACGGCTGGTTTGCAGTCGCTTGGAGCAATGAAATAAAGGCCGGCGGAGTGCGCACCCTGCATTACTTCGGCCGCGAGCTGGTGTTGTTTCGCAGCCATGCTGGCGTTGCTTCTGTCCTGGACGCGCATTGTCCGCACCTTGGTGCACACCTTGGGATCGGCGGTCGCGTTTACGGCGAGACCCTCGCCTGTCCCTTTCACGGCTGGCGTTTCGACGGACAGGGCCAATGTCAGAAGATTCCCTACGCCACGCGCATTCCGACGCGTGCTTGTCTACGCGCTTGGCCAACCGCGGAGGCCAACGGCGTGATTCAGGTCTATTATGATGCCGCGGACCGGGCTCCGGCTGCACCCCCAGCAGCTTTTGCGCAGTTTGGACAGCCCGGCTGGCACCAGTTTCCCAGGAAGGAATTTCCGCTGCGCAGCCATCCGCAGGAATTGATGGAAAATGCTTTCGATTTGGCGCACTTTCCGGTGGTGCATCACACGGTCGCACCGACTGTTGTTGCGCACCAGCAGGATGGATCAACGATGAGCATCCAGCTGGTAGTCAAGCCGGAAGCAGCGGGCTATCCCTTGCCGATCACTGCACAGATTCATATTACCGCGTACGAACTTGGTCATGTTATCGTCAACGTGCGCATCCCGCCGCTCGGCAGTATTCACGTTCTGCAGTATGCCACCCCGGTGGCTGATGAGCATATGCATGTTCGGCAAATCTATCTTGGCGAACTCGGTCGTGACATCTTATGGCCGCTGCGCTGGCTGGGCCACTCGGTCATTCGGCTTGAGTCGCTGCGGCAGACCCGAACCGATCGTCCGATCTTGAATCATCGCATCTACCGTCCCATTCCGACGCTTTGTGCCGAGGACCGCCTCATCGCTACATTCCGTAAGTGGGCCAAGGGTTTCTACGCCCCTAAGGAATCGCCGGCCGCAGTCTCCGACTGAGCCCGCCTTCGGAAGGACGGCCTACCTCAAGCGCTCCCACGGCCTTCACGCCAAGCTCGCGCTGCGCGCTAGCGGCCCTTGGCTACCAGTTCGCCAACGATCTGGATGGCTTTTCGCAAGCGGGACTCGATTCGCTTATGCATGGCCGCAGGGGAAATCGTGGTTTTTTGTAGCGCTGCGAGCGCGGCCTGATAGACCGCCAGGGCTTCGCCATCCCGGTGCAAGGCCAGCAGCGCATCGGCCAGATTCTTCTGTGCGAGTACATTGTCAGGGTGATGCTCGACGACCCGTAAAAGGGCCTGGCCCGCAGTGTCTCACTCCCCGGCGTCAAGAAGCAGCTGACCGGCCTCCGTAAAGACCGTATCTTCGTTGCAGCCGGCCATGGCCGCGCAGCGGGCAGCAGCGGCTGGGACGCCGCGGGACCTAAGCTCGTGCAGCAGGTCAGCACGATCCGCTTTTGTCGCCTCTTTAGGACGTCCGATGTGCACCAGCCTGACCGCGCTTCCCTGCGCAGGCAGCTCGCTTTCCAGACGCGCCAAGGCGCGACCATCCTGGCGCAGGATGCCATCCAGAAAGGCCAGGACGGCACGGTAGACCAAACGGTTCGCAGTCTCTATCTGGGCCGCAGCGGGATCGTCGGGCTTTGCCGCTCGCAAGTCATAAGCGAAACGGGCCCGCAGGACCCCGCCGGTCGATTCGAAATCATTGTGCGACAGGTCGGGCACTTTCAAGGACCGGCGATCACACGCCATAAGTCCGTCGAAGAAACAGGTATCGGTTCCCGCTGTGGAAGAGACCAGCAGAACGGGGACCCGAATCGTAGCGGCGCGATCGAGCCAGAAGCTTTGTGGCTTCCATTCTTTGTACCAGGGAGCCTTCGGATCGCCGTTTTCCATCGTCGAATCCAGGCTGACCACCGCGTCAATGGGCCGGTGCTCCATCGCATAGCTCAAGGCCGCCTGCGCCATAGCTGTATCCCAGGGTTGCAACAGCGCCGATTCGCAAGTTCCGGCGCGCCCAGCTGACGATGGCGTCAAGGTCAGCGATCGAGGTTGCCGGTTCCCAAGAGATATTGAGGGCGTTGGTTTCCGCAGACTGAAATGCGCTAGAGATCACCAGATACCCGTGGCTGGCCAAGAGCTCGTACAGGACGAAGTTATCGGCGAACCCAGCCCCCAAGCCGGGGTGGCCTAGGATCAGGGGATAGGTCTGCTTCCGGGCCTTGGCATCTTGGCGGGCAAACACCGGCTGCGCAAGGATCTGGGCGCGCCGCTCGAGCAGCGCTCGATCGAGAAACTGCGGCTCGCGCCCCAGCACGTCCTGCGTAAAGACGCTGCGCGCGTGCCTGCCGATTAGCTCGGCAAGGGGCTTTACGGCCGGCTCGAGGTCCGCCCCGCCAACTTGCATGTAATCGTCGACTTTCATCGGCAACCCGCTGTCCGCCTCGGCGGGATACCAGAGGTTGATAAGAATCGGGCGCGCAGAGCCCGGCGCGAGGGGATAGTCGTACGAACACGCCGGGTCATGGATGAACGTCTGCCGGTATCCGACCGCGTACGCCCCCGGAGTCAGATCCCCCCAAAGTTGCAGCCCGCTTCGTTCCGGTTCGGAATTCAGCCGCGTGGCGGCAGTCGGCTTTGCCGAAGACTGTTCCCCAGGTCCTAAGAGATCCCCTCATTGTGTCGACGGAGCAGGGGATCAGACGATCGCCAAGTATGACTTTTATGCGGCTTCTCGTCGGAGAAAATGAGGGGATCGATCAGGGCAGCGACAGGTGTTCCGAATTGCATTATACCGTCACTCGGTGCTCAAAGGTCTTTTCATGCGTCACGCCGATAGCGTGTCGCTGGCCCCCTGTTTCCGATAATTATGGAAAGCTCAACATAATTATCGGATCGCGGTGGCCGGCTACAATAGCGGTTCGCCCGAGCCTTTTAGCTGCCGATGACGACCGAAGTAGCGCCGTACGGTCGACCTCGGTCGACGAAAAAGCTACTCTAGGGTGTTGGCTGTCAAGGACGCAGGATCGGCGAGGAAACAGGAGAAACTGCGCTACTAAGCCACGCAGAGTATGGTGAGCAGCGAAGGGAGGGGAAACCGTGGTCCAGGCCCAGTTGCACATCCTGAGGGGGAATAGTGGGGCTTTGCCGCTTGCCCCTATCGTAAACCGATCAAACCATGGTTAATGTAAAAGTTACTGCGCACCGCTTTTGCGCCTGCGCGGCTCGATTGGTGAAATTGCGCTGGATCTGCTCTGCAAAGACGGCAAGCCGTTTCCGGCGCTGCTGAGCGCCGCGGTTCCCAAACAGGCTGCGGATGCGCCAGCGCTTACGAGCATTGCAGCCTTGCATGCTCCAACTCGTCGCGAATACGAACGAGAACTTTTGTGTTTCGCCCTCTACCTCGGCGTGGACCCGGAAACCGCGAAACGTGGATCCTCGAGGCTGGCTGCATCCAGCCAGATCTGCGACTCGCGCTGCTGCGGCGCGAGTGGGTCCTTTTTCAAAAACGGCGACCGCAATCGACGCACCCACAGCGCTTGTTCCAGACTCCCAAGCGGAATCCCCTTGGGGCTCAGCGCGATGGCGGTGGGTGCTGCCAGGGCCGGCCACGCCGGTACTCTTCACCGCAATGGATGACCAAGCGAGGCAAGCCATGCGCGGGCCTCGCCTTCGGTTCGGAAAAAAGCAAGTGGGATCGGTCGCGTGATCACCCTATTAATTCCCCGAATCAGCAATGTGATCATGATGCTAACAAGACTGTTGGCTGGACTAACAATCGCTGTTCCGCTCGAGGGGTACTTGCGGCTCCACGTCGCGCCGATTCGTCGTTGTTCGGCTGTCATCGGCGATGCACCTTCGCCATTGAGCGCTAGCATGAAATAGCGTCGACGAATGCGGAAGACCTCCTCACAAATGCGCAACACATAGACAAACTCCGCTGTATTGAGACCCTGGGGACTATCCATCCGAACGAGATCTTCCTCTATGGAAACACTCACAGAGCCCTGTACAAGTTTGCCATTGTTGCGAACTGCTTCACGCTCCTTTTCTAAGAAAGGGATCTCGGCAATGGCCTGATCGATAGAAGACATTTAGTTGATGATCGCACGTATTTGGATAAATTTCCACGGGGCGACACGATGGCTGACGGGTGAGCACGAGCGGCCAAAGCCCCTATGCCTGTTTCCGCACAGATGTGCGGAAGAATGAAACAGGGATGGGCTGACGCCAGAGTCTAAGCCTCGAGGTCGGCCGTTCTATAGTGGGTAAGAGCCCGTTGCGTAGTTGGCCCATCAGCCCCGATAGCATCCTTGATTGTCGCATCGCCAAGGGCAACCAAGTGCAGCGCTTCGTTCGGACCTTAGACACGACCACTGCGCAGCTGTTTGAGCGGCCGGAGTTTCTCAGCGAGTATGGCATCACGCGCATCGCCCGGGAAGCCACCGGGATCTTCTGGCGGCCGGTCTGGCTTGGGATCAGTCCTCAGAATTTGAGCTGGTCCTGGGCAACGCGGCGCACCTCCACGCGGTGGCAGACTAAGGAGTACCAAGCCGACTACAACCATCACCGTCCGCACGGCGCGCTGAGACATCTCACTCCGCCGGAGTACGCCCATAACCTAGCAACCGGACAAAAATCAGGCATTGAAACAGAGCTCTGCCGTGCTATCCATCAACCTGGATTCTCACCATAACCGGAAGCAACTTCGGGGGCTGGTCACGTGCACTTGTCGGAACGGCAGGAAAACAATCGTTTTCCGCCTCGTTAAACAAAAAGCCTACCTAGGCGCATTCTGTAGGTCAAGGTTGACGGACTAGGCGGCTCTGGCGTGCCACATGCCGCCATGTCGGGCAAACAGGAAAATCATCCGAAAAAATGCAGGGCCGACCAACGGCACAGGAGCGTGAGCTGCCGTACACTCTCCACATCGCGGGGACTTTACAGAATATGCATCACAATCAGCGCAGCAATTGACTGTCGTTGTGTTGCTGGAACCGAGGAAGTTCCATGATAAGGCTGAGACGCTGGGCGGCTCAGCGAGAGGAATAGGAAATGGGTAAGCAATCGGCGGGGCTAGGAAGGGCGGGAATGATAACGGTACTGTCCTCGCTATCGAAACGGGCGTCTACTTTGCAACGGATTAGTTTGGCGATCTGGTCGGCGGTTTTAGTTTCGGGAGAAGCGTCCCATATGCGGGCCGTCTTGTCATCGCTCGCGGTGAGGATGCGCTTGCCGTCGGGGCTATAGGTTGCACTCCTGACGCTGGCCCCATGCCCTTGAAGCACAGCAACCTTCTGCCCGGTTTCCGCATCCCACAACTGAGCCGTCGAGTCCAAACTTGCGGTGAGGATGCGCTTACCATCTGGGCTATGTGTCGCGATTGTGATGCTGGCCCCGTGTCCCTTTAGCACTGCGGCCATCTGCCCGGTCTGCGCATCCCACGCACGGGCCATCTTGTCATCGCTCGCGGTGATGATGCGCTTACCGTCCGGACTATACGT
>CAYWPR010000149.1:0-12187 GCA_964460115.1 uncultured Myxococcales bacterium
AACCTGGTGATCTAATTAGAAGCATTTGTCGTCTGACGATATGAATTTTGAAGTGGCTTCGCACGAATTCCTCATCGATTCAGAACCCGATTTTGCTTTGATTCAAACTGCGACGGAGTCCTTGCGACTGGCGATGGGAACCGTTTTGTATAGGACTTCGGCCAGTTTGGCCAGGGCGCTGGGCGACAGCCGTTCGATGATTTGCTCGGGGCTTGGCTCCATATCCTGATTCGAATTCCCTTCCCATTGTAGCATATCCACAACGCGAGCGCTGCGGGCATTGGCCACGGCTTCGGGCTGTGCATAGTGGCGCGCGGTCATCGCAAAGGAACCATGCCCAAGCGATGCCGCCACCGCACTTGACGCGGCTTCGGATTCCACACTGAGAGTTGCCCACAAGCCGCGGAAACTGTGTGGGCAAACAAGTGGGACTCCGGCGTCTTTGCAAATCCGTTGGGTTGCTACCCACAAAGTTGTGTAACGGCGCGCTTTTCCGGTCTTTCCATACCCGAAAAGCGGCTCTTCCGGATGACGGCCTTGCGTAAGCACCAGCAGGCGTTCTTGCAATGCTCGCGCTTCAATTTTGAGATGCCGCCGCGCGTTTTTGGTTTTGCCGCCGTCAATCCACAGCAAAGACCCGCCGGCGTCTACATCGCGGACTTGGCGCTTTAGGACCTCGCTCGCTCGCAAGCCCAGATAGAGCGGAACGACGCTGGCTAGCGCCATCTTGTCTCCTTTCTCATCAAATAGCCGAAATGCGGTTTCGGCATATATTCGGGCCTCTTCCACACGGAGCTGCTTCTTTCCGGCGTTGACCCGGCCAATTGGGATGACTTCGTTAAAAGGATTATGTCGCAGGATACCCTTGCGTACTATCCACTGGCAGAATCCTTTGGCCAGCGCTAGATAGAATCGATGCGTAGCGGGTTGACGGGCTGTGCCATTGGCCTTGGGCACCTCGATCGCTTCTTTGTATAGATCGGCGTGGGGCTCAGTAGCAAACCCGGTCTACCGTACCAACACCCGACGCGGTGCACGCTGATGAGCAACGTGCTTTCGAAATTCGCATCGTTTGTCTGATCACCGATGGCGATCGTGCCGTTCGTCGTGAAGTTATTGCGTGTGAGGGCGGGATTCCCATCCGCCCTGACCTGCGCGACTTTGCTGGCGTCGACCGATAGCACATACGTGTGATACGCGCCGTCCTGCACCGATGTGGTGAACGACTGCGAGTCGTCCGCCCAGCCGATCTTTCCGCTGTCTAGATAGATCATCTGAGCGCGATCGGCGGTGCCTCCGAAGGCCCCGGTGAGCGACCCGAGGATCGCGGCGGCGCTGTCGAGCGGGTTATGTGTGTTGACCGACTCGACGAGCATCACCACCTGCAGCTTGAACGGCGTGCCGTCCTGGACCGCGTTGGGATAGGTGAGCAGCAGTTGACCACCCGATCCACTGATCGTCGACGTCTGTAGGCGTACGTAGACCGTGCCGTAGCTGAGGGTGGCCGGCCCCTGCATGACGGGCTTTCAGCCCTGCGCCGCGACATCGCTGCCCCCCATCATTAGTACCGTCGGCGGACAGGCCAGGTCAGGCACCGCTTGATCGACGCTGGCGAGATCGGCCATGGCGCCGGCATAACTAACCTGGGTGGGGGACGAACTGCAAGCAGAGATGATTATTCCGAGACCGCACGGCGTTTCCTGTAGCCTGAGCAGCTCTCCCGTCACTAGGTGGTTGCCTGAGATGAGTCGGGCGTCTTGACACACGGGGGAACGGACGAGTACCATTTTAGATCTAGGCCGAGCGATACGCGACTGCCTTGGGGGGGGCACGCGCGACAAGGGTGTCCAGGCTTGCCCCGGGGGATCCATCGAGAAGCAGTGAGAATGGCGATGATTGTCGTGACGGGTGGTACTGGCTTTGTCGGAAGCCATCTGATCCCGCGCCTACTCTCGCAGGGGCAGCGAGTGCGCTGCCTGGTTCGCAAAGCCGCGGACGCGCAGCGGCTGCAGCAAATGGGTGTGGACGTATATCGCGGGGACCTAATGCACGAGCGCGATTTCAACGGATTTCTCGCTGGCGCAGACGCGGTCATAAACTTGGTGACGATCATTCGCGAGACCGCAAAGAGCACCTTCCGCGACGTCAATTACGCTGGCCCCTTACGCCTGCTTCGCGCCTCGGAAACGTACGGAGTGCGGCGGTTTATCCACATCTCGGCGCTCGGGAACGAAGCGGGCTCGCACCTTCCCTACCTCTATTACAAGAGGCTCTTGGAAAAGGAAATCGAGCGCAGTCCCATCGATTACACCATTCTCAGGACTTCCCTGGTGTTCGGAAAGGGAGACCAATCGCTTAGCTTCTTCGCCTGGTTCCTTGGCGTCTTTCCGCTTGTGTGCCCAATTCCAGGAAACGGCCAGACGCTTTATCATCCCATCTGGGTCGAGGATCTTGTGACCTGCATCCTCAAAAGTGTGATGGAAGGGAGCGGTAGTCGCAAAACGCTCGACGTCGGCGGTGGCACCAAATACTACAACCTCAATGAGCTTATCGACATCCTCATGCAGGTTACCGGGCGAAAGCGGCGCAAGCTGCACGTGCCGAAGCTGGCCGTGTGGCCGATCACCAAGATCATCGAACGAGTCATGACGTACCCACCGATTACTTCAGAAATGCTGCGACTCTCGCAGATCGACAGCGTCGCCCCTCTTGACACCGTGAAGCGGCATTTTGGCTTTACGCCGAGCGGCTTTGACGAGCAAGCGGGCTACCTGCGCGACGTCGGAATGCACAACCTGCGCGCTTGGCTGAGCGGCCGTACGCTGACACTCTGACAAAGGAGGAGAAAAGATGCGTTCTATCTCCCCGCTTCCGCTGCCTGGTCCGCGCTCGCTGGCCGGCTGGGCGGGTAACATGGTGCGTTTTCACCTCGACCACCTGGGCTACATCCGCGAGCTGTTCCGCTCCCATGGCGAGATTGTTGCGCTGGCCCGCGACGATCCGAAGTTTGTGTTTTTGTTCTCGCCGTCGCATTACCGCAAGGTGCTGACCGATAGCGCCCTGTTTCACAACAGCGTCTTTGTCATCCGCATCCCGGTGGACTCGGCGCTAGAGCGCCTCGCTGCCAGCTTGCTCAACATGAACGGAGCTCCCCACCAGCGCATCCGCCGTCTCATCCTGCCCTCGCTGTATAAGGCCCAGATCGAGCAGTACCAGGCCGACATCGCCAACCTGACCGCCGAGTTTCTGCAGGGTGCCAAGAGCCGACCCGGCGCGCCGCAAAACCTCGGAAGCATGCTGCGCGAGCTGACGCTGACCCTCGCCATGCGCACCCTGTTCGGACTCCGTTCCGCTGAGGAAGCCAAGCAGTTCGGCGGAGCCTACGAGGAGTCTTTCCTGCTCATCACCTCCTTGATGGTCTTCCTGTTTCCGCTCAACCTCCCGGGCACGCGTTACCGGCGCCTGCTCGAGCTGTGCGAGGTCTACGAGGGGAAAATCCGGCGCCTAATCGACGAACGGCGGGCCGGCGCGGCGGGCGGCAACGACACCCTATCGCTGTTGTTGCGGGCGCACGATGCCGAGAAGGCCAGGCTCAGCGACTCAGAGCTTATCGGTCAGCTCAACACCATGCTATTCGCCAGCCACGACACTACCACCCATACCCTGTCGTTCACGCTGCTCTTGCTCTCGCAATACCCAAAAGTGCACGCGGATGTCGTCGATGAGATCACCGGGGTGATGGGCAATCGCCCGTTTATCACGCTGGAACAGCTGCCCAAGCTCACATTGCTCGACGCCGTCATCAAAGAGGCGCTGCGTCTTTTGCCTCCGGTCAGTTTCATGGGGCGGCTCGCCCAGCAAGACTTCGAGCTCGGCGACTACCGGATGCCCAAGGGCACGACGCTTATCCTCAGCCCTTATATGATCCACCACCACCCCGAACTCTATTCGGACGCGGACCGCTTCATCCCGGCGCGCTGGCAGAGCCTGCACCCAGCGCCGCACGAGTACCTAGCGTTCGGAATGGGCGCCCATAGCTGCCCTGGCGTGCACCTCGCCAACATGGAGCTCAAGACCGTGCTGGCGCAACTCCTTTCTCAATACCGTTTGGTGCTTCCTGCGCAGGCGCACATCGACTATCAGACGCGTCCGCTGCTGTGCATCAAGGGCGGTCTGCCCGGTCGATTGGTTCCGCAGGACCGTGCATTTTCCCGTGTACCGATCGAAGGGAGCATCCACCGGATTGTAGATCTAAGCTCGTAAGGAGTGCCCGGAGGCGGCGAGCAACCGTTTGAGATCCTAAAGACCGTGCTGGCACTTCGGAAGTAGAAGCGAATCTTGAGTCAGAACTGCTCGAGTTCTCTCCAAGGGCGGCCAGCGTCTCCTTGACACCTTCCATGAGGTTGCCTGGCTTACCTTGACGCAGCCTGTGCGCATACTTGCTGCCCATCTCTTTTGCTGTCCGTGGTCTATTTATTTTGTATTACAATTCGGCTAGCAAACCGATGAGGTTAAGTGGACTGCGCGTTAAGCTGCCCAGGGTGCTCACCCCCACACCAGCCATGAATCATCCTGCGCATATAGTCTTTTTGGCTGGGTGAGCACAATGCAAAAGAAGCGACTGATCCCAACACCGCTTATTTCCACGTCCAAGTTGCACAAACGCATTGAGTTCGCAGAGCCAGATTCCACGTCCAAATCTCGCATCTTCCGCATCCTATGGTTCGTGCTTGGGAGTGTCTTAAGGAGTATTGCGGCACGTCTGTGGCCGGCGTGGCGCAAAACCCGCTTGGGTCCGGTGCCGCAGGCGCGCCGCTTGCGCTTGTTCATGGAGCAGATGGGTGGCATGTGGGTCAAGGCCGGCCAAATCGTCGCCATGCGCCGCGACCTATTCCCTGAAGAGTTCTGTGCCGAGATCGCAAAGCTACAGGATTGCGCCCGCGGCTTCCCAGGTCGACACGCGCGTCGCGTCATAGAGGAGGATCTCGGCCAGCCGCTTGAGGAAGTCTTTGCGGAGTTTGACGAACAGCCGCTGGCTGCCGCATCGATCGGACAGGTCCATCGAGCGCGTCTGCGCGAGCCTGATGTGGAAGTCGTGGTCAAAGTCCGTAGGCCGCAGATCGTGGAGAGTTTCTCGAGCGATCTGCGCACCATCAACCGATTCGTGCGGTTTTTGAATGCCCTCAACGTCTCACCGCACTCTCGCTTTTCCGAGATGTTTACCGAACTTGAGCGCACCATCCAGGAAGAGCTGGACTACCAGCAGGAGGCGGCTTCGCTGGCTCGGATGCGCAAGAATTTGCAGCGCCAGAACGTGTATGTCCCCAAGGTGTACAGGCAGTGGTGCACGGACCACGTGCTAGTGATGGAGCGCGTGCATGGCGTGTACATGTCTGAATACATTCATGCTGCCGCCGTAGATCCCGACCGCGTGGCCGCCTGGTGTAAGGAAAATCAGATCAATCCCCGCCGGGTGGGCAAAAAGCTTCTATTATCCCACTTTCAGCAGCGACTGGAAGACAACCTGTACCACTGTGATCTGCACCCGGGAAACATCTTGCTGATGCGCCAGAGCCGCATCACGCTCATCGATTTCGGATCGGTGGGGAGCTCGGATAAGAGTGTACTGTTCAAGTCGTTTCAATTGATGAGCGCGTATGCTGAACGTGACTATGCCAAGGCCGCCGATGTGATCCTCATGCTCGCACCGAGCCTGCCGGACCGGGACCTTTCAGAGCTCAAAGAACAAATCAGCCGCATCTATCGCGACTTTGAGCCGCGCACCAAGATTAAGTCATTTCCCTACCATCAGAAGTCGAGCGCTTATGTAGTTGGTCAAGTCGTCGAACTGATAAACAGGGAGGGCATCCCACCCGCTTGGGACTCGCTGCGTTGGATGCGCGCCGAGCTGACCCTGGACGCTTCGTTGATGTCGCTTCTGCCCGATATTGATTACCAAAAGATTATGCAAAAATATGTGCGACAGATGCAGGCACGGCAGCAAGCGAAGCTGCGCTCAGCAAAGCTCGTTCGCACCCAGCTCGCCACGCTGGCCGATTCGCTCAATTTGCCGGCGAAGATGGCCGAGAACGCCTACTTTGAAGGTGAGCACCTGCGGCGCCGCGCCCTGTCTTATGAAGGCCATCTATCCAAGGCCGCGAAGTTCGGTAGCTCGATCTTCTGGACGCTTTCGCGTGCGTGTGCACTGGGGGCCGTGATCGCGCTGCTGCTTTTTGCGTATCAGCGCTACGGAAACTCTCACTCTGCGCTTGGGCAGTTCCTGGAAGGTCCGTTGCAGATGCTGTCGCGCTTGCATCCAGTGGTCTGGGTCAATGCAGTTTTCGCCGGGTTGTACCTAGGCCGCGAGTTTGCCGCGATGCGGCGTATCCTGATCCAGCCGGCGCCAGCGCGCAGCGACAGAGCACTCAGCTAGGAGCCTGCTTGGAAAGGATGCCTACCCATGGCTAGTCATAAGTGCAGCTCAAAATGGATTCCGAGCCCGCTTCCCAATAGCGGGGCCAAGCCAGGTCCGACGCAAGCCATTCAGCCTCGAGCAATTTCGTCGCTTGGCCGCATCGCGCTCACACTGCAGTTGTACCTAGTGGTCTGGACAAGCGAGCTGTTCCTTTTGCTGTTCGCTCGCTTTCTCAAGGGCAATGAACGGTCCTTGCAGAGTGCTCGCCGGATCCGCATCTTGGCCGAGCGCTTGGGCAGCATCTGGGTAAGTCTTGCCCGGCTGATCTCGCTGCGTCGGGATCTGCTCGGCGTCGAGTTCTGTGCAGAGCTTGCTCGCGCTCGTGACTATGGTGTGCCGTTGCCTTTTCCCATCGTTCGAAAGTGCGTGAAAGATGAGCTGCAATCCCTGGGGAAATCCTTTGACGAAGTCTTTTCGACTTTCTCTTCGGAACCGCTAGCCACCAGGTCATTCGGTCAATTTCACCGCGCCCGCCTGCGTGAGAACGATCAGGAGGTCGTGGTTCGCGTTCGCGCCCCCGATGCGCTCAAGCAGGCCCAGCTCAACTGGCAGTGTATGCGAGTGTCCTTTTTCATCGGTGAAAAGTTCCACCTGATGCCGCATCTGCGGTTACAGAGCCTGCTGTATGAAGTAAAAAAGTATACTGACAACCTGCTGGATTTTCGCACCCAGGTGTCCCCGCACCTGCGGATTCGCCGGATTCTTCGCCGGCATGGAATCTATGTGCCCGGAGTCTATAAGCAGCTGTGTACGGAGCGGCTCATGGTCACCGAGTTCGTCGATGCCCCCAGCATCGCGCAACTCGAGGAACTGGGACGCACGGCTCCGGAGCTTTGCACAAAGTGGCTGTCCGAAAACGGCGTCGACCGTCGCAAACTCTGGCATCGGCTCTTTAGCGCCCATCAGCAGCTGCTGTTTGAGCACAACTTATTTTATACCGACTTGTCGGCTTTCACCATCACTGTGCTGCGGGGAAACCGACTGGCCTTTGTCGGATACAACGTGATTGGTACGCTAGACGCCATACTTCAGCAGCGATATAAGCAGCTTCACGACGCGCTTCTTGAGAGCGACTATAGCAAAGTATCGGATCTCTATTTGCTCCTGGGACCACCGCTGCCGCACACGGACATCTCGAATATGCGCATCGCGGTGAGCCGCGCGTTGCGCAAATGGGAATCGTGGACCCATGTAAAAACGCGTCCCTACAAGGAAAAGTCCATCGCCGCAGCCCTGGGAAGCCTAGCGCGCTGCACCAGCGAGCAGAAACTGCCGACATCCTGGAGTCTCGCGCGGCTTCACCTGGCAGAGCGGAATCTGGATCAGTCTCTTGGGTTTCTCGACCCGACACGGAACTGCATCAAGGCCATGGGGCGCTACCGGCGCCAAGCAGAACGCCGCAGCATCAAGAAGCTAGTGTCAAAAAAATCCATCAATCGGTTCAAGAACACTCTAGGACCTGCCAGGATCGCTGGACAGATCGTCGAAAACGTTCAGAATAACGCCCAGTTCTTCCGGCAGCGATTACTCAACGCACAGGCTGGGGTGAGCAAGCTCTCGGCAATCGGAGGGCGGATGATCCAGCTTGTCGCAATAGGATTGGTCTGGGCCTTGGCGCTTGATACCTATCTGCACTTCGAAGCCCTGCATGATGGTGCGCTGCCGCCGTTCCTCCAGAATACGGTTGGAAACGTCATCGCCAGGCTGCGGCTCAACCAGCATATGGCCTGGGGACTGGGGCTGCTCGGCGTGCTGATCATCTTGCGTTTTCTGCATCGGCTGGCGCGACAGCTGCTGGCCCGCGAAGGCGGCCCCGCGCATAGCAGCTAAGCTCTAGAAGAAAGAGCGACCGAGCATTTGCGGTGAGACGCACAGGGCAGCAAGTCATCACAGCCCTTAAGGAAGCCGAGGTGGCATCGGCGGCGCAGTCAAGCGAGAGCGAACCCATGAGATTCCCGAGCACATCGTCGGGTAGGCGCAGCCGCTTGCGGATGTTTACGGCAAGGGAGAGGGAGCGCGCTCTCTTTTTGGAATCGCAACGCATCAAGGTCGCCATGCGGTGCCCGACGACCGCGTCGCAATCCCGAAGAGCCACGATTTAGAAGAGAATTCAAATCCGGAGGAGCCGATGAGCCCAGCGCAAATTATCGAGCGGCTATCCCCCGCAGCTTTGAAGAAACTGGCTGAACTTATTCAAAAACAGCCCCGTCGACATTCGAAGAGCCTCCGTCGCTGTCTAATTTGTAGAATTTTATCGATGCGAATCCGTGAAATGCGATTTTTCAGTACCTAATCTCCGACAGTAGAACTCGTAAAGAATATCTAAGCCAGTGACCTAAATAGCAATATTTATCGTCCGACGGTGGGCATTTTGAAATGGCTTCGCATGAATTCCCCACGGATTTCAGATGCGGTCTTGTTTGCTTGCTAGCGAACGCTTTTCTGTGATATTCGCGAATGCGAAATTCGACCTTGATGGGAAATGTCATGAAAAAATTCATAGCTGTTCTGGTGCTAGTATCAATCGGCGGCTGCTCTGGTTTGATGACGAGCTTCCGCGAGAAACGGCAGGCCGACCTGCGGCAACGCGCCGCCTTTGAATTCAAGTGTCCTGCGGAGCAGATGCAGATTACACCTCTTGACGAGGACGCCAAAGCTCACGGCGGCGGCACGACCGGTGTAAGCGGTTGCGGACAGCAAGCCACTTACGTCTGGAATCCTCATGGCACGGGATGGGTCATGAATTCCCAGGGCAGCCCGCAACAGAACCCTCAAGGACGTTCCACACGAGCTAGCGAGTAATCCTCTCAAGCAGGTACGTATCGAGTAGGCGTTGTTCCTCCTTCCTGGTCATCTCTTCCTGCAAGTTTCCATTTTCACGGCTCTCTCAAGCGCAATTCCAACAAGGGACTCGCTCGGCGATTGAAATATCGCCCGGTGCAGATGCTCAGCTACGGATACAGGGAAGGCCTGCACACAACTGCTAAGCTTGCATTCGCTGCGCGCATTCAATCCTGGCAACGCGAAAAGCGGAGGGTAAGCTCCTAATTATGAGTTACACCGCTGCCTTCTCCGAAGTCGAGCCGCTGTCGTCCTATCGTCGAGCGGTCGGGATCTTGTCCGAGTCGCCCCTTTTAAACGGCCTGCGAGCGGCGGCCTCGGTGCCTTATATCGCTGCCTGCTCTGTCGGTCTGCTTTTTCCGGGGCTTTTGATGCTACCTATAGTCCTCGCTCAAAAACGCGGCGGCGGCAACCGCTCCAACGAGGCGGGAGGCAGCCTATCGGCGATAAAGACGCTAAGCGCCCGCGCCGTGACAGCCGAGGCAGGCTTTGGCCCCGACTACCTGGCCCCCCGGCTGATGGCGCAGATGTCGCTTTTGGGCGATAAGGGACTCGGCTGGCTATATACCCAGGCCTACACTCGCTCGCTCGTGTGGGGCTTCAAGCTGACCCACCGCCTGTGGGTCGAGCAGATCATTCGCCCATTGCTCGGCGACCTCGCTAAATTCGGCGAGTTCACCTACCTGCAACTGCGCACCTGCTGGCTTGATGACGTGGTCACGCGCTTCGTCTTTGACCGGCAGGGTCAGCCCGGACAGCTCGTCATCCTCGGCGCTGGCTATGACACACGCTGCTTGCGCCTCAAGCTTCCCTGCTCGATCGCCCGCTTCGAGGTGGACGCCCCAGGTACGCAGGCGACAAAGCGGGCCGAGATCCGCAACGCAGGCATCGACGACCACGGAGTCGGCTATGTGGCGTGCGACTTTGTCACGCAGGACTGGCTGGCGCAGCTCACCGCGGCCGGATTTGACCCCAAAGTACCGGCGTGTTTCGTTTGGGAAGGCGTAAGCATGTACCTGCCGCGGCAAGTGGTGGAAGCGACCCTCAGCAAGGTGGCGGCCCTCGGCCCTGGCTCGCTGATTGGCTTTGACTGCTTGGACGAGGTGTGGATGAACTCGCCGCTGATGCAGAAGCTGACCCAGCGCGCCGGAGAAGGCTGGCAATTCGGACTGCCGGCCGGCACCGAGTCGCCCTTCGTCGAGTCACTGGGCTTGCACTGCCTGGACAACCTACGCTGCGATACTTTGCTAAAGCGTTACATGCCCAAAGGCCTAGCCGCGTGTATAGACTTCGGCGCCTTCGTCCTTGCCGGTACGTGAAAGGAGGCTAGGCGGCGCCGAACAATTGGGAAGGATTCTGTAGGCTTAGGTATACCGCCTTCCGCTTTTGTCATAGAAAGATTCCTGTTATGCTACATTATATGTATGCTCTGGTCTGCTACTGTAAGACTCCTGCACCCAAGTAATCCCATCGATGCGGCAGTGCTACAAGAGCTACCCACAAAGGTGCCTGGGCTCACAGTTTATGACGAGATCCACGGCCAACTACGTGAGCTTTTCCAGTCCCTAGATCCTCGGCGCAAAATGTCGGCGTCCGAACTGGATGTAGCCATCGATTTGCACGTAGGTGGCCGAGCCCTTTCGGACTATGGAGTATGGGCTTACTATCCTTGGTCACACCGCCTGGTTCATCTGCTGGACGAGGCGGAGTTTGTCTTTTTACGAACCAATCGCAATTGCTACAAAATCACGCCGCAGGAACGCGCTATTTTAAGCCGCAAGCGCGTTGGAATCATCGGCCTATCAGTTGGGCAATCTATCGCGCTTACCTTGGCCATGGAGCGAAGCTTTGGCGAGCTGCGCCTGGCCGATTTTGATCGACTGGAACTGACCAATTTGAATCGCATTCGCACCGGGGTACACAATCTGGGAATTCCCAAAGTTATCCTTGTCGCGCGCGAAATCGCCGAGATTGATCCATTTTTGAAAACGACCTGTTTTCTTGAGGGAATTACCGAAGCGAACATCGATGCCTTCTTTACCGAAGGCGGACGGTTGGATGCCGTGGTGGATGAGTGCGATGGCTTGGCCATCAAAATGCTATGCCGACACAAGGCCAAGGCCTTGGGAATTCCGGTCATCATGGATGCCAGCGACCGCGGCACACTTGATGTAGAACGCTTTGATCTGGAGCCCGAACGTCCGATTTTGCACGGACGTCTGGAGGGGCTCAGCATAGAGCGGCTGGCCGCCCTGCGCACCGTTGATGAAAAAAAAGCCGGATGGTAGCCTTTCCCTGGATCGTAGCGTTCTTGAATATCTGGTCCATGCCGCGATCCGCGCACCGTCGGCAGCCAACCTTCAGCCGTGGCAGTGGGTGCAGATGGACGATGCGCTCGTGCTGCTACACGATGATTCGCGCTCGCGCGGGTCTATGCTGCTCCAGGAATGTACCGATTTCGTAAATCTGGGGGCGGCGCTGGAAAATTTGGTACTTGCGGCACATGCGCTGAAGCTCGAGGTTCATATCGATACGTGGCCGTTCCATAGGGCTCCCAATGTGGTTGCGGTCCTGCAATTTTTTAGCTGGGGGGCGCAAAAAGAATCGCTGGAGCCGCACACCGCGGATGCGCTTGTGCAAGAGATTGGCCGCCGCCACACGACTCGCCAAATCGTCCCGCGCACGCCGATCGGTTTCGAGCATCTTGCAGCACTGGATGCGTTGGCCCATCAGCTTCCCGAAGTCAGTCTGCGTTGGCTCACAAAGGAAGAGGACATCCTGACCCTTGCGAGCATGGTTGGGAAAAGCGAGCGACTGTGTCTTGGCGCAATCGGAAGGCGACTCAACCCCGCTTCGTGGTACGGAGCATGA
>CAYWPR010000150.1:0-12141 GCA_964460115.1 uncultured Myxococcales bacterium
CACGAGCCGAATCGCGTCGGTGGATTACGATGAAATATGGGGGGAAGGATCAGGCGCTCTATAGCACCCCGCCAAATCAGCCGAATGCGCAAAGTGAGCGCATCTGCGTCATGCCCTGCACGCAAATGGTGCCGCGCGGCAATTCCTATTACGTAGCTGGGCACAAGATGATTCCTTCCAGGTCTTTCACATTTCCCAAACGTGGATCGGAATTCACGCTGCAGATTTCTCCCTATTCCACCAACTGGCAACCAGCCGGCTATGTGATTAGCTACATCAGCATACCAGTCATTTTGCTTGGCGGGCTTTTTATGTTGATAGGGCTTGGCCAAAACGACAAGCTCAACGCGCTGACCGCGATCGGGGTTCCGACGCTCGGCGTTGGCGTCGGCATGCTGATATTCGGCGAGCTCAGCATGCGTATGATGCGAACCAGGGTACGAATTCGACCCGAGCCGGAGATTTTTGTTCCCGGACGCTGATCTTTGGCAAGAGTTTCAGCTTGGTCTAACTCTCCTAAACGGCTGATTGCTTTTGGCAAAAAGTCTGGGCAAAAGCATGGACGTTGGTATCATTGCGCCCTTGCAAAAAGGGAGGCCCCGATGCCGCTGCCGATGCTCGACTGGCTTCGCGATGCCATCTATACATTCAACACCGAAGGGCTGCCGCCAAATGCCCTGCAGGTGTATCGTCTTTTCGGCCACGAACGAATCAGCCAGCCATTCCGGTTTGAGATCACACTGATCGCCGAATCAGCTAGCATTGATCTACATGCTCGCATTGGTCAGCCCGCAACATTGACGATTTCTGGATTGACCCCAATCGGCGTTGCTTACAAACGGACCATTTTCGGGCGAATCGAACGCTTCTTACAACTTTCCGCCGGGCCGCGGTACAGCCAATATCAGGCAATTCTGTCGCCGACCCTTTTTCCACTTTCGTACACGCGCAATTCACGCGTCTTTCGTGAGCTTTCCACCGTAGATATCGTCGAGAAAGTGCTGACAGAAGGCCATGTCAGCAAGGATCAAATTCAGACGCTTTTACACGGCGATTATGGTCGGCGTGACTTCTGTGTGCAGTATCAAGAAAGCGACCTTGGATTCATCTGCCGCCTGTTGGAAGAGGAGGGTATCTTTTACTTTTTTCGTCATGAAGACGGCCGAGACATTCTGGTTTTGGGCGATGGTTCTCATGCCATCGAGGCGGCGGCGCATGCCAGCCATCTTGTGTATCGCGAGCACCCGCATCGTTATGAAGAGGTCATTCACAGCCTTTGCGCGGAAGCTCGCTTTCGACCGGGCAGCACCGTATTGCGCGACTTCCGCTTTAAGCATCCCAATCTCGACATGGAGGCCAAACAGGCCGCCCGCGATTTTGCCGACTATCAAGTGTACTATTTCCCTGGCGAGTATGTGGACCTTGAGCTTGGGCAGCGGCTGGCCAAAGTCCGCCACGAAGAGATTCAAGGGGAACGCAGCCTCATCTCGGCCAAAAGCAATTGTCCGGCACTTTCGCCCGGGCACACCTTTGTGCTAGATGGATTGTGGCGCCATGACTACGCAAGCGGCTATCTAGTGGTCGAGGTGCAGCATGAAGGCATTCAGCCGCAAGTTCTTGGAGAAGAACATATAGGAGTCGCCGAGGCGCAATATAAAAACGCCATTTTGTGCATTCCGTCCGATGTGAACTACCGTCCGCCGCGCATCACCCCGCGTCCTTGTATTTTGGGAGTGCAAAGCGCCACCGTCGTGGGACCAAGCGACGAAGAGATTCATTGCGATGAATATGGGCGTATCAAAGTGCTTTTTCATTGGGATCGGCAAGGACAAAGGAATGACGAAAGTTCCTGCTGGATTCGCGTCAGCCAGCCATGGGGTGGCGCCGGATATGGCGGAATGTTCATTCCTCGGGTTGGGCAGGAAGTCCTGGTGCAGTTTTTGGAAGGAGATCCGGATCGGCCGATCATTGTCGGTCGCGTCTATAACGGCATAAATATGATGCCGCACGAGTTGCCCGAGAAAAAAAATATCTCGGCCATTCGTACGGCAAGCACACCTGGAGGTGAGGGATTTAATGAAATTCGAATGAATGATACGGCGAACCATGAGGAGCTGTTCATTCATGCTCAAAAAAATCAAAATGAAGTCGTTCGCAACAATCGAACGCGGCGCGTCGGTAAAAATGAAAAAGTGCGAATCACGCGCTATCAATCTGCGAGCATTGGCAGATCGCGGCGGGCTTTCATCCGTCACAATGACACTACAAGCATTGGCAGAGATAGCTGGACGGATGTCGGAAATGATCATCGCATGATGGTCATTAATAACAGCTTGACAGCCGCGCGAACCATTTTGCTGCAAGCCAGCCAATCCTTGAAGCTAGAATGCAATGGTGGATATATTTTGATTGATGAAAAAGGAGAAATACACATACAAGGACCGATGGTTTATATCAATTGTGAGAAACCGAGCGAGCCCCATTGGCTGCAGCTTCAGGTGGTTGATGAAGACGGTGCGCCGATTACAGAAGCAGATGTAGAACTTGAAATCGAAGGCAAAAAATTGAAACATACGACAGATGCACAAGGAAAAGTGGTACTAAAAGGATTGAAACGCTCAGAGGTTGCCATAACCCTTCTTGGGCATCCGTTCAAGAAACGCAGCTAGAAAGGATTGCCAATGAGTGGCCCTGGAGACTCCCTTCGCGCGTTAGAGCCTGCCATTTCACAAAGTGTCGAGCATCTGCTGCAACTGGCCATTCCAAAAGTGGATGTCTATGTTGTGGATGCGCGATTGCCCGCCGATAGAAGGCACGTGGGGCTTCTGAGTGTCTATAAGATTAGAATTCCGCCGTGGCGAGTATTTGGCCTAACATTTTCAACTTGGCAGTCGAAATTTCAAAAATATCAAGCGATCATTGAGAAAGCGACCTCTTTAAGAAAAGACGCTACTGAGAAAAATGCAATTGCCACGCAAAAACGGAAATTAGCCAATGAAAGAAAAGGAATTGCGGACCAAGCCAAAACCCCACAGGATAAAAAAATCGCAAATTCTGACTACCAAAAATCGAACTTAGAAGCCACAAAAGCAGAAAAAAATTCTCAAAAAGCTGATGCCGACGCCAAACAGGCGGAAGCGCATGCCCAAAAAACCCAGCCCTTCTATGATACTTTGCAAGAAGTGGCCAGCCAAGTTGCCTATCAGCCTCATCGCGACAATATCTTGGCGGAGCTGAAAGACAAAAAAGCCCTTCCGGGTCTTGCTGATATTTATTGCCGCGGGCAATCTGCTCCGGGCGATAGCGATACTCCGCTTGGAAGTTATAAAATTCCGACGTGGGTGGCACCGGACTCGCCGGCGGTCCTGCAAGATTCCAAAGTCAATAAAGATCCTACGCCATTTGGAAGTTATTGGACATTAATCTTATCGCAGCCTGGTCATGAGTTTTTGTATTTGTCGCTACCACCAAGATTGCGCGTTCATTCCGGCCGTACACTTCATCCCAAGGAAGGCCTACCGCCTTATAAATTATATAATAGTGGGACGGCGGCAAACTACCATATGGTGCCCAATCCTGCCATCGCGCAAGGTTTGGATATACTTTGTTGGACAGAAGGATGTATACGCGTGACCCGCGACGCGATGGAAAAAATCGTCGCTGCCTTTGAGCCGGTCAAAAATGAGGCGCCTCCGCGTAAAGCGCTGGCTCTTTTAATCGCCCGTGAGTTTGAAAAACCTTGTGCCGCTTCGGACTACTGTAGTCACACAATCAAGTGACAAAAACGATACTGCCAAACTGCCTCACTATGTTCCGTTGTGGATGTGCTAAGGTGCCACACGTTATGCGCTGGCTATTGCCTTTCGGACTCATGTTGATCGTCGCTTGCTCTGGCTCACAAGAGGGAAGCGGACCGCCTCCGTCGCCGCCTCCGCCGCGATCGCCGCCTCCGCCGCCGATCAAGAGCGCATTCGAGGCAGACGCCGAAGGATGGACGATGCAAGGGTTCAATAGCGACGCCAACGATTATTCAATCGACGCAATGCTTACCGCACCGGCTCCCTACAACCCGACCGGGGGGAGCACCGGGGGGGCCCTGGAGCGGGACGAGACCTTCTACGGATACGCGGATTACTTTCAGGCCCCAGCGCAGTTCCTCGGCGATCTGTCAAAGTACTACGGTGGCACGCTCCGCTTCGATTTTCGCGACTCCGAAGTGAACGACCCGTTCACCGCACCGCTTGTCCTTTTTCAAAGCGGCGTAGATATGTGGCGCTACGATGGTGGCCCCTACGCGCAGGCGGAATGGTCGACCTTCACGGTACCGCTCGCGGTGGGCGGGTGGACGCACGTCGGCGACGGCACGCCTGCGACGGACGTGGAGCTGAAAAGGAGCCTGGGCGCGGTCACCGGCCTTTGGCTCCGTGGCGAGTTTTCGAGCAACATCGACCATGGGTGGCTCGACAACGTCATCCTCGCTCCGTGATACCACTTGGTGGCGGGCTGGATTATGCTCGAAGCACACAACATCGCGCTTCCTATCCGTGCGCTCCACCAACGATTAAGCGGCCACACGCCAATCCGAGCATGCCTGCTGCCAAACAGCCGAAAAGCGTCGCTGCAATGTACAATAGACCAAGCAGCCACTGCCCATTTTGAAAAGAACGGAGCGTTTCCTGGTTGAAGGTCGAGTAGGTGGTGAGCCCGCCCATTACGCCGGTCGTCAACGTAAGCCGCATCAGCGGCGAAATCATCGTTGTGTTGAGGCCGATGTGCAGAATCAGCGCAATCAGGAACGAGCCGACAACGTTGACGATAAACGTGGCATACGGAAACCCTGTGCCTAAAAGCCGCGGTGCCCAGATGGCAATCCCGTAGCGCACCCCCGTGCCAAAGGCACCTCCGAGACAAACCCAAAAGAGCTGAACCATCGTGTATCCTCGCCTTTTTTGCTGTTTCGCAGGAACGCTAGGTTCAGTTTTTGTGACCGAGATATGCGCTCGAGTCAAGATTTCTGCTTAATGACGTACTCCGATGGCGAGCAGAACTCGATCGAGCTGGGCCGCGGAAAGGGCGCGCAGGTTGGCTATAAGTTTGTCGAGGTCGGGCTCAAATAGCGCAGCCGAGACCCGCGCCGAGCGCGCGGAATCCACGGCCCCCGGAGCAATGTAGTGCTTGAGGGTAACCGCGTCATTCCCGTGTCCTAAGGCCGCGGCAACGACTCCGGAAGTTGCGCCGCCTTCTACGGCCAGTGAGCTGTGAAGTCCGCGCAGAGAATGAGGACAGACTTCCGGAACTTCAGCCAGTTTGCAGAACTTGTGCAGTTTTTTGAAAAGATGGTCAGTATGTAGCGGCGTATGGCGATGATCTTCCGCAAAGATGAGCGACTCTGGCCTTAGGTCTAAGACGCGTCGGGCAAGAAGCTCTCTGATGATGGGCGATTCGATAAGCAGCAAGCGCCGCGCATTTTTGGTCTTGGTTCCCTCCACAACCAAAATGGTTCCGTCCGCATCCAGATCGCGCTTGCGCAGGTTCAGAACTTCCGCGGAACGTAGCCCAAGCAGAAGTTGTACGGCCAATGCCAACGCCGAGCGATCCCCCTTTGCGGCATGGTGCAGCAAGACCGTACTTAATTTCCTGGCTTCGTCGCGCCGAAGCTGAAGCTTGCCAACCTTGGCTCTGCCAATCGGACGAATGTCCTGAAATGGATTCACCGTTATGTAGCGTTGCCGAACACAGTATGCAAACAGCGCCTTGGCGGTACGCAGCTCTTTGTGATGCGTCGCCGCGCTGAGCTTTTCAGTCTGAGCACGGTACAGCTTTTCGGCGCGTTCCGCAGTGATTTCCAAAAGCGGTTCGGATGCAGGAAGGAACTTGAGGCGCTCCGTGTAAAATAGGATGCTTCGAAGTTTGCATCCGCTATCTTTTTTCCCGGCCAGAAATTCGTCTACCGCTTCCCCAACGGTCTTGCCGCTGAAATCCTCCAAGTTCGCGAGCATTTTGACCTTGATCTTCTCGGCTTGCTCGCGAGTTTCAAACGGCAGGGCCTTTTGATGTCCTGCTTCACGGACAAGAAGCCGCCATCTGTTGCCGCTGGGGTAGGGGCCAAACACGCGCATGCGGGACGCAGACATTGTATTGTTAGTATCGCATCGAAGCACAGAAGCCAGCAAGGGCTGGCTCGGTTGCCGCTGCCAAAAGCGCTTTTTGTGAAGAACTGTGGGATTGGGATAGACGCGGGTTCGCAGCGCTGGCTACACTGTGGGGCGATGTCTATCGCTTCAGCAGATGCAGGAATTCCGCTAGGAAGTGCGTCGCCGCTGCCCGTGGCTGGACGTAACTTTATAACCGCCCTAGTGCATACCGCGAGGCTGATTCACGATCCGCAGCGCTTAATGGACGATTTGGTGGCAGCCCACGGCGATACATTTGTGATGTCGCTACTTGATGGGCCATGCCTTGTCACTGGACGCCCCGAATTCTTAAAAGAAATTTTCGCCGCGGACCCAAGTCTGTTTTTCCCTCGCGCCGACATCGTTGCGCCCTTTGTTGGTGAGCAATCGATAGTGATGAGCTACGGGGACGTGCATCGGCGCAAGCGTAAGTTGATGACGCCACCTTTTCACGGCGCCCGACTGCGCAGTTACGGACAGATCATTCAAGATGCCGCATGGCGCGCCAGCGCTGACATGATCGTTGGTGCCAAGCAGTCGATTCTGGATGTGACGCAGGCGCTTTCGCTAGATGTGATTGTGCGCGCCATCTTTGGAATTCAGGGGGATGCGCAGATCGCGGCTTTTCAGCGTTTGATACAAGCCAACATCGAATCGTTTCCCGCGTGGTTGATGTTTAGCAAACCGCTGCACCGGCGTTTTTTCGGACTTGGACCTTGGGAGCGCCATTTGCGCTCGGTGGCGCGCTTGGAAAAAGTGCTGCTCGATGAAATCGCGCGGCGCCGCCGTGAGCTCGATGCGCAAAAAGAGCGCGAGGATGTGCTGGCACTACTACTCGCCGTGCGCGATGAAAACGGCGAGCCCATGGAGGATCGCGAACTGCTCGACGAACTGCGCACGCTGGTGCTGGCCGGTCATGAAACGACCGCGACGACGCTTGGCTGGGCGCTTTATGAAGTGCACAGGCATCCGCAAGTGCGCAAGACTTTGCTTGCCGAATTGCAGCCCCTTGGAAACCGTCCGGATCCCGATAGTTTGAGCAAGCTGCCCTATCTTGCCGCGGTCTGCGATGAAGTTCTGCGACTGCATCCGGTTGTACCGATTTTGCGCCGGCAATTGACGCGGCCGTGGCAGCTCGGCGACTATTCGCTGCCGGCTTTTACATTGCTCGCGCCGGCGATCATGATCGCGCAGCAAAATCCTACGCTTTATCCAAACCCCCAGGCTTTTATCCCGCAGCGTTTTATCGACCGCAGTTTTGGCCCGCATGAGTATATGCCTTTTGGGGGTGGGTCTCGGCGTTGTATAGGCGCGGCCTTCTCACGGTACGAATTGTCGATCGCACTTGGTAGTTTGCTGGCCCGGCACTCCTTTGCGCTGATTTCTCAAAAGGAAGTCAGCGCACGCCTGAATGGGGTCACGACCCGCCCACGCAGTGACATTGCACTGCGCTATGATGGTATGCGCCATTCAAAGCTGTACGCTCGGAGATAACCGGAATTTCGTCGGACAGTACCTAGGATCGATGGTTTTCCTTTTTGAAAAGCGGCATCAGCAAAAGCCCGGCGACAAGTCCCGCTACAAGCCCTATCACGCTGCCGCGAATTGCCACGCCACCCAAGTTGAAGATGCATTCCGGATCGACGCCGCAGCGACCGAGCGAAGGGCCAGCCAGAAGCAGTAGGCCCAAGAATCCCCCGGTGAGCGCACACATCGAGACGACTTCAGTGCGAGAAGAATTCTCCATTCATCCATATTACATGAAGCGGCGCATCCCTTCGTAACCCACCGAAGATGCAGGCTATTGCGG
Organism: uncultured Myxococcales bacterium; assembly: GCA_964460115.1. GTDB lineage: Bacteria > Myxococcota_A > Polyangia > Palsa-1104 > JAEUJZ01 > JAEUJZ01. Next base: position 7,984 of record CAYWPR010000150.1, read on the forward strand.
AGTGCGAGATGTCCAAACCGCCGTTTTTCGATGATGGCGGATTTCTGTATTTTTCCTATTTAGATCGCCGACCAATGCGCGCGGGCGTCTGTCAGGCTACCTTCTGCATCGATAGCGGATGCTATCGATTTTAAGGCTGCTTTAAGTCTTTGGCTTCTGTTTGAAAGATTGGTCTGCGAACGGAAAAGGGAAGCGTGCACTATCTATCAGTGCGCGTGGCGGACCTGCACGTTCATGACTTTGCCGTTACTGGACAGCACTTCGATCTGAAGTCCGGTGTTCGGATTTCTAACACCGGCAGTCGGTGTCTTGGCGCGCCAGTACTGCACGCGGTCATCGAAGGTCGGCGCGGCTGCCAGACTTGGATGGGACGACGCAGTGCCCTTTATGTGCAGGGTGATGGCGTCGGTCGAAGCAAGTCCAAACGTCGAGTCATAGGACTGGATCTCGCTTGACCATAGCGTGCCCGTCGGCTTGAGCATTGGCTCGGGATGGGCATCGATGGGCAGGATCAGGCCGGACCCGGGATGCGTGCTGGTGCTGTTGTCGTTCTGGGAACTGTCCCAATACCAGACAAGCAGGCCATCCTGATAAGGGAAATGTTCGACCTGATTTGGCAGCGTAGGGACAAAGCCGTAGTTCAAGGGGCCGGTCTTTAGGCCCCGGTCGTAGCCGCGGTACTGACGGAACTCGGCGATGTAGGCGTTAAAGTACTGGCTGGTGCTTGTGCCCAAGGAACGCGCGAAGCCATGGGCTGGCGCATAGGTCCATCCGGTGTCGCTCTCGGCGCCGTCGGTGGGCATTCCGGGAAGTGCGATGTCGTCAAGCATGAAGCCATTTTCGGTCGTTCCGCCATCGGTGACATATCGAAATCCAAGAAGGACATTCTGACCTGCCCAAGCAGATAGATCGGCGGTCAGAGCCACCCAAGCTCCCGCTGAGTCTCCGGTAATCCCTTGGCCCAAGTTCAGACCATTTGGGTTGGTCGTGGTCGAAAGGTTTGTAGAAATAGGAATCCAAGTGGCGCCGCCATCGTTCGAGACTTCCACGTAAGCGTAGTCCCAATCCTTTTCGATCTGGTAGCGCACCTGCGCCAAAAGCGCTCCTGCCGCCGGCACGGCGACCGCTTGGTACATGCGGTTGTCGAGGTTATCTCCGAGGCCGCTGTGGTAAAAATACGTTCCGGCATAAGCCGCACCAAGCTGAGTGCTAACAAGCTTGTCGGGCAAGACGGCAATAAGGGCCTGGGTCTGTTTGCTGCCTCCTGCGGCCGGGCCGAGCCGGAAGTCCGCTGTTCCAAACGGCAGCGCCGTTTCGTAATCAAGCCAGCCGAGCTGGAGCTTTTCCCAAGCTCCCAAGTCGCCCGGCTTGGTTCCGATGCCATCCTTTCCACCATCGCCAAGATAACAACCGACCGACATCAGACTCCAGTAGCCGGTCGAATTCGAACAGCTAGCGCCGCAGGTATTGCCCGAGACGTCGTAGAGGTCGGGCAGACCGAGATCATGGCCATACTCATGTGCGAACACACCAAGGCCGCCGTTTTCCGGCTGGATAGTATAGTCGCCGACCCAGATTCCCATGGCATCACTGCCCCCCTGATTTCCGAAATCACCATCGCCGCCAAATTCCATGCCGCCAAGGCGAGCTCCCGGTGGCCCCCAGACGCCGATGCCTTGGGATGCGGTGTACCAGCGGTGCGACCAGATCGCATCGTTGCCCTGCGCTCCGCCGCCCACTTCCTGGCCCTGTCCAGCGTGAACGATCTGGAAGTGATCGATGTAGCCATCGGGTTCATCGAAATTGCCATCACCGTCGCTGTCATAGCGATCATGAACGTCAAAAGTGGCCAGATAGTTTTGAATCTGGGCCTTCTTCATTCCCGCAGCCAAGCGGTCTTTGACCCACGTGTTGACGGCGTCGTGAATTAGGAGCCATGTGTTGTTACAGATTTGTCTGCCGCATACATCGCGACCATAGCGCGCTTCGTTATAGGGGACTAAAACCCAGTCAGTGACCTCCCCCTCGACCGAGTAGCGGCCCGAGGACTGCGACTCGTAGTAGCGCGCCATCTTGTCGAAGTACATATCCTCGTAGTGAGCGCGGTTGAAGTCGCGCTGCCAGATGGTCGAGTTATCGGTAGTCCGGTCGGGTTTGGGAATCTGGTTGTGCAATGGGCCATCCGTGCCGCCGGGAAAACTTTCATGTCGCGCGTTCCCGAACTCGACAATGATGGCGAAGATGCGATCGCTTTTCACTTGCTCCATCTCGACGAATTGGCCCTTGCCTAGCTGCTGCACGCGTCCTGCGCCCCCGCCGTTCAACCGATTTTTGAGCGCCTGTTGCCGCAGCGCGCGCTGCCTCTCGCCAAGCGGATGCTTCATGTCGTCGCCCCGCAGCGCTTCGAACTGCTCACCAGGAGGCGGCGGGCTCGCCGGCACGATCGCAACCCCTGCTATCAGCGCGAACGCGACCGGAAATGCTCCAAGCAATGTCCTTTTTCTTGCCATGTACTCCCTCGTTTCCGCTGCAAATGAACGGGGATGGTGTTTACAATCTGCCCGTTCTGCACATCCGCTGTTTTTTCCACAATGTTTCCCCGCCGTGGCTAGTATGCCCTGTCTCTTCGAGAGAATCTGCTAGGTAGCGTTCGCTTGCTCTAAAGGGCTGTGTAGCTTTGATGTACACGTAGGCAAATGCCTACATAAATGCGGCCATCGTTTGTGCAATCATGGGATACATGCGCTTGATTTTTACGGCCATGGTCTTTACGGCGCTGGCGGCGGCTGGCAGTGGCTGCGGGGTGGATGACGATCCATGCTCGGCATGGACATATGGCGGCTGCTGCGGCCTTGGCAACCAGGCACCGTTCATTCGCACCTGTATAAACAAAGACGGCAGCAAACGCACCGAAACTCGGTGTTCGGGAACCTGCAACTGATTTTCGCTGCCGCAAGAACCTCGACAACCGCAAGCTATTTGCTGGTCGTCGGCAATCGCGCAAAGCCGGGGGCGGCGCGAGCGATGGCCTCGGCAAAGGCGGCCGGGTCTTGGTACACGCGAATCATTTCACCGGTTCGCGAAAAGAGCTTGGCGACCTCGATGGTGATGTGCATAAACTTCGAGCTTACAAGGACGCTGCAGTTCTTAATCCCCGCTCGGTGCTGCCGCAGCCACTCCGTCCATTTGTCGGAGGCCGCTGCGGTGACGCCACTTACGTCGGATCCGTCGATGAAAAGCTCGATCGGTGCAAAGCGAGAAAGGTCTTCGCGCAGCTCGTCCATTGGTGCCCAGCCAAGCTCGCCGCGATCCGCCCCGCCGGCAGTCACAAGGATTACCCCGGGGCGCAGCCGGTAAAAGACGAACCAGGCTTTGCCTGCGCATAGCTTTAGGCCGCCATCGGCAAGCATTTGGCGCGTAACGCGCGGCATCGTAAAGTCCATCCGCATATGGTACCTGATCGTCGACACACGCAGTCCTGAGGAATACGCCACAGGTCACTTTGGATGCGCCGCAGGTCACAGCAAGAGTGTTCACTCCCAAGATCGATCGCGCAATGATGGTTACCTGGGAAGAGATGCGCGATGCACTCGACAATCCCGATGTCTTCAAGCTGGATCTACGCGATCTGGACGAATGGACCGGGGAGAGGCATCGAGCGCTCGTGTGTATCTGTACTGTTTCATTCCTACCACGGTGCGGACCATAAGACTGGCGCCATAAAACGCTATACCCGCAAACTGCCAGCGGATGGCCCACTGGTTGTAGTGCTTGCGCAATTCCGGCCCAAAGGGAACAGAGTCTGCAACATCGAACATCCCATAGGTCTGCGGATGACGCTGCAGCGCCTCTTCAAAAATTGTCAAAAGTGTCTGCAGCTCCGCTAGCTTCATTTCTCCCTTGGTGGCCACAAAGACAATGTCGTCCTCGATACGCACGATATGCTGCCCAATGCGCTGAGTCGTAGTCATTTTGTCAATATTATACCGGAGTCATTTTTCCTAAGACCGAAGACTTGCGCATTATTTTCCAAGATTCGCTGCGATATGCCACTTACAGTTCCTGGCTGGCTATGCAAGCCACCTACATGCCAAATTCGAGTGATTAGTAGGACTGTCGAATCCACCTGTTCAGTCCGGTGAAGCGCATGACGAGTGA
>CAYWPR010000151.1:0-12103 GCA_964460115.1 uncultured Myxococcales bacterium
TCCTTGCCTACATCAACCCGCGAGCCGATTGTCGCGCACTAAATCTCATGCATTTCCAGAAGCATGTTTCACAACTGGCAAAAGTCTTCCCAAATCCTGACGCCGGATTGCTCAATTCGGCCCTTGGGAGGGATTTTTCTCGAAAATTCCAAGTCTCTGATATTTCAGGGGAAATAATTTCTAGAAAATTATTTAGGAAATTATCGGGAAATTCCTGGGTTTTAGACCCACACTCAGAAATCTGCAGGGGAGGGTCTCGACGGGACGGATCCCCCTTTTTTCATGAATGGGAACCAGATTTCCAGATCCTATGTACAGGATTGCTCAATCCTCCAGAGCCCGATTGGCCAACCTCGCGTTTCTATTGCGGAAATAATTTATTTGGAAAACCGGGAAATTCCTAAGTTTTGGACCTACACGAAGAAATCTGAGAGGATCGTTTCCGACGGAGTGGTTATCGGAGTTCTTTAGGAATTCGCACGATTCGTCAGAGTTGAGCAGATCTCTGCCACAACTTGCACGCCGAATTGCCCAATCAGGTTTTCGGCCAGTTCTGGAAGTATCCGAAATCACTGGCTTTTCTGACGAAACAGCCCGGTCGGGAAATTCCTAGGTTTTAGACCCACACTCAGAAATCTGAGACGGTAATTCGATCTGTTCATCCGTTTTGTGCGTCCCCGGGATACACTCGCCTTGCTTCGCATCAATTTCCGGAGTGCATCCTACCTGGGACGTTAGTATGCTGATCGCATGATGCTTGATGAGGTAGAAGGGGATCTGCTTGACCAACCCGTCGAGGTCATCGTCAATGCATGGAACCGCAATGTGATTCCATGGTGGTTGCTGCTGCCGCAAGGAGTGTCTGGGGCGATTAAGAAGCGCGCGGGGCTACAGCCCTTCCGCGAGGTGGCGCGGCATGGGCCGATGCCGCTGGGAAGTGCGGTGCTGACCGCAGCGGGGAATCTGCCCTTTAAGGCCATTATCCATGTCGCCGGAATCGACATGCTTTGGCGCGCCTCTGAAGCATCCATTCGCGGTTCTGCGCGGTCCGCGCTAGAGATTGTGAACCGTGAAGGCTTCGCCTCGATTGCGTTTCCGATTATTGGCGCCGGCTCAGGCGGGATGTCCGAAGCGAAGGCTCGGGCTTTTCTTGTCGATGAACTTGGTCTAATCGCGACATCGGCGCGAGTAATCGTCGTTCGCTACAAAAAGCCGTAGCTTGGTGTCGGCGCGTCGCTACTCACCTTCAAAGGGCCGAACGTTGAGCCGTTCCAAACTATTGCGGACGCCATCTGCCATCTGTTCGGATGCTGTATAGATGCGCGCGGCTTTGCCGGGCAGGAATCGCAACGCGCGTCCGGCCATCTGAACGCGCATGATGGCGCTTTCGCAATCTCGGGCGATCCAGACAGCCGCACAACGCGGTTCGTCGAATCCTTCAAGCAGCATCCGATTCACATAGAGGACCTGCACGCGCTTGGTTTTCCACGCAAGCACATGCTTGGCGATGTCTGCACTGGCAATCTGGACCCCGATCCAAGCGCTGCCGGGATGTGCAGCACTCCGCTGCTTCGCTTCTTCATTGCTCGCGCAAAACACCAGCGCCCACGGTCCCATCGGATTTACCCATGAAGACAGCTCGTAGGGAGCGACCAACCCACACGTCTGCGCTTGCTGCAACGAAAAGAAAAAGAGCCCGGAATTCGAAAACAGCTCATAGCAGCCGCTTGACCAGGGCGTTGCCGACATTCCCATCACGTGGTCAAAGCGTTTGATGAGGTTCAGATTTTCTGGTGCGTTGTAGTTAGAGTGATGACATTCATCCATGATGAAAAGGGAGTCTGTCGGATATCTGCGGATGCGCTGCCACAAAGTGGATTGACTCGCCAAAATGATCTTGTGATGGATGCGCGCGAATGACTGGGCCTTCTCAATCGAAATCGGCAGCGAAGTAAGCTGAACCAGCCGCCGATAGTATTGCTGCATGATCGGGGTTGTCGGCGCCGCAATGATGACGCGATTGAAGGGCGCTTCATGTATCCATTCGATGGCGCGGCGGCTGGCAATCTCCGTCTTCCCAGTTCCAGGCGGCAACTGAATAAGCACACGAGATGTGCGCGTCCGTTGACAGTCGCGCGCCAACTTCAGGGCATCTGTCTGATGCTTCCACAAGTTCATCGTTTGGCCTTCTTTCTGCGCTGCGCAAGCGATCGCAACAGCCGATTCCCACGGAAACGACATTCCGCTGAGCAAAATATCTTATCCGGTCGAGAGTACAGCGCAAGCCGGACTCCGCAAAGTCCACAAACTCGACGTCGATTCATGACATATCCTAAACGTTCGCTTCCGGAAATCGGTAGCTACGGAAAACTGCAAATAAGCGTTGCAACCAATCTGGATCAGTCTATTTTCGATGTCTACTGGGATCGTGCGGACGTTGTACGGCATCAAGATCCCGGAGGGGGCTGTTTCAGTTGAAATAAGATCCGCCGTTGCCGGAGCGGGACGCCCACGCTTGATCTACAAAGGTCCCCTGGAGGAAGGGGGAGTGTGGATTACAGAGGATACAATTGCGGATACTCTGTCCATTGATGAAAAGTTCTGGGAATGGGTCACATCTCAGACGCGCGTAGGGCGAATTGTCGCAGAAAAGAGCTTGATTCGGCTGAAACTGACGCTGAGCTTTACCAACCAAGACGGCTCGGTCGCTATCCTTGATCCCGTCCTTGATCTAAAGACCCAAACAACGGACGAGGTCATCGAATTTTACAAAGGCAAGGGAACGGATCGCGAAGATGCCATCACGGCTTTAAATCAGCTCAATCACGCGATCATCAGTCAGCAAAAGGAAATTCCTGTCCAGATGGCCAATATGCTTTCCACGGTTGTGGAAAATGGCCAGAAGGCGATTAGCGCTGCGTCGGCCAGTTCCGCCGCCATTCTGACTGCATCTATTGAGCCGTTGTCCAAAGCGATGGCTCTTTTGGAAAAAGCGTATGCCCATGAAAGCATGCGCGCGGACAAGGCTACGGATGCCGTCCTGCGCATGCTGAACAATCAGAAGCAGGAAACCAGCGCGATAGATGAGGCGACCAAGTTAATGACGCTGGCTGGCGGTTTCTTTGCACTCTTGGAAAAAGGCAAAAAGGTGGTGAATTAATGGACGCATTTGATGAAATCCAGTCGTTTCCAAAAGGTAAATCGGTCACATCCGTAACAGCCACTTGCGCGATGAACGCGCTTGGCGGAGTCCTGGCCGGACGCGTGAGAGGACTGCTGGCGGGGTTCGCACCCAAGACCAAAGGGGCAGGCACAATTGGCGTCTTTCTGGTGTCAATCGCGCTCCGCTACTATGCAAATGGCGACAGGGGCTGGAATCCCATCATTCGAGAGACCGCCGCAGGCATGGCGGGCTTTGTCGGAAATGATCTGTGGCTGATCATCAAAGCACTAATTGGTTGGGGAAAATGGAAACCGGAAACTGCCTACAAGGCTGGAGATACCGTCACGCATGGGAACCAGCTTTATAAGGCTGAGAAAGACATTCCGGCAACGCCCACCGCTGAACCGGGGAGAGATTCTCGCTGGGTTCGTTTTGAGACAGCGCAAGGAATTGGCATGGATGATTTCACATCCTTTGCGCAAGCCCTACAGCACAACGACGCATTGCTCGACGGCCTCGTGAAAGAGCAGCTTTTGGTTTTCGGCCCAGAACTCGCGCAGGCCGTGGGGCGCGATTTGAATCAAGAGGAGGCGGACAACATCTATTCGGGCATGCGAGATAGTCTCAAGAGCGTAGTTCAGCGATTCGCAGCGTGAGAGGCTACCGTGTCCGATCCAACCATTCCCCTCAACGTCTGGCAGGCAGTGGCTACTTACAAGCAGCCGGTAGTGTACCTGCACGAGCATGCGGGCCAACCACAGAGCTGCTTGGAAGGGCTGGTTCATTATGCCGCGCGAATCGCTCAGAACAAACGAGCTTATGCATACCGCACGCCTGCGCAGATCATCACCTGGCTGTGGCAGCAACCTGTAGTGCTCGACTTGGGAGAGGGGCCAACCTCTCCGGGCTGCTTTCCGGCGCAGCGCTCGCGCATTTGGCCCGATTGCGGATTGGACTGTTGGGAAGCGACGGCGCATCTATTGGGCGTCGCATTCTGTCATCAGTGGCTGATGGAATTACATATTTTCGACGCAGCAGTTCGCGGACAACGCCATGTTTTCCCGGCGGTGCGTCCGCTGTACCACTTCAATGATTTGCCGGAACCATTGGTAATTCAGCCCCCGATTCACACCGGCAAAAACAGCCATGGCCTTCGGTATGCCGCGCAAGCTTGGTACAACGATGTGCTCGGTGGGCTACACATCGTTGGGGACAAGGTGCTGCGTGTGTTTGGCGCGGGCGATCTCTCGGATGAAATGTCCAAAGTCCAAGGGAATGAACTTCCCGATTGGGCACGCACTGCCAAGCAACGTGAACAACGCGCGGCGCAGCTTATCAAGCAAGCGGCAGTGCGAAGTAATCCGCCAAGCCTTTCGTCGAAATCCATGGTGAAGCCAAACCTGCCCACAGAACCGACGCAGTCCATCGCAACTGATTCGGACAACGTGGAATCTCTGAAGAAACAGGTCGCGCAGTTGACCGCCGAAAATGCGGCGCTCAAAGCGCGATCATCACCAAAAGGAGCATCGCAGTCATGAACAACGGACTACTAATGATGATGGCACTCATGGGCGGCGGAGGTATGAACCCCCAAATCGTCGAGGCGATGATGAATGCCCAGAAAGACAACTTCGAGCGCTGGAGCAAGCTTTTGCAAGTTCTGGGCGCAATTATCATCACTGGCATTTTTTACATGCGCGGCATGCCTGCGCCTGTAGATGAAGGCGGCCGACCTGTGTTTACCAACGAAGCCCTGTCCAAGCAGATTGCCGCCAGCTTTAGCGAAGGCAAACGCGAAGCGTTTTGGGTGTCAGTGATAAATGGTGTCGTGGCGGCGCTGACCGAGTTTCTCCGTCCGAGCGCAGTACAACAAGCGTTGTTTACTTCCCTTTTGAATCGCCCTGCTACGCCCAGTACCACAACGACCATTATGCAGCCGGCTTCCAGCTATGCGGCGGCGTCAGCTCCGTCGCTTCTTCCCATGCCGATGACTACTATTTCGCAAACTCGCTCGGCAGGGCAAGTGTTGCGCTCGGGGGCCTCAGGCTCAATGGTGCGTGCGCAAGCCGTCTACTACAATCCGCAAACTGGCGAGATGGCCGTCGAGTAGCCACGAATCCCTTGCAAGGAGGACCCTATGCCATCCGCCATCATTGAACAGATTCGACAGCAGTTTTATGCATCCATGGGAATTAATGAATGGACTCCCATTTCAGATGATCAGGCCACTATGCTGATCGATCAATGGGAGCAGTACCTATACAGCGCCAGTCAACAGATGAATCCACAAGGGCAGTACCCGCCAGCGCCGCGGCCTCCGCTTACCTACGTACCGCCTGGTCAGCGTCCCTATGTCCCAGGCGCTGTCGTTGCGTCGCCCCCTGCGCCGGGTTTTCGCCTTGCCCCGGGCATTCCAGTCGGGATACGCCCTGTAGCCATTGCGCCGCCCGCTCGTGGATTGAGATAACCCAACTGCGAGCCGAGGAAGACAAACTCTCTCGGCTCTTTGCGAACACGTTTAGGAGAAAGCCATGTCTATGTTCGAAGCCGATGATGTCGTCATTCCCAGCGGGAAAAAGGATGCCCCCGCCCAGTTTCTGCATATCGATGGACAGGCCGGCGCCGAGGTAACCGTGCCCCACAATCTGGTGGATGAAAACGGCCGACCTGTAGCCCCGCGAGAATATCGCCTGCTCGGATTCAAGCAGGTCAATACATTTTTCGTAAAAGCGATGGACGAAACGACTATCACCGTGAGGCTCAGCGAAGGAGGCAGCGTCGATTTGGCGCTGTACGTTTGAGGCCGCCATGGGATGGTGGTACCGCTTGCCGCGGGCATTGGCTGTGCCGCTTGTTATAGGTTGCGTTGCCTTGGCCGGATGCGCTTTAGTAGCGCTGGCTGGCATGCTGCCCTTTGTATTGCTCTACCGCGGCGCGCGGCGCGCCTGGGCAGAGTGGCGGATGCGGCGATGGCTGCTGCGTCACGACATGACGAGAGCAATCACGTAGTAGCGCTGACGCAGCGCCTATTTGTTCCAGTTGGAGAGCGAGCATGAATGTATGGGAACATGCCAGCCTAAGAGGCTATGCCCAAGCGCTGACTCCCAAGGAAGAGATTCTGAAGGTTCGCGCTTGGCCTGTCGCCAAGATCCGCGATCTGGCCGCAGGCCAGCTTAAACTGGCCAAGGACGCCTTCGCAAAAGCGGCCAGTGTTGCCTGGTATGCGGGCCTGTACATTCGCTGGATCAACGACACGCGATGGGGGCCTTATCTCAAGCAAATACAGGATGCCGAGGAAAGCTTTCAGGCTGGCGAGAATGCGCAGACGGATGAAGAGAAGCGCCAGCACTATCTATCCGCCTGGACGGTCTCCCGGCTGGCAGTCAGCCAAATCGCCAAAGAAGCCGACTTTGGTGAAACTGGATTTGTCTATTTGGCGGAAGACACAGGGCGCGCCATCGCAAGCACGGCCACACCATTTCTCAGTAGCGCAGGCGACAAAGCTGACGAGATCCTAAAGGTGATGAAATGGGGTCTTGGGCTGGGCCTGGCGCTATACATCTTGCGTGAGCTGAGGCGGTAGATGGAAAAAGGAGCATGGGCGCTTCTTGGCGGAGCCGTTGCGCTGATGCTGTGGTCGCGCCGCGTCGGCGAGTCTGTACAGTTGGCAAAAGAGGATGCCGAATGGATGCCGGCGCTGCTGTCCGAATATCACCCCGATGCGCCCGCTGCTGAACAACAAATGGAAGGGGGGCAATATGATCGCAATCCCCGGCAAAAGACGCGCGTTATCACCGTGCAGCAGCACCAACAAGATCGCAACCGATACCCCTATGTAAGCGTCTCTGGAGATTTAGTACTTCGCGGCAAGCCGGTGCCTTATGGAACCCGCATTTATTTCGGAACCTATCCCGATCTGGTATTTCGGCTAGTCGATACCGGGCAAAGATTCTACGGAGCCAAGAAGAAGATCCGAAAGCCCAGTCATGAGCCGTTCGACATCGCGACGGACTACGGAAGCAAGCTCGGCTTCGCCGGAAAGCAAACAGTCTACAGAATCGACCGAAAAGACGTGCTGCCGATGCGGACTACGCCGAGTGTAGCATGAGCCAATGCACTTACTGAGCTGACGCAATTCGATTATAAATCAAGCAATTTAGCAGATAGAAAAATAACCTAGAGCGCTCAGTCAATTATAAATTCGAAGCCAAGAGCATTACCGACAGATAGATGTCAGTCACAAAAGCAATGAAATCTCTTAATCTTCCTTGTTTAACCATTCTGGCTTTTTCCCAGTACCGTAAGCTAGCCAACATGGATCAACCGCCAACGCAAGAGCCAGCTTTTCAGTAACCCCTGCGGCAGGATCATGAATCCCTCTTTCGAGCTTTGAAATGGTTGCCTGGCTGATTTTCGCCTTAATGGCTAGCTGATCCATCGTCAGATCACGCTTGATGCGTGCCTCAAAAAGACGCTTGCCTATCGCGGCGCTTGCCAGCCTCATGCCGCCGTGAATATCACGCTTCCGCCGTCGGTGCCTTCTTGACTTGATTGATATTCGAAAACGAATATACTCTTTCGAATGACACCGACTAAAAAATCCAAAGAAAACGAAATTGAAGAGCTCGCCACAAGCCTTCACCTTGTAACACCGCAGTCAAAAGGAAAGCCACTCTGTGGCATCACTGCCAAAGATGTAGTGATCGGTGCCTACTGCGAGCATCTCGACGAAAGTGGCGGCTGGTGCCGCGAGGTCTTCGGTAAAACTGGCAAGGCCGGAAAAGCGTGCGAAGTCTGCCTCGCCCTCTATCCATCACTACTTTGGGGGAAACCAAGCTCACTCAGCGATTTTTTGAATTTGCATACCGTCGTTACTGTTTCTCCATATCCGCAAAGCCTGCGAGATGAATTTAATGTCGCGGGATTTTGCACCAATGAAAATTTTGAAATTGCCCCAGAACCATCTGTAACGGGTCAGCGTGTCATGCACGGAAAAGTTGCACTGACTCTTATGACCCACATTGTCCCTAGAAAACTACCCACCCGATAGACAGAAAGGAATGCACCATGAATCAAACACCAGACAACTATAAAGCAGTACCGTCTTCAAGCAAGTCGCTAGCCGGTAAGCTGTTACGCGTGATGCGGCGGCAACAAAGCCAGCAATTGCCTTCGGCTGGGCTTCGATGCGATACTAACGGCGCAGTGGGCTCTGCTCATATGCGCGTGTTTGGCCCTTATCCCAGCGGCAATAGATGGCGCCTACTAGTCCGTGAAGGCGGACAACAACAGGCCCTGCCGTTTGAAACTCGCGAGCAAGCCGAAAAAATCAAGGCAAAGATGCTTGCGTCCTTGGAGGATTTCAGCAGTAAGACCGTCGGCGAAGCTGTGCAGGAGTTTCTTGCTGGGAAAAAGGACATCGGATGCAAACTTCTAAGCATTCTATTCTATACCGAGCGCCTCAAGTTCCTTCCCGCATCCGAACGCCTCTTGGAAATTACTTCGGAACGTGCGGAAAAGCTGTACCGCGCACAGACTGAAAAATTGAGTGCCGCGACGCACCACAAAGAGCTGCGAACTGCCAAAGCGCTGTTTGCATACTGCATCCGTCAACGCTACATAACTGTGAATCCTTTTTTGGACATTCGTCCAATTGGCAAAGCCAAGGTCGGCAAGCTACAGCTTCGCCGCGACGAAGCCAGAAAATTAAGTACCATCTTGCTGCGTCACGCGGCACAGGGGGATCGCTCAGCGTTGGCGTTAACCGTACAACTTCTGCTCGGGCTGCGTTCCGCAGAAGTTCTGAACCTGCGCAAGCGCGATCTGGATGCGGATGGAACGATTTTGGTGGTGGAGGGAACTAAGACCAAAAATGCGCGGCGGTCGCTTCTTATCGAATCACCTATCGTCCGCGACCTTTTGGCCCAGCGCGTGGCAGGGCTTAGACCGGAGTCTCTCATCTTCGCAGAAGATCACCGCCAGACGCCTTTGCACACCGACCATCTTTTCAAGAGGTTACACAAGTTCTGCAAACTGGCCGGAGTTCCGGAAGTCTGTCCGCATTCCTTGCGCGGACTGCATAGCTCGCTAGCTGTCGAAGGCGGCGCAACTTCCGGAGTTGTTGCCGCGGCGCTGGGACATGGGAGCGATGCTATCACCCTCAAGCACTACATCGCCCCAAGTGCCGTCGATTCTGCACGTGCTGCACGGGTCTCGGCGGCGCTCTTTGAGCCCGACCTAGACAAACTCATCGACAACCTGCGCGCCTTGTCTACCGCGCAACTCGATCGCATATTATCTGCCCTCGGAGTTCGGCACTAACTACTTGATTTTGCTACAGTTACAAATTAGTTATTTTTAGCCTAATTTCACAAGTTTTCTCGTCGGTGATGTTTATAGATTGAGTACGCGATGGATAATGCCGAGCCGATGCATTTCGTGCAGGGCCAATGCGGCATCGCGGATGATTAGGACTTTCTCGTGCAGACTCAGCTTATTGTACAGCGCATCGAGGGGTACACCCTCGATGAATTGCATGGCAATATAAGGCTTACGTTCGACGTGACCGACCTCGTAGATGCGGCAGAGGTTCGGATGATCAAGGCGGGCCTGGGCCTGGGCCTCCTGCATGAAGCGCTCCAGATGCGCGGGGTTATCACCTTGAATAAACTTTAGAGCGACCGTTCGGCCAAGCTGCCGGTCGCGCGCTCTATAGACCGCACCCATTCCGCCGCCCCCCAGGTAACCTAGGAATTCATACCGATCCCACTTTGGAACTGGAAAGGATCCCCACTGCACCGGTGCATTGCTAATCGCAGACGAATCGCCAAGCGCTGTCGCACGCAGAGCTATAGCGGGCGCAGCTGCCCGCGAATCGTCGACAGTTTGAGCGATGGCTGCAGCGTCATGTAGGGGCGATTTACCCAACAAGACTCATTCCTGGAAAATCAATCATGCCAGGTCTAGTTGTCGCTGCTTCCTGGCAAGCACCCAGCGCGACAAGCGGCCAGGAACGCGAGCCCTTAGCCCGGCTGGTGATTTCCAGAACCGGAGCTCTCTGAACAAAGGCTAGCTCACTGCCTCGCAAGAACGGCGGAGCAAGATTCGCGCGGTGCACTGAGATATCAGATCGCTTTTTCTGAAAAGTGCGTTCTGAATGGACGTCTATGGCAAGCAAATAGGAACTCCTTTTTTCGACTATCCAACAGTGACTGTTTCACCGGAATGACTTCGCAGATGGTTTCGGCGCTTCACAGTTTCCGCTTTCGGACAGTTACAACTACAATTCCGTTTATCCGAAGTGGCGTGCTCCCAACGAAAGACTACCGGGAAACCCAATAAACTCTTCGAGCAGCTTAGACGAGCGTTGCTTTCCGTTGAAACAAAGATTGTGACCGTCCAAAAGCGGATGCCTTCTGATACTGACCAGCTCAAGCAGACATAAAAACCGACATCAGGACTCCAGGACTGAGAGTTGGCTCGAAATTACTCTCTTATTAGAGTAGCGGGCGATTTAGTCACCTGTCAAGATCATAATAGTCCAAACCGTCCCTAACTACTTGCAAAATCGACCAAATCGTACGAAATTACAAAAATGAGCAGGGACTCATTAAGTAGCAAGCAGGCTGCAGATCTACTGGGTGCCAGCGTGACTAGCATCAAACGCTGGGCGGACGAAGGGCTTTTGCCTTGTGTTAAGACGTTGGGTAAGCATCGCCGCTTTGAACGCCAGCTCATCGAGCAAAGGCGGTTTCGTCAGATTGGTACAAATGCACCGGTATCGAATGTGCTGCCGAATTCGCCCAGCTCCATAGTAGACCTGCTGCTTCACTCCGATGTATCACACGAGGTGGAAGCGCGGCTTTTGGTCATGCGGGGAGAGCTGGGCTCCTTTTGGCGAGTTGCTGAGCAAGTGGGAGAAGTCCTGACAGAATTGGGATTGCTCTGGCAACGCGGTCACATTACTGTTACCGAGGAACATGTGGCTTCGGAGCGTCTGGCGCGAGCGATCGCGCGGGTTGGAGAGTGGATTCCAGTACCGCTGGACGCCCCGCGAGCTTTTCTGGTACCCGCTGAAGGTGAAGAGCATACAATCGGGCTTAACCTCGTGGAATTGTGCTTAAGAGAGCTTAGTTGGCAGGTCGTATGGGGTGGACGCTATACCCCCCTTATGGAAATCGCGAGAACCATGGCGACCAACAAATATTCGGTACGGCTGCTGGCAGTTTCGGCCTCCTCGGTGGCATCCAATGCGAAGCAGCTGGCGTATCAAGCGAATGTTCTAGGATCGGTCTGTAAAAAAGCCGAGATCGTGTTGGTTCTAGGAGGCAATGGGTGTTGGCCAGAGCATCCGGTTGACGGAATTCGGATTCGGAGTTTCAGCGGCTTCCATGACTTGGTCACCAACCTCTCAACCTGATGGCGACTGGGCTGCATCTCGAATGGCCAGGTTGGACTTGCTCCGATTTGGTGGACATCACCGCTTAGCGGCTCATTTCCTGTAGCTTGGCGTTAGGTACCGCCTGGTTCATGTGGCTCGACCCTGCGTTCCACCACGGACCGGGACTGTTCATCGACCCCGCATACGAACGCCCTACAACCACACCTCGCCGACGTAGCTCTTTGGTACGCGTTCAGACCCCGGACAACATCACTGGGCTTGACAACGCTCAATTTGGGTGCATACCTCCCAAGTGGCCCCAAGTACTGAACAGCAGAACCCAACGCAGTCCCAGGCACGCTATATTGTATGGCTCGTCCATCTGATTGGATTGCTCGCACATTAACGATTCCCTAGAGCATCTTAGAACACCTGTCGCACCCCATCACACCTGAGGTGCTTGCGGCGCCCTTGGTCAAAACGAAGCTTTCTTTTTCCTATGCGTTCCGCATCCAGCTCTTCCGACAGCGCCAGCAGCGTTCCCCACAGCGGCTGCGACG
>CAYWPR010000152.1:0-11736 GCA_964460115.1 uncultured Myxococcales bacterium
GCCACAGCAGCATGAGCGCCTGCGCGTCATCGTCCGCCACACTCATCCCGAGGCGGCGCAGTCCATCGAGGATCGCGGCGCTAAACAGGATGTTGGTGATCGTCAGATGTAGCTGGTTTATCGGTATGCCCAGATCCGCCACAGACCAGCGCTCGCTCTGCAAAAGCAGGCGCCGCAATTGTGCGTGCATCAGCCGAACGCGCAAAGTGGTCTTATACCCCGGGGCGAAGCGACGCAGTCCGCTCGGCGCGCAAGTGACATCGATGAAACGCCCAGTCTCGGCCAGACGGCGAGATGCGCGATGGACCAGGTGACCCGAGAACATAAGCGGCTTATTTCCGTCGGGCATGGCATACGCCTGAGGTAGCGACAGACAGCCTAGCACAATGGCGCACAGCGGACCGGTGCGCAAAAAAACCTCGCCCCCGCGACCGAGCGTGTTCCAGTCGACCCAGAAGGGCACAGACTCTGCCACCTCGAAGAATGCGCGCAGCGCTGCCGGGGGATGGCGGACACTCGCAATCCCCTGTGACAACGCTTGATTAAACAGACTGATTCCGTGCCCCGGCGGCAGGCTGGCAAGCAGCGCCGCAAGCTCGTCAGCGGGCGGATCGCCAAGCATCAGATATTTCCCGATCTTGTGCCAACGCGGATCGAAATTAGGACGAGATGCACACACACGGGCAAACCAAGCCGGAGCGCTTTGTTCCATGGGAAACTCGAGAAAGTTCTGCACATCGGAAGTCAGGCGCTCTCCTACCTGGCGCTCCGGCAGGAAGAATCGGGAACTCATATTCATGTCATTCTCGTCGAGAAATCAGCAATTGAACAGCTAGATTTCCGCAGCGCCGCCTGGGCTCGTAGAGGCTCTGAGACAAAAGCCCGATGATGTGGACAGACTATGCTTCCGCCCTTCCTAGGACTAGGAATCTCAAGTCCTTATTAGGAATACAAAGTCCGGCTTCCTGCGCTGCTCTTGACGAGGTTTGAAAAAATATGTTTATAATTTGGCCTGCTGTGAAAAAGTATTTAGCCTTTCTGCCCGAGACCCTAGCGTTCGGGCTTCATCTGGGGAAATTCAAGTATCTCACCCGCTTGGCGCAACCCGTCGAGCCTTCACGCGTGTGGGAGCTGCTTGCCGAGCCTCCACGCTTTATTCGAGTGATCGAGGAATCTTACCCGACAAAGCCGCATATGCGGGCGCTCATCGGACTTTTGTCACTGTCCATGGTCTTCAAAGATCATGAGTCAGGAATCAGCGATCACTACGATCTGTCGAACGAATTCTTCGGACTCTTTTTGGATTCGAAATTTCGTTTCTACAGCGCCGGAGATTTCGCGAGTCCAAGCGACACCCTCGAAGACGCGCAAGAGCGCAAGGCGCAGCGCTTCCTAGAGATGATCGATCCCAAGCCCGGACAGCGCATCTTCGACGCTGGCTCAGGCTGGGGCGGTATGCTCAACCGCGTCCATGAAGCCATCGGTCAAAAGGCCGAGCTTTTCGGCTATACGTTGTCCAAAGAGCAGAAGCAATACGTGAAGCAGACGTTCGGGCTGAATGTCGAGCTCAAAGATTTCGTCACTTCGGAATACACCGATGCGTACTTCGACACCATCTACTCGATCGAGACCTTCGAGCACGTCCGAATGCTGGAGCTGCCGCGCTTTGCCGCCAAGCTGCGCAAGGCCTTAAAGCCAAACGGGAAGCTCATCTGCCAGCTTACCTGTCTGGCACATGAGCTGCCTCCTCCGGAGGCGCTGTACGCCGGTCTTGACACCTTTCCCGGTTCGGAAGCGACGCCGCTTTCCAAATACATTCAGGAGTTTGAGCGCGCATCCTTCCGCATCCAACATCTGCAATTGCTCGACTACCGCCCGACTTTCCGCGCCTGGTTCGATCGCCTCGCTGCGCGCCGGCAGGAAGCGATCGCCATGGTTGGCGTCCGAAACTATATGCGATTCCTTTGTTTTCTGGCCTCGACATGGCGGCTGTTTGACCGCCAGCAAATTTACAGTGCGCGTCTGATGCTACACCCCGTATGAAAGTTCGAAATAGTTGGCAGCGGAGCGGCAGTACGACGATCACACGGAGTATGGCGAAGCTATGGATGCATTCATTGCGGGCTTTGGAACGGCCCTCCCCTATCGAATTTCGCAACAGCGTTTTTTAGAGGTCGATGAAGAAGCGCGCCGAATGCACGGACAGGGCGAAGGCACGCTGTCGATGCTGCGTCAGTTTTCGCAGGGCAGCGGCGTCCGCTACCGTCACAGCGTCGAGCCCTGCTGGCTCCCCGATGAAGATCGTCCGGCCGACGCCCTGGACATCTTTCGCGCCAACCAGTTCGATCCGCCAAGCTGGCAGCGCGCCCTCGCGTGGCAGCGCACGGCGCCACCGCTGGCGGTCCGTGCGGCGCGCGCAGCGCTTGCCAACTGGGGCGGCTCCCCATCGGACATCTCTCATGTCGTGACCACCTGCACGAGCGGTTGGGCCGAACCGGGCATCGCCTGCGAGCTCATCTACGAGCTCGGACTCTCGCTCGACACTGAAAAACAGGAATTGAACTTCAACGGCTGCTTTTGCGGCATGACCTGCCTGCGGCTCGCCCGCCTCATGGTTCTATCCGGGCAGGCGAGTGCGGTCCTGGTGGTTGCGGTCGAGACGGCTTCGACGCAGTACGACTGCAAGGTCACAGAGGTCTCGCACCTAGTCGCATCTGTCCTATTCGCTGACGGCGCCGCCGCGTTCGTGGTAGCGCGCGACGGAATCTGGAAGTTCGAGGCAGCCGGAACCTCCCTTGTACCCGGTTCTCGTCCGATGCTGCGCATGTCACCGGACACCGTCGCCGACCGTCCAACCTACCGAATGTTTCTCGATCGCAAAGTCGGGGCGCGACTCGCCCACTTCTTCCGCGACGAGCGCGGCCGCGAGCTCATCGACGCCATGCTAGCGCGTAACGGCGGCTCGCCGCCAGCTTTGGCGGTGCACCCGGGAGGTCCCAACATCCTAGAGGCGGTCGGCAACGTATTTGTCGAGCTCGGCTGGCCTCAAAACGCGCTTGATACCTCAAACGAGACGCTGCGCAACACCGGCAACCTAGGCGCGGCGGCGATGCTCTTTGTGCTGGCGCAGCTCTTGCCGCGCGTTTACAGCGACCGCGTTGAGGCGCTGGCCTTTGGTCCCGGTGTCACCGTCGAGTGGGGCGCGTTGCGGCGCGCCTAGCCCCAAGCGAGCATATCGTGAGAAGCCTAGAACCCATCGGCGGATGGAGTGCAAACGGCGACGGTCAAGCGGCGTTTGCACCGCAGGAATTGATCGCGACGCTCACCCGCGTGCGCGAGCGGACGCACCTAGTGCGTGAAAGCGCGAGCGGGCGCGTCGGCCTGGCGCTCGGCGGCCAGCTTCTTGGGCGGTACACCGGACAGCCCGGGGAACTGCCGCTTTTGGGCACGCTGCCGGCGCTTTATCCCGAGTGGCTCGGCGATCGCAGCTTCTGCGAAGTCCATCGCGTCCGCTTTCCGTATATCGCGGGCGAGATGGCAAATGGCATCGCCACCACCAAAATGGTCAGCACCATGGGCCGGGCGCAGATGCTAAGCTTCTTCGGCGCCGCCGGTCTTGCTCTGGCAGAGATCGAAGCGGCCCTTTCGCAGCTTGCCGCCGAACTTGGTCCTGCCGGCGTCTGGGGCGTCAATCTGATTCACTCCCCGCACGAGCCAGAGCATGAAGAGCACTTGGCCGATCTGCTGATTCGGCGCGGCGTGCGCACCGTTTCGGCTTCGGCATTTATGGCGCTGACCCCGGCGCTTTTGCGCTGCGCGGCGGCCGGGCTGCGGGTCGATTCGACGGGACGCATCGTAAGACCGCGCCAGATCTTCGCCAAACTGTCGCGCCCCGAAGTAGCGCGGCACTTCATGTCGCCGCCGCCCGAGGACATGCTGCAAGCGCTCGTGGCGCGCGGCCTTCTCACTCAAGTAGAAGCAGCGCTGGCGGCGCGTCTGCCCATCGCCGAAGATATTACCGTCGAAGCCGATAGCGGCGGCCACACCGACAGGCGGCCGCTCGGCGCCCTTTTGCCGGTGATTTTAGGCCAGCGCGACGCGCTCGCCGCCCGCTTTGCCTACGACCGGCCGATTCGCGTCGGGGCAGCCGGTGGGCTTGCGACTCCGGGCACGGTGGCGGCGGCGTTTTCAATCGGCGCTGCCTATGTACTTACCGGCTCGATCAATCAGGCCAGCGTCGAATCCGGTCTGTCCGAAGCCGGCAAGGCGCTGCTGCACAAAGCCGAGCTCGCCGACGTAGCGATGGCGCCCTCGGCCGACATGTTCGAGCTCGGGGTGCAAGTGCAGGTGCTCAAGCGCGGAACATTGTTCCCTAGCCGCGCCGCTCGGCTTTACGAAGCCTACGTCAACTACGACTCGCTCGAAAGCATCCCTGCCACCGTGCGCGCGCGCCTCGAAAAGGACATCCTGCGCAGCTCCTTTGCCGAGGCCTGGGAAAGCACCGCCCGTTTCTGGCAAAAGCGCGACCCGCGCCAGCTCGACAAAGCGCGCAGCGACGCCAAGCACAAGATGGCGCTCACCTTTCGCGCCTACCTCGGCCTGTCGAGCAAGTGGGCGATTGACGGCGACCCGAGCCGCCAGCCCGATTATCAGATCTGGTGCGGCCCGGCGATGGGCGCTTTCAATCAGTGGGTCGCCGGCTCGTTTCTGGCCGACCCTAAAGAGCGCAGCGTGCTGCAAATCGCGCTCAACCTGCTTGAAGGAGCTGCCGTCGTCACCCGTGCTCAGCAAGCGCGCAGCTACGGTGTGCCGGTACCGCCGAAAGCCTTCGATTTTCGACCGCGAAGGCTGAGCTCGTGAGCCTTGCAAGGAGCCCTTATGCCTGAAAAACCCCCCCGTCAAGTTCCTATCGCCGTGGTCGGGGTCGCGGCACTCATGCCAGGCTCCGTCAATGCCGCTTCGTTCTGGCGCAACATCGTCAGCGGCCGCGACTTAATCACCGACGTGCCGCCGTCGCACTGGCGCATCGACGATTACTACAACGCTGACCCGACGGCCCCGGATAAGACCTACTGCAAACGCGGCGGTTTTTTGCCCGAGGTCGACTTCGATCCGCTGGAGTACGGCATTCCGCCAAGCAGCCTGCCGGCGACGGATCCGTCACAGCTTCTGGCGCTTGTCGTTGCCAAAAAGCTGATCGATGACATGACAGACGGGGACCCCGCCCGGCTGGCCAAAAACCGAATGAGCGTCATCGTCGGCGTCACCGCGGCCCTCGAAACTGTGGCGCCCCTGATCAGCCGCCTGCAGCAGCCGGTGCTGGCCAAAGCGATGCGGGAAAGCGGCCTGCCAGCGAGCAAGATCGCCGAGGTTTGCGAGCGCTTCGCCAAAAGCTACGTGCCTTGGCAGGAGCCGTCATTTCCCGGGCTCCTCAATAACGTCATCGCTGGCCGTATCGCCAACCGCTTCGACACACACGGCACCAATATGACCACCGACGCCGCCTGCGCGAGCTCTCTGTCGTCGCTGCAAGTGGCGATAAACGAGCTCGCACTCGGGCAGTCCGATGTGGCGATCGCCGGTGGCGTCGACACCGACAACGACATCTTCGCGTACATGTGCTTCAGCAAGACGCCGGCGCTGTCGCTTAGCGGGGACTGCCGCCCTTTCTCCGACCAGGCAGACGGGACGCTTATCGGCGAGGGTCTGGCGCTGTTCGCGCTCAAGCGCCTTAATGACGCCGAGCGCGACGGCGACCGCATTTACGCAGTCATTCGCGGTCTCGGCTCTTCGTCGGACGGGCGCTACAAGAGCATTTATGCGCCGCGGCCCGAGGGACAGTCGCTGGCGCTGCGCCGCACCTACGAATCCGCCGGCTACGGTCCCGAGACCGTCGAGCTTGTCGAGGCCCACGGCACCGGTACCAAGGCCGGTGACGCCGCCGAGATTGAAGCGCTTAAGGCGGTGTTCATAAGTCCCGACGGCCGGCAGCGCTGGTGCGCTTTGGGCTCGGTCAAATCGCAAATCGGCCATACCAAGGGCACAGCCGGAGCCGCTGGCCTTTTCAAAGCAGTTCTGGCGCTGCACCAGAAGGTGCTACCACCGACGATCAAGGTCGAGCGACCTAACCCTGCCCTTGGCCTTGAAAGCAGCCCGTTCTATCTGAACACTGCGGCGCGGCCGTGGATTCGCAATGGGGCCCATCCTCGACGTGCCGCTGTCTCGAGCTTCGGCTTTGGCGGTACCAACTTCCACCTGACCCTGGAGGAGTACGTTCCAAATGGCCAAGGTCGGCGGGCGCGCGATTATCGCGCCGTGCCGAGCGAGCTTTTCGTCCTTAGCGCCGACTCGAGCACAGCGCTGCAGACGCAAATCGCGAAGCTGCTCGAACAGCCGCGTGAACTCGAGGCACTTGCGCGCGCGACCCAGCTTGCTTTCGCGCCGAAGCTGCCAGCCCGCGTCGGCGTCGTCGCCGACAGCTTTGAGGATCTGAAATCCAAGCTATCGAGCGTAGCAGCGGCGCTTTTGGCCGAAAAGACTGCCCTGACAGCGCCCGGCGTCTACCTGCAGATCGGATCCCCCATCGCGGGAGAGGTCGCATTTCTGTTTCCGGGTCAGGGCAGTCAGTACACCGGCATGGGCGCCGACCTGGCGCTGGGCTTTGAGGCGGCGCGGCAAGTTTGGGACGGTGCGCCCCGCTTCGACGAGGTGGGGCTGCATGAACTGACCTTTCCGCGTCCGGTGTGGAGTCACGAGGCCCGCGCCGCGCTCGAGACGAAGCTGACCGCCACCGAGTGGGCGCAGCCGGCAATCGGAGCCGCCAGTCTGGCGACGCTGGCGGTGCTGCGCATGGTCGGCCTGCACGCCGCCTGCACAGCCGGGCACAGCTTTGGCGAGCTGACCGCGCTCTCCGCAGCCGGGGCGATCTCGTCCGACGACCTACTCTTGCTGGCCCGCACCCGCGGCGAGCTCATGCGCGACGCCGCGCGTACTAGCCCGGGGGCGATGCTATCGGTACGCAAGCACCCTGACGAGGTGCAGGCGCTTCTGAAAGAACACGCCAAAAGCGCAGTCATCGCCAACCACAACGGTCCGCAGGATGTCGTTGTCTCCGGCGCTCGCGAAGTCATCGCCGCCTTCGAAGAAATACTCAAGGCTGCGGAGGTGCAGACGCGGCGGCTGCCGGTGTCGGCGGCCTTTCATAGCCCCGCGGTGGCGCCGGCGGTCCCAGCGCTGTCCGCTTTCCTTGACAGCATCGCGGTGCGGGCGCCGAAGCTGCCGGTCTACGGCAACGGCGACGCTGCGCCCTATTCCGTCGAGCCGCAGACGATTCGTCAGCAACTGGCGCAGCAGTTGGCGCAACCGGTGCGCTTCGCCCAGATCATCGAGGCGATGTACGCCCGCGGAGTGCGCGTGTTCGTAGAAGTCGGTCCGAGTTCGGTGCTGACCGATATGGTCGGCCGCATTCTGCACGAGCAGCCGCACCTGGCCGTCGAGACGGATCGCCGCAACCGCCACGGCATGACCAGCCTGATGCTGGCTTTCGCACGGCTTTCCGCGGCGGGTGTGAAGCTTGACTTTACATCACTGTGGGAACCGGAGCCGACGACCGCCGCGACCAAAAAGGGACCGGGAATGCAGGTGAAGCTGTGCGGGACGAACTACGGCAAGCCTTATCCGCCGCCCTCGAGCGCGCCGGCCCAATCGTCCGACGCTGAGACTGCCGCGCCCGTCGTTGCCACCTCGGCCGCGCCTAAAGAGGAAGTGGCGGCGGCCGCTGGCGTCGCGTTGGCCTCGCCGCCAGTTGCCGTGCCCGTGTCGCTGCCGCCTCATAAAGCCGCGGCCGAGCCGCATCCGGCCTGGGCCGCCGCATTTCAAGAGGTGCAGCGTCAAACTGCCGAGGCCCACGCCGCCTTTCAGCGCGCGCTGGCAGACAGCCACACTGCATTTCTCAATACGGCCGCCGCATCTCTGCAAGCGCTCAGCGCACTTTGCCACGGCGGCGCCGCGGCGCCGGTACAGCCTGCGCAGCCCTTGCCACAGCCCGTCTCGGCGCCGGTGGTCGCACCGCAGTTTAGGCCACCGCCTGTCGCGGCTGCCCCCGCCGTCCCGGTGCTGCATTCGCCGCCTGTCGCTGCTCCATCGAAGGTGGCGGTCTTGGCCGAACTGGATCTGCGGGCACTATTCATCTCTATCGTTGCAGAGAAGACCGGCTATGCGGAATCGCTGCTCGGCTTGGAGATGGATCTTGAAGCCGATCTGGGCATCGATTCTATTAAGCGCGTCGAGATTCTGGCTGCGATGCGCGATCGCGTCCCGGCGCTGCCCGACGTCAATCCCACCGAAATCGCATCCCTGCGCACGCTTGGTGCCGTCGATGAGTTTTTGCGCCGCAGCCTCGAAGCCGCCTCCGTGGTGACGGCTAAATCCGCCGCATCCACGCCGCCGCCAGCGCGGGTCGTAGCCGCGGCAACGGTGACGGTAACGGCAACGGCGACGGGGCCGGGGCCGGCGATCGAACGCTACGCGGTCCGCATGAGCGCCGCGCCGGCAAGTGGGCTTGGCATCTCTTCACTTTTCGCCGGCGGCAAACTGGTCGTGACCGATGAGGGCGGTGGTGTTGCTGCGGCGCTCGCGCAAGAGCTAGCAGCGCGCGGTATTGCGGCGGAAGTCGTATGCGCAGTGCCGCCTGACGCAGACGCGGTGATCTTTCTAGGCGGCTTGCGCGCCGTCGAATCGCGCTCGGCAGCACTGGCTGTAAACCGCGAAGCGTTTCAGGCGGCCCGCACGGTGGCGCCGCGCTTTGCGGCCGGCGAGCACCTATTTGTCACCGTTCAGGACACCGGCGGCGACTTCGGGCTGTCGGGCAGCGCGCCGGACCGCGCATGGCTTGGCGGCCTGACCGGGCTGGCGCGTACGCTGCGCAGCGAGTGGCCGCAGGCCGCTATCAAGGCCATCGACTGCGCGCGCGGTGGCCGCAGTCCGGCAGCGCTGGCAGTGGTAATTGCCGACGAGCTGTGTCAAGGCGGCGGCGCTTTTGACGTCGGCATCGATAGAAACGGCCGGCGCGCGGTGCCGCGCCTCGTGGCAAGCGCCTTGCCGGCAGAGCCGGCGCTGCCGCTGGCGGCCGACTCGGTGGTCGTCGCTACCGGAGGCGCACGCGGCGTGACCGCAGCGGCGCTTGTGGCCTTGGCCGAGTCGGCTCGGCCGCGCATTGCGCTTCTTGGGCGTACACCGCTTTTCGACGAGCCCGCAAGCTGCCGCGCAGCCGACGACGAGGCCAGCGTCCGACGCGCACTTGTCGCCGAGGCCCAAGCTCAGGGACGTGCCGTCGTGCCGGCTGAGATTACAAGCGCCGCGGCGACGGTCTTGGCGAGCCGCGAGATTCGCGCCACCTTAAGCGCGCTACGAGCGGCGGGCAGCGAAGCGCAGTATTTTGCCGTAGACGTACGAAATTCGACGACACTTGGACAGGTGCTTAGCGAGGTGCGGGCGCGCTGGGGCGCGATCACGGCGCTCGTGCACGGCGCGGGGGTGCTCGCCGACAAACGCGTCATCGACAAGACCGACGAGCAATACGAACGAGTTTTTAGTACCAAGGTTGACGGGCTTTGCGCCCTGCTCGACGCCACGGCTGCTGATCCACTGCGCTTTATCTGCTTATTTTCGTCGTCGGTGGCGTTCGCCGGCAACGCCGGGCAGGCGGACTACGCGATGGCCAACGAAGTGCTAAACCAGGTCGCGGCGGCAGAGCAGGCACGGCGCGGCAATCGCTGCGTAGTACGCGCGCTTGGCTGGGGACCGTGGCGGGGCGGCATGGTGACAAGCTCGCTGGAGCGGCACTTTGAGCAGCGCGGCATCTCGCTGATTTCACTTGCTGACGGCGCCCGCACCTTCGTGGGCGAAACTAGCGCGGCGGCGTCCGATGCAGTGGTGCTGCTTGGCAGCCTGCCGACCGCGGAAAGCGCGGCAAGCCTAACGCTTGAGCTACACCTTAACGCGCAATCGCACCCGCAGCTTCTGGATCACGCAGTCGCGGGCCAGCCGGTGGTGCCGATGGCGATGGTGATCGATTGGTTCTGGCGGGCCCTGCGCGCGGCGCATCCCGACCGGGCGGTGGCGGTGCTGCGCGCCTTAAAAGTTCGGCGCGGCCTTAGACTTGAACGATTCGCCCGCGGCGAGCGCCTACAAGTCCGGGTGCACGCGCCGAGCGGATTTGAGCCAAAGGCAGTCTGCACGATCGAGCTTTTGTCAGCCGCGGGCGTCGTGCACTACACCGCGACTGCCGAGCTCGGTGATGCGAAGGCGGCGTCAGTCGCGCCCGCGCCGCCGACCGCGCTAGATGCTTTTTTGGGCCCGATCTATGACGGGCACATCCTGTTTCACGGGCCGCGCTTTCAGATGTTGCGTGCGGTGGAGGGCTGCTCGAAAGCAGGCGCGGTGGCGACGCTTCGGGGTGTAGAGGAACTCGGCTGGCCGGCGGACGCGTGGCAGGTCGATCCGGCAGTGCTCGATGGCGCCAACCAGTTGACGGGCCTGTGCGGAGCACAAGTGCTCGGCGGGGCCACGCTGCCGATGGCCATCGCCGAGGTGACAGTGCACAAGCCGGGGCCACTCGGCGGTCCGCTTAAGGCCACGGCCTGGGTGCGCAGTGTGCACACAGCCAAGATCATCTGTGACGTCGTCATCACGGATTTCGCCGACCGCATTCTTGTAGAAGTGCGCGGAATCGAAACCATCCTGCGCCCGGATTCGGCGCCGGAGGCACGCGGCGGCGGGCGGAGCTAAGCACATGGCCAATCGCGACGTAGAGCTCATGGAGCCGGCGCCAGCTTTGCCGCCGGTGATGTCGGGTGTGGCTGTAGCGATGGCGGCGCCGAGCCCGGTCACTGCGCCCGTCGTGGTGGTAGCGGACGCGCCTCCGGCGGCGGCAGAACTGCAAAGCTTCATGACGCAGTTGGCGCTTGCGCACAAGCAATACATCGCCCGCAGCCTCGATCTGCATCGCCGCTTTCTGGACCAGCGTCAGGCGGCAACGCCGATGATGTATCCAACGCCGAGCGCCGCGGCGCCGGGCGCGCTTGTGCCGACACCAGCACCAGAGCCCGCACCGGAGCCCGCCGTTGCCAAAGCGCCCGACCCGGCGCCGGCGCACCCGGGGCCAAAGCTTGGACGCAAAGAGCTGGAAATTCACGGCGCCGGAAGAATCTCGGACATCTTTGGACCGGAGTTCGCGCGACAGGACGGCCACCGTCACCAGCTTCGCGTCGCCAAGCCGCCAATTCTGCTTTTGGACCGCATCACCGGCATCGACGGAGTTCCTGGGTCGCTAGAGCGGGGCAGCATCTGGAGCGAGCTTTATCTAGACGCCACGCACTGGTATCTGGACGACTGCGGACGCATGCCGCTAGGGGTGCTATCGGAGGCCGGTCAAGCCAACATCGTGCTGATGAGCTGGCTTGGTGCCGACTGGCTGCACGACGGAGATTGTGTCTACCGGCTGCTTAGTTGTGACTATACGATGTACGGCTCGGCGCCGGCCGTCGGCGAGCACTTGGCTTTCGACATACACCTAGACGGCCACTCGCGACTTGGCGAAGCCCATTTGTTCTTTCTGCGCGCCAATGCCCACGTCAACGGTAAGCTGCGTGTATCGGCGCGGCTGCAGGCAGGGCTATTTGCCGCACAGGACTTGAAAAACGCCGGCAGTCTGGCGTGGAACCCGGCGCAGGACAA
>CAYWPR010000153.1:0-11506 GCA_964460115.1 uncultured Myxococcales bacterium
AAAAAGCCGGAATCGTCAAGCTGGCGCCGGTTGCTTTTGGGGCTGTTTGCGGCGGTGGTGGTCTTGTCCGTTTTGACCGCAGTGCTGTGGTACCGGCAAGTGCCACATGGCGCAAAGCCCCCGGCAGCAAAAGCGCCGGCCGTTCCTTCGGAAATACAAACTCCGCCCGTGGTGACGCCGCCCATTGTGGAAGCGATACCGGCGCCGGCTGTTCCGGCTACGCCATCGGCTTCAGCCGCTTTGGCTGCGGATGAAAAACCGCTCGACGCCGGAGTTGTAAGCAAAGCCCACCCGGCCTGGCCGCAACATGCGGGGTCGCCATCGCCGCCGTTGCGGCTGTCCGGCCCGAACGGATAGCCGAGCCCGCTTGTCGCGGGTGCAGGTGCCATTGCCCATAGGCACCGATTGCGTTTAGGCGCGCGCCCGACTACTCTGCCCGGGTGTCCGCTGTCGGCAAAAGTCAATCCGCGCCAGAAATAGCTAGCGCGGCGGCGCGTTTTGCAGAAGGCGGCAAGCGCCCCGACGCGAATTTCACCGAGCGATATGTCTTAGACGCTGAGATTGCGCAAGGCGGCATGGCGGCGCTGTATCTGGGCCGGCGCTTGGCCCGCGGCGGCTTTGCGCGGCCGGTGGTGCTAAAGCGTCTGCGGCCCGAGCTCGATCAAAATCCGCGCGCACCGGCGCTGTTTCTGCGCGAGGCGCGACTTTTGGCCAGTTTGGAGCATCCGGCCATCGTTCGAGTGCTCGATCTGGCCGAAATCGATGGCGTGCTGTATCTGGTCATGGAATATGTGCGCGGCGGCGATTTGCGGCTGGTGCTGCGCCGGGCGCGGCGGCGCGGCACGCGTTTTTCTAGTGCCGCCGGTCTTTATATAGGTCGCGAGCTATGCTCGGCGCTGGCTTACGCCCACGAGCGGAGTTTGGCCGATGGCCGGCCGCTCGGCCTTATTCATCGCGATATCTCGCCGAAGAACATTCTTTTGTCCATTGATGGCGAGGTAAAACTGACCGACTTCGGCATTGCGCAGGCCGACGCCGACTGGGAAAGCGGCCCGCACGCCCGCGGGCAAGTGGGATATATGTCCCCTGAGCAAGCCCGTGGCGAAACGCTGGATGCGCGCTCGGACCTTTTTTCGCTGGCCACGGTACTTTATGAGGTTTTTACCGGCCGACGGCTGTACATCGGCCAGCTTGGCCAAAGCCCGACCGAGGTTTACGGCACGGCGGTGGTGCCGCCTTCGCAGGTTTGTACGGATTTGCCGGCAGAGCTCGATGCGCTACTGCTTTGCGCCCTGGCGCTGGAAGTGCCCGCTCGATCGCCCAGCGCCCATGTTTTGGCACAAGACCTTTGGACCATCGCGCAGCGCTACCAGTTATGGATGGATCGCGCCGAGTTTGCCGCCCATCTGCGCGAAATCTGCGGTCCCGACCCGGCCGAGTGGCCGATGCTGGAAGAGCGCACCGCAACGGCGCTTATCGCGGCGATTGCCGAAGAAGAGATGATTTCTGAACAAGTGGCCGAGCACGACAAGCACAGTGCCTTTTGGGCGGCGCAAGCCACTCGGCTTTTGTCCGTTTCGCGCGATGAGCATTCCGAGCCGATCATCACCATGCCCTGGCCAACGGTAGGGGCAGGATCCGGCGATGCCAAAAGCCGTCCCGAGCTGGAAGTGACGGCGCTTTTGCCCGCCGGCGCAACGCGGCTAGAGGCCCTGGCTCCTGATGACCTGGAACCGCATGATTCCGAAGTAGTGACCGGCCCGGCGGAACGGACCGGCCCGGCGGAACGGACCGGCCCGGCGGAACGGACGGCTCCAGCGACAAAGCTGAGCGAGCATTCGACGGAAGAGCTAACGATCATTCCGTCTCCTACGCCGGTGGGATCGGGCCTGTTTTATGAAATATCGGGAAGACCGCGCAGTTTTTTGTCGCGCGAGCGGCTGAGTGCGCTTTTTTGCGGCTTGCTCATCGGCCTTTTTTTAAGCGTGGTGGTCTGGCTGCTACTTAGCCACAGCCCCTAGTCCCCTGAGTCCGTGAATTCTTGCAGAATTCGTGCGAGCAACATCGCCTGTCGAAGGCGGGCAGCAAGCTCGGAAAGCACCGCACGGCTGTGGGGAGGCCGAGCCAGCTTTGCTGGTTGAGTCAGCACGGGCAGATGCCTCCCTATTAGACTTCTAGTCTCCCGTTTCAGACATTGCCAATGGTCGTGAGCTGGACCTTGCCAGTGGCTACATCTTTGACCGTCTGCGCCGCTGTTTGTGCGCCCTCGGTTTTTGGCCGAGGAACTGACCGTCGTCACGCAGTCATGCAAGTCACGCTTGCCCGTGCGTTTATCTTTGCGGCTGTCCCGGCAGAGCCGATCGCCAGCCTTGTCACGCAGCAATTTGGCCGCGAACCCTTTCAGCCGCCGGCTGGCTCCTATGGTCAGGTTTTGAAACTTTCAATTCGTACCAAGGGGTTTGGCCATGACTATCGAGCCGTTCTTCGATCTCCAGACGTTCACCCTGACCTACCTCGTTTACGACCCAAGCACGCGGGACGCGCTCGTTATCGATCCAGTGCTCGACTATGACGCTGGCGGCTCTCAGACCTCGACCACCTCCGTCGAGAAGCTGGCGCAGTTCATCGAATCCGAGAGACTCAGGCTACACTACGTGCTCGAGACCCACGCCCACGCGGATCATCTGTCGAGTTCTCAGTTCTTGCGCAGTCGCTTCGGCGCCCAGGTAGCCATCGGCGCACGCATCACCGAGGTACAGAACACGTTTAAAGCCTTGTTTGATCTGCCGCAGGACTTTCCTACCGATGGCAGCCAGTTCGATGACTTGCTCAAAGACGGCGAGGTCTTTCGTGCAGGCAGTCTCTCTATCGCGGTTCTCGCCACACCGGGCCATACGCCGGCCTGCGTGAGCTATCACATCGCGGACGCGGTCTTCACTGGCGATGCCCTGTTCACCGAGGACTACGGCGTCGGCCGCTGCGACTTTCCGCGCGGCAGCGCCAGCGACCTGTACCGCTCGGTGCATGCGCGCTTGTACGCCCTGCCTGACGCGACGCGGGTTTTTGTCGGCCACGACTATCAGCCGGGCGGTCGCGCGATGCGCTTTGAGACGACCATCGGCCTCTCGAAAGAGGAGAACGTTCAGTTGCGGCAGTCGACGACCGAGGAGTCCTTCGTCCGCTTCCGCAGGCAGCGCGACGCGACGCTGGCGGCGCCGAAACTTTTGTTTCCGAGCGTGCAGGTGAACGTGAACGCGGGGCGTTTGCCGCGACCGCATGACAATGGACGACGCTACCTGTCCATTCCGATCAATCTATTCCGGCCCACGGCAGATGACGGCAGGCCTGCGAAGGAGGCATAACTATGCTGTACTTGGCCGTCGCGCTGTCCGTGCTCATCGGCCTGTCGCTGGGACTCCTCGGCGGCGGCGGCTCGATGCTGACCGTACCGATTCTCGTCTACGTGCTCGGCATCGAACCCAAGAGCGCCATCGCAACGTCGCTGCTCGTCGTCGGTGTGGCCAGCATGGTGGGCGTGATCCCGCACGCGCGGGCCGGCAGGGTAAAGATGCGCCTAGGCCTGCTTTTTGGCGTGGCCGGGATGGCTGGATCTTACGCGGGTGGACGCATGGCACATTTCCTGCCAGCCCGCCTGCTGCTGCTTGCCTTCGCGGCCATGATGGTTGCCACAGGGGTTACCATGCTACGGGACCGGAGGCGTCAAGCAGAGCCCGCGCCGCCCATCGTTGCGCTGCCGATCATGGGTGTGCTGCTGCAGGGCGCTGGGGTCGGCGCGGCCACCGGGCTTGTCGGGGCCGGCGGCGGCTTCCTCGTGGTCCCGGCGCTGGCGCTGCTCGGCGGCCTGCCGATGGCGATTGCGGTTGGGACGTCCCTCTTGGTTATCGCGATGCAGTCGCTGGCGGGTTTTATCGGTTATCTTGGCCACGTCGCCGTCGATCTGCGCCTGGCCGGGCTCATCGTCGGCGCGGCCATCCTGGGCATCCTCATCGGCGGTCAGCTCGCGGGGCGCGTGTCGCAGCAGGCGCTGCGCAAGGGGTTCGGCTGGTTCGTGCTTGCCATGGCGATCTTCTTAGTGTGCAAGCAGCTCTTCTAGCTTGCAACAAACGGAGTCTGTGACATGGAACACTTCACTCCTATTTCCTCTCTCCTTGGCGGCGTGCTCATTGGTTTGAGCGCGTCGATCCTCCTCTTATTCAACGGACGCGTGGCCGGCATCAGCGGCATCCTCGTTGGCGTGCTGAACCCGGCCGCTGGTGACACGCTGTGGCGGCTGACGTTCCTACTTGGTCTGCTGAGCACCGGCGCCGCGGCCGTCCGGCTCCGGCCCGAGGCATTCGTCGCCGAGCCCACGCGCTCCATCTTCGCCGTCGCACTCGCCGGATTCCTGGTCGGGTACGGGGCTCTCCTGGGTAACGGCTGCACAAGCGGCCACGGTGTTTGCGGCGTGAGCCGCCTGTCGCCGCGCTCGCTGGTCGCAACCGCGACCTTCATCGCATCGGGTGCCATCACGGTGTTCATCGGGCAACACGTGCTAGGAGGTGCGTTATGAAGCGGGCGCTGTCGGCACTTGTCGCGGGTGCGATGTTCGCCGTTGGCCTGGTGCTCGGCGGCATGACACAGCCCGGCAAAGTCATTGGCTTTCTTGATTTCACGGGCGACTGGGATCCAAGCCTCGCGCTCGTGCTGGGCGGCGCGCTTTTTGTCTATGGCGTACTGTCTCGAGTCATCTTGAGGCGGACTGCGCCCCTGTTCGAGCACAAGTTCCACGTGCCCTCCCGCCGCGACATCGACCGCCGCTTGATCCTCGGCGCCGCGCTCTTCGGTATCGGCTGGGGGCTTGGCGGCTACTGTCCAGGGCCGGGCCTTGTCAGCCTGACCCGAGGCTTCCTGCCGATGGTCTTTGTCGTCGCTATGGTGGCTGGCATGTACGCCCGGCGCTGGGTCAAAAGTTAGAGCTCGCTTGCGCAAAGGGAGATTCGCGTCCAGATTCGCTTTCGAATAAACTCGCCGCGTGCCGGATTCCCTACTTGACCGCGCCCGTCAGGGTGACCGTGCTGCGCTTGAGGAGCTTTTGGCGCAGCACGCGCCCGCGATCTATCGCTTCAGCCTGCGCATGTGCCGAAACGCCGCAGATGCCGAGGACACGCTGCAGGACACGCTGCTTTCTGTCGCCAGCCATCTTAGTGAATTCGCCGGTCGTGCCTCTTTGTCGAGCTGGATCTTCGCCCTGACGCGCAGCGCTTGCGCGCGGCGGCGCCGCGGCCTGAAGAATCGTCCCGCCCAGAACATCGAGGACGCGCCTCATCTGCCCTCTGCTCGCCCCAGTCCGGAGGAGTACACCAGCCAGAACGAACTCACCGCGGCGCTGACCGCAGCGCTTGATCGGATCTCGGAAACCTATCGCGAAGTGCTGCTCCTGCGCGACGTGGAGGGTCTTTCTGCCAACGAAGCAGCCGAGGCGCTCGGTGTTTCCATCGACGCATTAAAGAGCCGCCTTCACCGAGCCCGACAGGCACTGCGCGAGGCACTACAGCCCATCCTCGAAGCCGAGTCGCCGCGGCCGGGGCCCGCCTGCCCGGACATCATCTCGGCCTGGTCGCGGAAGCTCGAAGATGAGCTCAGCAGCGATGACTGCGCAGCCATGGAGAAGCATATCCTCAACTGCCCGTCCTGTGGGGCAGCCTGCAATGCGCTCAAGCGCTCGTTGTCCGCTTGTCAGCGCATTGGCACCGAGGAGGTTCCTTCTGCGATCCAGGCCCAGGTCAAAGCCGCGATGCGCCGTTTCCTGCAGGCGCTAGATGCACCACGGGCCGATTAAGAATCGCGGCGGCTTCGCGCTGCGGCTGGGCCCCGAAGGCGTAGCTTGGCGCTGCGCACCGTCACGGTGACCGGCATCCGGGGCCCGCTCTTTCGCTCGGTTCACCTGGTCAAAAAGGTCCGCGACCTTCTTGACCAAGCGTTCTGAACTGCACGTTCCCGTGCCCCCTTGCTTGGCAAAGCTCAGCGAGCTTTACATCCCTAGGCGGCGCGCGGTGCTTTCCGAGCTTGCTGCCCACCTTCGACAGCCGATGTTTCTCGTGCGGATTCTCCAAGAAATCACTGACGCAGGGGCCTAGATTTTTTTCAAAGAGCCGACCGTCCAGGCATGGGCTGGCGCGGAGGGCTTGGGCGCACTTTCTGCGGCGGCTTCTGCATTGGCGGTGGCGGGTTCTGCGCTGGCGGCGGAAACTTCTGCCGGCAATGCCGCAAAGGCGTTTTTGTTGGCCCCGCAGCGGGGACAGCGCCAGCTTTCCGGCACTTGCAAAAACGGCGTTCCCGGGGTGATGCCACCGCTCGGGTCGCCGCGTTGCGGATCGTAAATATAGCCGGACTTGCTACAGCGATAACGGTTCACGCAGCAAACTTACCACTACCGCCAAAGCTGCGCTAAGATTCAAAGTAGACCCTGACGAGCTTTCGGCAAAAAGCGTACAGCTACGATGCCAAAAAGGACCTGCTTTGCGCCTTTTTTTCGGCGCTGCTCGACATTGGCCAGACCGGTCCGCCGAGGAAATGATGCGAGAGCGTTTTGAACTTCTCGGCGAACTTCGGAAGGGCGGGATGGGAGTCATCCATCGCGCCTTTGATCGCCAGCGGCAAATGCCGGCCGCGGTCAAACAAGTTCGAGTTGCCGACAAGCAACTGATTCAAAGCATCCGTCGCGAAGTGCATGCGCTGCTACGCATTCGCCATCCCGGTGTGGTGACAATGCTGGCCGAAGGGGTGGACGACGGAATGCCTTGGTACGCGATGGAATTTGTGGAAGCACAGACGCTGCTTGAGTACTGCCACAGCCATACCGCGCCGCGCATTGCCGAATCTGTCGCGCTGTCCGATTCGTCCATGACCGCCCATTCCGCCGGGACCATGCCGTCCGGCAATCCGGCGGAATCGGATGTGACCGGAGTGATTTCGGGACTTGCGCTGCCGCCGCGCGCTGCAAATGCGCCCCCAAATGGTCCGCCCACGGCGACAATTTCGACACTTCGCAGCGACGATTTGGCTACGCTTTTGACGGTGATTCGGCGCATTTGCATTCCGCTTTCGTACATACACGGAGAGGGCCTTGTACACCTGGATCTGAAACCGGAAAATCTGCTGATCAGGCGCTCCGGAATGCCGGTGATTCTGGATTTCGGTCTGGCCACGGTGGTTCGAAGCTCGCTCGGCCGAGACGGGCTTTTTCAAGAAATGCTCGGAGCGGGAACCGCATTTTATATGGCGCCCGAGCAAATTCGCGGCGGACTCGTCGATGCACGCACCGATATTTACGCGCTAGGCTGCATTCTGTATCAGCTTCTGATCGGCCGCCCGCCTTTTTTCGGAACCTCGGTGGCCGAGACGATTTTTGGCCATCTGAATATCAAACCGATTCCGCCGATGCGATTGATAAGCGGCATTCCCTTGGCGCTGAATGACCTGATCCTAAAGATGCTGGAAAAGGATCCGCGGGCGCGGCTTGGCTATGCGCAAGATGTGGATCAGGCCCTAAAGGAGCTTGGCGCCAGCGGTTGGGATGGTGGCACATATCCCGAAGCGCGAACTTATGTCTATAGGCCGCGTATCGCGGGCCGTGCCCAAGAGCTAGGCAGTCTTTTGCAGGCTTTTAAAAGTGCGCAAAAGACGCAAACGCAGCTTGTGCTGCTAGAGGGGGAAAGCGGCATCGGAAAAACGCGCCTAGTCGCTGAATTCGCCCGCTTGGCGCCAAATGAAGTCAAACACGCAGAAGTGTACTTGGGAGAATGCCGGCCGCAGGGCGGACTTTTTTCCGGCTTTGCCGGAATTTTGCAAACCATCGCCGATATTTGCCGCGAAAAACCTCAAAAAGAGCGTCAGCGCCTACTCGGCCGGCGCGCCGCCATCCTAAGTCGTTATGAACCGGAATTTCAGTGGTTTTTAGAAGATGCGGAACCGCTGCCCGAGCTATTGCCGGAAGCCGCGCAGCAATTGCTTTTTCAAGATCTGCTCGGCGTCTTGCAGGCTCTGGGACAAACTCGACCAAGCGTCATCATTCTGGATGACATTCAATGGATCGATGAATTGTCTCTGGGTTTTCTAAAATACATGCTGGCGCAGAAAGCGGCGGCGCCGATTGGCGGTATCATCGTCGCGACCTATCGCAGCGGCGAGCCAAGCCCGGCCGTGGCGGAGCTGGCTGCGCAAAAAGACACCTTGGCCATCCGCTTAGGACGCCTCAGTGCAGAGGCCGTGGGAACGCTGA
Source organism: uncultured Myxococcales bacterium (assembly GCA_964460115.1). Lineage (GTDB taxonomy): Bacteria > Myxococcota_A > Polyangia > Palsa-1104 > JAEUJZ01 > JAEUJZ01. The sequence goes on from CAYWPR010000153.1 coordinate 8,282, forward strand.
TTTCCGACATGCTGGCTTTGCCGCGCATCGCTAGTGAAGTCGTCGAAAGCTTGTTTTCGCACTCTGAAGGGAATCCGTTATTTCTTACGGAATACTTGATGGAAGCCGTGGCAAAGTCGCTGATCTGGCGCGATCCTGAGGGAATTTGGCATACGCGTGGCGGAGCAGAAAAGGAAATCGATTATGCCCGCTTGGCACTTCCGGCCACCGTTCAGGATTTGATCGTCCATCGCTTGGCGGATTTGTCTCCTGAAGCCAAGCGGCTTGCCGAGCTTGGCGCGGTGCTTGGCACCGAGCCGAATTTCGAAGTCTTGGCGCTCGCCGCAGCGATGAGCGATGCGGTATTTTTCGCCGCGCTCGATGAACTGCGCCGCCGTCATGTACTTAGCGCCAAGGCTGCGCAGCGGCTGGAATTTGGACACAGCAAGATACGCGAAGCGACCTATTTTCAAATGTCTGCGCAAACCCGCGCGCATTTGCATTTTCAGATCGGAAAGACCCTGGCCGCGCTGCCCGAAGATCATCCGGCGCGACTTGCGGCCGACATTGCCGAACACTACTATGCCGCTGGCAATGAGGCTGCGGCGCTGCCCTATGCCCTATCCGCGGGTGATGATGCGCGCAGCCTGTACGCCCATGATGCCGCAGAACGCTTCTACCGCCGCGCCATCGCGACGCTAAAAGGCATGTCGGATGGTGAGCTGACGACCAGGACTTTGATGAAGCTCGGGCTTGTGTATATGGCGGCTTTTCAGCCTGAAAAAGCGCGCAGCATTTATGAGGAAGCCTTTCAGCACTGGGATGCGCTTGGTTCGAATTTTACGCGCCAAAAGCGCATGGCCGAGCTTGCGGTGGCGACTGGTGAGCCGCTAAGTCTAGACCCCGGTCGCACCTATGATACGGACTCGGCGTTTGTGCAGCGTCAGCTTTTTAGCGGACTTGTAGAGGTAGATGAAGAAGCCAACGTCCTGCCCGCCATTGCCATGCGCTGGCAAATCAGCAGCGATGGCAAGCTTTATACTTTTTTTCTGCGGCAGGATGCCCGTTTCAGCGATGGAACGCCGCTTTGCGCAAAGCATTTTGAGTATGCTTGGAAGCGCAATCTAAGTCCGGAACTTGGCGCGCCAGCGGCGGCCATGCTGGATGTCCTAGAGAATGCGCAGGCTTACAGACACGGCCGCGCCTTGGTCAAAGACGTCGGCGTGGTTGCCAAAGGTCTTTATGAACTCGAGGTACGCCTGGCGGCGCCCGTCGGGTATCTATTGCAGCTTTTGGCGCATCCCATTGCTGCGCCGCTGCCTTCCTGGCTCGTCGAAGCACAGGGCAAAGCTTGGGCCACTTCGGAAAAAATCGTCACAAACGGCGCATTTAAAGTGGTCAGTTGGGTGCCCGGACTAGAGCTGAAGCTTGAGCACAATGTTTTCGATTCAGTGTGGTCCTCTGGAAATGTTCGAACTTTGCGCTGCAAAATCTTTCATGACTACCGCGATGCGTTAAAAGCTTACAAAGACGGTCAGGTGGATCTTTTGGACATGGTATCCGCCGATGCGCAGCTTGTCGCCGCGCTGCGAGAAGAGCATGGGGACGAGCTTATCTCGGTTCCGGTACAAAGTACGAGTTATCTAGTATTTCGCACTGATCGGCCGCCGTTTTGCGATGTGAATGTGCGCCGCGCCTTTGCTCATGCCATTAACCGGCAGCGTTTGGCCGAAGCTGCGCAGAAAATCGGAGCGCAGCCTGCCACAGGTGGATTTGTGCCGCCGGGCGTTCCCGGACACTCGCCGCAGCTTGTGCTTGGCTATGTTCCGGAAGAGGCGCGTTCGCAATTGGCCCAAAGTGGTCAAAGTCCGCAAGCTTTTCAAGGCGTTAAATGGCTGCATACCCACGGTGTTGCCGATCCGGCGATTCTGAATGTGCTGCGCGAAAGCTGGCGCTGCAATCTGGGAATCGAATTGACGCCAAAGGTTTTGCGCTGGCGCGAATATGAGCAGCAAATTGCTGCCGGAATGCCCGATATCCTGATTACCACATGGACCGCCGACTTCTTTGATCCCGATAATTTTCTGCGCACGGTCTTTCACAGCAGCACCGGACTGAATGAGCCGCGCTGGCAAAACCGTGAATTTGATTTGCTGGTGGATAGCGCCGCTGGCCGTCGCGATCAGTCCGGCCGCATGAATTTTTATCGCGCCGCCGACAAAATCCTAATCGTGGATGAAGCCGCCATCGTTCCGCTTTGTTACGGACGTGAACCGGTATTGGCCAAGCCTTGGATTGAGTATTTTCCGCGAACCGCATCGTGGCTGCGGCATCTTAAGAATTGCCGCGTGGATCGCGCTACGCAGTTTCCAACAGCAAAAGCTTAGGAAAATGAATTAGGGGAACGCGATAGACTCGACGAGATCTAGAAAACCCATGGCGCTACGGAACATACATAAGCGCGATCCGAAGGACAGCAGAAAACCATCCTGAATGGCGGTCTTTGACATCGCCGGCAAACGCTCGCCATTGACGAAAGTACCGTTGCTGGAGTTGGCATCGAATAGAAACCAGTCTCCCCCTTCAGTCGTAAAGTAAGCGTGGTATTTGGAGATGTCGTTGGATTGTAAAAGGATATCGGTACCGCGCGTTCGGCCTATGCCAATGCGTTCGGGAAATGGCCGGCCTTCGGCTTTTTTGATCGGGATCACCACATAGCCTTCATCGACCACAAATCCCAAATTTTGCGCATAAGAGGGCGCGGACGGCATGACTCCGGTTTTGGGCCGAGTAAAGTAGTTGCCTTCGCCGGGCAGTTCGGGCGGCGCGGCCAGCAGCACGGGCACTGAGTAGACCGCCAGAAAACGCTGCCGGCCCAGCCGATCCTTTTCCGCGCAGTACTCTTTTACGGATGGATTACCGATCAATGCGAGCTCTCCAATCGCCGTGTAAGTCCGGAAAAGGCAAAAGCTTATGCTGGAAGCGCGGGCTCCTCGCGAATGCTATTCCGTACTTGCTGGACGACTTCCGGCGTGACCTGCAGCCCGTGCACACTGGTGGCATGATTTGCCGCCTGCGAAAGGACATCATCTTCAGAATGTCCGTGGGCTTCAAATTCACAATCAAAACCATGATCGCGGCAACGTACAAGTTTCATCTTCATACTCCTTTTCGAAATAAATCTGCGGCACTTTCTGGACTTGTGTATAGCTGAAGATATTTTACAGGGATTTTTATCGCGGTGGA
>CAYWPR010000154.1:0-11453 GCA_964460115.1 uncultured Myxococcales bacterium
ATGCCAGCCCCTTCCATTTGCGGCGCCCCGCAGCGGTTTGAGACCGGCGGCGACATGCCAATACATGCAGGACGCTTTTTGGCAGTGTGAATTCCGAATGCGTGCCGAGAATTCCTTGAAGGATTCTGGTCATACTGTCGCGCCCATAGGGAAAGCGCCCGGTTAACATCTGATAGGCCAGAACACCTACAGAATACAGATCTGAAGCAGTCGAAGGCGTTTGACCTAGCAGTAGTTCCGGCGCCAGATATTCGACCGTACCCGCTAACGCTGCATTTTCTCTGGCATGGACGGCGATGCCAAAATCGAGCAGTTTGACCTCGTCTTGGCAGACTAGAACATTGGAGGGTTTAATATCTCGATGTAGGATACCGCGCTGATGGATGTAGGCGAGGGCGCGTAGAAGTTGCGCCAAAAGTTCGGCAATGCGCAACTCGCTTTGCTCGCGAGCAGCTTCAATAATCGTCTGCGCCTGCTCGAGAAGCTCCATTGTGTAGTAAGAGCCATGTTGCTCATCAAACCCATAACTAAGGACGCGAATTAGATGTGGGTGGTGAAGAGAAGCCAGCGTCTGAAATTCTCGAGTCAGCGCCAGTTTGTAGCTTACATCCTGATGCAAAGAGGCAGCCGGAGGAGCTGCCGGAGCCGACACCAGCTTTAAGGCAACCCACTTGCCAGAGACAATCTCTGTCGCGCTAAATACCGTACCCATTCCGCCCTGGCCAAGCTTTGCGTGAAGGCGATAAGTACGATCGATGATAGGGTTCATAGATGTTTCCACCGTCGAAAAAGAGCTAAAAAACTAGGTATTTATTTTAGAGACTACGCAGCGCAAAAGCAACGCGCACCGCTAAATAGCTTCCCGCGCTGCGACTCAGGAATGAAATCTCGTGTTTGAGTAATTCGATGCGACGGACGCTTGCCGATTATCTGCGCCCGCTGTTGCCTTGCGTGGCAGAAAACTCGCTTGCGCTGCGCGAAAAGCCGCTTGAGGTGGGAGAACAAGCGGCTTGGTCTCGACGAAAAGGGCGTTGCACCGCAGTGCGAAGGCGCACATCGAGGGCCAAAAGTAGGTTGCCTTGACCTAGGAACACACTCTTGCGAAGCTAGGATGCCAGTCAACGTCTCACCTTGAAAGGGGGGTATTCACATGATGCCATCTTATCTTAGAATACCTTGTTCACCTTATGATTGCTCGGCAATCTGGCGTTCTACAGATGCAAGCGCATGCTGGCAGCTAGCATCCCGAAAGATAGTTTGCGCCAAGCCAAAGTGTTCCAATGCGGCCGGACGATCGCGCCGGCGAGCACAGCAGTTTCCCCAGGAGAGCTCGGCCTGGCTGATGTAAAGCTGATTCTGACCCTTCGCAAAGGAGTCAATAGATCTGCGAAAGTACGCATCGACCTCAGCGGGAGCACCGCCCAAATGGCTGAGCGAGGCCGCAATGACGCGTTCGGCAATGCCGACCGAGTGGCAGTGGGCCGTGTTTCCAAATCTTTCGAGAATCGACCTTGCGGTGCCCAGCGCATCTTCATAGCGTGCTGCAAGGAGCAGCGTATCGCTATGCCAGGCTTCAAAAAGATCGACGGCGATAACTTTCCCACCAAGCTCGTTTTTGGTGATGCGAATTCGCTCCGTAAGCTGATGCGAAAGCTCCCAATTTCCAAGATGTGCGTGCGCCAGACTTTCCTGAATCCATACAATCATGGCATAGATTTTTTCACCACTGCGCAAAAGCATGGCATCTAAACCTGAAAGTATTGCCAGCATCGCAGGCCAGTCCATCGCAAAGGCATGCGACATCGCCATCAGTAATCTCGACAGAAACTCTACGAATTTATGATTTTGCTTCGTGGCAACTCGTAAGCACTCCTTCAGCTCCAGCAAGCCTTGCACATAATGTCCCATGCCGGCCAGACAGTACCCGATGAAACTCTGACATCGGAGGAGCTCAAACTCATTCCCGAGCTGAGCGAGCAGACCTCTGGCACTGCTTAGCAGGTCGAAGGCGTTCTTCATATTTCCCTGGAGGGCCAATGCCTGTCCTATGACTGCCGATGGCATGGCGATGAGCTCTGGATCTCCAAGTTCGCGCGCATCCGGAAGCACCTGCCTGTAAAGACGAATGGCATCTACAGATTTGCCGGCATAGTAATAGATGCGTCCGGTGAAGTAATCGAGTCGCGCCTGGCACAGACGCACTTCGCGGTTACGCCCTTGCTCCATGCTCAAAAGATCGATGTGGGTTTGCGCTTCCCCAACCCGCTGTAGTTGCACATCCAGGGCATCCGCTGTCAGCGTATTTTGAATAAGCCGAATCAGCAACTCGATACGTTGCCGGCGATGGTCCAACGTATCGGGTAGTTGACCCAGTGCATCTAAGGCGTCGCGGTAGTGTGCTCGCGCTTCTGCGAGCAGTCCCAAGCGAGCCGAACGGTCGCCAGCTTGTACATCATAGGGAATGGCCCGTGCGAGCTGCTCAGCGCGGTGAAAATGGAGCGCCAGCTGGGCGCTAATGCGATCTCTATCGGCCAGCGCGTAGGTCACTTCCAGGGCCTCTGCCACCTGCAAGTGTAACTTTTGGCCCGCCGCTGCACTTTGTCTGCGCAGGAAGGCTTCGCGCAGTTTGTCATGTGCAAACCGCCAGTCGCTGCCCTGGCTTTCTAACACAGCGGCATTGGCGCATTGCAGAAGCACCAAACGCAGCGGCACCTCTGGAAACGCATGTTCCAGAACTGCCAGATCTAGCTGCCTTCCCATCGTGGCAGCGAACGCCAATACGTTCCGAAAAGCCGAATCGATATGTTCGATGCGTCGCTCTACAATTCGTTCGATGCCTAGGGTAAATACGGTTTCGGGTAGTTCTCCCTGGCCGATGCGTTGCAGCTCACCGGCATCTTCGGCCAGCGCTCGTATGACCTCAATCAGGAAAAAAATATTCCCTTCGGTCTGCTGCGCCAGGTAAGCGACCAGCGATTCCTGCTTGCCGATTTCCCCCAGAATTGATTCGCTTAATTGTTCGATTCCTTCTCTGCGCAGGCGTTCAAGGCGGATGCTCTGCATGCTATCCAATTGTGCCGGAAGCGTTGGTGCCTCTTCCGTTCGATACGTCCCTACGAGCAAAACAGGCAGATCGCCGATAGCATTCAACATTCGGTTGAGAAGATCCAAGCTCTCGCTACGTGCCCATTGCAGATCTTCTAAGACGATCAAGACCGGCTTGGACAGACCCCGTAACGTATCGATCAAGGCCTGAGCCAGGCGTTCTTTAAATACCTCCGGTGGGACGACTGGCAAAGGGGGAAGTTGCCGTCCAAGCAGACCGGCTAGATTATCCACAACTTGCGAGAACACGCCTGTCTGCACATCCGAAAGCTCGGAGCGGAACCCGAGTCCCCGTAGAAGCGGAATCCATTCCTGATAATAGGCGCCGGCCTCAGTTGTGCTCTGCCCTTCGATCACCCAGAATCCATGGATGAGCGCATAGGTTCTTAGCTCGCTGACCAGACGTGACTTTCCGACCCCGCTCTCGCCCCCTACAAGGACTCCGTTTCCTTGCCGGCCTGCGGCTTTCGCCAGCACGACAGTCAGAGAATCAATCTCATCCCGACGCCCGGCAAACGCCGTCGCTTGCAAGAAGCTTTCACGGGTTGCCGCTGTTTCGATTGAAATTTCGCCGCCCACAACTTGAACCAAATCCCGCAGAACTGCTTGGGCATTGCCATAGCGCTCAGCAGAACTCTTGGTTACCAATTTCCGGACGATTTCGCCAAGCGGCCCCTTGACCTCTGAACGCCACCTGTCAACCGGTTGTTCAATATTATCCGGCAATGCAGAGCCAAGTTCAATTTCCTCAAAATCAGCTGATAGCAGGCGCGGACGACTCTGAAAGTGCCCAAGTAATCTCATCGCATTCGGGGGAATCGTCATGTCGGAGCGAGTTCCCAGAATTCCCTGCAGCATCTCGGTCATGCTATCCCGGCTGTAAGGAAAGACGCCGGTAAGCATTTGATAGGCCAGTACCCCCACGGAATAAAGGTCGGTGACTTGGCTCGGCGGCCGTCCAAGAAACAGCTCAGGAGCCATATACTCAACCGTTCCCGCCAAGCCGGCCTCGACGCGTGTCTCTACAGCGATTCCGAAATCGAGCAATTTCACTTCACCTTGGTGAACCAGCACATTGCTCGGCTAGATATTTCTTACAGAATTTCCCGTCTGAAAATGGGTGCGTATTTATCGCATTTCACGGATTCCTCACGCATTCGTGTCGGATAAATCCCTATAGATATCCGAATGAGGTGGGCCTGACGAACTCGGCACGATTTTCGATTCAGTACAAGGGTATGCCCATCGCGAGCTTGGCCCAATCGAGAACAGAGCTTCAGAGCATGGTTTGGCGCCAAACACGGCGCCTATAGACTTTGTCCGCCCGAGGCTTCGATGCGCATGCCGTTAATCCAGCGGGCATCCTGCTCGAGCAGGACTGCCAGAGCGCCGCCGATATCGTCCGGCTGGCCGACGCGGCCAAGCGCCACTGTGGCCGCAAGAGAGCTATTTAGCGCCGAATTGTCGCGAACCATCCCGCCGCCAAAATCGGTCGCGGTCGCGCCGGGGGCCAGCGCGATGACAGTAATCTGTCGCGCCCCGAGCTCCTGCGCCATATAGCGCGTCAAGTGATCGAGTCCCGCCTTCATCGTTCCGTACGCCGAGTTGCCCGAGCGCACGATACGCGCCAATCCGGACGAGATATTGACGATGCGCCCGCCGTCTTTGATAAGCGGCAATAGCTGCTGGGTCAGAAAGAACGGCGCCTTTAAATGAATCGCCACCATCTGGTCGAATTCCTCTTCACTGGTCTCGGTGAAGGGGCGATAAAGGCCAACGCCAGCGTTATTGACGAGCGCATCGAAGTCGCTACGCTCGAAAGTTTTGCTCAGCACCAGCTTCAGCGTCGCAGCGAAAGCGGCAAAGGATTTTGTATCGCCGACATCTAGTTGCAGCACCGCGGCTTTGCGGCCCATGGCGCTGATGGCGCTGGTGACCGCCTCGGCCTCGGCTTGCTTGCTGTGATAGGTCAGGATCACATCGTGGCCGCGCTTGGCCAGATGCAGCGCCATACTTTTGCCGAGTCCTCGGCTTGCTCCGGTAATAAGGGCCAGGGTCATGGAAATCTCCGCCGTAAAAAGGGTTGTGTGAAACCGGCAGTCTACACCGTTTGACGTCCCTTGGCACGCGCCCGCATCGACGCACCTTGGCGTCGGCGGTGTTCGTGCCAATTCTCGGCCGGCGCGGCGCAGCGTCGTTCGCCTCTAGTTCGTAAAAGACAGGGATAAAGGCCAACTCCAGCGTTATTGAAGCGCGCATCGCGGTCGCTACGCTCGAAGGTTTTGCGTAGCACCACCTTCACGGTTCTGCACAGGTTCTTCGGCGCCAGGCAGCGATTGCTCTGCCGCGCCGCCTGGCCGAGCATTTTAAGAGATGCTAAGGTTGCTGCATGCATGGGGTACCTGCCTATAGAATGCTCCCTGCTACGGCGCTGCGCGAAGTCATTTTGAACCGTACATAAACCCCGCAGGACAAATCGCCAAAGGAGTCCCGATGAAATACCTGAATTCCTTGTTGCTGAAGCCGGATACCTGGAAGGAGATGCTCGTTGACAATCAGCGCATGGTTCATGTCAGCTTGATTGAGATCGAGCAAGTCCTTCGTCTGGCCCGTCAGACCCCTGGCCTGGCGAAGTATGAAAAAGCTCTGCATCAGCTTTCGGTTTTCTTCGACAAAGCCTTTGCGCTCTATAAAAAAACCGCGCCCGATGAATTGTCTGAGCTTGTCGCACTTTGGGAACGCTATAGCGCCGCGGTCCTGCAGCGCTATACCGGCGTTATGTCGGTGGAATTGCGCGCAGCGGATCACATCGTAAGTAACATCTTTGGTCGCTTTTTGGCCCAAGTTCCTAATCAAAATGTCGCATACTCGGCCGATGCGATCCCGCTAGTTTACGGTGGTGAGGGTGGGCTTAGTGCCTATTTCACCCACCCTCCGGAACTCGATCGGCCCTTTGCCATTATCAACTTGCCCCATTCCGCGTTTGGCAACGTCTGGCAATGGTTGGCCCTGCCGCATGAAATCGGACACGATCTGTATGCGACCATCAAAGGACTAGATACGGAATTGGAGACGGCCTTGGCCGAGCGCATGCGCAAGGCTGTGTCATCCGGTGAGGTCCATGTTCCCGCGGTCAAGTTTGATCTGTCGCCGTATGGCTACAGCCATACTATCAACTATTCGCCGGAAGACTTTTTGGCGGCGCTGTGGAAGGGGTGGGCCAACGAAGCACAAGGCGATATGATGGGACTGATTAGCTGCGGCGGCGCGACCATAGTAGGTCTGCAGCAAATCATCGGCTTTGGCGCCGGTGGTACCTGGATGATCGAGCCCGGTGCTAACGGTGAAGTTTGCGATGAACCGGAGCCGCATCCGGTTTCCTATGTGCGCAATGCCTTAAACCTCGCCGGACTGCGGCTCCTTGGTCAGGGCCACAAAGAGATTTCTGCTGAGATCGAAGAACGGTTTACGGCACTACGTCCCTCCGACAAGGAAGTAGTCTTTAGATTGGGGCGTAGCCGTGTCGAGTTTGCTCGCGTCGAGGTGGCCGAGCTTGTGAAGTCGGCGCAAATTGCAGCGGAAGTGCTGCTGATGCATCCTCTCAAAGTGCTGGGCGATAAATCCTATAGCCAAGTCGCGACATTCACGGAAGAGGATCAAGAGAAAGTCGATTCCTTGGTCGATCCGCTGTCCAAAGGAGATGCCGCATTCGCCAGCGGCCCCGGCATCGAAGCACGGCATGCTCTTGGCGCAACGGTTCTGGCTTTTGAGCGCAACCGCGCCAACTCATTTACCATCAACCGCTGCTTCAAGCACTTCCTAGTTTAGTTCCATCCAAGACCTACTGCGGGCCCCGCGCAGCGAGTCCTAGAAGACATAGTTAGTACCGTTTTCATAACTTCTGTGAACTCTTCCTGCCAGTTGCGAACTCGCTGATTCATGCTGAGAGTTCGCAACTGCATTTACAAATCGCCCCAAACCTCGTCATAATTAACTAGAAAGCTTGTCCTCCTAGGAGGACTTGTCTATGGGCCCGTCCGATGCAAGATGAATTTGGCATCTCGGCCGAAATCGGCCATCGGTATGTGCTGATTGGTCCGCTCGGGCGCGGCGCCATGGGCTCGGTCTATAAAGTCCGCGATCGGCTGACCAAAGAGTTCGTGGCTTTAAAGCGCGTAGAAGTGCATCCGCTGCCGCTCGGCTCGACGATGACACAAGGCCCGACGGGTGATTTTACGCCGGCTGGAAATTCAGAGACGGGCGCGCTGCCTATTTCCCTATCCCATTCTCCAAGCCAGGAAGTTCTGCGACTTTACCGTTTGGCACTGGCGCAAGAATTTCATAGGACGGGCCGTACACTACAGGAGCCCGGTAGACCGGAGCATAGACCGGCGCGCGAAAGACCGGACGGTACACCGGAACCGGCCGGAAGTGCGGGCCGCGCCACGGGTTGGCGGATGCATCGGCAGTCACTCCGAGTAGCAGAGCGCCAGCAAGTCCGACGACAGCGAGCAGTTTCTTGGTCAACATGGGGAGCCTCCTTCCGGCCTGGTTGAGTTCTGACAAGTCCATGTTGCAGCGCTCGTGCCAGGCCACTTTTATCATGCTTTCCGTCGCAGGAAGCTCGTTGCGGGCGCCGCGGGCCTGTGAATCTGTGGTTACAGTGTGAACAGTTTGAGAGTTGGCGAGGATATGTCTCGGGTTTGCATTACTGCGGTTCCTTCCCAGGGAAGGAATCCTTTTGATCGTGGCCGGGATGTTCGGACGACTTAGGCCAGATACCTACCAGAGTGTGATTCATCTCCTGGCGACCAAGCTAGGAATTGGCGATGCCGCGTCTTCGATTGCAGAATGCAAGCAAGGCCAGAAAGCGCCCGCCAAGCAGCTTCCCCAAGGGCAAGCAGATCAGGTCGCCGCTCTGGTCCGGCGGTCGGTTCATTCCTAGGGCCGGTTGGATTTGCGTTCAACAACGCCGGCATTCAGGCACCATCCACAGCGGCGGCGAACGAGCCTGCGAACCTGTTCGACAGAGTCAACGCGATCAGCCTTCGCGGGGTCTGCCGCGTATCACGCGTCGAAGCACGGGGTCCGCGGCTTACGAGAAGTGCTGCGCTGGAATATGCGCCTCGAGAAATCGGCATAACGCCATCTGTCCGGGAACGATCGCGACGCCTATGGTTACGGACATGCTCAAAAAGTTTGAGCGGGATCTCGCCACCCCAATCGCAGGCCGCAAGCTTGCGATCGGAAAGCACTTTTGATTCGGCCTGAAGCAAAAAGCAGTCGATCGGCATCCTACTTCAAGAAGGGACGCCGCCGCAAATGAAGAATGTACGGTTTGAAGCCCAGGAGGATCCGGTGCTCATCAAGACCGCGTCGCGCCTAAGCGATGCGGCGTTGGGTCTGCGTGAGAAGCTCCTTATGGCCTGCGGAGGGAAGGGGCTGTGCGCAACCTGCCACGTGTATGTGGTGGAAGGAATGGACAACTTGTCACCGCTGACACCGCGCGAGCGCACGTCTTTGAGCATGCTCTCCGGACGGGCTCCGAACTCGCGGCTGGCATGCCAGGCCAAGGTCTTGCGCGAAGGCGTCAAAATAGCGCTTCCCAAAGGGCAATACCTCGAAGCCACCAGCGCTCTTGAGACTTTGGTCGGTCGCCGCGCTGAAGCGCGCATCTTACACCCAGTGACCGGGGGCGTGCTCGTCGAGGCCGGCAAGATTATCACGCGCTCGCGAATGCGCGAGCTTTCATTCGTAGATGTCGATGTTGCGGAGATGCGAACGCGCTCGCTGACTATCGATCGCAACTCCAAAAAAGAGAGGTAAGTCGTGCCTATGCAGCTTCCCGTTGCCAAAATAGGACAGTCCAGCCACCCGCAACATAACCATTACGCTCCGGACAAGTTCTGGCTGCGCGAAGGGGCGGGGCGGATTTTGAACAAATATAAGCAGCGCGTCATGCTGGTGCCGGAAGATTTCATCGTCAGCTATCAGTTGGCGCTAGAGGGCGAGGTCGGCGACGCGGCGTCTGAAATCATGTACCGCTGCGGCTATGAGTGGGGAAAAGCGGACATCAATGGTTTTGAGAAACGCTTTCAGGAGGAGTTCGGACGCTCCATCACCGAGGCGCACTCGCAAATGGTGCTCGAAACCTGGTGGTGGCCGCTCCAGGCATCGGGATGGGGGGCCTGGTCCTACGATTTTTCGCAGCTCAAGGAGGGTCTGATCTTCATCGATCTTTATGACTCCGCGGTGGCCAAGAGCATCGGCAATATCGGCAAGGTCGTCTGTCACTATTACGCCGGGATGTTCGCCGCCGTGTTCGGCCAGATTGCGCGCAACGAGCTCTCTGGCCTTGAGATCCAGTGCTACTCGATGGGCGAGGAGTTCTGCAAGTTCCTACTGGGATCTAGCAAGCGGATCAATGCCGCCCAATTCTGGGCCCGCGAAGGGGCGACCGCCGCAGAGATCATCGCTCGTTTGTGAGGGAAGTGATATGGAAACAAACTTTGCAACCTCCCAAAGCGTACGCAGGTACTTTGCGCACCTGTCGCTGCACGGCCAATCGCGCGCCGTCATGGAGAGCTGGCCAACCCTGCGGGTGGAGTCCTTTTTTGTGGCGATGAACTTGCCCACGCTGCTTTTGAACCGCGAGCGCCAGGAGTGCGGCGTGCGGACCCTGCCGCTTGGCGACCTGTTTCGAAATATCAACTGGGGCTAATGGAGACAAGACGATGAATCGACAGCTTATGGACATGCTCAACAACGCCGAGGGGCGCTATCTCAGCGCTTCCGAGCAAGACCAGCTGCGCGAATTTGCGCAGGGCCTGGACGCCCGCCTTTCTGCAATGATCGAGATCGGCAGTAAGGAGAGCGCGATCGTCGAGCACACGGTCAAAGAGATCCTTTTCGCCTATCCGGATCTCGAAAAGAAATACAAAAATGTTATGCAGACCTGCATTCGCGACGAGACCATGGTTCTGCGCTACGCCACGCAGGCCATGCTGCGCAACGATCCGCAGTTCTTGAGCGACAGCCTGCTTACCTGGATGGCAACGATCCTCAAGGGCGTGGGATTCGCCCCCCAGTTCATCGAGGATACCTACAAGACACTGTCGCTGACGGCGAGCAAGGAGCTGTCTCCGACAGCGGCCAAGCTGCTACAACCCTTTTTGGTGCAGTGCACGGTGGTGCTGTCCGGCCGCGAGGTCACCGCAGCTGGGAAGGAGACGACTTAGAAAATGGACCCCCTTTTACCGCTCAACTACTTTTCGAGCCCGACGTTTTTGCGTTGCGATCTTAAGGCGGGCGTACTGCGCAGTCGCGGTGGAACGCGCCTTGTGGGAATTAGCGAGGACTTCTTGCGCGGCTTCGTACTCGCCTGCGAACACGAAGCGGGCCCGGCCACTATCCTCATCTTGCGGCGCTGCGGCTTCCGCTTCGGCGCCCGCCTGGCGATGCGCTACGAGTCCGAGCTTGGCCGCTACCTTCACCGCAACCTGCGCGACTGCACCATGGGCGAGTTCGATGTGCTGGTACAGGATCTGTGGCGCGGCAGTGGACTAGGCGACATCGCCATCGGCTGGGCCTACGGCAAGCACGGTTTTTTGCCCGTCAAGCTGACGGATAGCCCGATGCAAGACATCGGCCCCAAAGGACATGTCGCCGATGATATGTTTTGCGGCGTCATCGAAGGCTTTGTCAGCCACTTCGCAGGGGACTCCTTGACGTGTACGCAAACCGGTGACGCGCGGCTTGGCAGCAAGGCGGGAACGACCTTCATCCTGGCCGGGACGGAGCTACAGCCGCGAATCGAGGCGCTGGTGGCCAAAAAGGTGGCGCACCTTGACATCGTCGATGAGCTTGGCAACTGATAAAAAGGAATCGTTCGATGTGGCTGCGGAGGACCTGGCGCTTGGCCGTTACAAGCTCGGCAAGCGGATCGGCGCGGGGGCGGCCGGTAGCGTGTTTCATGCCGTCGATATGCGGTCCGGTCAGGATGTGGTGCTCAAGTTCTTCGATGGGGAGGAAGACGGATTTCCGCTGTGGTCAAGCGAGATGCGTCTGGCGATGCGTCTACGCAACGATCACATCGTTGCCTGCCTGGATGTCGGTTTCGATGAGCGGCAACGTCTGTGGGTGCTGGTCTTTGCGCATGCCAAGGGCGGCTCACTGCGGCGCGCGATCGCTGGGGGACGGCGCTTTACAATGAGGCAGATCGCGCAAGTACTAGCCGACATCGCGACCGCGCTTTCCTATGCCCATGGGCAGGGCGTCGTGCACCGCGATGTTAAGCCCGAGAACATCCTGGCGCAAAGCGACGATAATGGTTCCGCCTGGCTGCTCAC
>CAYWPR010000155.1:0-11414 GCA_964460115.1 uncultured Myxococcales bacterium
CGGCTTCTATTCTCAGGCCGTTCTTAAAGTCCAAGTTCGCCTGAAGCTACACAGGCGCACTTCAGGGCTTACAGAATCTGGCCGCCGAAGCAGATCTCGACATACAAGTTGCCAGCAAAGAACACATGCAGGCCATTCAAGCTGCACTTCACTACATTCATAAAACATTCCCAGCCGAGCCATCCCCGGCTAAGGTTCCGGATGCCACACGGGACTGGGCGATTGATCCCGATTGCGCACAAGCCTTTGGTCAGATGGTGGAAAAGGCACGACGCGCGGCAGAGCTTTCGTACAGTAAACTAGCCGAGCGGGCCGGCTTGGCGGATCAAAAGATTTACAACGTCGTGGCAGCGGCCAACGTTCCGACCCATGCCACGGTGGTGCGATTGTTGGCTGTTCAAGAACTTGGATTAACCAGCGAGCAGGTCCCTTGGCGGCGGGCTGACGCGGCAATTCCGGATTCCTTGCCCAACTGCTGGATTGCCCCCGGGTATGATCCACTAAGGATGTTTACAGAGCTCTTCGAGCTTCTGAATCACAGCCGCGGCGGCAGTATCGAGCAGACCTACAGCTATTTAGATCATCAAAGCGCCATGAACTGGTTTGAGCTATCCAACCAGTCCGCATACGCCACGACATTTCGCGAAAACATGCCGCTTGAGCCGATGGCGCGCAAGATTCTGGAGTCTACCGGGAAAGCCGGACTCGACGTCATTGCCTTCGGTTCCGGCGATGGCAAGCAAGAGGTTCGACTGCTGCAGCATCTTATGGGGCACTACGAACACCGCTACGGAACCGCGCCAGACAGTCGGTTATTCCTAATCGACATCAGCCAGCCGCTACTGAGCAGCGCCTATCAAAATGCTGCCGAGGCGCTAGGCAAGCGAGGCGCGTACATCTGTGCCGTGCAGGGCAACTTTCACCACTGGCCGCAATACACGCAGTTTCACTTCAGTGCGGAGCGTTCCCGTCGCCGACGTATTGCCTGTATGGTTGGGAATACGCTTGGCAATCTGGACAATGAAGTTAGGTTCTTCCAGCACACGCTGATTGGCTTTGCCCCCGACGATCTATTGCTACTGGATGTGCAACTAGCATCCGGATCGCCGGAGCAACCTGACGAAATCCGGCGCAAAGACAAGCTCCTGATCAATAAATTCCAACCCGGCCACAAGCAGTGGCTTGGCGGACCCCTGCGGCGGTACGTGGCAGACGTGCTCGATGTAGAGCTGGAACCGGTGCTCGATATACACAGCAACGTCGTGCCGGGAGCGTACACCATTGACACGGTCGCGACGGTAAAGCTCAAAGGTGGACGCGAGAAGCGATTCTCGATATTCCGGTTCAAGCGCTATGACCCGCAGCGACTGGCCGACATGCTAAGGCACCTAGGCTGGGAATTGCTGCAAGAAATTCCATTCGGCCCGGCTCCTAATACCCCTGTACACTCCCTTCTCTTGTTGCGTCGGCTTTCGATTTCACAGCCTGCTTAGAACTGACTGACCAGACGGAATGCTACCCGCGCTAATCGCACCCGGTAGACCGCGTTGGTATGCGCTGCGGTGTATACTGATCGGTATCGAGGGTTTCGAGAGAGAGAAACGTAGCCGAGAAGCGCGGGCTCGTCCCCATCCAACTAGGTTTTAACGAACCCGACGGGCAAGGAAACCGTGAGGAAAACGGTTCGTCGGAGATTTTCGAAAATCTCACGCTTTCAAGCTTGCTCAGCCTCAGACGGGATGTCATGCGGTTGAATATAACCCTAAGCATTTCCCGTCTGAAAACGAGCATTTGGAAATGGCGTTTCACGATTTCCTCACGGATTCCCATGCGATAATTCCCTACAATTAGATAGCGCTGGAATCTTTTTGACTGGCGACGGGGACTGTTCTATACAGGAGCTCCGCCAGCTTGGCCAGGGTCGCGGGAGGTAACCACTCGATGATCTGTTCGGGGCTAAGTTGTCCTCCTAATTCTGAAGTCCCCTCCATCCGTAATATGTCTACCACGCGGGCGCTACGGGCATTCGAGATGGCTTCAGGCTGCGCGTAGTGGCGTGCGGTCATGGCAAAGGAGCCATGTCCAAGGGCGGTAGCTACGGCGCTTGAGGCGGCTCCAGACTCCACGCTAAGGGTCGCCCACAAGCCGCGGAAGCTGTGCGGGCCTACAAGCGGAACACCCGCCGCTTTGCAAATGCGCTGGGTCGCCACCCATAGTGCTGTGTAGCGCCGCGGCTTCCCCGTGGCGCCATAGCCAAATAGCGGATCTTCAGGATGACGACCGATGGTCAGACTGACCAATCGATCCTGAAGTTCTTTTGCTTCGACTTTGAGGTGACGTCGCGCGTGCTTGGTCTTGCCGCTGTCGATCCACAGCAGCGCGCCTCCTGCATCCACATCTCGCACTTTGCGTCGCAAGACCTCGCTGGCACGTAGGCCAAGGTATAAAGGAACGACGCTGGCCAGCGCCAGCATATCCTTTTTCTCATCAAACAATCGGTACGCAGTTTGCGCATAAAGTCTGGCTTCTTCGATTCGAAGCTGCTTCTTGCCGACACTTACCCGCCCCACAGCGAGCACTTCCTGAAATGGATTCACGCTGACGTAGCCCTTGCGTACTAGCCAACGAAAAAAGCCCTTGGCCAACGCTAGGTAGGCTCTGTGGGTCGCTGCACTGCGGGCAGCCCCATTACGTTTTGGTACAGCGATCGCCGCATCGTATAGGGCGGCAGCTCGCTTCGAAGTGACCCAAGTCACAGCTTCATCCAGGCATTGATTGAAGAACGCCCGCAGAGACCGCAGTTGATGCTTGCAGTTTTCCGGTTTGGTCTGTCCGCGTTGCTCTTTTTCCGCCATGTATTCGACAAGAAGATGGCTCAGGTGGCGGTCGTGCGGTGCAGATAACTCCTTTTTCATACTAGACTTAGCCTTTTGCGCAGCTTTTTCCGTGTCAAAATAGTGATCGGTACCCTTGTCCGCATAGCTTGTGTAAACGCGGAGCTTGTACTTTCCTGTAGGCATGTCGAAGTATGGACCATTGATACGAGGACCAAGTTTTTGTCTAGGCATAGGAATCCCTTCGAGAGGCACCCTGTGGACCCAAAGCAAGGGTGCCAGGTTGGTGAATCTCCGCTGCCAATCCAAACTGGCAGCGGGGTTTGGGTCATGATGAAGCGAGCGGTGCGCGATGCACAACGAATGCGAGCCGAAGAAATCACAGTGTGTTCAGGATCGGAATTTGCGGCGGCGCGGTCTAATGCGACTGTGACCTGCTAATGCCGCGACGATACGATGTCGTACCCGCTCGGAAAGAAACAGTTCGGAACGGGTTTCAAGATTGCGTACGGTCGAGGTTGACAGGTCGCTGAGGCGAGCCAGGTGCTCACGCGTCCATCCGAACGCTTCGCGCATGCGACGCACGACACGGCCGAACTTGGGCTTTTTCGGAATTTGTAGGGCAGATGGGTCAGGGACGTGCATTGTATCGCTCATCGAGCGAGGAAGCATGTCCAGCCGTTGGTGGATCATGGACAGGATTTGCTGGAGCTTAGCCAGGTGGACCATGGTCCCCTCGACACGGCGGGCAGCAGCCTCCAGATCCTTCAGCGTGGCAGGAAGAGAAAAACCCGGAGTGCTCATGGGGTCTCCGCAATGCAGACGGCGTTGCGTACACTTTTGGCGCGATACATGGCACGGTCAGCGGCTTGCAACAGGAATTCGGCGTCCTGGCCGTGCGCGGGACATGCTGCCAGGCCAATCGACACGCTGATAGCGACAAAGGCATCGGTGTTTTTGTGTGCAACTAACCCAGCGCGCAACTTGTCCGCGAGAAAGTATGCGTTCTGTAGGGAAGTCTGAGGCAGCAAGAATACAAACTCGTCGCCGCCATAGCGTGCGAAGACGTCAAGGTCGCGGCGCAGGACGCGATGGGCGTGCTCAACAACTTGGATTAAGGCGTCATCGCCGGCAGCATGACCGTATCGATCATTGAGCTGCTTAAACTGGTCCAAGTCGAGCACACCGCCGACAAACCCTTGCGCGCTGCCGGGTGAGCGGTTCTCACGAACAAAGCGGGCGACCTCTTGACGAAGCGCGGCCATGAAATACAGGCGACTGTGAGCCCCCGTGAGCTCATCGTGATCCAGGGCGCCCTGAAGCCTGTTCAGTGTATTGAGGTGGCCAGCCATGACCATCTCTAAATGATCAACTCTCTCGAGGAGAGACGCCATGCCGCGCCAAGGAACCATAGGCCAGCGAAGCAGAGCGCGCAGCCAATTCACGAACCGAGAGCAGCGACTGCGCGCGACTGGCTGGAGGAAGTTCCTAGGAAAAAGGGCGGTTGGAAGGTGTGCTGGGATTTGGTTGAAGAGTGCGAGAGGGGAAGTAGACAGCATGGAGCCTCCTTATGTCAACGCCGGATCGACGGTGAATCAGTTGAGGAACGCACGCCAGACTCGACAAATTCGGTGCCCTTCATATCGGTTCTATCTAGGTCGGCTGGAGCTTGCTGAACGACGTCGTAGAGGGATATCAATCGAGAGCGAATGACGCATAGATGTTGAGATGCTAAGTCGCGCCGTCCGGGTGACATCAGTCCAAGTAAGAGTAGAGGTTTGCGCACCGGCGCAAGGCGTCCTCCATATTCAATGAGCGCCGGCAGCGATAGAGCGGACAGATCTTCAGCCATAGCGTAAGCCTCCTCTGTGCGCACTACACCCACTTGTCCTTGGATCTAACGAACGAGTCGTGTAATGGTGCACAGTCTCAAAAACGACAACAATCAGCTAAGCGTTACGTGTGCTTGCCAAGCAAATCCATTTGCTTAATAAGCACACGTCAAGGGTATTCTAATGCTCACGCGAGACCAGGTCAGGATGGCCCGCACGGCACTGCGTTGGACGATTAAGGATTTAGCAGACGAGGCGGGAACGACGCCGCAGACAGTAACAAGGTTCGAGAATGGCGGAAATGCAACTATAGACACCCTCAGCAGGATCAAGGCAGCCTTCGATCGCGCTGGCATTGGCTGGGTACCAGAGAATGGCGGTGCAGCAGGCGTGAGACCGCCGCGCGCGGTTCAGCCTCGTAAAGATTCTCCTGAGCATCTCGCCGGAGTTCCCCGCAAGGGGCGGGCGCAGTAAGGCCAAAGCATATAAGCTTGACGAGCACCTCATCGCTAGATGGCTCTTTATTGCCATCGACAGCACCCTGAGCTTACCTGCCTACAGATAGCTCTAGTCTTCTAAATATCGGGCTACGCAGTCTCTACTGCACCCCGCATCGGCAGCACATCCTTTCGGTCGATTCTGTAGACTGTCTGTTTTCCGGCGAAGCCGAGCTTGCTGCCGTAGTCCGTTGTGACGTCGAAAGGCTCATGCCCGGGCTTTCGGATCTTCTTCTTGGCTCCATAGAATCCTTGCCCGGTATCGCTTGGTAGCCGAGCTGCTGATAGCGGAGCAACCACATTAGCCTCTCGCAGCAGTATGCATCAGCCAGCGCTCGGTCTAGGCAGTTCTGCTCCCGAGAAGCTTCGCAGTCCAGCCAGTGCTGGCCGCTAGCGGCGCGTGCGGCGACGGCTCCTCTTTCTCCGCTCTCACAGTGGTGGTTTGGCTGGCAGCATCATCATCTGCTGGCGTTCAATCCACCAGCACCGAAGCGCCGGCCAAAGCCAGCGCTTGCAGATAGCCGGTGCGGTAGCTCTCGCAGCATCCCAAAGGAGGCCCTGTAATGGCTTGGGCAACTCGTTAACGATGTCCACTACGGTTTGAATGAAATTAAACATAATGCGAGGGGTAGGCAGCGCGCCGCAAGCATCTTCGCGCCGGAAATGTTTCCGGCATGCCTGGTATCCCAGCCGATCGTCGCTAGCGCTTTTCCAGCGCCTGACCGTAGTTCGCCCGGCCACATCGCGCACTTCAGGCGGCACAGGTCGGACAACTTGGCACTTCAGGCCCTAGCTCCGCGGGCCGCACTACGCAGTATGAGCTGCTGAGCTGTAGAGTGCACAGCCCTGGCTATGGGATGATAATGAAATGAACAAGTCCTGGAAGGAAGCGATCATCGAAGTACTGGAAGCGGAGGGGCGGGCGATGCACTACGCAGACATCGCCGAGGAAATTCAGCGGCGTAAGCTGCGATCTAGTTTCGGTGCCACGCCCGCCAACACCGTCTATACCGTTCTATACGAGACGATCAAGAAGGACGGCGACGCCGCAGCGTTCGTGAAAAGCGGAGCTGGGGAATTTATGCTCCGGCAGGCTTCAAGCTCATCGAAGAAGCAAGGCGAGGCCTTGGCAATCGAACAGGCTGAAGCGTTCGTTGAGACCGGCGGCATCATCAATGCCTTCGGTATGTTCTGGCGGCGAGAATGGGTAGACTGGACCACCAAGCCCAACCTCATGGGTGTACAGCAGGAAGGGGCTAAACCCGTCGATTTCGCAACGCAGAAGGGTGTCTACTTACTTCACGACGGTAGAGATGTAGTCTACGTGGGTCGCATGGTCGAGAACCGGCTTGCCGTCCGCTTATGTGAGCACACTAAGGACCGCTTAAATGGGCGCTGGGATCGCTTCTCTTGGTTCGGGGTTCTCGATGTCACAGACGCTGGACAACTAACAGAAAAACCGCTCGGCCCCATCAAATCAGAAGATGTGATCATCATGATGGAGGCTCTGCTGATTGAAGGGCTAGAACCACGTCAGAACCGAAAGCGCGGCGATGCCTTCCGTGCCGTTGAGTATTTGCAGCATCTCGATCCTGAGCTAGCCAAGAAGGCGAAGAAAAAGCTCGCAGAAGAGATGCTCTCAAAACTGTAGCGCTCCGCAGCGCGGATACCTACTGAACGCGTGTCGGCGCCGGTCAGAAACCGCTGCTTATGTTGCGCGCAACATAAGCAGCGTTATGGTAAGCGCAGGATTATGTTGAGCGCTGCGGTTCGATGCGGACTCAGCGACGGCGAGACGTTGAGGCGCTTTCCATAATTCAGAGGCTCTCCAGGAAGTGAAGCAGGGCGTCTTGGGGCTTGAAGCTGCGCGCAGCTTGGCCGGCTGGCTCAAGCTGGCTGAGGGCTTGCTGCTTCATCTTCAGCTCGGCCTCGACGTACATGTGCGTCGTCTGCAAGCTCTCGTGGCCGAGCCACAGGGCGATCACCGAGGAATCGACGCCTGCCTGGATTAGATGCATGGCCGTGGTGTGCCGGAGCACGTGCGGAGAAATGGTCTTGTGGCAGAGCGAGGGGCACGTTTGCTGTGCTCGCGCGACCACCTGGTGAAGCAGATAGGCGACGCCGTGCCGCGTCAGACAGCGGCCTTGCGCATTGGGAAAGACGGGGTGGTCAGGACGATGGCCTTGCTCCACAAACCACTGTTGCAGGATGCGAGCTGTTCGTGCCCACAACGGGATGGCTCGCTCCTTCCGTCCTTTGCCTTGCAGATGGACGGAGCCACTCTCCCCAAGGTGTACTTGGTGCTGCCGGAGTTCTGTGACTTCGGAGACCCGAGCGCCGGTGTTGTACATGAATAGCAGGAGCGCGTGATCTCGTCGGCCCATCCAGCTGGAGCGGTCACAGACCTTTAGCAATGCATCGATCTCCGGACGCGTCAGGAACCCGACCAGACGCTTTGTAGTTCGCTTGATCGGAATGGCCAAGACCCGCGTCGCCAGATCCAAACAGCTGGGCTCTCGCAAGGCCACGAAGCGGAAAAAGGAATGCAGGGCCGACAGGCGCGCATTGCGCGAGCGCGCCGAGTTTTGGCGGTGCTGCTCCAAGTGTGAAAGAAACGCCAGCAGCGTAGGGACATCCAGGGCGGCGAGTGTCAGGCTTGCGGGCTGCTTGCCTTGGGTCTGTTGCACAAAATGCAGCAACAAGCGGAAGGCGTCTCGATAGGCGGCAACGGTTCTGGGACTGGCCCCCTTGTGCTTGAGCAGATGCTCGACGAAGAAGGCTTGTACAAGGGAGCCCAGGGATGGCGAGGTCATGGCAGGTCTCCGTCGGACGTAGAGGTTTCAAAACGCGTGGAGGCAGCTTGCAGGAGCGCCGGGGTGGCGGTCAGGTACCAGTACGTCTGTTGAGGATGCACATGGCCCAGGTAGACAGACAGCTCAGGCAGGCGCGCCTGCACATCCGCCCCTTCCTGGTACCAGGCGAGCATGCGGGTCACGGCAAAGGTATGTCGTAAGTCGTGCAAGCGGGCATCGCGCTGTCCCAAAACTCCCCGCAAGCCCAGTCGCCGCGTGAGCGATCGAAAGGTGTCTGCGACGGAATTATAGACGAGCGGGCCGGCACGCTCGGAGACAAAGAACGATTCACATAGGCCATCGTAGCCCAACTGCCGACGGAGCTGCGCATATGCGAGGAGCGCTGCGGCCGTCGAGGCATGCATCGGAACCAAGCGCGACTTGCGGAACTTGGTCCGTACAATCCGCAGCTGCGGAGGACTTGCAGATAGCTGCACGTCGTGCACGCGCAAGCGCAGGGCTTCCTGCGCACGGAGGCCGCAGCTATAGAGCAGCCCGATAAGCGCCGCCATCGTATGAGGGCGCAGCGAACCCTTGGGTCCCAGGCGGCGGGCCGCCGTCATCAAGGCTGATAGCTCCGCGGAAGAGTAGATATGAGGCAGCGGACACGCGTAGGACGAACAAACGTGCGTTTTCGCAAGGGGTGTCGCCAAGCGACAGTGTGGGATGAGCGTCCCAGAAGCGCCGAGAAGATCCATAAACTAATGGACGGCGGCTGGAGTTCGCTCTTGTGGGGGCGGGCGGTCTGGGCGTTCGGCGACAGCGTGGTCACGGTGGCGGATGCGGATGGGTCGACGTTTCACGCGAACTCGTATTCCGCGACCGGGGATCTCAGCGGGGCGGATGGGATCGGCGGGCTTACGGAGAAGCTCGACGGGCGCGGCTCGCCGCAGCTGCTGGTGCCGCCGACCGCGGAGGAGGCGGCGTTCAATGCAGCGCACCGCGGCGACAGCTGCGCAACCCCGCCCTGCGGAGCGCGCTATGCGGCGTGGCCCGGCGCCATAGTGTTCGATCCGGTGCAGGGGCAGGCGGTGATCTCGTACGGGCTCGTTTACGCGGAGCCGGGGGCATTCAACTTTCACGGGGTGGGGCAGTCGCTGGCCTTGTGGAGCGATTTTGCGGCCACGCCAACGCGCCCGACCGGGGCCGCGTGTCCGGAGCACCCCTCGGCCTTGTTCTGCGAGGGCGAGCCGCCGTGGACCGGCTCGATTGTGAGCGATGGCGAGTTCCTTTATGGCTTTGCGTGCGAGAAGTCGGGGCTCGACTACCCGTGTCGGCTGGCGCGGGCGCCGCTGGGCAAGTCCACGGTGCGCGGCGAGTGGCGAAGCTGGGACGGGGGCGACTGGAGCGCGTCGCTTGAGCGCGGGCCGGTGGTGTTCGATGGCGCGTCGATCTTGCGCGTGTTCTGGAACCGCTATGTCGGGGCGTGGATGGCGGTCTACTCGGCGGTGGTCAGCAATGACGTGGTGTTTCGGACCGCGCCGAATCTGACCGGGCCGTGGTCGGATGCGGAGCTGCTGTTCACCTCGAACCACAAGGCGGACGACGGCGGCTGGACCTACGACGGGGTGGTGCAGCCCGACTACTCGGAGGGCGACGGCAAGATCTTGTATGTGACGTATTCGCGGCCGAACGGCAATGGCTGGTTCGGCAGCGAGATGGCGGTGGTGCGCGTGGAGCTGAAATAGCTGCGGATGGTTCCGGGCGCCGCGATTTTGCGATAGAGTGCGGCCATGCAAGCCGTCATCACTGGAGCCACGGGACTCGTCGGTGGCAACCTGGCGATTCAGCTCATCGAGCAGGGGCACAAGGTGCGCTGCACGCGCCGCCGCTCAAGCCGCACCGGACACCTGGCCGCGTTTCCGATCGAGTGGGTCGAGGCAGATCTGGGCGACGCCGAGTCGCTGACCCGGGCATTTCGCGGTGCGGATGTGGTGTTTCACTGCGCGGCAGAGGTGAGCACGCAGCCAGAGATCACGGACTCGATGCGGCAGGCGAATGTGGAGGGCACGCGGCGGGTGCTCGATGCGGTGCGCCTGGCGGGGGGGATGCGGCTCGTGTATGTCTCGTCGGTGGTGACGCTGGGCATCACGCAGACTGCGGCGCATGTCGATGAGACGCACCGCTTCAACTACCGCGAGATCGGCCTGCGCGATGCGTACGCCGAGACCAAGTATGAAGCGGAGGAGCTGGTGCGCGCGGCTGCATCGAGCATCGATGTGGTGGTGGTGAACCCGACGTACATGCTGGGGCCGTACGACAGCAAGCCGAGCAGCGGGCAGCTGATTATCGATGTGGTGCTGGGCAAGGTGCCCGGGCACTCGTACGGCTACAACAGCTTCGTCGATGTGCGCGATGTCTGCCGCGGCATGATCCTGGCGTGGCAAAAGGGGCGGCGCGGGGAGCGCTACATCCTGGGTGGTCATAATATGACGTACCGCGAAGGGATGGAGCTCATCGCGCGGGTGGCAGGTGCCCGGCCGCCGCGCCTCGGCATCCCGCGCTTTGTCGCGCAGCTTGTTGGATGGGGTGGCGACCTGTACGAAAAATTTTCGGGACGGTCCGCGCTTTTGAACTCGACGCGCGTGGCGTACGCCTACACCACGGGGTTCCGCTTCAGCTCGGAGAAGGCGAAGCGCGAGCTGGGCTATGAGCCGGGGCCGCTGGAGCCCGCGATCCAGGACGCGCTCAAGTGGTTCCGCGAAAACGGCCTGCTGCCCGCGGCCTGAGCGCAGAGATTCAACGCAAGGAGAGCCGTTTCGATGTCGCAGTCCGTGCTTCGAGAAGATGGAGATCTGAGCAGCGCCGTGTGTTCGCGCCGGTTGTCGGAGACGCAGTTTGCGGCCGACATTCCGGACGGCTGGGGGCAGGGGCGCGGCGTGTTCGGCGGCATGGTGGTGGGCACGCTGGCGCAGGCGATGGTGGAGCTTGTCGATGACGCGCAGCGGCCGCTGCGGGCGCTGAATGCTGAGCTCTGCGGACCGACGCAGGCGGGGCCGGCGGAGGTGCGGGTGGAGCTCCTGCGGCGCGGCGGCGCGGTCACGACCGTGGCGGCGCGGCTGGTGCAGGCGGGCGAGGTGCAGGCGTACGCGACCGCGGTGTTCGGCAAGACGCGCGTCACGGATCGCAACTGGGTCGAGAAGACGCCGCCGCAGCCGCCGCCTCCGGAGTCGGTTGCAGTGGTCCCGGACATGCTGGCTCCGCTGCCGTTGTTTACCAGGCAGTTCGAGTACCGCTCGACGAGCCACGCGGACGCGTAGGACGAACAAACGTGCGTTTTCGCAAGGGGTGTCGCCAAGCGACAGTGTGGGATGAGCGTCCCAGAAGCGCCGAGAAGATCCGCAGCGCACTTTCTAATACCCACCGTACACCGTCGCACAGCAGGCACTGGTGGCGCCC
>CAYWPR010000156.1:0-11380 GCA_964460115.1 uncultured Myxococcales bacterium
TCCCCATCGGGCGATTGATGAAGAAATGTATTGGCCGGCTTAATGTCTCGGTGCAGGACTCCCATGCTGTGGGCTTCGACCAAAACTTCGCAGACCGGAATGAGAATCTGCAGGCAGCGCTCGACTGGCAGCGGACGGTAGCTCTGCAGTTCGTCGCTAAGCGGGTGTCCGCGCAAAAGTTCCATGACCAGATAGAAAATCCCATCCGAGGAAATTCCCGTGTCAAGAACCGTCGTGACGCTGCTATGGCGAATTCGTGATGCCGAAAGAGATTCCTGCCGAAATCGGCGCAAAAGATCCTTTGTCCGTTCCGGATGAGCCGGGCGCAAAATCTTCACCGCGACCATTTGCTGGGTGGTCAAATGTCGCGCCTTATAGACCACCGCAAATCCGCCAAAGCCGATCCTGGCTTCTAGCAGATATTTATTATCCAAAAGCTTGCCGCACATCTGCTCGGCCATGGCTTCAAAAACATTCACCGTTTCCCGACGGGCCGATAGAAGCTGCTCGTTCATTTTGACCAGCAGATCACGCTCATTTTTCAGCGCCTGTTGCATTCGCATCATCTTGTAGTGATGACTGACTCGCGCCAATACTTCGATGGGCTGAAAAGGCTTGTTGATGTAGTCCGCGCCCCCAACTGTGAACGCTTGTACCTTGTCTGCGGTGTCGCTAAGTCCGCTAAGAAAAATGATGGGAATTTGTGCCAAACGCGGATCCACCTTGATCTTTTGACACAGCGTGAAACCATCCATCTCTGGCATCACGATGTCCAGCAGAATGACATCAGGAACCGTGGTGGCCAATTGTTCCCAGGCCTCCTCTGCAGAGAGAGCAGCCATGACCGTAGCGCCAATTCCAGAAAGCACTACACGCAGCAATTTCAAATTCGCCGCGGTGTCATCCACTGTCAGAATCACCGCACCTGGCATTGTGAATAGAGAGCTTGTCATACTTTCTCCGCTAGCCACGACAACTGCCGACATCCCTGCCAATCCAAATTTTCTAGAAGCAATTATATCGATTCCTACATAGATCCCGACTCCGAACAAGAGTCTTTTTTGTCTATGTCTGCACAGCTTGCACGCAAAGGATGACGCAGCCGCGTCACTTGCGCTCCTGCGGCCAAAACATCTCTTGACTCCGGAAGTCTAAGTGCATACGAATTCCCTGACATTTGGGCCGCTCTGGCTACAAACTCAACGATTTACCAACCTGGATTACATTCCATGCCGTGTGTACACTGCGCTGCCAGGCTGCATACTCTTTCCACGATTGTGAAGCGCAGGCCCAGCCCTTGAAGGCGCTTTCAGTGATTCCCGGGGTGGTGCGGCTGCGTATCGCCCTGATCGTGGCGGCGGCGCTGGCGCTCACGCTCTCGCCCTGGGCACTGTTTTCTGCCTGGCCGGTGCGGGCCGCAGCCGCGCAACTTGGCCTAAGTCTGCTCGGGCTCTACGTCGGGTGGTGCTTTTGGCCGCGCCTCTGCTTTTTCATCGCGCCGGCCGATCGTGCACAGCTGTCGGCGCAGCCCGAAGAGCTTGTGCACCTGACCGTCGATGACGGCCCTACTCCTAATGTTACCGATGTCCTGCTTGACCTGCTTAGGCAGCAGAATCTTCGCGCTTCCTTTTTTGTGCTGCTGCCCAAGGCGCGCACCCATCCGCTGCTCATCCGCCGCATCGTGACCGATGGTCACATCCTTGGGCTACATGGGGAAGACCACCGCGCGCCGTTTTTTCGTTCGCCGACCGAGCTACGGGATTCACTGGGGCGCGCCCGCCGCGAACTAGAGGCCATCGCCGGAATTCCCATCACTCTGTACCGTCCGAGTCATGGATGGAAAACCCTGTCCCTTTTGCGCGCAGTGCGCGCGGCCGGCCTGCGCCTGTGCTTTTGGGATTATGGAATATGGGATACCGATGCCCCCCCGACTGAAGTATTGCTAAGACGGCTTTCTACGCTGACGCCGCTCTGCCGCAGTCAAAAGCGGCGTCCGGTGATACTTGTACATGACGGCCGAGGCGACGCGCCAGAGGTACCAGCCCATGCCGCACCGCTTTTGGCAGCACTTCGAAGCTGGCTTCCGAAGGTGCACGATCGCGCCGAGCCCGATACCAGGCCCGATACCCGGACAAATACCAGGCCAGATGCCAGGCCAGATACCAGGCTGGCGGCGCCGGTCCAGAAAAGCACCAGACGCTTGCCCTCTGCCCTGCTGCATTTGGGGGGGCTTGGCCTGCTTATCTGGTTCTGCGTATCGATCGACTATGCGGGATTTCGCGCCGCGCTGATAGGCATTTCCGGGTCGGCGATCGTCGCGCTGCTTCTTCTGGCAACGCTTTCCACGATATGTCAGGGGCTGCGATTCTATTTGCTTTGCCCCGCGGCGCAAGGACCGCTGCGTCACATCTGGCTGAACTTTGCCTTGCATGCGGCCAACATCCTTTTGCCCCTGCGCAGCGGCGAAGTCGTCCGTCCCTTTTATCTAAAGCGATTCAGTCCGCAGACATCGCTCGGCGCGCTTTTCGCTTGGTCGGTGGCCGACAAGTTCATTGAAATTCTAACGTTTCTGCCGCTGATTGCGCTGACCGCTTGGATCTACTTTGCCGATTCTCGTCTCGGCCCGCTAAGAGCCTGGGCCTGGCCCACGCTCATTGCCGGCCTTTTAGGAGGCGCTGTGCTCTGCCTGCTACAACTGCGCAAAAGCCTGCAGCGCAAACGCGGCGGCATTCGCCGCGCGACGCTTCCCCTGGCGCTGCTTTTGTCCGTTTTGATGTGGCTGGCAAACTACCTGATGTTTTATCTGGTTGTTCCCGATCGAAAGCTGGCGCTGGCGCTTCTTGTAGGAATCAATGCCGCACTGGTAATCCCGGGGCCCCCCGGTGGTCTTGGTACCTATGAAGCGGCCTTTCTTTGGGTGGGCCAGCTCGGCCATCGGCCTCCGAATACGCTATTGGCCGCAGCCCTCGTCTCTCACCTGATTCAATACATCGTTACTTTGGCAATCGGACTGCCGGCAATGCTGCGCTGGGGCTGGCCGCAGGGAACACAGGCGGCTCCGCCGCAACAAGGCGGCATTCACTTTTTCCGCGCTGCATCATACCACTCAAGCGTCTTGGCAAGGCCTTCGCGTAACGAGACCTGCGCCAAGTAGCCCAATAGCCGCTGCGCCTTTCCTATATTCGCCGGATTGCGCAGCGGATCGCCCTTTAGCGCAGGTTCATACACCACTTCGATCGAGGATTCGGTGGCTTGCCGAACTAGGTCTGCCAGCGCCAGCACTGAGACTTCCTGCGGATGCGCGATGTTAATGACGTGGCCCTCGGCCTGGTACCGTTCTGCAGCTAGCAGGCAGCCGCGCACGACATCGCCGACGTAGGTAAAATTCCGCTGTTGCTGTCCAGATCCATACACCGGCAGGGGCATTCCTTGCCGCGCCAGGTGTATATATTTTGCGACTGTGCCAGCTTTTTCGATGTCACCAAGTTGACTTGGGCCGTATACCGAAAACAAACGCAGCGTGCACCAGCGAATTCCAAAGAGTTCTCCATACAGCCGGACGTAGTGCTCTGCGGCAAGCTTTCCCACACCGTAAGGATGAGGAGGACACAGCGGATCCTCTTCCTGCAGCGGCCCCGTTCGGACCGCATATACAGAGGAGGAAGAAGCAAACACCACCTTCGGCACGCGATGCTTGCGCATTGCTTCAAGCACATACAAAGTTCCGGTGACGTTAGTATGATGCGCTGCGACCGGCTGCTCCATAGAGCGCTGAGCGCGATTCATGGCCGCCAAGTGAAAAACCAGGTCCACGCCCGCAAAATGCGACTCCATCGCGGCATAGTCGGCGATGTCTGCGACTCGCAGATCTACGCCAAGCTCTTGTAGCCGCGGCAGGTTCTGCGCCGAAGTGCTTAAGTTGTCCAGGGCAATGACGCGATGGCCTCGCCCGACGAGCGCCGCGCAGAGATTTGTACCGATAAAGCCCGCGCCCCCGGTGACAAGTGATGTCATCATGCGCTAAAAAGCATCCGCAGGTTTGTAATGTACGGAATCGCTTCCCCGGCTCACTCCCAAGTGTGTAACTCGCAGAAGGAAGTACATGCCGAATTCCAGCAAAGCCGAAACACTTTGGGCCATGTTGAAATACTGCATGCAAGTCCGCATTTTTCAAATCCCACACTCCTATGTAGCGGAAAACATTGAGCCTTAGAACAAGCTTTCCATGGCGGAATCGAGGCTCTTTTTAGCAGGAGCATGGGCGCGAGCCGCCTTCTTGTAGGACATGCGCTCTGCGGATAGCTGATTGATGCGCTGAGTGAGGGCATCACGCTCTGCCGCCTTCTTGTTCAGAAACGCGGCGCGTTCGCTGGAATTCATCTTGCGCAGCTCTTCGGGAAGTTCGCTTTCTGCAATTCGGGCCAATTTGCCGTCCTTGGCGGCATCCACCAAATCCCACTCTGCATTGCGGTACAGCGCACTCGATTTGGCCACCGCCCGCGAGGCCGCCGCCGCGGCCCCGAGCGTCGAGGCATTTTTGTCCTGCGCCGCCTGATTGCTGGCCCGGCGGGCTCCGGCTTGGCCGTACGCAACATAGGTGTTATTAAGCGCCGCCGACAGCGCTGCCAATTGATCATCGACCGGTGTGGCCACGCCGACAGCGGCATTGTGATCGATGGCGGCATACTTGCCTTTCCCTTCTATCGCCAGGGCCCGCCACAGCTCCGATTCACGATTGCTCTCGCTTCCGCAGTAAATGGAATGTACTTGTATGCCTTGCGCCTGCGCGGCCTTTAGCGCTTGCTGAAGCGGAATCTGTGGATCCTGATCCGCACTTTCGTTGCCGGCAATCAGGAACATTTTTTTCGCGCCCGGCTCGCCGGACCATGCAAAACGCGTCGTGGCGACCTGTAGGGCCCGTGCAACATATTCATCGCCGCCGTTTGTACGCAGCGCAAAAAGTTGCGCGTAGATGGCATCCAGATCGGAAGTCAGATCGCTATCGATGCGCACCCAGCCAGCGGCCGAATCGTAACCGCTATTGCCATAGGAAATAAGCCCCACGCGCAACGTCGGCCGCGGTTCCATGCGCGAAAGCTGCGCGACAGTATCCCACAACTGCTGGCGCGCGCCATCAATCAGTCCATTCATGCTGCTTGAAGTGTCCAGCGCTAAAACCAGATCGAGGTGAGCAAACGCGGCAGGCTTCTTTTGTGCTTGCTCTGCGATCGGAGCTTGCGCATGAGAGCGTGCCTTGAATAAGACCGCAGCGCCAAGCAAAGTGATCGAAGAGGACAAAATGATCGGGGTCAAAAGCCGGGTTGTAATCTTCATGCTACTGCGAACGCACTAGCCCATATATCGATCTGAGCTCTTTCATACTTCGGAGCTACACGCAGCACTGCGCGTTAAGAACGGAACTCGGAGCTTTTGACACTGGCTTGGCACCGAAATTGCTTTGCACCTAGAAAAGATTTCTCGGTACAGTTTTGAAAGCACAATGCGACGGGAGAATGGCAAATCCCGAAAGGAGCCGCATGTCTACAAATAGGATTCGAAAAGTTCCATGGAAGCTCTTTTTCATCCTGAGCATTTCGCTGGCTGGGCCGGCGGCGCACGCCAGTGAATATCAGGAGCAAATGGCCAAAGGCAAACACCTGACGGCTCAGCATGATTATCGCGAAGCGCTTAAAGCCTATCAGGCGGCCTATGCAATTCAGCAGGATTCTTCGCTATTGATACAGATGGCTCGGCTGCACATGCAGCTTGGAGAGGGCCGCGAGGCGCTAGATACATACCGCCGCTTTCTTGTGGCCGTACCCGATGCTGATTCGGCACTGCGACAAGAGGCTGAGCAGCAGATTGCGCGTTTGCGAGCTCTATTGGAACCGCCACCGCCGCCGAGCATGCAGTTGCCGTCGCCGGCAGCGCCGATCACAGCGATGTCTACGCCGCCGTTTACGCCCGAGCAATTTGCGACGTACCTGTCGGTGGCCTCAGAACATAGCGAGCGGGCGCGCATCAAGCGGCGCAACACCGGACTTATGGTTGGCGGCTCAGTGATGTTCGGAGTCAGCTACCTGGCGGCGTTTCTCAGCGGAACGCTGTTGTTTGGCGATAATTACCACTGCTCTACTTATACTTATTCTGGTCAATCTGGCTATTACACGGACAATAACAACTGCAAGATAGCCACTGGATTTTTGCTGGTTCCGGGAATTGGGCCGATCATCAGCGGCCTTGTCACCCCTTCTGTGTATTGGTCGATTCCCTGGATTTTTGTCGATGGCGCGGCCCAGCTTGGTGGGCTGGCCATGATGATCATCGCCGCCCACAGCAACCATACGCTCAGCAAGAAAACCGGAATCGCGAACCTCAGCATCCTTCCTCACACAAGTGCCACTTCTTCCGGAATCGCCATCGCCGGTCGCTTCTAATAAAGGGGGCACTTGCCCGTGCCCCCGCAGCCAGCAAAGCACAGATTGCTAATTCCGTGGCCGTGGAGTGGTTTTTTGGCAGAGATGAGTTCTACATCGGCTCCGGCCGATGTTCGCGTGTCAAAAACTAGACAGATGCTGGTAAAAAACGCGCAGAACTATCTAGTTCGCATCCATAAACCGTAGCGAGGAGCCCCGAGCAGCGTGGCGCCCGCCCGGAGCAGCCTACGGGCTGTGAGGACGGACGACGCGCTGAGCGGGGCCCGCAGTAGGTTTATGGATACGAACTATCTAGGAGTGTAGGTCCGTAGCTGCCCAGGCCGATGACCAGTGGCTTTGACAGCAAGATAGTATCGTCCATCGGGACCAATGGCCAAACTGTTGGCGTTCAAAGATGACTCGTAGTTGGCAATGACCGACGACAGGACGCTGGTCTTTGTGATCTTGATCGCGTAGCTCGAATAGCGAGCACCGCTGCCAACGGGGCCATTGACCAGTGCCCAGAGGTTGCCGGAGTAGTCGAGCTTAGAGTCGTAAAGACTATGGCCAAAGCCGCCGATAGGAGAATGCTCGATGCGGGTCACGGCGCCGCTGGAATTCATCTGTAAGTAGTCCAGTATCAGCTCGCCGACGCTGGGATCGCGATTATAAGTCTTGGTTGCAAAAAGGATGTGGCTAGTTCCGCCATTCTGATTGTGCAGCATAAAGCTGCTTCCGGAAGTGCCCGCTCCGGTGTAGATCAGCGTGGAATTCCAGACATCAAGGCCCTTGCGATACAGCGTCAGCATATTCCAATTTGCCAGCAATACTTCTGGTTTGCCGTCGGATCGAAAGCGCAGCTTGGCCCTTGCATCAGTGGGCGCATAATTCAGAACAAGCTCGTTTTGCCAAGTCGCGCCCACCTTTTTCCACAGCCGCAGCGGCCGAGGAGTGCGCGACGAAGATTCATTGCCGAGAGTTAAGATGTAAAGTTCGCCTTTGGGCGAGTACGCGGCATCGTGGCTGTATACTTGGCCTTTGCTCACCGTGGAAAGATTGTCGACGACTACAGACTCACCGGAATAAAAGGACAGGAGGGTTTGCCCGCTCGGATTGCGCAAAAGGTGAAGCTGCGCCTCATAAGGATACAGATCCCAGTCGTAGGTAAATGTATTCCACCCCGAGTCGCTTCGAGTCAGCCGAAAGCCGGTCCGATCGTTCTGTCCAAAAACCCGCAGAAGCCCGTCAGAATCGACTCCGGCAAGCAATCCTTGAATATAATATCCAAGCGGCGGAGTGGTCGGAAGCTCTTCATCATCGATTTGTACACATTGGCCAAGCAGACATGGGTCGCCATCGCAGTCATCTTCGTCGTTACAGACTGAAGTGGTAGAGGCCGCGTAAGGGTCCAGGGACTTTTGTGCCAAGCCATCCGTCTTTTTCCCGATAGGCGACGCTTTCACATCAAGGCGATTGGCGTCCGCCTGTTCGGCAATTTCCGCCCGGCTAAATGTCTCTGGGGCTGCACCACAGCCGCCTGTAACAAGCGCCGTCCAGCCGACAAAAAGACCACTTATGGCAAGGTTTGCAAACATTGGAAGGGTACTGGAATTTTGTGTTTTCATGGTTGGTGCTTATACACCACGAGGCGCCTGAAAGAAAAGTGAGTAGCCAGCGCGGCGCGAAAATAAAAATCTGATCAGGCGGGGTCGGTGGGGTCCTTCGCAGGAGCCGCCGTGGGAATAGAAATAGGCTCTAGAATCAATTGGGAACGGCGCGGACTTCGACGATCGGTGGCGGCCCGTAGCGGAATCAGAACATGCTCTTTGACCCCGGCGGACAATTCGCCAAGCAGTTCTGCCATTTGCAGCATCGTGGCAATCGCCCCCACCGTTCGCGTCCACTGATTGCGCGACTCCTGCACGGAATCGCCCGTGGGCGTCACGGGAACTGATTGCCGTTCAAGTTCCTTTTGCCCAAGCTCCTGACCGACTGCGATCCAGCGTTCGATGATCTCAAAAAGCGAACGCTTGCCGATGTACTGTGCCTTTAAAAGTCCTTTGTCTTGGGCCGGTAGACCTTCCAGAATTTGCTGCAGCAGGGCGGCGTTTCCGGCTTCAGTCTTATGAGAGGAACTGGCAAACTTTCGATTTCCCGGCAAAAGAACTTCGTACAAGCGCTCCCAGCGCGTTCGTAGCTCATCCTGCTCGGCAAGCAGCGCTATGCCTTGGCATGTGTAGTGAATGCCTTGCGCCAAATCATCGTGCTCGGCCTCTAGCGCAAAAACCTCTTTTTGCAAGCTGCTCGCACGCAGATCATCGGCCGACTGGCTGGCCTTAAGCACCTGGTGCGCATCACGCAGCCGCGGTAGCAAGCGGGCCACATCGGGAATCTGTGCCAGAGCTTGGTGCGCCGGATGTTCGGGATCCAGGTAGGGCTGGCTTAAGGCAAGCATCTCGGAGATGGTCAAGCGGCTCAAGTGCATAGGTGGCCTCTATATGTCGATACTTAACCACCATGATAACCCTTTTTGCGCACGGTGCGCACTGGAATGTTGCCGTCGGAAAACGCTCTTTCATGCTTCGACGGCCTCCGAAGTCTGACAAATCTCAGAAGCAAACACCTTGGCACATTCTTATTGAAGCGTGCTGGCGATGCGCAGAACCTCATCGGCGTGAACGCCGGGGTCTACATCGGAAAAGACGTGCGCAATTCTCCCCTCTTTGTCAATGAGGAATGTAATGCGCGATTCCATGCCAAACAGAGTCTTGACGCCATAGTTTTTGGCAATCGCGTGATCTTCATCAGCCGCCAATGGAAATGGCAGCCCGTGTTCTTTCATAAATGCGCGATGACTGGAGGCACTGTCTGCAGAGATGCCAATGATGACCACATTTGCGGCTTCGTAGCGCTTCCAGGCGTTGCGAAATGCACAGGCTTCTTTGGTGCAGCCAGGAGTTCCGTCTTTTGGATAAAAATAGGCCACAACCGGACGTCCACGAAGGGCCGAGAGACTGATAGATTCTCCGCTTTGCGCAATGGCTGAAAAATCGGGAGCCCGCGCACCTACAGAGAGCAGCCCATATCCGCCATCTGGACGTCTTGCCGGGCGACTGCTACAGGCAAATAGAACTGCGATTGCGCTCGCTAGAACTCCAACGCCAATCAGAAACTTCCAAGCTCGCTTCATTTCAAAAGCACCGAGCAAAAGTGCCGAAAAAACCGCCTCACAGGGAATCCCAAGCTATAAGTAGAATCCAATCGTCAGATCAATATTCCTGAGGGCTTGTCAACTCGCACTTGAGATTCCCATCGAGGGTGCTTACTTGATCTCACCTCCGGTTTTCGCGGCGTCTACGTCACCAGTAGCTTTGGCGCAAACCGGTTTGCCGGGATTCGTCGCTTGGCAATATAGAATTTGCTGACTTGCCGTCCGCATTCCCAGAAAACTCGAAGACTTGGCCACCCAAATTCCTTTGGCCAGATCTGTGTATGCGCCGCGCGGCATAAGGCTTGCAAAATCGGCACAACCACCCAACAAACCAACGAGCGAGATAAAACAGAAAATTTTCATCAAGGTGCTCCTTTTTGGAAAGGCGGCACTATACAAGGAACCTCTGCGTTGCAAACAAAATTTTGTCGAGCGCGTATTTTTTCCTTGTTCTTGCCGCCCTCGCCTTCCAAATGCACAAGTGAAAGATTGTCAGAATTAGTCCGATGGCTGGCCAAGCTTTCCTGAGGAAGTCTTCCGCTTGGTCAGCGTAGACTCAAGGCCCAAAAGTACAATGAGCGGAGCAAGCCCACCGAATGAAAAAATGCAGATCAGAATCAAGGTTCCCACGAAATCTGTGCTCAGCGGAACAAGTCCAAAAAGGCCAGCCAGGCCGGGCGCAAAAAAGACGGCAGTCCCAACGATAGCGGCCCACTCAAAGCTGCCTTTGGGTGAGATAGCAAAAAATATGCGCCAGAAGATTAGCTGAGGGACGCACAGCGCGCCCCAAATGATCGGAACGATGAATATCGAAAATCGCAGCGCCGTTGTAAGCACATCGATTTTCAT
Source organism: uncultured Myxococcales bacterium (assembly GCA_964460115.1). Classification (GTDB taxonomy): domain Bacteria; phylum Myxococcota_A; class Polyangia; order Palsa-1104; family JAEUJZ01; genus JAEUJZ01. The sequence goes on from CAYWPR010000156.1 coordinate 10,477, forward strand.
TTTTTCGGAACCGGACAGCGCGCTCAGCGCTTGCAGTGCCACCCCCAAAAGGAATCCAAAAGGAATGCCCAGAACCGCTAGCCGCAGCCGCGTATCGGGTTCGCGCCAGCTCCAACTGTAGCGCACCGCAGCCAGTACTGCGATTGCGCACAAATACGAAAGCGGAGCGTTCAGCATTCCCATGATGACAAGCTCTTTTTTATCTATGCACCCCGGACATCCCGAAAGGAGCAGACATAAAAGGAGCCCAAGAAGCCATCCCCTACCTCTTCGCATCACATCATTATAAACTGAGCCGGGCAGCGCCTTTGCATTCATTTTGCAAGCGTCGCCCTCTGGCAAAATATTCGAATGAGCCGCGGCGTGCGAAGCGCCCCACACGGCACACAGAGCTAGACCATGCAGCCCATAATCTTCGTCGGTCATTTAGGACGCAACTTCTCAGATAGATCGGTCGAAAACTATGAGGTACAATGAAATCTAAGCAGAATGGTATGTGAGAGAGGCTTCAAATGTCACACGAGCACAAGCATAGACAGCATCACAATCCATGGCAGTCTACCGACTCCTCTGGACATGGGAGCTCAGAGTCCTCTCATCATAGTTCCCATCATGGAAGCACTGCTGAGAGCCCTTCTAAATTACCCGCAGAAATCGGCGTTCATGACAATGAATGGGATCTGATTCAAGGGTTTGCACAAAACAAAAGCAACAAGGCCGAAGTCTTCCACTTTTTGGAATTGGCCGGCGAGAAAATGAACCCTGAGACGTATGATCATAAATTTAGTGACAAGAGCAGTTTCGGGGATCTCCTTCAATATGCACGAAACAATAGACGGACCAAGGGGCTAGTAAAAGCAATCAACGCGAACGATGCGTGGGAAGCTTGCCGAATCCTAGCGGA
>CAYWPR010000157.1:0-10898 GCA_964460115.1 uncultured Myxococcales bacterium
AGCCTGATAACATCATGTGTTCCTCTGCAGGGCGGGCCAAGGTGGCGGACTTTGGGTTGGTCAAAGAGCTGACCACTGAGGCGGCATCACTGACCTCTAGCGGCCTGATTGCCGGTACGCCGATTTTCATGAGTCCTGAGCAGTGCTTGTCCAAGCCGCTCGATGGGCGCAGCGATTTGTATTCGCTTGGCGCCACATATTACGCGCTTCTGACGGCAAGACCACCTTATTGGGCCACGACTTTGCCCATGCTGCTCTTGCAGCACATAAGTGAAGAGACTCCGGATCCGCGGCAGTATGTACCCGGCATTTCGGAAAGCTGCGTACAAATCATCAAGCGGGCCATGGCCAAGGATCCAGCAGAACGCTACCAAAGCGCCGCTGACATGGCCACGGCGCTGGAACAGGTGCTGGCTTTGGCACCACCCAGTCAGTTCAGTTTTCTTTTGGCCGAAGAGAACACCGGTCCATACGGCGGTCAGCGCCTTGGTCTTATGTCATCGCCGACCATGTCGTTTCTCGAAACGCCGGCCGGCTCTGTAGCCGAAACAGTCGCGGAAACGGTCACGCTAAGTCCGACTGGCAACATATCCCCGTTTCCGCAAAGCTCTACAGAAGGCGTGGAGATCAAGCAGCAACGGCGTCATAAAACCCTGGTGCTGCTGCTGGCGGCGGCGGCGATGCTCCTATTATGTGCCGGAATGGTCGGCTTTGCGCTAAGCCGTCATATGTCGGCAAAGCCTCCGGCACAAAGCGCCAGTAATGATACCATTCGCGTTGGCATCGTTCACTCTATGAATGGACCAATGGCCGACGTCGAACGGCCAGTATACGACGCGACGCTTTTGGGCATCGATGAACTCAATCGGCGCGGCGGTTTGCTCGGTCGGCGGCTGGAACCTTATTTAGTAGATAGCGCGGCCGATCCAGACAACCTCAATCAAGCGACGGAAAACTTGCTCACCAACGTCAAGGTTGCGGTTCTTTTTGGTAGCTGGCGTTCCCATATACGAAAAACGCTCAAAAACATCGTCGAGAAGGAAGATCACCTGCTTGTCTATCCGGGAAAATATGAAGGATTGGAGGATTCTCAGAACATTCTTTATACAGGTGCGACATCTTCTCAATATGCCATTCCGGCACTTCAGCATTGCTCGCGGATTTTGGGAGTTCGCCGCTATTTTTTGCTTGGCTCCGATGGAGTATTTTCGCGCGCCGTAAACGCTATTCTGACCGATGAGATTCATGCCCAAAAAGGTCAGGTCGTCGGTGAGCGCTATGTGTTACTTGGCGACGTCTACTTTGCAAACGTCGTCAAAAAGATACGCGCGGCAAAGCCCGAGATGATCATCAGCAGCCTGCAAGGGGATGAGAGCATTGCATTTTTTCGCGCGCTTAGCGTGGCCGGTATCGCTGCCGAACAGATTCCGGTGCTTTCTTTGGCGTTCGACGAAAGCATGCTGGCCGAACTTAGCGATGTGGATATGCAGGGACATTATGTAGCCGGAACCGACTTTTCAATGCCCGGTGCGCCTGGCTCTGCCGCGCAGTCTTTTACTGCGGCGCTAAGCGCCCGACATGGCGCCCCTAGTGCCGTTACTGATGGCACGGTGGCGGCGTACACTGGAGTCCATTTGTGGGCCCAGGCCGTGCAGGCCGCAGGCTCGGCAGAACCGCGAAAAGTGCGCCTGGCGCTGCGCGGATTGGCAATCAATGGACCTGGCGGCCTTTTGCGCGTAGATGCCGGCAGCAATCACTTATCAAAGCAATTCCGTTTGGCGCGCATTAACAAAGGAAATCGAATTGAGGTTATAGAGACTTCGCTCACAGCCCTGGAAGCTCGCATCTTTCCGCTGTCCAGAACCCGCACCCATTGGGAAAATTTTCTATCTGGGCTTTACGCAGGTTGGGGAAATCACTGGGCCAATCCGCAGCAGCCGCGAATTCCCAAATAGAAATGCCACGGCTCGATAGCCAAAGACTCGCGCGGTCGCTCAATGCGGCGCAGCATTTGGATGACGGCCCGCGCCAGTTCCAGATCCGTCAATAGCGGAATCTCTGCATCAATGGCGGCGCGGCGAATGCGGTATCCGTCCGGACGTCCCTGGCTGTCATATCTGCGCGGAATGTTGATGACCAGATCGATGTCACCCGCACGCAGCCGATTTAGAAACTCCGAAGCGTCTTGCCCACCATCGCCGGCTTCGCCTATATCGAGAACCTGACAGCAAATTCCTTCGGACTGCAGCACTGCCGCGGTGCCAGCCGTGGCAAATAACTGTAGACCAAGGGCCTGCAGGTGCCGCGCTTCTTCGGTAAATAAGGACTTGTCGCTTTCCGGACCCAGGGATAAAAGGACGCCGCGACGCGGAAAGCGAAAGCCGGTGGCCAAAAGCGCTTTGGCCAGCGCTTCCTCTAGGCTAGTTCCAAAGCCGGCCGCTTCTCCGGTGGCAGCCATCTCGACGCCCAAAAGTGGATCGGCGCCGGAAAGTCGCCGAAACGAAAACATCGGCGCTTTGACCGCGACATAGTTTCGCTGCAGCGGATCGCGCAGTTCCGCGATTCGTGGCGAAATGTTCAGCATGACCTGGGTTGCCACGTGAATAAAATCCTGTCCCAAGGCTTGCGAAACAAACGGAAAGCTGCGCGAGGCGCGCAGATTACACTCGATCACTTTGACTTCATCGCCCTGTACCAAAATCTGCACATTAAAAGGCCCGCTGACGCATAGCCGCCGGGCTAGCTCTGCCCCTATATGTCGAACGCGAACAATGATGTCGGCCCCTAGGCGCTGCGGCGGCAGCACCAGCGTAGCGTCACCGGAATGTACACCGGCGTCTTCTAGATGTTCGCAAATCGCCCACAGCACAATTTGACCGGCGCTGGCGACGGCATCGAATTCAATCTCACGCGCGCGCCGCAAAAATTTGCTGATCACCACCGGATGTTGCGGCGACACTTGAGTTGCCGTGGCCACATAGCGCAAAAGCTCGGAGGCGCTGTGGGCCACTCGCATTGCGGCTCCGGACAATACATAAGAGGGACGCACCAGAACCGGAAAGCCGCCAAGCTTGTGCACGGCTGCTTCCAGATCCGCGAAATCCGCAGCCGCCGTCCAGCTTGGCTGATCGATTTCCAGCGCATCGCAAAGCGCGGAAAATTTCGCGCGATCTTCCGCCTGATCGATAGACTTTGCCGATGTTCCCAAAATGGAAATGCCCGCCTGCTCAAGCGGCACCGCCAAACGGTTCGGAGTCTGCCCACCCAAGGCCAAAAGGACTCCGCATAGACCTGTTTCAGCGCCGTTTTCAAAGTCCCAGACATCGCGAACAGTTTCTAGCGAGACTTCATCAAAAATCAGGCGCGCGCACAGATCATAATCGGTGCTGACCGTTTCCGGATTGCAGTTTAAAAGCACCACGTTATAACCAAGCTGACGGGCCGTCCGCGCCGCGCTGACGCAGCCCCAATCAAACTCGACACTTGAACCAATGCGATAGCACCCCGACCCAAGCAGCAATAGTTTCGGACCCGGCGCCGGCGTGACATCGTCCGAATCCGCCGCGTAGGTGAAGTATAAGTAGTTCGTCTCTGTTGGATATTCCGCGGCCAGGGTGTCCACTTGCCGCAGCCGCGGTCGAATTCCCGCCTGCAAGCGCTCGGCGCGCATGCATTCCATCGTACTGTGACGCAACCGGGCCAGCGTCGCATCCGAAAAGCCTGCGCGCTTGGCTTGCGCCCAAACCTCGCTGGACCAGGGACCGGCCATTGCGCTTAGCTTTTGCCGCAGGGCAATGATCGCCGCCATTTTGTGCAGAAAAAAGGAATCGATGCCGGTGCACACCGCAATTTGCTCGACGGTCACTCCGGCGGCAAAGGCCGCGGCCAAAAGAAAGATGCGATGTACCGAAGGAATCGCCAACTCATCCAGCAGCTTTTGCGGATCGCGCTCGCCAATCTGTACCGGATCAAAGCCATCGGCACCGACTTCGAGCATGCGCAGCGCTTTTTGCAGCACTTCGGCAAAGCTGCGGCCAATGGCCATCACCTCGCCGACCGATTTCATTTCGGTTCCGATGCGCGAATCGGCGCCGACAAATTTTTGTACATCCCAACGCGGAATTTTGCAGACGATGTAGTCTAGCGCCGGTTCGAAGCAGGCCGTCGTCGTGCCGGTAATAGAATTGCGCAATTGCGGCAGCGCATATCCTAGCGCCAGCTTGGCGGCAATGTAGGCCAGCGGATAACCGGTGGCCTTGGAAGCCAAAGCCGACGAGCGCGAAAGCCGCGGATTGATTTCGATCACCTTGTAGCAAGCCGAGTGCAGATCCAGCGCAAACTGCATATTGCACTCGCCAACGATTCCCAAATGGCGAATGGCGCGCAGCGCCGCGTCGCGCAAAAGCTGATGCTCGGCATCGCTAAGGGTTTGCGAAGGCGCCACCACGATGGACTCGCCGGTATGGACTCCCATCGGATCGATGTTTTCCATATTGCAGACGGCCAGGCAGTTGTCCTTTTCATCGCGGACTAGCTCATATTCAAATTCCTTCCAACCCGACAAACATTCTTCCAGCAAGACCTGAGGAACTCCGGACAGGGCCCGCTCCACCGCGTCTTTTAGCGCCTTGTGATCATGCACGATGGCCGATCCCCGTCCGCCCAGCGAAAAACCAGCGCGCAGCATCAGCGGAAAACCAAGCTCATCGGCAACAAGCTGCGCTTGCTTGAAACTTGTAATCGTGCGGCCGCGACAAAGCGGCAGATCGATTTGCCGCATCTTGTCGGCGAAGATCTGACGATCTTCACAAGCGCGAATGGTCTCTACCGCCGAGCCGAGCACTCGAACTCCGTAACGCGCCAAAACTCCGCTGTCAGACAGTTCCAGTCCGCAATTGAGCGCGCTCTGGCCGCCAAAACCAAGCAGGATCGCGTCCGGTTTCTCCTTCTTTATGACCTCTTCAACAAAGCTTGGGGCCACGGGCAGGTAGTAAACCGTGTCGGCCAGCCCCGATGAGGTTTGCACGGTCGCGATATTGGGATTGATGACGATGGTGTGAATGCCTTCTTCGCGCAGCGCCTTTAAGGCTTGCGAGCCCGAGTAGTCAAATTCACCCGCCTGGCCAATCTGCAGGGCGCCCGAACCGAGCAGCAAGACCCGGCGCGGCAGGACCGGCAAAAGCTTAGGAAATGGGTCGTTCACGCCGCGTCCTTTTTAACGCCGTCACCATGCGCATATACTCATCAAATAGGAATGCCGTATCATTTGGCCCCCCGGCGGCTTCGGGATGAAATTGCACCGACATAAATCGGCCCGAACGATGGCGAATGCCCTCATTGGTGCCATCGTTTAAATTGACAAAGGTGGCTTCCCAATCCGCCGGCAGGCTGCTTGGATTTACGGCATAGCCGTGATTCTGGCTGGTGACATAGGCGCGGCTCGAAAAAAGATCCAGAATCGGCTGGTTGTGCGAGCGATGGCCAAATGGCAATTTGTAGGTCTCCGCACCGCCGCAGCGTGCCAGTAGCTGATGTCCAAAACAAATGCCGAAGGTCGGCAGATCGCGCCGCAGAACTTCTCGCAATCGCTCGGTTAGCCACGGCAGCGCAGCCGGATCTCCCGGACCATTGGTCAAAACTACGCCATCCACTTCATCTAAAAGTGACTCCCAGGGGGCGCTGGCCGGGGCCTGCACCACCGTGCTGCCGCGCACTTGCAAAGCCCGCAAAATAGATGCCTTTGCGCCCGTATCAATCATCAAGATGCGCGCCGCCGTGCGACTTGGCGCTAAATGCACGGCAATGGCGGGCGGCTCAACCAGCGCCAGCACCTTGTCCATATCGATGCCGACAGCGCTATGCCATTCGAGTTCGGCACAGTTCGCATCGTCCAAAATCGCGCCCGCTTGGGTGCCTGCGGCTCGCAGCCTGCGGGTCACAGTTCGCGTGTCCACGGCGGACAGGGCCGGAACGTTCGCATCGAAAAGCCAATCGCCAAGGCTGCGCAGCGCGGCGTGATGGCTGTAGTGCGCGGTATAGTCGGCCACGATAAGGCCCTGAACTTGTACGCGCTCGGATTCAAAAGGGCCCGCCGGTACACCGTAGTTGCCCTGCAAGGGATAGGTCAGCACCAGAATCTGTCCGCGATAGGAAGGATCGGTCAGCGCTTCTATATAACCGGTCAGCGCGGTGTGAAAGACCACTTCGCCGCGCACACTGCGCCGGGCGCCAAATGGCTGGCCGCTGAAGCTGCTGCCATCGGCAAGTACCAACTTCATCGTAGACCCCTCCTTGTGCACACCGGCACTACTCCCCAAACGGCAATCAAACCCCTGAAAGATGCCCCAAAGGAATTGGAGAGTCAAGAAACTGCGCATGTGACTATATATGGAAAATGTCCACATTTGAGGTGCGCAAAAGTCCGCTGCTTTGCGCAGAGGAACTCTGGCAGCTTTATGACGCGGTTGAATCGCGCCTGACGGCCCCGGTGAGCGAACGTATGCTCGATCTTGTCAAGCTTGGCCCGCAAATGCGCGTGCTTGATCTAGCGACCGGCCGCGGCGAACCAGCGTTGCGGGCCGCCAAGCGCGTCGGCAACACCGGCCAGGTCTTGGCGGTCGAAATCGAGGAAAAGCTATTGCAAATGGCCCGCCAAAAGGCTTTAGCGGCAGGACTTTGTAACATCAGTTGGCGTACGGAAAGTGCCGAGTCGCAAAGTGACCTGCCGGCCGAGTATTTTCACGCGGCGACGGCGCGCTGGGGGCTTATGTATATGGCCAATCCATTAGCCGCCCTCAAAAATGTGCGACGGGCGCTTTTGCCGGGCGGAGCCTTGGTGGCGGCATTTTGGGCCGAACCCGAACGAGTTCCTTATTTCACACTGCCGCGGCGCTGTCTGCAACGCTACCGCCAGGTGCCAGCGATTGATTTCAAAGTCCCCGGAACCTTCCGCTATGCCCATCTTGCCGATATAGAAAAAGATTTCAGCGCCGCCGGCCTGACCATCGATCATGTCGAGGAAATGGAAATTCCGGTCTTTGCGGCCGAAAAGAACGCTGAAGTTGTAAAGTGGGCAAAAGACTTCGGCATCAGCAGGCTTCTGAACGATTTGCCTGAGGATGTCGAGCCAGCATGGGAAAAGGATTTCATTTGCGAACTGGAACAAATCCGTACAAATGGTTTGATAGAGCTCGGCGGCGTCACCCGCATCGTCCGAGCTCACGCGACTTCGCCATTCCCTGGTGGCAAGTCGTACAAGGATGAATGAAACGGCGCAGCGCTTGGTCTATAGACTAGCCCCTTGTCAATGGTCGGCCTGGCGGTGATACGTGTGATACGATGAAGGGCTGCGTCATCATCGATTTGGGAAAAGGAATTCAGGAGGTATCTGATGTATCGGGGTCTTTTGCTGGTTCTGTTTCTTTCTGTGGCCGGTTCCGCGTCCGCTGGGCCCCCGGTGGTTGTCGATCGCGACGCCGTGCTTACACAATTTCAGACATTGGCAGCGACGATTGGCAATTTGCAAAATACAGTCGATGTAGCGGCGCGAAAGCTGCCCAATAAGAAACAGCATTTGGCAAGCATGGCGGCGCTTCATGATGGCCTTGGGCAAGTCGCCGCGCAGCTTCAGCAGCTTGATGGTCAGGTGCGCAATGCCAATCCGCCCATCGAGCCGCAGGCATGTCCGCAGGTGGTTTGCCCGCCAGCGCCGACCTGTGCCCCCTGCCCTTCCTGTCCCGAGCTACCGCCGCCCCCGCCGCCAGGTTATGGCGAACCCCCTTGGCCCCGTTACCCGCGTGAAGACCGCCGCGCGCCGCGCAATGTCGCGCCCGTACCGATGACCGAAGGCGAACTGTCCGAGGTACTGGGCGCGATCAATGGCGAATCTTTTTCTGACGGAAAGCTGCGCGTGCTTGGCGATTTTGCGCCGGCGCGCATTTTCACCTGCGATCAGGCGATACGCGTCATCGGAGCATTTAGCTTCTCCGCGGACAAGCTCGGCGCGCTGCGCATCATGAAACCGCGCATTCTCGATCGCCAGAATCAGTTCCGTATCTATGGGGCGTTTACTTTTTCTAGCGACAAAGATGAAGCTCGAAGAATTATGGAAACGCCCTAGGAAGGGGTTTCCCTGCTCATTCGCTGCCTTCCGATCGGTCTAGGGAGGCCGCCTCCCAAGAACGCGCGAAAGGCAACGGTAGCCTAATTTAGCCCCTGCGCCATTCAATCAACGCACGTAGTGCGCTTCCGCGGAGGCGGCCGTGAGGGCTGAAACTTGCTGGCGCCTTTGAAAATGATGCCGTAGCAGCCGACTAGGTGCTGCGTTTCGCTGCAAATGCCTTCTTCGTGAGCCTCGCTGTCGTAGCGCTGAAACAGGCAATAACCCTGACATTCGTCGCCGTCATAGCAAGTTTTGCCGGCGTCGCTGGTCTTGCAGTTGCAGCCCTCGACCTTATTCATTCCATAACGTCCCCAAACGCCGCTGCACTGCACGCACGCGGCTTTGGCCGCAGCCAGGGCTTTGTTGCCGATTTTGATGGGCGCGCGAACCGAGTGCTCGTGCTCTGAACCGTTTTGACCCGGAGGATTGTAGAAAACTTCGGCACTTAGCTCGCCCGGAGTGTTCCAGGGGATGCTCTCGCGCCATATGCCGCCGGGTGAGGCGATGGCCGCCGGGCTAAATTCCAGCACTTGCAGACGCCGCTCGCCTTCGTACACCGCAATGCGTACAAAGGTCTGAAATTCCGCCGTGCAGTTGCGCGCGACCAGATTTAGCGCCCCGGTGCAGTTTGTCCAGCCTTCGTCGCATTTGATATCGGACTCGGTTTCAGAAAGCCGTACGGTCAGTTCGCCCGGCGCGCAGCTTGGCGGCTGCCCGAAATCGACAGGCGCTTGGGCCCCCGGCGGCTGATTTGCGGGCGGCTTGCCATGGCCTTTGCTCGGCGCCGGCTTGGCGAAGGCGGTCGGCGGGGCCGATGTGGCCAAAATCCAGCCAAACAGTAGCACCCACGTTCTCCGGTAGAACTGCACCAGCGTGCTCTTTTTATGAATCTTGAGCATTCATCGATGCTATCGAACCCGCCAGGCCGGAACCAGGCGAATCGAACAACGACAAATTTCAGACGCAGTGAAGGATAAAGCGGTGGCTTATTTGCCCATGCCCTTGCCGATGCCTTTTAAGAGTTGCTCGCCGAAGTTGACCGCCGCGTTCACGGTCCCGGCAGCCATGCAGCCGACAGCCTCGCCACAGCTTTGCGCATCCATCACACAAGCAATAGGCTTGCGAATCGACTCGGCGCCGCCGGCTTCGCGCAGCTCTTGAAAAGACTGGGTGCATTCTTGCGGCGCATTTTTGCCACACAGCGATTCCATCCGCTGACAGGCGCGGCCTTCCGGGTGCAAAAACAAAGGCATGCGCTGCGGCGCAATGTAATAGCCGGCATAAGCCACGCCACCAACCAGGATGAGCAAAAGCAGCAGGTTCTTCATCAGCACTCTCCACAAGTCAGCATGTTGAATCGATGCAATCGAGCCCAAAATAGCCATGCGCAGCGACGCGTCTGCCGGGCTAGCGCCTCAATATTTTACTCGGTTCATTTCCTCTTCCAGAAAGTTCGGTGCCAAGTGCGCGTAAACAAGAGTCATTTTGATATCGGAATGGCCCAGGATCTTCTGCAAGCTCAGGATATTTCCGCCGCTCATCACAAAATGCGAAGCAAAAGTATGCCGCAATGCGTGCCAGGGACGCGCAAAGCTGCGTACGCCGGCGCTTTGCAGAAGTTCCGGCAACCCGAGCATGTCGTTGGCGCGGCCCATGTGCGGCCGGCCGGCTTTTGCACTGCCGCTGCCGCTTAGCGGGCAGATAAGCCCCGGCGCCGTTTTGGGGCAGCGCCGATACCATGCGCTTAGCACCGGGGCCGCAACAGCAGGCAACCGAAGGTGACGGACTCGACCGCCTTTGGGAGTTCCAGCGTAGCTTTTGGCGACGGTCAGCCGCATCGATCGCACATCGACATCTTGCCAGCGCAGTCCCAGCAATTCGCCCTTGCGCAAACCGGTGTGCAGCGCCAAAAAAAGCGCCACGTGCAAAAGGCCGGCCTCGAGGTTGGCTTCGGCCCGCTGCGCGGAAAGCGAAAGCACGGCTCGCACTTCCTCCATGGTCAAATATTCGACCAAATCCTCGACGCGGGGCCGTTCTACGCCGCGCACTGGATTCGACGGCAAAAGCCCGGTCCGCACGGCCCAGGTATAGGCCACGCTTAGATGCGCCAAAGTGACCCCGACCGTCCTTGGAGCGATATCGCGCAATAGGAGCGCGCTAAGCTTTGCGACCTCGGCGCTGCTCACGGCATCCGCCGGTCGATTGCCGATGTGCGGCAAAATGTGCTTATAAAGGCGGCGCGCCGTCGCCCGATACTTGTCCATGTCCTTGATGCGGGGGCGGTGATACGCGGTCAAAAACCCCTCCAGCAGCACGGCCACGGTCGGCACCGGCGCCGCCGGCTCGGGAATTCCAATCGTGCCGCGGGCGACCCGGCCCTCCACTTCCAGCAGATAGCGGCGCGCCAGTTCGCGGCTGGGCTGATGGCTGGCCCGCATCTTTCGACGTCCGTCCACGTCCTTATAACGCACATACCAACCGATGAATTTTCCGCGCCGCACCACTCGTACAATGTCGCCCAAAAGCAGCGTCTCCCGACGCTATCTTAGCATTTTTTTCATCCAAATGTCATCCACCTGTGCGATGTAGGTACGCGACGAGCGCGGCTCACATCCCCTTTGAGCAAAAGCGCCCCGTCGGAAAACCTCGCGAAATCATTGTCATTTTCACCGCCCCGTCCAAAACAAGATGTTCGGGGCGATGCTCAAGCGGGCGCCGAGCGCGACGTTTGAGGCGG
>CAYWPR010000158.1:0-10889 GCA_964460115.1 uncultured Myxococcales bacterium
GCCTCCCGAGATTCAGCGAAGCGAACTCAGCAGGCTGATTCGACAGTCCTACTAGTGGCGTCCCAGTGCCACTTGGTCAGCTCGGTGAGCTCGTTGACCACAGCGATTCATCCCCTTTTTTTAAGCTGGAGAAGCATCGATTTGACTACGCTGCCATTTTAGCCATGGCCTGGGGCTGGCCCAGCGAGGCGCACGGGCCTTGGTATCGTCACTTAGACGGAAGCCGAATTGCCCGGCTCCCTGGCCCGCCGTTTTTGTTTGTCTCGCGCTTGGTTGATCTGGCCGTTGAGCTGGGAGTTTTGCGGCCTGGAAGCGAACTTACGGCGGAGTACGATATTCCGAAAGAGGCGTGGTATTTTCAGCAGAATTGCGCCCAGAAGATGCCCTTTGTGGCGCTTTTAGAGTCGGTGCTGCAGCCGTGCGGGATCTTGTCTTGGCTGACCGGCGTTCGTCCTTATGCTCCTTTTGACACGAGCCGCGTATACCGCAACCTCGATGGGACGATGACTTTGTACGCCGATGTGACTCCGCAGTCCGGTTCATTGCGAACGCGTGCCCGGCTACTTTCTTCGCCGCTTATTGGCAATCTGCACCTGTTCAAATTCGTCCTTGATTGCCGAATTGGTGAGACGCGAATCGCCGCGGCACAGTCGGATTTTGGTTTCTTCCCTCCGGAAGCCATGGCAACGCAGTCCGGACTGCCGACGACCGGAGAAGATCGCGTCCGCTTGCACGCTGCCAGCGAATTTCAGGTGGACCTGACGACGCGCCCGCCCAAGTATTTTTCGAAAGCGCTAAGACTTCCCGAACCCATGTTGCTGATGCTGCAGCGGGTGACCGGCTTTTGGCCGCAAGGCGGCAGCGCCGGACTTGGTTATCTGCGCGCCGAGAAGTCCATCGATCCAGGCGAGTGGTATTTCAAAGCGCATTTCTTTCAGGATCCGGTTCAGCCGGGCTCCCTCGGGCTAGAAGGACTGTGCCAACTTCTGGAATTTTACGTGATCGAAACGGGACTTGGCACAGGCATCAAGAACCCCCAGTTTCAGTGCCCGATGCACGGGCGAGAGCTAAGCTGGAAGTACCGAGGACAAGCCTTGCCGGAAAACCGGCTGGTGAGAAGCGAGCTTGAAATTACCGAGCTAGGCCGCGATGAGATAGGTCCCTTCGCCGTCGCTCAAGGCTGGCTTTGGGTAGACGACTTGCGCGTTTACCACATGAAGAACCTGGGAATTCGAGTCGTATCTGCGGGCTAGCGCATCGCCCTTTGCCGCGGCTGCAGGCTTATCGCACCGGCGGGCGGCTGGCCGGACGCAGGCTTTTGCTCAGCAAAATAGACAGCTCCGCGGCGCTTGGACGCGGCTCTGGGGTCATGCTGAGGCAGCGCTCAAGCGTACAAGCCAGCTCCGCGTCAATTCCTGGGCAAGCTTCGCGCAGGCTGCGAAAGCGCAGCTCTTTGGCTCCTTGATGCGCCAGCAAGAGCGGAAGCTCTTGAAACGGCAGCTCTCCGGTCAGCACTTCATAGGCCAAGACGCCAAAGCTAAACATGTCTGCAGGCGGCCGGGCCAGTTTGGCGCCTTGGACAAGTTCCGGCGCCATGTACATCGGCGTGCCCAAAAGCGTTCCCGCCTGCGTCAGCTCGTCTGAGGGGCGCATTGCTCGACGTGGCGTGGCCGGAGAGGGCTGCAGCCCAGGCGCCGGATTGGCAGGTGTGGCGGGCCGTGCCGGCAGCCCCGGCGATTCAGTCGCTGCCAAGAGTGTTGACGCCGCATTCATCTGCATCACCGCCGGCGCTGCGACCGGCTCCGGCGTAATCCCAGGCAGGGTGGCCTCGATTTGGAGGAGCGCCGCCCCATTTTGCAAAAACACCCGCTGCTCGCGCGTCGGCGTGTCCGTAGCCTGGTCGAGCAAGCGCGACACGCCAAAGTCCACAAGCTTTGCCGTAACCCATGTGCTATCCGTTTTCTCAAGAATCAGCACATTTGCAGGCTTAAGGTCGCGGTGAACAATGCCTGCTGCATGCACGGCGGATAGTGCGTCGGCAATCTGAAGCAGCACCGGCAGCACAAAGGGCAGCTCGCGGTATCGGGTAGAGCGTTCTGCGAGGCTTTTGCCATGCACGCGTTCCATAATGATGTATGCCACCCGCTCATCGGTAATTCCGGTGTCCAGAATGTCGATGAGGTTTGGGTGCTGAATGCGTGCCAAGAGCTGGGCTTCTCGCGCAAAGCGAGCCAAAGATTGGTAATCTGGTTTCACCCCCAGCACCTTGGCCGCCAGAATTCGCTTGTCCGAGGTACGCTCCACCTCGTAGACTGTGCCCATTCCGCCCTGGCCCAGAATTCCGCGTATAAGGTAGCGATCGGCCAGCAGAGTGCCCTGCGGAAACAGCGGCAATGCCTCTGCCGTATTGTAGTCCGTGTGCGACAGCGCCGCCTCCACCAAGTGCCTAGAGCGCTGCTCAATCTGATGTCGTAGCTCGATGTTGAGCTGCTGAATCTGCTCGGTGTGTTCGCGCATCTCTTGCATCTGGCGCAGCAGATCTTTGCGCATCTGTTCCAGGCCCTGCGCCAGCAGCGTCAGCGAGCTGTCCGCCTCGATCTCAACTGGCGACTCTAGATCGCCAGCCGCCAGCCGTCCTACGGCTTTCAGCAAGCGCTCTTGCCCTTCCATTTTGCACTGCGCGATATAGTGAAGCTGACGGACCTCGGCCGCGGCGTGCTCGGCCTCGCCGCGCGCCCGCAAAAGTTCCCGTTCGTATTCGCGGCGCGTTGGAGCGTGCAAGGCCGCAATGCTCGTAAGCGCTGGCGCATCCGCAGCCTGTTTGGGAGCCGTGGCGCTAAGCAGCACTGGAAACGGCTTGCCGTCTTTGCAGAGCAGATCCAGTGCAATCTCACCAATCGAGCCGCGCAGGCGCAAAAGCGGTGCGCAGTAACTTTCGTATAACAGCGCACCCGCCCGCGTCAGCAGCTCTTTCAGTCGTTTTTTGCCGCATAGTTCTTGTGCGGTGTACCCCGTCCACATAAGAAGGGTCTGGTTGGCATGGACAATCAAGCCATCTGTTTGAACCAGCAGGTGTCCGCTAGGGACTGACTGGTAAAATGCCGTCAAGCTCGATTCGGGTTGCATGTTGCATGTCCTACAGCGAAGGCCCGCGCTGTCTAGGCCTAGTCCGCGGTCGAAGTGATAAAGGCGCGGATGGCAGCGGCTGTCTCGTCAGGAGCACTAAGGTTTGGGCAATGTCCCGTGGCTTTCATATAGACAAGCTGGCTGCTAGGCAGTTGTCGGTGCATGTATTCTCCCACCGCGGTCGGGGCAATCGCATCCTCTGCACATTGCAAAATCAGCGCCGGCCGCGTAAGTCCGGGCAGATCCGCGCGATTGTCCGACAAGAATGTGACCCGCGCGAAGTGACGCGCAATCTCGGGATCGGTCCGGCAGAAGCTTTGAGTCAGCTCCGTGGCCAACTCGGGACGGTCCGCGTTGCCCATGATTGTCGGGCCGAGCATGCTGGACCACGCCATGAAGTTACTGTCCATAAGCTCTAGCAGCCCCTCGATATCGCTTCGCGCAAAGGCCCCAACATAACCTTCGTCGTGCATATAGCGTGGCGAAGGTGCCACCAGCACCAGCCTGTCAAAATACTGTGGCTGTTTCAGCGCGGCCAGTACACCTATCATGGCGCTTACCGAGTGTCCGACAAATACCACCTCGCGCAGGTCGAGCTCGCGGCAGATATCCAGAATGTCGTCGGCGTATCCCCCTAGGGTGCTATATTTCACGCGATTGTATGCCGAGCGATCGGCATTTCCGGCCCCGACATGATCAAACAGGACAACCGGATGATCTTGCACAAAGTGTGGGACGATGTAACGCCACATGGTCTGATCACAGCCAAAGCCATGCGCAAACAGCAAGGGCTTGTTGCCTGCACTCGTGTTGCCAAGTACGCGAACATTGTTCCGTTCTAAGGTACTCATCATGCATCCCCTAAGTGGTTTACTGAGAACTACACGTACGCCTACGTACATCATAAGACATAGGGGCCGTCTAGACTAGAGAAAACCATAGCCTGCGCAAACGCTGACAAATCAGTACTTTAGATGCCAAACAGTCGCTATCTGCCTTTTGGCCAGAGCTTTGGTGCTTGCAAGTCCTCGGTCCCGCTCGATCTGATTCATCCGACACAGCCGATGTGGCTTGGCCGTCGTGTTACAGGAAAGCAGCCAGAATCTATTTGTTTTCCAAGGGAGTACTTTCTATGAACGAAAAAATTCATGAGATGTCAGGACGTTGGTTTTTTCAGCATGAATGGAGCGCGCCGCGGTGACCAGTTTGGCGGCGGTGCTGGGAATTTCTTCCGAAGGGCTTGGCGGCTTGATCGATGCGCAAGGTCATCGCCGCTAGATCAATGCGGGGGTCCCTAGGACTACGCATTCTACACGATGGCGTCTTCAGGTCATTTCGAAATTTAGACGTCGCGGTCACCGAATCGGAACATGATTCGGCGCAAACCGACCAGGCTGGCAAGAATCGTCAGAATGATGAAGGGGCGGCTAAAGAGCACTTGATGAAATACCGCACCGATGGCGACCTGCGCGCCTTTGGCGAACTCGATGCTGCCAAGTGCAGCGGCGCCGCAAAGTAGCATCAGCACTAGAAAAATCGCGACGCGCAGAAGCGTAATCACGGCATAAATCGGTTTTTCAATGGAGGTGCTGAAACTAAACGGCGGATTGTCTAAAAAGCGCTGAATTCCGGAAAAGGCGCCGCTGCCCAGATGGAATAGTTCTTCCAGCTTGGCATAGTCGCTAAGCCGCAAGCCCCTTTGCACGCGCTTTCGCACAGATTTCCGCATGCGCTTGCCGGTCAGGCTGAGGGAATCGCGAAGAAAACGCCGGCTCAGCCGCGTGGGCCGAAGTTCCGAATCCAGCCGCGCCGCCAGCGTATCGTAAAGCAGGGTGGCGCGCAGACCTCGGACTGTATCGCTGGCAATCGGCAGGTTGAATTTGCGCGAGATCTGCATAAGGCCCAGCCACAACGTGGCGCTGGTTCTTTCCCACCATCGGCCCTGCTGGCTCCAAACCGGGGCCTCGATTTTGTAATACATGCGCTCCATCGACCGCGAAAGCTCCGTCAGATCGATGGGCGGCAGCGGTTCTAAAAGCGCCATCGCCGCTTTCACCATGCCCGTGACATTGCGTCGCTCGCGGTGGCGCATGAATTCCTGAAGCCGGTTGCGCTTATCCCGCTGCAGATGGCCGCAAGCGCCAAAATCGATGAGGATAATGTGATTGTTTTCCTGAATGATGACGTTGGCCGGATGCGGATCGGCGTGAAACATCGTATTGGATAAGTTTCCCCACAAGGAAATCCACATCAGGCGGCGCGCAACGATCTTGGGATCGATCTTAAGTTCGCGCATGCGCGAAAGCGCCTGCGGCTTTCCTTGCTCCACGGCCGCCAGAAGCTCGCCCAGCCACATTCCGGACACGAAATCCTGAACGATCACTTCTTTGCTCGTGTACGCGAAAAAGACTCGCGGCGCCGAAAAGAAAAAGCGCTTGGTCAGCTTGGGATTTTGGGCATTTCGGCGAAAGATCTCTTGATGGTAGGCCTCGAGCCGCAGGTCGAGTTCCTCCATGAATGTATCTTCCATCTCGATCGCCAGGTTGCGCATATTTCCCGGACGAATGATGGCCAGCCACTCGATGATTCCAATGAGCCAACGCAGCGCGCGCAAATCCGCGGCAAAAGCGCGACCGATGCCGGGCCGGCGTACTTTGACCGCGACTTTTTCTCCGCTGTGCAGCACCGCCTGGTACACGCAAGCGATGGATGCGCAGCCGATGGGTTCTGGATCAAAGCGAGCAAAAACCTCTTTCAGCTTTTTTCCAGTACTGCGCTGAATCGCCGCCAACGCATCGTTTAGCGGCATGGCCGGCATTTTATCAAGCAGCTTTGATAACTGCGCGCAGTACTCATACGGCAAAAGATCGACCCGCATGGCGATTTGCTGGCCGATCTTGATTGCAGTGCCGCCGATGCGCTGAATGGTTCGCAATAGGCGCTTGGCGCGCCGCTCGATGCTGTCTCGCCGCAGAAGCTTGTCGAATAGGATGCCAGAATAGAAATAGAGAATTCCTAAGTTCCAGACAAACAGCCGGCTTAGGGCGTGCAGAATGGAAGCCTCGAAGGTCTCCTCAGGCTCCATCATAAGATGATTCAAATGGTGGTCGGCCAGCTCGACTTCGCGACGGGGCAGGGCTCCGATGACATCAGGCTTGCTGGGAAGCTTCAGCAGGCCACTCGCTTGAAGGCGTCCATAATCGGCAAGCGACTTGTCGAGATCGATTTCCAGATCTTCTGGAGGCAGCTCTTCTCGCTTGGGCTTGTACCAGCGCGGCATCCGCTGGTCGCTACGGCGGCGGCGTTCCGGTTGTATATGAATCTGCCCGCTGCTCGACTGTGCCGCGGCGAGTAGGGCGCTGTTTTTAGCGCCTGAGGAATCACTGTTCGAAGACTTCCCTGATTTCTTGAAGAAAGGCGGCACGCGGCTTGTGCTCACAGAATGGGCTTATGGCAGGCCAAGCGGTCCACGGCCACGGCTTCGGCGGCGTTCGCGAATGACGACCACGACGACGCGCGAACCGGCATCAAGCTCACCTGTCGTCTGTAGATGCTGGACGGTTTCTTCCAGCCGGCGAGTCAGTTTGCCGGACTTTCCTTTGCGCAGTTTGCGAATGGCTTTCTTGTCGGCTTTGCCCATGTCGACAATCATGGTTTCGTTGCGCGCAGTGGTTCCCTTGGCAGCGTTGCCTTTTGTTCCAGGCGTCGCGGAGTGGTTATGTTCTGTTGTCATTGAATTCCCCTAGATTTTCGCAGAGTTCCAAGTTCAGGTCTTTTTATGATATTAATTTATGTAATTTTTAAAACAATTTTATCAAAGGAGGAGGCTGCGGATGAAGATTGAACTTGGAAAAAAAGCCCTGCCCAAGCATGTGAAGAGCATCGTCATCCTTGAGGCTGCTCCTCAGCGTCTTGGTGACAGCATCGAGCGATTGGAACTGGCACCCAAACGCCGGCACAATCGACGCAGTCGTGGAATGCTGCGCGTCATCGAGCGTGTGGTTCTGGGACAATCCAAGGCCGCGCGCAAGGTGGCCGATGAGTATGATACGCTGCATCGCCGTTCGAACCGCAAGAAGCGCGATGGCTGGTTGCGCGATCTGCCACTGAACGGACTGCGCGCTGCTCGCAAAGGCATCAAAAATGGCAAGGTCGGGCTTCCGTTGCTTCCGATGATGGGCCCGCCGCCGCCATCTCCGATGATGGGCCCGCCGCCGCCATCTCCGATGATGGGCCCGCTACCGCCATCTCCGATGATGGGCCCGCCGTCGCCTATGCCGATGATGGGTCCGCCGCCGCCGTTCCCAATGATAGGTCCACCGCCGCCGTTCCCAATGATGGGCCCGCCGCCGTCCGCGCCGATGATGGGTCCGCCTCAGGTTCGGCCGCCATTTGTCTTTCGAATGGCGCCGCCCCTTCCTCCCGTTCATCGGGTGCTGCTAGGCGGGCTTCGTCATCTGCTGCCTTAATTGTAGTGTAGTGTAACTACAATTCCCCCCCCAGAATCAGCCGCCCTACAATCTAAGCATTTTCCAGGGTGGCACAATTCCGAATGTAGTCAAAACTAATAGCTGGGGGGACAAATGCGTAAGATAAATACCCTGGTAATAGCCATTATCTTGTGTGGCGCCATCATACCGACTTCAAGTCGCGCGGAAGACTGCACTTCCAATCTGATGATCGTTCTTGATCGCTCGTGCTCGATGATAAACTAGCAGATCAACAACGTGTCACGTTGGGACATCGCAGTGGATGCTTTGCAGAAACTCATTGCCAAGAACGCCGGCAAGATACGCTTTGGGCTCGTGATGTTTCCAACAAAGGGAACGACCACTCCGGAGTGTGTGCAGGCACAGCCGCTGCTATCGCCGGCGCTTGGCAATGAGCAGAAGATTCGCGATCTGTTCGTTTCCGAGCGGCCAGCGAGTCCCACCTGCGTCACCAACATCGACGAAGGCATTAAGCAAGCGAGCACCGAGCCGCTGCTTTATACGACCGAGCGCCGCAGCTTCGTACTGCTAGTGAGCGACGGTGCGCAATCAGCAAACTGCAACGACGGAAGCGCCGCCAATGCAAGCACGGTGAACTACATCACCGAGCTTTATAACAAGAAGGTGCCGACCTATGTCATCGGC
Source organism: uncultured Myxococcales bacterium (assembly GCA_964460115.1). Taxonomy (GTDB): domain Bacteria; phylum Myxococcota_A; class Polyangia; order Palsa-1104; family JAEUJZ01; genus JAEUJZ01. The sequence goes on from CAYWPR010000158.1 coordinate 8,262, forward strand.
TTTGACGTCGGCACCAATATGGGGGCGCAGGCCGCACTAAACAGCTTCGCTACGGCAGGTGGCCTAGAAAACCCGAACGGCGGAACGACCAAGTTCTACCCTGCAAACAATCAGGCTGAGCTGGAAGCAACGCTCGACAATCTGGCCAGCCTGACCGCCGGCGAGATCAGCCTATGCCGCGGCATGCCTTGTCCAGACAAGCGCTGCTTGAGCGCCACTGCCATGTGCACGGACGGCTACTGTGTCGAGCCGCTGCCGAACTTGCTCGGCCCCGATGGCGGTCAGGACACCGGCAACGTCACTAGCGGCTGTAGCTGCCGCGTAAGCGACCGCAGCGCTGTTCCATCGGCCGGGCTCGCCACTTTGCTATGCGCCGCTGCGCTGCTTGGACTTTGGCGCCGTCGCGCCTTCCGCCACTGAAAATAAAAACCGAAAAAGTACTCCCTAAAAATCATCTCCGGAATGCAGTTTAGGGGCGCGTGGCAGCGATGATTTCACGCGGACCGGGGCAGACAGAGATATTTTGAAAGCCGAGCTCGCGCAGGGTAAGCAGATAGAAGTCCTTTTCGCGCAGCCGGTATGGGTTGCTGTCTACTCCGATCAAAAAATACTGCCAGAAAAACTCGGTCGCCAGTTGCTCGGGAGTGCGAAACTCTTCGCAGATGAAGAGCCGACCCGATGGAGGAAGCGCCGCAAGCACCTTCTTCAGCAAAGCTTTGACCACGGCTGCCGGCCAGTCAAAAAGGACTCGCACAAAGCTCATCGCGTCATAATCTGCGGGAAGGTCCTCGATCAAGAAATCGCCGCCGACAAAGCCGAGCCGCCCGTCTGCGGCCGCGCTTTGCGCTTTCTGTTCTACAAGGGGCTTTATGACCGGCAGGTTGTAGACGTCGACACGCAAATCGCCAAATTTCTGCACGAGGGCCAGTCCGAGTGTTCCATCTCCGCCGCCAACATCCAGAAGTCGCCCGCCTCCGGTCAGTCTTGAGATCGGTGGCAAAAGTGCAGCGCGGGCGGCGACGAAGCTGGCAATGATGGGGCCGATACTCGCCGCCATGCTGGTCTCGAATTCGGCGGCCTGCGCCGATGTCATAGGCGGCCAGGCGAAGGCCTGCGGCTCCATTCCGAGCTCGCCGCGGAGCAGGGCCGGCAGCCGTCCGTAGATGTTCTGCCAGCCGTGCTGGTCGCGCACGCGCTCGATGGAGTGCGCACCAAAGACGCGCTCGGCGGCTTCACAAAGCGGCTCGCAAGAGCGGTACTGGGCGTCGAGAATGTCATCGGATTCCTGCTTTATCTCCAGAAAGCCCAGGCTCTCCAGACAATCCAGGAACTTGTAGAGGCGCCCGGGGACGAGCCCATGCGAAAAGCTGAGCTCGCGCAGTGTAATCGGCCCGTCATCAAGTGCGCGGAGCAGCCCCAGATTGAGCGCGGTGGTGATGACATCGGCAGCCTTTTGGCCATGATAAAGTAGACCCATTGTCGCGCGTGGCAATAGCCCTTGTCGCGTCATTGTCCGCTCCATTCATAAATCCCTTGGGAATGGCCGGCCCGGAATTCACCGAGCCGCTACACAAGTTGCGCGTGTGTCCATGCATAGTCCACTTGTTCGGCATGCTCCGCCTGCGCGCAGGCTTCCTCAAGGATCTGGTCCTGCATTCGGCCAATCGCCGCCGCAAGCCGATACGCCATCCGCGTGAAGGTTACCAATTGATAGCGCGAGCGATACTCGCCGGGATAGCGCCTGTCGAGCTCTGCTTCCACGGCGCGCTTGAGCAAATAGCGCTGATCCGTCACCTTGTCGCGCATCTCCACATAATTTTCGAGGGACATGTCGGCGATGGCATCGGTGTCCGGCTGCCGGTCGCGCGCAAACTCGGCAAACAGGTGCGCCCAGTCGGAAAGAGCGCGAGGTGGCTGGCTTTCAAGCGCCTGTGCCAGCAGCGTGCAATCCTCGAATCCAGCATTCATTCCCTGTCCGAAGAAGGGCACGATGGCGTGCGCGGCATCTCCCAAAAGCAGCGCACTGCCGTGGCTCCACGGGCAGGTTCGAATCGTATCCAAGCAGCTTAGCGGCGATTGCAAAAGCGACTCAGGAAACTCGTGCAATAAAGGTGCGGCGTCCGGAAAGTACCGCTGAAAGAACGCGGTCGTCGTGGCTGCGTCCACAAAGTCGGCAAAACAGGGCCCCGCACCTCCTGGCTGCAAAGGAAGGAATAGCGTGCAGGTGAAGCTGCCATCCGGATTTGGCAGTGCGATTAGCATGAAGCTGCCACGCGGCCAGATGTGTAGGGCGCTTGGATCAAGGGCGAAGCGGCCGTCCGGTCCAAGCCCCTTGGCGCTTGTCAGTGCCGAAATCGTCAGCTCCTTATAGCCGCAGTCAAGCCGGTCTTGCGCAACCTGCACGCCGGCGGATTCCTGCAAAGCAGAGCGCAGCACCGAGCTACTTCCATCGGTTCCGAATATCACTGGGGCATCGACGGTCTTTTTGATTTCGTTTGCGGCATCCGCGAAGATGGCATGCCTAGTTGCGAAGGAATAATGCAAAAGACGCTGCTGAAATCGAAGCTGGACCCGCGAAGTCGCCTCTGCGGCGGAGATAAGCAGCCGGTTGAGCACGACGCGGGAGAT
>CAYWPR010000159.1:0-10602 GCA_964460115.1 uncultured Myxococcales bacterium
TGCGAGTCAGCGAAGCGCTGGCCATAGCGCACCAGCACGGCATCGTCCATCGAGATTTTAGAAATTAAAATTACTTAGAAAATCAAATAGTTAGAAACCGCGGGGAAATGATGTGGAAGAATTCTACCTCTGCTCGGAGCGTACGATGTATCGCTTGCTCGCCGTGTCCCCGTCATTCGCCATTGTCTGCGCCGAACAACGTGCCGTGGGTCGAGGATTCGCGTCTTGTGGTGCTGAGGTACACGCAGCGCTGGCGGACCGAACAATTTCACAAGCCGTGGAAATCCTACGGCTTCCTATCGAGACAGGTGCGTACCGCCGCGATCAGCGCGGTACTGCTATACGGCTTTTGCAGATACAGCACATCGTGCGGCCAAACGCTGGCACTGCCGACCGGGTCGTTATTATAGCCGCTGGCGATAATCGTCTTCAGACTCGAGCGCCGCCGTCTGAGACGAGCCGACAGCTCTAGGCCGGAGAGGCCGCCGGGCATTACCAGGTCGGAAAACAAGAGGTCAAATCTACCTCGGAATTTCTTCCATACCTTGAGTGCTTCGACACCATTGCTCGCTTCGAAGACGTGGTACCCTAGTCGCGACAAGCAAGCCACGGCCACCTGCCGCACCGCCGCGTCATCTTCGACGAGCAGAATCCTCTCATGGCCGCCATGGTTGATCACTGAGGCCGGTGGCTCACTGGTGGTTTCGGCCGCTGAAGCCCGCGGCCAAAACACCAAGAACGTGCTGCCCTTCCCCGGCTGACTCTTAACCTCGACGAAGCCGCGGTGCCGGAGGACTATTCCGTGGACGGTTGCCAGACCCAGGCCGGTGCCCTTGCCAATTGGCTTGGTGGTAAAAAATGGCTCGAAAATCCGTTCGAGCACCTTGGGCGACATGCCGGCCCCAGTATCGCTGACCCGCAAGCAGACAAACGGTCCCGGCTGCACAGCGCTATGGCCCTTGAGCGCGTCGGAATCACAGAACGCGGGAAAGACCTCGATGGTAAGCTCCCCTCCGGAGGGCATCGCATCACGGGCGTTGATACTGAGATTGGTGACGACCTGCTCGAACATGCTGACGTCGCCGTCGACAAAGAGCGGCTCGGTATAGCAGTTCACCACGAGCGTCACGTGCTCCCCCAAAAGCCGTCTCAGAAACTTGGTCACCTGACGCGTGATCAGGTTGGCGTCGTATCTAGAAGTCTTTATGGGTTGCTGGCGGCTAAACAGCAGCAGCTGCTTGGTAAGCTCGGCAGCCCGAAATGCGGAGCTTCTAAGCTCTTGAAGCACTGGGTTTGGTTTTTTCGAAACCACCTTATGCTCGATTTCCAGCATCTCCAGCTGAAAGATGATGGCCGTCAAAATATTGTTGAAATCATGAGCGATGCCGCCAGCTAGCTGGCCAATGGCTTCCATCTTACGCGACTGCTGCAGCTGGTTCTCAAGCTTGTGCCGTTCCTCTTGGTCCGCTTGGCGTTGGCTGATGTCGCGCAGAAACGCAATGAAATGACCGCCTTCCTCCGGGCGGTACTGAATACTGACTTCGACGGAAAATTCGCTCCCATCTTTGCGTCGATGGCGGGATTCGAAGCGCGCCTCGGTCCACATCTGCGGGGTCTTTATGCGAGTCCAGATCCCCTGGTCTTGTGGGTCCGCCTCCAATTTGGTCACGGACATCCCTGTCAGTTCTTGCGCTTTATATCCGCTCATCAGGCAATAGGTGTCATTTACTTCCAAAAGACGCCCCCGCCTGTCCACCCGCCAGAATCCATCCATTGCAGTCTGAATGATGGTACGGAGACGCGCGGCGTTTTGCCGAAGTGTTGCCTCTGCCTGCTTGCGCTCGCTGATGTCGTTGACCATGACGTAAAAGCCGGTGCAGCGCCCCTTTTCATCCAGGTCCGGGACGTACTCTACCGCCATCGCTATAGGCTTACCCCGGTGCCTGTGCTCAATCTCAAAGCTTGCCTTCTGTCCGGTCAGCGCCCGCATCATTTTTTCCTCGATCATGGCGTAGGTGTCTTCGCTGAGAATGTCGCGCACGTGGCTGCCGATCATCTGAGTACGGGGCTTGCCGAAGAAACGCTCGTATGCGCCGTTTACAAAACGATAGCGGAGGGAATCGTCGACATATCCGATAAGCGCTGAGACATGATCCGTGATCAGACGGAGCTGGCGCTCCTTGGCGGCCAGCGCCGACTGCTCCTTTTTTCTCTCTGTAATATCCTCATGGATGGAGATCCATACTGATCCGTGCACCGCATGAGTACACACAGAGACCTGGGCCCGGCACCATATGACACTGCCGGTCTTTGTCATATTTTGGATCTCTCCTGACCAGGTGCCCTTTTAGTGGAGTGTACTGATGATTTCCTCGGCGATATCGCGGGGCGACTTGTCGGACAGCGGGGCGTTGAGCATAGCCACCGACCGACCAATTAACTCGCCCGGACCATATCCGAGCATGCTGTCAAAGCGCGAGTTCGTATAGACGATGATGCCGTCCCGGGTTCGTGTCAGATGCACGCCTTCGGCAAGGTTGGCAAGGACTGCAGAGTGAAAGTTGCGATCGGTAGCATCGGCCGAAGTGAGCTGCATCACTGCCGATTCTGCAGCCGGATCTTTTGCGTCAGCTGTGACTTCTAGCACGGGGGGCTGCGCTGCGACGTGGCCGTGGTGCAGATCGACAATAGGCTTTTGGTTATTCATCAAAATCTCTTGGCTAATTCCGGTTCGTTTCGATTTCGAAGAACGCCCTCCCGAAAACAATCCTGCTGTGTCGCCTCGGCAGCTGGTCACTGCTCATCCGTGCGCAATCGCAAAAGGCACTCTAGGAAATCTTGCTCGTAACAGGTCGAACAAAGCAAGAGCAGACTCTATCTATCCGCGCATCGCTTCCCTTCCTGTTGAGATCATCAGCATCGTTGTCTTCCCAGATAAGTGATTATTAGTGCACTGTGCTGAGAGTATGCGATTTTGTACAAAAAAGGACGACAGATGGATGCGATGGCATCGTGAAATTCTGTGAGTCCAGCGGGTGTGTATCCCGCCCGGCCAGGGGTGAACCCACCCGAGCCGATAGCGAGCCTTGCGACGGAGGCGGCAACGAATTCGGCGAAGCGTAGGCGCGCAAACGCGTGGGCCCAGGGGAAAGCGGCCACGAAATCTAGGAACATACCGGGAGCCGAGGGCGTTGTTTTGACTCGAAGGCTACGACGCGCCGACCGAAAACCTAGGTAGGCCGAAAGCAAGGCAAGACCGGGGCCGACCCCCAAGCCCGGAACTTCCTGCAGAACCTAGAGGAGTGACTGAAGGAGCTGTACCAGCGGCTGCGGTGCGCGAAGCGCTGGAGGCGCTGAGCAAGCGGATGGGGCGGTACGGACTTTTCCTACATTCGGACCAGACGCGCCTGTGGCCTTTTGAAGAGCCCCGACAGGGCAGACGAGCGGCAAAGGGGCAGCCGCCTTCGACATCCGCGGCTTTAGGATGTACTGGAAGCGGCCGCGATGGAAGAGGTGGAGGATGCAGTGCAAGACGAGGCGAGCGCGCCTTTGCCGGGCGATAGTGACCATCTGGGCATGGGGTCGCCGCCAGCTTCATCAGTCCCTCAAGGCGCAGTACGCCGCGCGCAAGAGGCGCATCCAGGGGCACCTCAACCCTTCAGCGTAAGCGGCAACCTTGAATGGTTGCTGCTCGTTGGCGCAGAAGCCAAGCGCTGCTGGTTCAAGTCAGAAATACCCCATGCATTGAGTTCATTATCTGCCGGATTCACCTTATTCATCGCATCTCAGATCTTTTCCACGCCTTTTTCCGTCGCCCATTCCGGAATGGGGAAAATTCATAGACCGCTTCTCCGTCGAAAGCCTCCGGCCGCGGGGTCCTCCATCGAGACATCAAGCCGAGTGATGGCGTAAGGTGCGTCTCTCGTCGGTGTCGAAGGTATGCGAACGGGTTGCGGACATCTTGCGGATAGCTTGAAACTTCGCTTCGTGGCATCCGCTTGCTCTGAACCATCAGGCCGAGTTTGAAGAGGCCAGAAGCTGAGCGCTTTCATACCACATTGCATCACAGATGCAAGAGGCTGGTCCTACTTACATGGCTGCATGGTTACAGCAGCGCTGGCAGTCGAGCTATGGGCCACCTGATCCATCACGACAAACTCCCAATGCGGCCGTGGAGTTCGAGAACGAGCTGATTCTGTCGGGTTCCTAGCCAGCCGAGTAACCCACGAAACGCTTCAAATGCCTGCTGGTCATTGCGAAGCCGTTGCTGGTCCTCGGTCCACACTACATTCATCAGTACCGCGACGGCATCTTCAGCTTCCTCCTTATCACGAAGTTCGCACTGGGCGTTGCTTCGAAGATGACTTAAGAACCAGGGCAGGGAGCGAAGACGAAGAGAGCCCGCAGGAGGCCGCTTCAGCCAGCGAGCAAAACCGGCGAGGCGCCGATGATTTTGAGGAACCCGAGCCATCCATAGTTCGAACACATCAGCCAGCTCATTTACTACCGTTACATGACGTAGCTCCCAAAGGTCGCAGGCGTATGGGCCAACACCCAGCAGTGCATCCCAGACGTCCTCAAATGATGGCCATCGTCGCGTGCCGTCCACGTCCGTGAGCGCGCGCTGAATTATCATTCGCACGAGGCGCGTGTAAGAGGCGGGGATCCTTGCCGCGCTCAACGCATGACAATGCAGCTCCCGCCCGAACAGAGAAGGCCAAAGATGTGATCTCCCTAAAAGATCAATAATGGGCTGCCAGAGCTCTACGGGCTCATTCTCTCGCAATTCGAGAGCAACACCTGCTACGCACCGCAGAACCCAGAATTCATCTTCATGGGGGTAGTGACTTTGCCGTCCAGAATTGTTCTCCCGATGTCGCTGAATGACAAAGCTGAGCGCCGAGCGCCAAAATTGGATGATGTCTCCACGCTCACGCTCGTCTAGTGCAGCCTCAAGTCGAGGCAACCATTCATGAGCACATCGGATAACATGGAAGGTAGTTCTCGTATGGGTTGCCCACGGCATCCGTGCCGCATCAAGCTCTCGGAAGTGAGACGTAGCATCACAGTCTGCCCAGTCGGCCGGCATCGTGCCTAAAGAACCATTTACGAACGAAGTGACCTTCTCCTCGAACCAGCTCTCTAACTCTTGTTGAGCCTGCGCAATGCCTGCCTCATCAAGTTGGAGTGGTTTAGGATGAACCTCCTTCAGCAGATCGGCGCGGTCTCGAACATATGACCACTCTAAAGCGAGGCGCCGCAGCCGAGAGAAGTCCTCCCCAAGGACTGCACGAAACTCAGAGCACCTCCCAAACAGCAGCTTCAGCGCCGAATATCGATGTGAAAATACGGCTACTGCGACGGCCTGGCGCCAGTGGTCGTTGCTCTTATCGTAGGCCCATAGCATAGCAAAAGCCTCGGCGGCGAAACTGACCCAATCCCAGGTTGACGCACTTTCATCACTATCGAAAATCTGTCGTTCGGGGGGAGCCGCGCACACCCTGTCAAGGGCCGTCAAGATTTCTTCGAGACGCGATGTTTCAGCCGAGCACCAATCTCTATGCCAGAGGAAGACAGCGATGCCGCCGCAGATTGCGTTGGCATACTCGTCTCCAAAACGTGTTTCGCCATTCGGCAATTTGTCACCAAGGAGAGAATATTGCCGAATGCGATTCCACTGTTCCCATAGCACAACGAGCTGTGCTTCCGATAATCTCTGGCGCTCGTCGAGAATGGTCCGGCACTGCATCGGAAATCCATTGATGAGCATTTGGTCTTCCATCATTCGACGTTCTCCGGCCCGTTCCTCCTGGACTCGGAGTTCCTCGACGTTGACAAGAACGATGCCGTGCTGAGGATCCTCTCTGCGCTCATAGTTCGCTGGATTAAGTATCCTGGTGAGCTGCTGCTGAATCTTGAGGATATTAACCCCCAACCTGGGTGCGGCTTGCCAAGTCCTCCGGATACGCTCGAAGTATTCCTGCATGGCAGGCTGTTGGACGAGGACTTGTGCAATGCCTCGTAGGTCTACCTTTCTGTGGACCAGACCGTGGAACTCCCGCGCGAGATCCAGGAGATCGCGAGTTCTATGATACGGCCCGAACATGAGATGGGTTCGTCCTTTGGCGGACTTTGTGATCTCCCAGGAGTAGATTTCTGGCGCTGCAAGAAGTAGGCGCAACGGGCCTTCAAAGAGCACCGGATGCCGCTTCCCCACATCACATAGGACGCCCAATAGTGCGACGCTTTGGGTGCGAGCTAAGACTACGCTTGTCTCTTCCGCGATATCTTGACCTGCATCCAATTGCAGATAAAAGTACTGTTCCAATGCCGTCAGGGCAGACTCGATGGCACAGGGCGGATTTCCTAATCCGGCGCTCCATCCGTAGACAAGTTCGTCACCCCAGAAGGACATTCTACGCTCGCCATCGTCGATGGTAAGATCCTGGCGAAGGTTGAGCGTGATATGCTCATCCGCATCTGCCTCAGGACAACCTTGAGCAAGTGCCTCAGCACGCCACTCATTTGCCCTGCGGATGTTCTGTTCATTATATCGGGTCGCTGCAAACTCGACGAGGCAAGCGATGAGTTCTAGGCCCTCGGTGAAGTTTATCTGGAGACAAGCCAGGAATGGCCCGCGTGTATAGAATCCAGGCATCCAGCGATAGCGCTCGATAATCTGCAACCGCCGTGAATTGTTTCTGTATTCCTCGTGAGGCGGCTCGATCAATGTGGCCAACACGACCTCACGGGCTATTGCCGGACGGACGCGGAACAGTTCGAGAATGGCTCCATTATCAAGCACAACATTCTGAAATGCTTCGTCAACGCGAGCCCGTGGACCCTCTGGCCACTCTACAAAAATAGTCGGCAATAAACTTCCAAAGAGCCCCCCTGGCGGCGGCACATCCGAATCTTCCGGAGCTTTCGGAGGCGTAGCTGTTGACAGACGCTGAGCGGCAGCTAGAGCAATTGTCGCGACGTCATCGGGGTATTCCTGTGCGGCGGCAAGTGTGCAGGCGTAGAGTCGCTCACGCTCGTTCCGGCCATCCTGACCTCGATATAAATCGCTGGTGTCCAGGGCAAGCCGACCAAGCAAAACCCCGAGGGTTGCTGCTTCTGAGCGCAGGACAAACCCTCTCGGGGTATAGTCCATCCACATTTGGACCATACAAGCTATTTCATCGGTTGCAACGGCAAGGGTGGTTGTCCTGTGTTCGTGAAGAAAACGCAGAACATCGAGCCAGTACGGCCAGTATGGCATCCGATAAGTGGCTCGAGCGGTGTTGGGGTCTAAGCCAGCCTTCGCTGCGATCGCGCCTATTCGATCGTCTGGGACGGTAGCGAACGCGAGGTAACGCTTTAGCAAGCGACGTAGTAGGATACCTTCGTCCGCGAGCAGATCAGGCAGTACAGCGTCAAGCAGCGTACGAGCATTGACCGCGAAGGCTGGTGCCTCCAACAGCACGTCGGATAGGATGTTGAGCCCCTCTTGCCTGAATGTCGCAAGGAGAGCGCGCCACCTATCGACCCCGCCGTCCTGTTCCAGGAGATAGATTCCCAAGAGACGCAGCGCTCTATGCCACAAGGGTGACTCATGTCGGCCTCGGAAAAAGGTCGGCAAGTCGTCTTGATGATTGAGCAACATTCGAAGCCGTGCCCAATCGCCATAGAGATCGTGTGCAAAAGCGATGCGATCTCCAGGCACTTGCATGCAGATCCGGTCTGCGGTGAGTGATTCGAACGCTGCCAAGTCGCTGCCGCTCAAATCGTCGATGGGTATCGACGTAACTAGTTGATCACCTTGCGACTGGGCCAACAGTCGCGCGAATCGACCACGCGCGGCACGATCTTGACCACGTTCGATTTCTGCCGCCCAGAACCATTGGGCAACGCTTGACTCTCCGACCCAAGACGATTCGTCAATGACAGCGCCGGCATCGACACGCCGAGCAACAAGGTCGAGGAGCTTCAGATTGGTGAGTAGCGAAGCAACCCTTGCTTGTAGCAGCAGACGAGTAAGAGCAGGTATCGCGGCGCGCACTGGCTTGAGGTCGGCCGGCTTGAGCCGCTCCAATTGAACGTGCTTCCATGCACCATCAAAGAAACCTGCGCGCTGAATCTCCTCTAGAACGCGTGGCCATTCATTCGACTGGCAGGGAGCAACGATGCGCCATCGGGTCGCTGGAGGGTCTTTATGGAGCATGCGAAGCAACATCGCAATATTGCGAAATGCCGTCGCCGCATAAAGGCGGTCGAGGCCATCCAGAAACAGCACAGGGCTATTCAATGTCGCGGTAGAGAGCAGCTCAGCAAGCGGATACTGGAGTCGCAGAGCTGTCTCAAACATTCCAAAATCCGCACAGTCAAGCGACTGCGCATCAAGCCAGATTGTCCGCTCTCCGGCTGCATGTCGTCGCTCATATAGCACGCGCGCCACAGCCGACTTGCCCGTACCAGACGCACCAAGGAGCGCAACCAAGTCATCCGTTGCGAGCGCGTTCGCCAAGATATCTACGCTGGCCTCCCGAGGTAAACGAATGCGTCCAGCAATGGCATCTGCTACCTGGGTTGCTTCTCGATGCGAACGTGCATCCAAAGCTGACCAATCCTTGGAGTGATCTGGGTAGTCAGCGAGGGAAACACTCTTACGAATTCGCTCGATGAGTTCTTGACGCGTGATACTGCCGGCGTTCCGACGATACTCCGCTGCGATGCTACGAAGCAGGCACCACAAGCATTCGGCATCGTCCATCTTGCCGCTGCGCACACAAGCCCGGCAGAGACGCAGTGTCTGCTTGAGAGACCCGGAGGCGACATCGCCGAAATCATGCGGTAGGAAGCGAAGACGTTTTAGCAGCCGCCACGTATCCGCATCAGTCACGCTGTGCGGACCGCGGAGTGCTTCAGGACACGCGAAACTGGAGAATAGCCGGCGCTCATCCTCATTTGTCCAGTTTCGTGTCGCCAGTCGCGTAGGTAAGAGCGCGGGATCCGCTACACTGGCCTTCTCAATTAACCCCGAGACGGAGGCAGTCGCGGCTCCCGAGAGAGGAGCAGTGATGAGTCCCATATAGTCCTGGGCACGTTCAAAAATTTCTGAGCCGATATGAAGCCATTGCTCCCATGCATACTGCACAAACTCTGAGGGCGCGGACGCGGCTGTAAACTGAGCATTGCTCTTGATGGACAGCGCGACCCGGTGCTGGGTGGCCCTAGCCTTCGTAGTTACGAGCGCATCATCAAGGAACCACCCATCAGGACGCGTCTGAAAATCAATTCGGATAGGAGGCCCAAGTGCTGCTTCGAAGGCAGGCTCTCCCGATAACATGCATGCGAGTAGCCAGGCGCAGACATCATTCTCGAAGTCAACGCCTCCGCCCGCCGTACTTTTAGCAGCCGCTACGTTGCTTGCCATTGGTTACTCCCTAAGTCATCAACCAAGCAAAAGTGTGTTGGAAGTGCTCTCGGTAGGACTCGAACCAACCACAGGCCCATCCAGCCTACAAGCCCGTGGTGTCCCAGAAGCGCAGCGCCGCAGAACCAGAGATCAGAAGCCGATTGAGCTGCTCGAGGTGCGCCGGGTTTCCTCGCAGCACCTGGTTTTGCTTGGCATGGAACCGAAATAAGGTACCTGCCGCCTTGGCGCGGTCCCGCTCGCGTAAGACCCAGGCTTGACCTGGCTGATCGTCTAGCGGCGGGTTGCCAGTGACGAGCCGGACCTGGCCTTCCCGCAGAACGGCCTCTATTGTTTCCTCAGAAGCGTAGGCATAGTCGTTCAGCATGACGACCCCGCAGTGCTCAGGCCAGGATTTCCGCTTCTCGTACGACACGACGTGGAGCTTTACTTGCCGTGGCAGGCGGTAGAAGCCCCTCTCTTCAGCGTCTTTGTCAACCCAGACTGCCGGCAAGATAGAGCGGAGGAGTTCATGCGTGTCCTTCAGCCCGTAGGGGTTGACGAAGACGCACGCCCCGCGCACGTTTGCCACCGCTAGCGAGACGGTTGCTACGAGCCCTGCCCAGCTCGTCCCACTCCTCCTGTCTCCGAGCAGCAGTTCCTGCCGCACAATCGACAGGTCGAGCCGCGAGGATAGCGCTTGCAGGTAGCCAAGCTGGCTCTCCATCGCAAATACTTGGTGCGGGCAGCCCGCACCGACTGAATAGATGGCCTGGCTGTCAGTCGCCCGGCAAACCTCGATACGGTGCGGCTCGACGGGAGCAGTTAGCGCTTCGAGCTTCTTTAAACGGTCAAGTGTACGTCTATGGGACATGGGAGCCTCGCCAAAACATGCGCAATCTTGGCTAGACCCATCCGTCGAGCTTGTCAACCCGTGATCGAGGCTGCCGTCGTCGGATACTCGATGCAAGACAAGGAACGTATAGCTGATAATAGCCGTGGCTAAATCAGTCTTCCATAGGGCTTTGCCACAAGGCCCTATGGCCGGCTCAAAGTTGGTCGGCCAACAAGCTTCTAGCTGGCAGTTCGAATCTGGTAGAGGAGCCGTGCCTCATCTGAAGGTCGCACCAACAACACTTTCAATCGTGCATCTAAATCAGCGATCACGATTCTGCACCACCCTCAAGCAGCGACGGGAATCCTCG
>CAYWPR010000160.1:0-7290 GCA_964460115.1 uncultured Myxococcales bacterium
GCTGTGAGGGTTTTCGTTTGCAACGGAGACAATCCCTATCAATCAATCAAACTTCTCGATGGACGATTCCTTCATCGTGCAGCGCCTGCATGGCCAGCGCTAGCTGCCGGACGATGCACAGCGCATCGGCGGGAGCTAGCGCTGCCTGATTCGACTCCTTTATGCGCGTCAGTCGAGATCGTAGGAGCTCGCCGTCCAGGTATTCCATCAGGATATAGGGCGATCCATCGAGCATTCGGCCAAAATCGAAGAGCTTGATAAGACCCGGATGATGTACCTTGCTCGCCGCGCGGGCTTCATTGATGAAGCGCTGCGCATATCGCACATCGCTGCTCCAGGTCGGCAGCAAAACTTTGATCGCGGCGCGTTGGCCGATCTCTTCGTGGATGCCGAGGTAGACTACGCCCATGCCGCCGCGGCCAAGCTCCCGCGTGATGCAGTACGAGCCGATGCGCCGGCCGAGCAGATTGGGAAGTTCCCGATCCTCGGTGATCTCGCCGGCCATTAGCCAATGCTCCGAGTCGGTTCATAAGAGCAGTAGGTCCCGGTGCGGAGGCTCGCGTTTAGATAGCGACCCAGAATGGGATTCATCTGGGCAATGCGGGTCAAAACGTCTCGCAGGCGGCGCTGTACATTGATGCGCGCGCGCTCGGCCGCCGCCGCAGATTTGCGATCGCGTCCGGACAACCCAACGGCTTGGGCTAGCTGCTGGGCCAGCGCCTCAATCTCGTGCTTTATGCGCGCGGCGCGAGTCCGATCTCCAAAGCGCGTGGCTTCCTCCAATCCATCGCGCAGGTCCGTAAGCCGTCGGTGGTAGGCGGCCTTGGCTTTGTCGTCTAGCATCGCGCCTGCATCACCACCATCGCTTATTTTCAGACCGGCGGCGCGCCGCTCGCCTGCGTCTAGGGACTCCTCATCCGGTCCCATTCCAAGCGCGATGAGCTGCATGACGTGAATTTCCTGTTCCGGATGCTGAAGCAGCTGTTCGAGGTAGCGCATTCCCTTGGCATCTTTAAGGCGCAGAATCTCTTTGCCAAAAGTGAGGCACCAGACTTCCCCCTCTTTGATCAGATTCGGGGCAGGGAACTGTTCGAAAGTCGTCGGTGAATTCGCCGACGCCGCAGGGCTTCGCGGCGCTTGCGGCACGTCCTTTTCCGCAGGGTCTGTGAAAGCCGCCGCCGACACCGGGCTCAGGCGGTCGCCCAGGTGCTCCAGCTCTAGGCACTTGGCCCCTTTGCTCCATATGCGAAGCTGGCTGGCAATCGCGGAAACTTCGCGCAGATTGAAAGGCCAGTCGTGCAAAAGCAGCCTTTCGACGAGCCGCGAGCCAAGTTGCGGCTCCGGCGGCCCCAGGGCCTGCATCAGCAAGGGCAGAAGATCTTCCTTGCGCTCGCGCAAGGGCGGTAGCTTGATGACGACATCGGCCACGCGGGCATATAAATCGGCGCGCAGCGTCCCGTTTTTGACCGCTGCCACAAGGTCGCGACAAGAGGCCGCGATGATGCGGACGCCCAGCGGCAGGGCGGCAAGCAGTCGAAGCTGTACCGAAAGCGCCAGATCCGCGAGCTCATCAAAAAAGAGGGTGCCTGACTCTTTGCCGGTGCCAAGTTCGTTTCCATGACCCATAAGCAGCGTTGGCAAGTCCTCTATCGCTAAGGTGCTGCAATGGATCGGGATAAAGGGGCCCAGGCGTCCGCTGTGCGCGTACAGCACCTGCGCCGCATCCTCTTTGCCGGTGCCGCTTTCCCCGAGAAGCAGAACCGCGGCCTCGGTCGGTGCGACACGCTGTAAGGCGCCGCGCACGGAGCGCATCGCCGGGGAGGTGCCGGGAAGGCTTGCAATCGCGACGTCGCCAAGGCCGATCGGCTCGGCGCGTATGATGAAGTGCGAGTCGCCGATGGTCAGGACATCGCCATCATGCAGAATTGCTTCGCCGACGCGCTGGCCGTTTCGCAGGATGCCGTTTCGGCTGCCCTCGTCGATGATATGAAGCAGACCGAGCGGTCCGATGTGCACCTTGGCGTGCAGCCGAGATGCTCGTCTGTCCCGCGGCAAGGCGATGCCGGTTTTCGCCTCGCGACCAATCGCTAACAGGCCGCTTGTAGTCGTGAAAATCGCTGGCGGATCGATCACCGTGTCACCGGAATAGACCAATCGCAGGGTGAAGCTCCGGGGGGGCAAAGAAGCTAGATTCGCGGGCTTTTCCTCGGTCGTGTTCACGAGGCGGGGAGTATTTCAGCAGGTGCGCTTTCTGCCAACCAGGAAAAGTGTTCCGGAACATTGTTCCACGCGAAGGAACGCCCGCTGTTTGAACTTCGCAGTGAAAGCACTCGCACCAAAACCGAAACAAAAAGGAGCATCCATCATGACAAAGACCACTTTTGCCGCCGTTCTTGCCACTTTGCTGTCGCTGGCTTCTGAATCCGCTTTTGCCGCGGGCGCGGTCCGAATCGAATGTTGGGGCCGCTGCGACCTAGTGACCCTGGGCCAGGCCTGCGACGCTTATGCACCAAACTCGGTTCCGATCGGATTGTCTTGCGTTCAGCCATCCGCGGCGGGCGGCGGCTCTAGCGCAGTGTGCGGAGGGGGGCCAACCTGCCGGACCTACGGCTCGCTGAGCCGAAACGACCTCCTATCGAGCTACTGCGACGATGTTGGCGGCTTTGATGCCATCGTCAGCTGCGGCAGCTCGGCAGTCCCCCTGGCGGTTCCTGAGACTCCTGTTTCATCAAAGATCGACGACAAGTAGACCGTCCGAACTCGCGAGACGCCACCTGCGCAGTGTCTGCTCGCTTTCTGAACACATGCAGTAAGTTCGTTTATCCACGTGCCGGAAGGCGCCAAGCCCGCAGGCGGCCGACGTTGCGCGCTTCTTGCGGGCCCACCGGCAAAAATGGCGCACGCGCCGGTACAGAAAGCTGCTTGTAGAAGCTGTTGGCCACAAGTACCTCACCGGGCGCCGCCATGCTCATGAGCCGCGCTGCGACGTTGATGACGTCGGCGATCGCGGTGCTGTGAGTGCGGCTTGAAGGACGCAGCGAGACAATCTCTAGATCGCCGTAGGCGACGCCAATATGCATTCCGGCGCTTGGCTGCTCGCGATCGATCTGCTGTTGCCAGTGCTCTGATACGGCCTCGCCTACGCTAAGGAGTGCGCGCGCCGCCTGCAGGGCGCTGTCGATGTAGCCGAAACAGCGGTCGGGCACGCCGAACAAAGCGAGAACTTGATCGCCGACGAAATTTTCGATCATGCCGCCGCGGTTCACGACTTCATAGCGCGCCTTGGAATAAAACGATGTCAGGCTGTCGCGCACTATATGATCGTCGGGCGTGTCGCGTACAAAGCTCGAAAATGAACACAGGTCGGCGATGACAACGGCGACGCCGCGATAGGTGCCGGGGGGCAGTATTTGCCGCGGCTGCAACTGACCTTGCTCGCGAATCTGGCGCAGCCGCCAGAATGCGAAGCGCCACAGCAGTTGTTCGCGCAGCGCATCAATGGACAAGGAGTGCGGGGCGCCAAGTCCTGCATCGTCTCCGAATGCGTGGCGCGCAGTCACGCGCTGCACGGCATCGCGCATGTCGAGCAGGCTTTGTTCATCAATTGCAGTGGCGCGTATTTGAAATGCGCGCTCGACTAGACTCAGCAGGCGCGCCTCGTCCCATAACTCAACGTCCAGCTCTTTACGCACGGCACCGCGAATGCGGGCCAAAAGCGCCGCGCGGTCGCCGCGCAAAGACGTATCGAGCACGATGACGAGGCGCCGGGCTTCCTCAAGCGCGGAGGACGCGGCACCGTACTTATGCTGAAGTCGCGCGAGCAGCTCGTCTTCTGGAACGGCCCACTTCACCTCGATGAAGTAGGGTTGTGTATCCCCTTGGGCATGGGCGACCCGCACATCCGCGAAGGCGCCGCTTTTCCCCAGGGGATACTCCCGTTCGATCGACAGAGACTCCGGCAGCACGCCCTCATCGGCCATGTGCAGAAATCGGCATAGCTCGCAGCAGAGCTCCTCCAAAAACAGTCGCAACTCTTGGGTCGTAAGCGGATGGGTCGATGACATGGGCATGAGCGAAGTTACGCGCAATGCGCGCCCCGTTCAGCATAGCCCGATATCGCATTTTGCTGGGGGAATATATCCAAGGGAATGCTTAGGCCATCGCCACGGCTTGGGCTCGCTTCTCAGCCGCGACTGCACGTGCGGCCAGCATTGCCGAAGGAAGCGCCGCTTGCTTGAGAACGAGTTCCGCTTGATTTGCAGCGATTCCCGCTTGATAAAAACGGGCATGCGGACTTCTGTACTTGAGCGCTTGGCTTTGCATATCGTCGCGGTGCTTGTGCGCTGGCTACCTGATGCGCTGATCTTTGCCCTTTTGGCCACTGCAGGGGTCTTTGCCCTGGCGCTCGGGCTCGCGCCCACGGGCGAAGCGCGTGGCCTGCTTGTTGGCAAGCTGGTGGATGGCTGGGGCGGGGGATTTTTCTCGCTGCTGCCGTTTACGCTACAGATGGCAATGATCATTATCGGCGGGCATACAGTGGCCAGCGCGCCGCCGGTCAAGCGGTTTTTGCAGCGCCTGGCCGCGGTGCCGTCATCGCCGCGTTTTGCCGTGGTTTGGGTAACCCTGCTAGCACTCGGCAGCGCCTGGTTCAATTGGGGATTTTCTCTGATCTTTTCGGCGCTTTTGGCGCGCGCCGTGGCGCAGAACTTAGAGCGCCGCGGCATCGCTGTGGACTATCGCGCGCTTGCTGCGGCAAGCTTTCTGGGCTTGGGCAGCATCTGGGCGCAGGGTTTGTCCGGTTCTGCCGCGTTGCAGATGGCGACGCCGGGGGCGCTGTCCGAAGCGCTGCGCCACATCGTGGATTGGGGAAGCGATCAAGCAGCGGTGGAAGCTACAGCCGGCGTGCCCGCGTGGAACCGCTGGGGCAGCGGCATCATTCCGCTGTCGCATACGATCTTTTTGTGGCAGTCGCTGGTTGCAGTCGGCTGCGAAATCCTCCTCGTCACTTTCCTAATGTGGCGGGCTGGGCCGGTAGGCGACAAGGCAGTCACGGCCCAGGACCTGGGCATCTCGCTGACAGAGCCGAAAGAGGAATCGTCCCCCGTTTCGGACAAGCTGCGCCCCGGCGAGCGCTGGGAGCACTCGCCGCTTTTAACGGTGCTATTTGTTGCGCTTGGCACTGCGTATCTGTGGCGTTATCTGCGCGCCGCACGCGCGCCGCTCGAAGCCATTCACCTAAACACCATCAACCTGATGCTTTTGCTGCTTGGCGCTGCGCTACATCGCACGCCAGCGCGCCTTATGCGCGCGTTTGCGGCCGGTACACAAGCCGTCTGGGGCGTCATCCTTCAGTTTCCTTTTTACGGCGGCATTGCCGGCATGCTTAGTGCCAGTGCACTGAACGAGCGGATTGCCGACGTGTTCATCCGTGCTGGAAGTCGCACGACGCTGCCACCGCTTATCGCGCTGTACTCGGCGCTGCTTGGAATCTTGGTTCCCTCGGGAGGCGGCAAGTGGCTGATTGAAGCGCCTTACGTCATGACTGCTGCGCACCGCATGAAAGTTCACCTTGGCTGGATGGTTGCCGTCTATGACCTTGGCGAGGCCCTGGGCAACTTGGTTCAGCCGTTTTGGATGCTGCCCGTGCTGGCGCTGCTTGGCCTACGGGCGCGCGACGTCATGGGCTATACGTTTCTGGTTTTTGTGTTTTTGCTGCCCGTCGTGCTGCTACTGACCTGGCTTCTGGGAATGACGCTGCCCTATCCACTGTAGGCACTGTAGGTCCCGTTCAGCCGAAATGCGCTTGACTTAGTAGGGAATCGTATTACATATGGGCTGCAACTTTGTTCAGTTGTTGAGCTCGCTACACAAATAGACAGGAGAATCGTTATGAAACGCACACAACTTCTTTTCGCTGGAACCTTTACTTTTGCGCTGACGCTGCTTGGCGGTCAGGTGCTTGCCGAGGGAACGCCAGCGGCCCAGAAGGCCGACAAGGGCAAAGCCGCGACCCTAACGCCCCCTAAGGGCGATGAAGCAGCGATGATGGCCGCCGCGGCCAAATACACCGAGCCAAACGAAAACCATCAGAAGCTAAAGGCGCTGGCCGGCAGTTGGAACGTTACGTCGCGAATGTGGATGGGTGGACCCAATACCAAACCCACGGAAAGCAAGGGCACGGCGGAAAAGCGCATGATTCTGAACAATCGTTTTCTGCAAGAGGATTTCAAAGGCACGGTGATGGGCAAACCGTTCACTGGGCAAGGCCTTGTCGGCTATGACAATGCCAAGCAGAAGTTTGTGAGCACTTGGGCGGACAATATGTCTACGGCTGTGACCGTCTATGAAGGCAAGCTGGATGCAAGCGGCAAAGAGATGGTCGTCAGCGGCAACTCTTTTTGTCCCATGGAGCAGAAAGAAAAGACCTATCGAATGGTGACTCACATCGAAAGCGACAAGAAGCACACGATGGAAGCCTTTGAGGCAGCTCCAGATGGCAAAGAAATAAAAACGATGGAGATTGTCTATACGCGCAAACCGTAGAATTCATAAACGGTGCGCAAGGGCAACTGACGCCTGAACAATGCCTCTGAAACGGCGAGTGGA
Source organism: uncultured Myxococcales bacterium (assembly GCA_964460115.1). Taxonomy (GTDB): domain Bacteria; phylum Myxococcota_A; class Polyangia; order Palsa-1104; family JAEUJZ01; genus JAEUJZ01. Next base: position 6,607 of record CAYWPR010000160.1, read on the forward strand.
CGCTGGACAAGGCCGGCTAATTCCGCTGTTTCCACTCTCCGCCATTCCTTGAGATGTAGCTTCCTCTGACCATCCATGTTGCCCGCTTAGGCCTTTCCGGGTAACATTGCGACGCCTTTTCATCACAGTTCAAAATTAGAGGAGGTTTCCCATGTTCGGTGTTCGCTTTCTTGCAGCCGCGCCAATTCTCTTTTCCGGGGCGGTGGCCCTGGCCCAACCGCAGGGTTTTCCATACTGCGGTGGGGAAATCATGCTGAAGTCGTGGAAGGGGGACTACCTGCACCGTCCCGATCAGCCGCAGGGTGTGACCAGTTGGAACACCGGCAAAGGCAACGTGTGGACCGTCGAGTGCAAGGGCGCGACCGTCATGCTGAAGTCGTGGAAGGGGGATTATTTGCACCGCCCCGATCAACCGCAGGGTGTGACGAGCTGGAACACCGGCAAGGGCAACGAGTGGACCGTCGAAGTCGCCGGTGGCAAGGTTCGCTTCAAGTCGTGGAAGGGGGACTACCTACACCGTCCCGATCAGCCACAGGGCGTGACGAGCTGGAACACCGGTGTCGGCAACGAATGGACCGTAGAGCCCGGGATCTGCTTTTACAAAAAGGTCAAGCTGAAGTCGTGGAAGGGGGACTACCTGCACCGTCCCGATCAGCCGCAGGGCGTGACGAGCTGGAACACGGG
>CAYWPR010000160.1:7390-10441 GCA_964460115.1 uncultured Myxococcales bacterium
GATCAGCCGCAGGGCGTGACGAGCTGGAACACGGGCAAGGGCAACGAGTGGACCGTCGAATACGGTAACGGCAAGTTTAAGCTGAAGTCGTGGAAGGGAGACTACTTGCATCGTCCCGACCAGCCGCAGGGGGTCACAAGCTGGAATACCGGCGTTGGCAACGAGTGGACTGTAGAGCCTCTCTGAAAAGCCTAGGGACGTCTTCTGTGACGTTACCGTAAGACCACACTTTTTTCTGCTTCACTCAGCGCCAGCGCCAAAAATCCTTCACTGCTTGCGCATCCCGCAATAAAATGGATGGGTGCGATACTTTGCGTGGCTTGGGCTCGCGCTCCTTGGATTTACACCATGGGCTGATGCCGAAATGTCGCCGGCCTGGCAACCCCAGGTGGTGTCATCGTACCAAACTGCGAAACGCGCTATGTCGGACGCCAAAACCTTGAGTCTCCGTGGCTGGCCTATTTCATGTCGGCCGTGGGTAGCCCTGTAAGCACGATGCGAACTTCTGGTCTTTTCGTCGTTTCTTTGTCTCTGATGCTGAGTGTGCCCGGCTCGTCACTGGTCCACTCTTCCCGGCGGTCCAAGGCGGCCAAAGCCAAAACCAAAGCCAAGGACAAGCAAGAAGAAGCGGAGCCGCCGGAACCAAGTCCCTATCCGCTCCTTGAGCCTTGCAGCGCGTCGCCCACGGACATGGCCTGCATTCCCGGCGGCGAGTTCATCCGCGGCATCGATCAGCGTGGCAGCAATGCTCGTCCCGCAGAACACGTTTGGCTACAGACCTTCTACATGGACAAGTTCCATGTCACCTACGAGCAGTATCAGACGTGCGTGAAAGAGGGAAAATGCCAACCTGCGCGGCCTGCCTACCCCGACTTCAACCATCCGCGCCAGCCGATGACCAAAGTCAGCTATTATGACGCGCTGAATTACTGCAAAGCGCACGGAAAACACCTTCCCACCGAGGCGCAGTGGGAAAAGGCGGCGCGCGGCACGGATGGGCGAACCTACCCCTGGGGAAATGAGCCCATCACCTGCAAGCGCGCCATCTTTTTTGACCAGCAGGGCCGCAGCTGCGGCGTCAAGCAGCGCAGCAAAGAACCCGAAAAAGGCAAGCCCTGGGATGTAGGCTCAAGGCCCCCCGGAGTCTATGGACTTTATGACATGTCCGGAAATAGCTGGGCGTGGGTCCTCGACAGCTATTCTTCGAGCTATGCCGCCTGCGGCAAGGATTGTGAGGGAGTCGATCCCAAAGGTCCTTGTCAGGGCGAAGAGCCCTGCCCCGGACATAAGCTGCACATCGTCCGTGGTGGTTCGTGGTATTGGGGACCTGAGATGGCCACGACCTACTATCGACGCGCTGTCACACCGATAAATGGCCACCACTTCGGATTCCGCTGCGCAGCCAGCGTACAAGAAGCCGCATCCCTTGAACAACCAAACGCTGCGGGTTCTGACCATCGCGCAAAGGCTGCTCCAGGCTCGCCGGTAAGTGCTCGCGAAGGCTGATCGGCCCAATCAGCCGCGTGTCACCCGCGCGCACCCAGCTTCAACGCGAAACATCCCGCCGGTGTTGGTGTACTGGTTCAGCGCAAAGCTGACCGGGAGGGTTTTAGGAAAGGGAGGTGCAGGGTTAGACCCAGGCGGCCTCCGAGGGGCTTGATAAGGGCTGTGGCCAAAGCGAACTGAGCACAGCGCGGCGCTCGGCGCGCAGTACTCGGGCCGTCTCGATGCGCCGGTCACGCTTCGACCAGATTTGCTGTTGCTTGCCGGCCATCCAGTCGTGCGGCGCAATATCCCCAATCGCGCTGTGCAAGCGTACGCGATTGTAGGAATCCACAAAGTTGTCGACGACATTGATGGCTTGCTCAAGCGTCTGCGGAGAAGCAGGACGGAAGGCTTCGTGCTAGAAAGTCCGATGCCAGCGCTCCAGTTTCCCGTTGCTCTGCGGATAGTGAGGGCTTGTCCGGACATGAGTCATGCCGCACATACGGATGAAGTCCTTAAACTCCCCAGCGATGAACTGCGGCCCGTGAGCGCCGGGAGACCGGTCAAGAGAAGTAGGTGAGCAAACAAATGAAACAAAGCAAGTCCTACCCTGGGAAGAACTCGCGCCAGGAAGTCGAGCCTTGCGCAGGCAGCGGCGACGCGGTCGGCGAAGCGTAGGTAGACGGATGAGCGGGCCGGGTGATCGAGCCTCGAAACAGTTTAGTTCACAACCGCCGACGCGTTATGGTCCCGCGGAAGGCAAAAGTGCATCGGAGCAGCGAGTAAGTGCCGGTGCGCGGCTGTCGAGGTCAAAGAGCTCGGCACGCTCAGAAATGCTCTTGACACGGGAAACGGGAGACCTGGGAGGTGCGCCTCTGGCATGTGATTGTGCTGGGACGCCGCGACGGGAAGGGCGAAGCCTCAAGCCGTCGATGAACGCCGCCCAGGAGTCTGACTCCTGCATAGTAGCCAAGAAGCGGCCGAACACGCGGGTAACGCCTGTGGAGGCTGTGGACCAGTGGGTGCCTGAGAGATCCCCTCATTTTCTCGACGAAGATGTGCATCAGATGATCCCGAACACGTGGCTTGTGAAGGGCCGCTGAGACAGAAGCAGTCCGAAGCGGGCGAGCAGTCGCGCGCTTCGTTCCTCGGGCCACGTCAATAACGCCGCGAAGTAGTAGGTCCCCTGCCGCAACAGAGAATGCGTCCGCTGCTTGCTCGTGTTTGCCTTGAGCATCCGGTCTTCTCCAAGGCTCTCCCCCGCCGCTCTGAGCAGCGTCAGCAGCACGCTCGCCATCGCACACACCAGCAGCATTCCATCCCGTCGCTTAGGGTCCTTAATCCGTGCTTGCGATAGGCCCATCCCAAAGCGCGGGTCCTTCTGGTCGCGGAAGGTCTCCTCCGTCGTAAACCGCCGGCCGTACAGCGCCACCACCTCGCCTCCGCTTAGAGCGCTTCGGCTCGTTGCCAAGCACCATGCTTCCTTCATTCCGTGATCCTTTTTGCACACGACCGCTCCGACTTGATAGCCGTCCTGGGTCACGCGGGCATCGCGCAGCTTCAGCG
>CAYWPR010000161.1:0-10356 GCA_964460115.1 uncultured Myxococcales bacterium
GCGCCAGCGGGACTCTAACCCGCCTGAACCGTGCGCTGCCCAGCGCACACTACGAGTCGCTCCGCCCCTTGACGGCCCGTCGGTACTTTTGGCCTCGTGTTTTGCACTTGTGCCTTTCCCTTCACATGGCCGTCGAAGGTTCCCGCAGTTCCACATAGGAGCCCGAACCGTGCTGGCGCTGCCTCTATGCCGGACGCCGCAGAGCCAGTAAGCAGGTCTCCGCTCTGCTTTTCCCGGGCCAACATGAATGCCCGGTTTTGACGTCTTCTGCACAATTTCGACACTTGAACGGCAGTTCACGGGTGTTCGCCTTCCTCGGTTCTCACCTGACGCCTTTCAGCGCCTTTTCCGCAACGCTCACGACCGGGGCTTTTGACCCAAGCCGCTTGCGGTGGTTTGCAACCTGCTCCTGCAAGCCGATTGCGAGAGGCCTGTGCTTCATTTCTTCTCTCATCTCCTATGCCGCTTGCTGCGGCGCACTCACGTCCGTAGTGCAAGTAGTTCGCGTCGTCGGCGTCTCCCGCTTCACAAGACCTCACCGATGCTGCTCGCCACGCTCGACCTCGGCAAGCCCGCCGAGCAACAAGCGCATGGCTACTTATGTCGCGCGACGAGCAAGCGCGACCGCATGTGGACGCTGCTCACTCTGCGTCGGCATGGGATGTGTTGCTGTGCATCGTGCGTTGGGCACATCCCGAGAGTCCGGCCAAACCCTCCTCGCTGGCTGAGGTGAGCCCGACGGAGATTGCTGTCTGCTGGCGCGACCATCCCAGCGTCGAGGCTGCTCGCGCAGAGATGGAACGGCGCTGTGCCGTTCCATCGATGTGCGAGGACACCACCTGAGCGGCGATGCATCCTACTGCAAGACCGCCATTATTCTCTCGCCAGCACAAAAGAGCCGGTACGCGGCAGAAGCTCTGCCGCTGGCCACTCGTGACCGGCCTCTGACCGTTGCTCTTCAACGCAGCCACGCCCAGCAACTCAGCCTTGACCCTAGGCGCACGCGCATCGTATCCAAGCTGTTGAAGCAGACGGAAACCATTCCCTCTGTTTCATTACGAACGCAAAGGTAATGGGAGATTTGACATGGCAACCGATCTCTATGCTGCCGATCTGGACCGACTGACGTTCGACGACGTGTCCAATTTCGTGGGAATCGGTCAAGAAGAAGGCACGCGCTTAGATTACAAAGATCAAGTGCCACAAGATCTCGGCGACGTGGTAGCCGCTTTTGCAAACACCTACGGTGGCCTTATCGTCTTGGGCGTTAGCAAGAGAACCAAGACGCCTACAACGATCCCAGGAATTCCTAAAAAGCAGGCTGACCTGAAAACTCAGCTTACAAGTAAAATCGTAGATACTGTATATCCCCGGCCCCTATTCGAAGTTGGCGTTGCTTCCCACTCGAACGTAGCCGGTCATGACGTCGCGGTGATTCGCGTCTACGAAGGATACGAAACGCCATATATGTATCTTCCGCATAAGAAGGTTTCGATTCGCGTTGCCGACCAATGCGAGCGGGCGAGCTTAGCTGATCTGGAACAACTCTTTGCTCGACGCGAAAATGAGCCAGAGGTGACACCTAAAACGGCGCGCGATCTGTGGATTCAAAGGACAAAAGAAGACCGTGGTGGCAACCAACGCTCCTCGACGTTTCTCCGCCTTTGGATCTGGCCGACCCGTCCTCTCAACATTCGGCTAGATCGCAATTCCGAGGAACGCTTCCGCGAGCAGCTGTTCCAGGATTTTAGAGATTACGCTAGTGGCATCAGCATTTGCGACAGGAGCGCGGAGCATGTTGAGTTTCTTTACCGATCTCCAACCGCGGACAGTATCGAAGCTCGCTGGAGGATCTCCTGCGATGGAACATTTGGATTCGCTACTGAGGCCGTTCATCCTAAAGTCGGTGGAATACCTCTATTTGATGTGGTGTCAGAAGCGGTGACATTCTTGAAGGCGACAAAAAACCTATTGGGCGTGTTCGGCTGGCCGGGACGCATCGTGCTTCAAGGCGAGATCTCGCTAGGCGACGCTCCTGTATTTCCGCACGCATTCGATAGCTCCACTAAGAGTGTGCCGGGTATCGGCCCCATTCCTGAGAAGGGCACAGGGCGTGGGTATACTTCCGCGAAAGCTGTCTTCGACCGGGCAGAACCAGCATTGCTAGCACCTTTCATTAGCGAACTCCTCTTGTCGAACCTCCGATCCCAACGGGGGGCAGATATAGACTACGGAAGGCTTGATGCGTTTGTCCGATCGCGGACTAATTCTGCCAATTAGTCCGCTGTTGGGTCTTAATTCAGAAAAACCGGACTCCGTCCCCGGTCCCCCTATTGAAGACCGTCGCCGGATAGTTCGCGACGATGACCTATGGGCTCAGTCCCACCCGCTCGTGCGCGAAAATGATCATACGTCTTCGTCATTCCCCGCCTGATGCTTTGCCGTTTCTACGGCCTTAGCCCATTCCTGAAATTGCACTAACCAATCAGGCTCAGTATCAGCCTGGTCAAGAAATTGTTTTGTCTTTCCCGTAAGCATTCCGCGGCGTTCGAGCCCTGGAGTGCCTAAGAAAAGGAATGCCGTCCGCGGATATGTTGTGCGCTTTTCAGCGACGCGCTCGGCAAGGAATTGCACGGCTCCGTCCATCGCTGCCAGGGCGGCCTTTGCTTCTGCCCCAGATGGAACATATCCTGCGTGAATAGCTCGATGCCGTCGAAGTTGCAGATCAGTGTTCCATCTTCCAAGGGGGGTCTCTGTCTGAGAAATATCCCAGTTTCCACCTAGCCGCGGACTGAAATACGTTCTCAATCGCTTGCCAAAGGTTTGTTGGAACCAGATTGCGACTTGCTCTACCGGCTCCTGGCGTTCCCACGCCATCAAAAGAAGAACTGTATTAAATGTAATTTCGCAGCAAGTCGCCGCATCTAGAACTGCTGAGGCTGTGTCGCCCTCAATATAGAGTGCTCGCCTAGCACGCCATTGATTGCGAGAGGCAGACATAAACGGATCGCCACGCCGGTTCCGCCAGAGGAAAGTCCACATTCGCTTCGTTTCGTCGAGTGATAGTACTCGGCGAGCTGCATGTGAGCTTGTACCGATATTCAGCAAGAAGGGACCGATACCGCTAGTGAAATTTGCATTGAAAGCGTCTCTCGTGGTCCATGCGATCACTGGAAGTAGCGTCTGCCTCGATACAGGAGTGACGAAATGGTCGCCTGAACTCACCGCGTACATTGTAACAAGTTCTTCGATATGTTCGAGACAGCGATCGAAGGCACGCGACACAGACAATTGAGCATCAACCACGCCTTCGGTTACTTCTGCAAGAAGTGGCGTAACAGCTTCTATCAGCGTCGCCGTGAATCCTCCAGCAGAGTTGGATTTGGGAGGCTTAACCTTATAAATCGTCTCCGTTTTTGATCCGATTACATTCTGCACAATTTCTCTCATAAATTCGAATTGTGAAGCACGCCAGAAATCCGTACTCTCCGAGTGCCAAAACTTCATTGATACAAAATTCTCATCACTCATAGGTATGGGCTTAGCCCCAGATTTAGCAAGAGTATCGGTTGGCCATGTAGGGATACCAGCCAGCCAGGGAACCTGCTCCTTCCGAGTGACGTGCAAAGTCTCCGCAGATATCGGCAACGGACCATTAAGAGGTATGAAGAAAACGGCGAAACGGGGCTCACCGCTCCAGTTTTGTGGAAGTGGCGGAGGTGCCGGACGCGCAGTTTTGCGAGATCGACCATTCTTCGTTGAAGACTTCGTCATCGGTTGTCAATCCTCTCCTCTGCAATCGACTAGCGCGAACACTCATCAGTGAAACTTCGCGACGAGGGCTGCCGCCATCCATCTAACACTTCAGCATCGGTGAAATAGCCCAAGTTGCCGGATCTGAGTGAGCGAACTCTCAACGAGACTTAGAACGACCTTTTGGATCTCCCTTGACATCATGAGTCTCCACCTCCCGTCTTTGTCAACCGATGATGGTGGACCGACACGCACACCGCAATCGCGGCGTTCAGGTCGATACCCAGGATCTCCGCCACCACCCGGAGCTTCTGCTCCACTTTCGGCTCAAGCCGGATGGTGTGCCGGAAGCGGCCTCGCTCCTGATCCAGATCGGCCTTCTTCCGATTCTTGGATCTGCGCAGCTGCTTCGTAGTACGTGCATTACGTTCTACCGTGATCGCAGCTTGTCCGGCCGCGTTTTGGACGTCCATCTGACGTCCGGAAGGTACCGAAACCACAAGCGCAGCTCCGTCGCTGTTTCGAGAGACTTGCAGAGCCAGCGACGAGGCGGGTGCGGACGTCTGGTGGACGTCACCGTTGACGTCCAATGGACGTCCAGATCTGGACGTCCAAGAATCGCCCGGCGCGGCTGCCGGCGTCCCTTTTTGCGTGCTCTGCACACTGTCCGATGAGGAAGGCGCAGTTTGTAGGGGCACATCGGAGGAACGCACTGGAGGGAGTACAATCACCTTCGTGCGCGGCTCGGATTGCGTGGCTCCGGTGAATTTACGATCGGCAGAAAGGACGATGGTCGCAGGAGGTGGGATAGGTGGCTTTGCTTGATCGCTCATCGTCCGCAGGCTCCGTAAGGCTGGGATGGAATCGAGGCACGGTTATTTCTTTGCAGGGAGGCGCCGTGTACGAGATGAACCGCCGTCATCGGGAAGCGAGGGCCGAGCCGGCTGCCGCCCGGGGCCGAGACGCAAGACCGGCCCACCCCCGCGCCCACCGAGGCTGGCGGCAGCCAGACCCAGGAACATGATCTGAGCGGTCTGAGCGGTCGCCGGGGAGGTCGCCGCCGTGCTCACCGCGATCGACGCCAGCCCCGCCCCGCCGCCGATAAGGGCGCCGGCCAAGGCTCCCTTTTCTCCACCCAATGCGGCCCCGAGTAAGGTTCCGAAGAGCGTGGTCATCAACATCGTCGCACCAGGCTGCTCAGCCGGGAAGCTGGCCAGCGAGCGTGGCTCATGCTGTCGCTGGACCACCAGCTCGGTGCGAGACTCCACGAGCACAGGAACTGGCGCCGGTGGAGGTGGAACTACTCGTTGTGGAACAGCAGCCGGCGCCGCTGGAGGTGACAGAGCCATTGATTGCCGAAGAGCAGGCGGCGGCGCCAGAGGCGGAGACGGCGCTAGTTGTGGGATTCGGCAGAGTCGGGCCTCGTAGTTCTCGCCGGAAGCCTGGACAAGGATTCCGGTCTGCTCGTCGAGTAGGGCACCGAATACCGGACGTCCATCGGCTCCCGTTGGCATCGGATGTAAGCCTGCGCTCGCTGGTTCTTCGATAGCCGATACAGCAAGCTGCACGACGCTGTCGAGCGGTTCCTCGCTCAACCGAGCAACAATATCTTTCCACGTCCAAGTGGCAGACTCGGCGCCCATCACAAGACTCCTGCTCAGGGCATTCAAATGCTCCAGTGTAATCTTGAGGAAGTTAACAACGATCTACCGACGAGCAAGTGAGAATATCCGTCGTCGTCCAAGCTATCGACACCATTACAGATCCGCCGCCCTCCTCATCATCGCCGCTGCTGCTGCTGGCCGATGCCACACCGGGGTCATGGCGCATTCCGGTGCGATCTCTCAGCTGCCACAGGCTGGCTATAGATTCTGTCTTAGCGATGCATGATAGTGCAGTTCGCATCATCAACATAACCTGAGCGCATTCCTCAGTTCGCGCGTTGTCACTAATGTGATCCTCGAACTGCGCACGTAGTAATCCGACGGCGGCACGACGACCTGTGCAGCCAGCGATATGCACTCACATCCACTGGAAACAGGAACCAGCCACCCCGCTGCAGAACTATCGCAGATAGGGGAACAGCAAGCACCTCCGCGCCACAAATCCCACAGCGGACACGAGGATCGCGATGCCAGCGAAGAAGCTCTCGTGTGGAAGAATGGTCCAGCACGCGCCCAGCACTCCCGCCAGCGAATGACCGCCAGCCAGGGCAGCGAACCACAGCCCACTGGCCAGACCGGCCCGGCCGGCCGGAACCAGCTCAGCCAGTAGCGCTTGCGTGAGCGGCAGGACCAGTAGCTCGCCAAGCGTCAGAAGAAGATAGGCAGCAAGCATCCAGGCCGGGCCGGTTAATTCATCGGGTTGCCGCCAGCGGGCCGCCACCGCGAGCAGAACGAACGCCAAGCCGATGCAGCGAAGCCCCGCAAGAATTTTGCTGTGCGCAGGAATAACCTGCGCACAGCGGACCACCCGGCCATCAACGAATGCGAGCAAAGGACCGACGGCGAGGACGAGCAATGCAGGCAGTGCCGCGAACCATGAAACAGGAATTTCTCGACCGAAGAAAACACGCTGTACGTCATCGCGTGCCCACAGAAGGAGAACGCCGTCGCACTGCGCGAATGCTGCGCCAGATACCACGACCGTCGCGCCAAGCGCAACGAACGCGGCAGCTCCGGTCGTGCGTACCGTGCCGACGGCCCGCTCCGGCGCTCGTGCCGCCCTAAAACGGGCCGGAGTAAAGCCGTTTCCGTACGCTAGACGTAGACCAGCAAGCGCCACAAAGATGCCGAACACCATGCCGCATGCAGCGATGGAAAACACAGCATTCCATCCATATCGGACACGGACAACCCCGGTGGCCAGCGGTGCAAGCATGGTGCCTAAATTGACGGCGAAGTAGAACCAAGAGTGAGCCGTTTCTCGACGAGGATCTCCCGCCGGGTACAGACTGTCCAGCAGTGCATTGATGCTCGGTTTGAAGAGCCCATGGCCAGCGACAAGTAGCACCAGGACAAGCAGCAGCGACGGAGATAACCCCAATCCCAGCACGCCGTAGGCTGCGGCCATGAAGATTGCGCCGGCAAGCATCGTGCGCCAGGCTCCAAGGAAGCGGTCACTCAAGGCTCCGCCAACGACGGGTGCCAAGTAACAGAGAGCATTGAAGCTTCCAATAATCCGAAGCGCCTGGGAAGGGGATGCTCCTCGCTGCTCTGTCATGTAGAGGACGAGCAGCGAGCCGAGCGATGTCGCGGCGAAGCGCTCACAGCCTTCGATGACGCAGAGCAGCAGGAGTCCTGGTGGATGTCGAGGGCCTCGCTGGTGTCGCGATGTCCCGGCCGGCGGCTCGTTGTCAGTCGTTGCCCATACAGTCCCGTGGGACAGAGACATGCTGCCTCCTGCGAAAAAGGTGAGGCGCTCCCTCCCGACGGTGAATCTGCCTGATGGGGGTCGCGCGATCTTGATGAGTCCGCTTGGATCGCGTTGCAGTCTCAGCGTTTATGTGCTGTAAGACGACGAGATGGTTGTGACATGAACCATGTCACTCGCGCGCATCGTTTTGCCCATGAAAGGCCCGGCCATGGATACCGCCTCCCTCGGACACCCTGAATCTGGTGAGTTTCCGACCCTCTATGCCAGTGACACTCTTGAACCAGAGCCCTACCACGCGGCGATGTTTCATCTTCAACAGGGGCTGCAAGCCCTGCGCAGCATGTCGCCAGGAAAAGGAGCCACTCGGCGCGCGGCATATCGCGAGCTGGTCGAGCTTCAACAGCAGGCGATCTCTCTTCTGCACATTCACTTTGCCCCCGACGAAGAACGCACCGCAAGCGATGGATTCGCCGAGCATTTGCGCCAGCACCGCGACGAAGCAGGGCTTACCCAAGATCAGCTCGCGCATCTCTCGGGCTTGTCGCTCAGCCTTATTCGCAAACTTGAGCAAGGCAAGAACGCACCGACGCGCAATGCACTCCTCAGCCTCTGCGCAGTGCCCGAGCTGAAGCTGGTACCCCGCGCGCTCAATTCGGCGTCATCCGGCCGTGACGGGAGCGTCAAGGTTGCGCCGAACTGGTACGTATCGCCGGGGTTTGACTCGGTGCAGATGATCGGAGACCTCGCGCAGCAGCTCGGCGGCGGAGGTGGCACGATCGAACAGACCTACGTGTACATGGATCACAAGAGCGCGTTCGACTGGATCGCGCTCTGTAACTCGCCGGGCTACACCGCGAGCTTCCGCGACATCTTGCCGCTCGGAGCGGCGGCTCAGGGCGTTCGCGAGATCACTGGGCAAGTGGGCCTTGATGTCATCGCCCTCGGTCCCGGCGACGGCAGGAACGAGGTTCGCATGGTGCAGAACCTTCTCGAAGTCAGCGACCAGCCGAGCATCCGCTTTTACCTCGTCGATGCGAGCCAGCCGCTACTCAGTCGCGCATTCAAACATGCGATGGATACATTCGATGACCAGCCGGGCGTCTTCGTCTGTGCCATCCAAGGCAACTTTCATCACCTGGCTCGATATACGCAGCTCCACTACACGCCTGCACGATCGCACCGCCGACGCATCTACACGATGTTCGGGGGCACCCTTGGAAACCTCGATAACGAGTCGCAGTTTTTCCGAAGCGCACTCGTTGCTGCTGCCCCCGGCGACCTCTTGGTCCTCGACATCTCCTTCGCGTTTGTATCGCCAGACAATCCCGCCGAAGTCTGGCGCAGCGATCCCGCTCTGGCTCGACCGATCCCACCGGCACACGAGCGCTGGCTCGGCGGTCCCCTCTGGCGCTACTGCGTCGGTGTCACCGACATAAAGTTCAGCTACCAGCTCGATACTGATAGACCCATCCCCGGCAGCTACGGACTTCAGTTCATCGCAGAAGTCAGCGCCACAGGCAACACAACCCGCCGATTCTGCATGTGGAACGTCCGTCGCTACAGCTTGCCGGAGCTAGCCCACTGCCTGAAGAAGATTGGCTGGGATGTCGTCGGACAGTATCCATTCGGGAAGGCGGGTGGACCGGCGGCGGCGCTGCTGGTGTTCAAGCGCCGTCACGATTGATTTCTGCATGACGACTGAGTTGTTGGCCGTCAGTCGTACAATGTGGCTTTGGGACGGACTCCGATGACGGTCAATTAGCAGGGAAGCTGACCAGTTTGTCCCAAGGGACATATGGGCCGGGATCACCTAGCCAACGAAAGACATCGATAGCGATTCTCAGACCTTGACGAGCACCCTCCGCAGAAAGAGGAAGATACTTTTCCCCTTCGGGAGACATTCCTCTGTGCGCGATCTTGTTGCGCGTCCCGTATAAGGTCAGCGCCTGTCGATAGTTGTCTGGTTCATCGATCAACAGTGAGCGACCGAGCAGATAAAGCGGACGCTCATGAAGAAGACGGCTGAAGTTGTCGCCCATGCTCAACGCCTCGTACACTGAGTCCTTCAGTACCTCTTTACCTCCAGCAATCTCAATGCCTCTGACACGGTGCTCAGCACATCGTTGAGCAAGAACTCTGGAGTATGCAGCGTCGAGGCATGCTTGCGCGAACGCTTCCATGGCAATGGCCGAGTAAAGCAGGGACTTACGATAGTCGTGGTCTACATGTGCTTCGAGTGCGTCTAGAAGGACATCGACGTGAATCGGTACTGAGAAGTCTCGGGGGAGTTTCTTGAGGCTGTCAATGTGCGCATCGGTAACAGCACACTGAATAAAGTAGTCCCGCGTCGAGAGGCCGAGAGCTTGAGGTTGGGTCCATTCCAACGGAAGCTCGCCGTACGGCTCTGGCTTTCCTAGGGCAGCAGAAACGCAACGCCGCGGAATGGTCTGTTGTCGAGACAGAAAGCGAAGGAGTGCCAAGGCGCTTGATGCTGTCGTCCCCGGTTCCGGCTCTACCGAATCCAGACCTCGATAGCGCAAGAAGATTTCGCGCTCACACAGATGAATCTCATCGGTAAATGGGTGTGCCCAAGGCGACGGACGTCCCATCCTGCCCATGCCGATGGGCGTCACGACTGACCAACCCGGCAGCCCAGGTACCGCAACCTCACTGAGGCCTTGAAGGCTGAGTCGCCAGTACACCACGCCGGTAAGCTGTAGCTCCCAGAGTTTGTCTACATCTTCGACGGACAAGAAGTAGCTCCCACGATCCAACGTTTGAATAGCCTCTATAACACGGCGCTTGGCGGAAGTGCTAGGCGACGGGAACTGCGCTCAAATCCGGCCCAATTCGGCCATCTCACGACAGCTTGCGGAGGCTGCCTCACTATACGGCTCACTAAGAACTACAATGAACCTATTTTCTACGATCCAATCATTGAAATTACGCGAGCCGTTGTGTCGATTATTTCTGCGCATGTATCAGATGAGTTCATATGCTTTAATGTTTATATTATTCTACTCGAACACTTAGCACTACAAGCGGCCAGGCGTGAAGGCTTCTTGACACATCTCCGACGCTGTGGTCAGGTGTCGCTGTTTAGGACACCACTGACTAAGTGGCAACGTCTTTACAACGCCAAGAATCGTCGGAGGGAATTATGTTACATAAAGGATCGTTAATGTAACAATTCGGTCGCTCAGACAGCGAAGTTGCCGGACAACCTAC
>CAYWPR010000162.1:0-10061 GCA_964460115.1 uncultured Myxococcales bacterium
CCAGGCTTGTTGCGGCCGATTTCGACGGGGACAAACACTTGGACCTCGCCGTAACCCATAGCATCGGTACGGATGTGCTAGTTCTGGCCGGCGACGGGAAAGGGGGATTCGTCCCCAGGGGCGGCGCCTACATCGGGGGGACCTCGCGAGGTGTGACGGCCGGCGATTTTAACGGCGACGGCAAGCTAGATCTCGCCGTCGCCAATTATGGCACCGGTACTGTGAGCGTCGTACTCAATAGCGGCTCTGGCATTTCTGGACCGGCCATCCAGTTCGTCGTGGGCAGTGGCCCGAGCGGTGTAGCGGCGGATGATTTCAACGGAGACGGGAAAACCGATTTGGCCGTCACCGCCTCAAATAGCTACGCGCTAAAACTGCTGTTTAATCAGTCGCTGTAACTCCCCCGACTGCGTTGATTCGTGTCTGTGCGAATTGCAAACTTGCCCCGCCAGGCACTTGCGATAATGAACTGGGGCAAGTTTCCCCCCACTTCGTGGGAGAAGTCCAACTTGACCTGAGGCGCGACAGCCCGAAGTGGCTTCAGCATCTGTTTTTTCACAGACGCTTCTGCCATGGTTAGGTATTCGTCGTTGTCGATCCAGCCGAGCACGTCGTTCAGCGCGTATATGAGCAGGACGGCGGTGCAGATCTTCCTAGAGGATGTGTACGGCGGCGATGGAGTGCCGCGCGGGACCCATCGCCGTGCGCTTCGCGCATAAATCCGCACCGCGCCCCGCCATCCCGCACACACCGCGAAAGAAGCCAAGCGCCAGACGGGCTTCAGCGCAGGCCCTGGGCGAGTTTGAATGGATCTTCGGCCTAAGCGCCACTTTCGTCATCGAACCGCAGAGGGTCAAAAGCATGAGGGCAAACGATGAATTGTCTATGGCGCGTAATTTGCTGATCAAAAAGTGCATGACGACTCACCTCTCCCTCTATCGATGCTGCTTGCTTTTGCTTCTCGCCTGGGTTGCTTGTGGAGGCAGCGTTGACGGAACCTGTGATGGCTTAGCTCGAGATGAATGTCGCAAAACCATCGGCTGTTTCCTTGACTATAACGGACAGCCATCTGGGTACTTCTGCCGGGCAGCAAAGGATGTCTGCGAACGGCAGACAAATGAAAGCGGTCTAACAGCGTGCGAAGGGGTCAGCAACTGTGCCTGGGAGGCCGCTAACTGCTATTGTCCCGAAGGATTTGCCTGCTACTGCAGCGGTGGCCCCCCTGCGGCATGTCGAAAGTTCTAATGTCATGCATTCGTAGATCCTCAGATTTTTGTGGTCAAGTACATGAAAATTCAGCGCCGCGTGCTGCGGACGCGGGCCCCAGCTTATAATGAGCCATGCGAGTCGCATTTTTCTCACTTCTCCTGATCTCTGCCTGCGCAAAATCCCCTTCCACCAATCATCAATCAATTGCAACGCTCTGCCCGAAAGACGAGCAAGCTGCCAAAGGCACCCCATGCGCGTCCGAGGGGAAGGTCTGCGGCGCGAACCCAACCGGGCTTACGCACTTCCTAATGTGCTCACGCGGGAAGTGGACCGAGATGGAAGCGCCGCCACCACCACCTCCTCCGCCGCCCCCGCCCCCGCCGCCAGTGACTTAGCGCTTCAATTGGAGCAAAGCGCGCGGCAAAAAATTACCGCCGATGGTTGGGCTTTCGCGGATGCGGACAGCTACTCTTATATTGGCGCGGCCAGCGAACTTTACGCCAACCACAGTTATGCCGTCCGATTGCCGCCCTGGAATCCGTACTCCCAAGCAGAACCGCCCCTTGGCTACTGCCGTCCGCCGGGATATTCTTCATTCCTTGCAGCGTTGGTGCACGCCAAACTGGAAAATACGCACGAGAGTTATCGATGGTTTTCACATCGGTTGAACGAAGACGCTACTTTGAGGTTTTGGCGGTCAAGGTCACATGGTCAGCCAGGAAGGAGGCGTCGCTGCGCGAAGCTGCGAAGAGCATGGCGAACAAAGGGGCCGGACCTGGCTCAAGAACTGCAAGCTGCCTGCCGAGCAGGTGCTCGACATGTTGAATTTGCGCTTTGCGCATGTGCTGTCGTTACACGGCGCTTTCGTCATCGGTGACACGATGGCAAATACCGCCAGGCCATCGAACGCCTGACCTGATCGAATCGGACGAATTCTGATAGGGTTTCTCCATGAATCCCTGCGTGACCGTTATTACTCTTGGCGTCTCCAACCTTGCGCGCTCGCGAGCGTTTTATTGCGAGGGCCTTGGCTTTCAACCTTCAAGCAGCAGCAACGAACACATCGTCTTTATGCAGGCGGGTGGCGTCGTGCTAGCGCTATTCGATAGGCAGAGCCTGGCCCACGATGCAAACCTGCCGGCCCAAGGCAGCGGTTTTGGCGGCGTCACCTTGGCGCGCAACCTTGGCAGCAAGGCCGAAGTCGACGCCGCGCTAGCCACCGCCGAACGAGCCGGCGGACGAATCCTGAAGCCTGCACAGGAAGTCTTCTGGGGCGGTTACTCCGGCTACTTCGCCGATCCAGATGGCCACCCTTTCGAAGTTGCTTATAACCCTTACTGGACGCTTTCTTCGACGGGCACCGTCGAGCTTCCGGTCTGATTCAATGGTTCTTCCCAGATGGCTTCGGGGGCGGTGGACTCCCATGCTTTGGGGCGCTCGGGCGGCTTCAGTCCCTAATTGGTTTTATCGGAGAGACCCGCGTGGTTAACGCACAGACTTCGAGTCGGCTGGAAACGGAGAGCTGCTCCTGTGTTCCTTAGCATAGACGAACCGTTAGAAAGTCAGTAAGACAAAATCATGGCAACTCGGTTCTGGATACGTTTTGGCGAGGCCCTGCCTATTGATTCAGAGGGATACTTGCAAGCTCCAGAGTACTGGCGCTGGCACCATGCTCCTCTATTTACTCTCATGGAGCTGACGGCCGAGCCATGTGTGTTACTACTCGGTGAGCCCGGTATGGGAAAGACCCGCTCGATTGAGCAGCATGTCAATGAACTGCGCAATCAAGTGCAAGAGCCCGATCGCGTCGAGCTCATTCAGCTGAAATCTGAGGACCTGGATCCCGCGCTGCGCAAATTCCTTTCGGTTCAAAACGAAGAACGCGCCGCAGGAATTCAGCATCTGTTCATCGACAGCCTCGATGAATATCTATGGCACGATAAACGAGCAGACGTCAGTTTAGCTCGATGGACCACCGAATTGCCCGTGCCGATTCGCGAACGGATGCGTCTGCGAATCGCCTGCCGCACCCAGCAGTTCCCAAAGAGCCTGAGCAACGCTCTGTCAAAGCTTTGGCCAGATGGCATTACGAGCTATGAGCTAGCCCCCCTTCTTTACGCAGATGTTGAGAAAGAGGCGTGCCAAATTCCAAATGCAGAGGCATTTCTTCGCGATCTGAAAGTGAAGAGGTTGGGCGCCCTGGCGAGCCGGCCTATCACTCTAAAGTTCTTGATCGATCTCGCTGAACGGGGCTCGCTGCCATCGAATCGAACAGAGAGCTACGAGCGGGGCTGCCGACGGCTATGCACTGAGCCAGATTTCAATCGTTTACATATCACACGTCTTTCGAGCAATTTGGATCCGGGCCGCCGTCTAGATTTTGCTGAGTGCATAGCTGCGGTAATGTTTTTCAGTCAGAAGCACGTCATTTGGATGGGACACGAGCCAGCCCCCACCTCCGATGCAGTGACAATTCAGGAGCTCGTACAGACCGTCAAGGCGTTGGCCGATCAGCCCATCGGCGTGAACGAGAACGAGATGCAAACGCTTATCAAGGATTCAGCGCTCTTTACATCGATTGGGGAGAATCGAACGGCCTTCAGCCATCAAACATATCCCGAATTCCTGACTGCGAAATGGCTGAGCGAACAACCTTTTCACGATTGCGAACTTTTAAGTCTTCTTTCATCCGAGGATGCTCCCGATCAAGTCGCGCCGCCATACTATGAAGTCGCAGCTTGGTTGGCATCGCTTCGCCAGGGCGTACTTCAGCGGCTTATCCGGCAGCAGCCCAAGTTACTTTTGCGTAGCGATCTGACCGCAGCCAATTCGCAATGGCGGCAGCAGGTATGCGCGCAGTTGCTTGCCCAGTATGCCGAAGGGAGCCTACACATCTTCGATTGGGACGTAGAGATCTACCAGACACTTGCCCATCCGGAGCTACCGACGCAGCTAGCGCCTTACATAACTGGACACGAGTACAATCGAACCGTGCGCCAAGTGGCGATTCATATCGCTCATGGCTGCCGAACCCAGGAGCTTGCTTCTGCGCTGCTTGCGCTTTCACTAGATGCAACTGAAAATACAGAGCTGCGCGAGACCGCCGTTCGTGCGCTCGTCTCCCTGGGCGCTCCAGAGAAGCTCGTTCAACTACGAGCGCTCCTCAATTTACCATTTGAGCAAGATCCAGAGGATCAGATTAGAGGTTTGGTGTTGAGTGCGCTTTGGCCGCACAGAATGCTCAACCCAACTGAAGTTCTGTCGTCTTTGGTCGCGCCGCGCCGACCTAGCTTCGGCGGGAGTTATCGAAATTTTGTAGACAACCTGGCCCAGGACTGGCCCCTAGATGCCCTTCCGCAAGCACTTGCTTGGGTCGCCGCTCAGCCGCATGGAGAGTGCCTGACGTATTCATTTCGCCATTTGCTAGAAGCGTTTTTGCGCATGGGTCTTCAGCAAATCGACATGCCTGGGGTTCGTGCAGCACTGGCGCAAGCGGTCACGGCACGACTGCGACACTGTGAAGATCCGTTCACGAGCGACTTACTTCCCGCAAGCGAGGATCCGTTCAAGGGCTTGCAAATGAGTCGGCGTAAGCTTATCGCTGCGCTTGTCGAGTCGTCAGAGATTCCAGAGTCTATCTTTAGCCAAATCGGACTCGGTATCGGTCGACATAGTTGGTTACACAGCGACGATCTGGAATGGCTCTTGGAATCTTTAGAAACATCATTGCCAGAAAGGCGTGCTCGATGGGCGCGCCTTCTTAGTGACCACACCTTTCTGGCTGGTTCTCTGGATGATAGAGTCTATGAAGCGTCTTGCCTCTATCCAGAGGTACAGGATGCGCTACCGGCTGACTTCAAGCCGGTCGTTCTGGGTTCAGAGCAAGCTCGTACGATGCAAGAACAGCATCGCAGAGGGCTGGCGTGTATGCAGCGCAGACAGGAAAAGATGCTCGCCAAAAATGCCAAACCGGCGCTACCTCCTATTAAAGAGTGCATCGCTCAGGCATTGGCAGTCAGTTCTGCGGGGAATACGCCGGCCTGGCCTCGATTGGAATATGAACTGAGTTTCGATGAAAATGGTAAACGCTATGATGATTTGGACAGCTTTTGTGGCCTAACGGCGGATGGGTGGACGGGCAGCGATGAATCAACCCAACAACAGATCATAAATGCGGCAGAGCGCTACCTCTGCATAGAGAGCACATCAGGAAAGCAGTTTCAGTCAGATGAGGGCGCAAGACCGTCGGATGAGGCTTACATCGGCTTTCGAGCATTTCAACTTCTGCTCGAAGCGGCGCCAGCTCGTCTTCAATATTTAGCTCCAGAGGTCTTAGGGTTTTGGATGCCGGTGCTCGTGAACTATCCCTGGGCCAACCATTGGGCATCTTGGCCGCGATTGCTCAAGCTGGCATACCAGCGAGCGCCAGCCGTCTTCATGGAATCGCTGATTGCTCGGCTCGACCGAGAGAATGCCTCGCCAGACGTTCGCTTGCGGTTGCAATTCTTTTGCGAGTGCTGGGATCAGCGCCTGGTTGAACTTATTGCAAATTGGGTTTCCTCTCGCGAGGTGCAGCCCAGTCTTCTACATCGTCTCTTTGAGACGCTGCTTCCTGTGCAACCTGAGGTCTTGTTTTCGAAAATTAGGGACTTCATACAGAAGCAAGATGTCGCATTAGGGCCCCAGCGCGAAAGAGCTGTCGCGTCGGGGAGCGTGCTTCTCCGCTCCGGCCTCGCAGAAGCTTGGGAAGCGCTCGCCACGCCAATCAAACGCGACCCACAGTATGGGCTTGATGTACTTGGCTATGGTGGCTGGGACAGAGATGAAACATGGCCTGATACGTTACCCGATGAAGCGCTGGCCGAGCTCTACATTCTGTTGCGTCGTAGGTATCCCGACCACGACGATGACGGTACACTGACGTTGCCGGATGCCGCAACCGCGCGCTATCCGCACAGGGCCCGCATCGTGCAGCCAGAAGAAAGTATGGCCAGACTTCGCGACGCATTGCTATCTACCTTACTCAAGCGTCCTCGACGTTCAGCCATCGACGCAATCCACCATGCCCTTGTTGCATTTCCACATTCCGAGAAATTGGCACGTTGCTGTGAATGGCTAGCCGAGTCTCAACAAACAGCCTCCCTATCCGAAGAGTTGAGCGTGAAACCACATACACGGCTCGTCGCGCGCATCTCCAAGCTACGAACGGCAACACGCGCCGCGCTGGATAAAGCTCTTCTTACAGACTCAGACCTGGAAGCCTTCTGTATTGATTATTTTCCGCTCGTCAAGCAGCAGTTCTCTGACGGAATGACTCGCACACAGAAGCAAAACATACTTCTCGCAGCGGTCGAGCCTGATGAATTGCTCGAACGACTAGGCAGTTTCCAACGAATTAACAGCCGGTAGGGCCAATCGCGGTGTGCGGCTAAGGTAGAAAGAGGTAGCAGATGGGGGCTGTGGCCGAGCGCTGCGAAAGCTCGGCCTTGGTATGGCTATAGAGCCAGTGGGGACTTAGGTCGGGGCGATCCCTTTGTCCTTATCGAAGTAAAAGCCGGGTTTGTCGCCGTTCGTGAAGACAATGCCGCGAGCCTCCAATGCGCTCTGGATTAATGCCCGAGTCGTGCGGTAAGAGGCCCGCTTATCATTCTCAAACTCGGAGATCGCACTCCGGGACAAGCCAGTGGCTTTCGCCAAGTCCTCTTGCTCCATTTCGAGACGGATTCGCGCTGCTTTCAAGGTCAATCGATCAGCCTCAACTTTATTACTTGACAAAATCCGGCTCCTCTAACTTACTACATCATGTCTGAATTACTACAGGATGCCTGATCCCATTAGGCTTCAGGTTAGTTAGCCCACCATCGCATAGCTCGCTCGTCCACGCCAAGTACGAAGTGAACCGGCGAGGTGTGCGTAGCGAAGGTCTACCTCATGGGTTTCGATCTACCTTTTCTTGCACCATTCATCCTCGTCAAGAATGAGGGTAAAGCAGATTCTTCATACATCCTTACTCTTCCTAGGAGACCAGGCCACGGCCGTCAATCCATCCGTGCTCGATTGGCCTCTCTGCATGCCACGGCTCGCCACGTTAACGCTAACAGAAAAGGGCAGACGACGAAGTCAAAACACTTATCGAGTGCTGCCCTCTTGCTTGTGACCAAGCTGCCGGCAATTTCGACGTCGGCATAAGGAGAACCAGCCATGCACGCGACTAATTCGCTCGAACTTCCCTCATTGATTATTGAACACGTGCCGCCTGATCCAAGTTTCTACAAAGCCCTTTCCTGGCAGATGGCGCGCGGTCGCCGTCCCGCTTGGCTCGACTGGCTGCGAGCAGTGCTTCGCTGGCCCATGGCCCCATGGCGCTGCATGTCTGCTCTGCTTGACAGGGTTGCTCGGCTCGAAGCTGTCATGGCGGGCCACCTCACGACATTGAGCCGCCTTCAATGCGCGCTGGATCATGACGCGCTGACCGGCGCGCATAGCCGCCTGTATTTCATGGCCGCGCTTCGGCAAGAGGTCGCTCGTTTTGCTCGGGAGAACCGATCAACCGGCGGCGCGAAAGGGTTCGTTGTTGGGATGCTCGACTTAGACCAATTCAAATTGCTCAACGATCGCTACGGCCATGCTGCCGGCGATGAAGCTTTAATTCGATTGGTTGAACACGCCCATCACGTATTACGCCGTGACCTGGATGTATTCGCACGCTATGGCGGTGATGAATTCGTATTCCTGCTGCCGCAGACTTCTATTCACAGCGCGCATTTCCTCGCGGACAAGCTGCGCGCTGGCTTGGCAACGCTCAAGCACACAGAAAAATGTACCGCTATCAGCGTGTCGATTGGCCTGGCTGCATGTCCCGCGCACGGCCAGGACGCCGAATCTCTGTTGCAGGCCGCGGATCGGGCCATGTACCGCGCCAAAAGCGTACGCAATGCAGTGCGCATTGCGGAGGATTTATGACTGCTCGCCATTTTTCCCTTTCCGCTGCGCTGGACGAGCTGAAGGCCTCCGCGGAGCATGTTGAGCAGACCATGGCCCACCTGGCTAAACTCCAGCAAATCCTGTCCAGAGTCCACCAACGGCTAGACATGCTTTCTCGCTCGATGAGCGATACAAAGCAGGTCCCTGACCCATCTGCCCGACAAATTCTGAAAAAGCCCAAGTTCGGCCGTGTCGTGCGTCGCATGCGCGAAGCGTTCGGATGGACGCGTGAGCACCTGGCTCGCCTCAGCGACCTGTCAACCTCGACCGTACGCAATCTTGAAACCCGTTCCGAACTGTTTCTTTCCGAGCGGGTACGACATCGTATCGTCGCGGCATTAGCAGGTCACAGTCGTATTAGACCGCGCCGCCGTAAATTCCGATCCTGAACGCAATGTGACTTCTTCGGCTCGCATTCATTGTGCATCGCGCACCGCTCGCTACATCATGACCCAAACCCCGCTGCCAATTTGGATTGGCCGCGAAGATTCGCCAACCTGGCACCCTTGCTTAGGGTCCGCAGGGCGCCTCACAAAGGAATTCCTATGCCTAGACAAAAACTTGGTCCTCGCGTCAACGGTCCGTACTTCGACATGTCTACAGAAAAGTACAAACTCCGCGTCTTCACTAGCTATGCAGACAAGGGAGCTGATCTCTACTTTGGCACGGAGAAAGCCGCGCGAAAAGCCAAGGCCAGTATGGAAAAGGAGTTGTCTGCACCGAGCGGCCTTCACCTCGGCTACCTGCTCGGCGAATACATGGTAGAGAAAGAGCAGCGCGGCCAAATCAAGCCAGAAAACTGCAAGCATCAATTGCGGTCGCTGCGGGCGTTTTTCATGAATTGCCTGGAAGAGGATGTGTCTTGGGTCAATTCGAAACGAGCTGCCGCCCTGTATGACGCAGCAATCGCTATACCAAAACGTAATGGAGCGGCCCGCAGTGCAGCGACCCACCGCGCATACCTAGCGCTGGCCAAAAGCTTTTTTCGCTGGCTGGTACGCAAGGGCTACGTCCGTGTGAATCCATTTCAGGAAGTGCTTCCTGTAGGCCGAGTAAGTATCGGTAAGAAACAGCTTCGCATCGAAGAAGCCAGGCTTTATGCGCAGACCGCATACCGATTGTTTGATGAGAAAAAGGATATGCTGGCGCTGGCCAGCGTCGTTCCGTTATACCTTGGGCTACGGGCCAGCGAAGTCTTGCGGCGCAAAGTGCGAGATGTGGATGCAGGGGGCGCGCTGCTGTGGATCGATATCGGCAAGACCAAACACGCGCGGCGGCATCTCAAAGTCGAAGCAAAGGAGCTTCAGGAACGATTGATCCGCCTAACCATCGGCCGTCATCCCGAAGATCCGCTGTTTGGTTACGGTGAGACGGGGAAACCACGGCGCTACACCGCACTTTGGGCAACGACCCAGCACATTTGCAAAACGGCGGGAGTTCCACTTGTCGGACCGCACAGCTTCCGCGGCTTGTGGGCGACCCTCAGCGTAGAATCCGGAGCCGCATCAAGTGCCGTAGCCACCGCCCTTGGGCATGGTTCCTTTGCCATGACCGCACGCCATTATGCACAGCCAGAAGCGCTGGCCAATGCCCGTAGCGCCCGTGTGGTAGACATATTGCGTATGGAAGGGACTATAGACTTTGGAGTGCAACTTAGCCCAGAACAAATCATCGAGCGGCTATCTCCCGCGGCTTTGGCCAAGCTGGCTGAACTCCTTTACAGGACAGTCCCCGTCGCTAGCAGAAAAGGGCCCCTCGCTGTCTAATTGTAGGGAATCATCGCATTTCAAACCGTGAGGAATTCGTGAAACGCTATTTCTAAAGGCTCATTTTCAGACGGGAAATGCGTTGGCTGATACTTAGCCCGA
>CAYWPR010000163.1:0-9817 GCA_964460115.1 uncultured Myxococcales bacterium
TCCGTCAACTCAAAAGGTTGTCCGCCGTCGGTGAGCTGTCAATGACAGGGTCGATTCTCATGACACACGGTGTGCATATTTAGTCATTTGAATTACTTATTTTCACATCGACCTAGATGTCTGTGAACGCTGCCTCTTGTAACCGTCGCTGCTCTCTCAGACCACAAAGACTCGTCGTGCTGGAAGGGGACGAGGTGCAGAGCTGGCTCTACTCGTTCTCTTCGTTTGAGCCATTCCGTCTAAATAAACAAAGCATCAGATGGCCATCTCCGTAGCGCCAACCATTGGTTAAATGCCAACCTTCTTGTTGCATACATTCGGCCAGTTTCTTTTCGTCATAACGTTTGATATAGGCCATGGAGAATTTTTTGATTGTCGAGCCAGATAATCTGACGTGTGCAGACATATCCTGAGCGTAGCTTCCCGGAATGACGCATGATGCCGTGTCAAGCGTTCTGACATAATCTATCTCCTTGAGATCTTGCGTGTATCGGCGGATTGGTCCCACATTGAATTCTTCTTGTTTTCTCATGAAGTCCGTAGGAAGCATTCCTGAGAATGACGGATCTCGTTGTTTAACCTCGCTTGGTTTGTCTGCTGGAGCATATACAAGACCAATCTCCATAAGGAGGAGGTCACCAGGCCGACACATGGTTAGACTGTTTCGAACAAAGCGGATTTCATTGTCCAGGTTCCCGAATGTAAATCCGAACATGCACATAAGCTTCCTTCTGGGAAGAGGTGAGTTAAATATATCAGCATAACTGCCGAGTTGGTGAAAATTTCCATGAATCGTGCAGACCGATATAGATGGGTAATCGGCCAGAACCTCTGTAGCTTGTTGAGCTGCAATACTTAGGAGTGGCTGACTAATATCCAACAAGAAGAGGCGAATATCGCTATGATTTTGATCAAGCATATACGTCACCAAGCGGGCCTCGTGTCGTCCTGTTCCTACACCGAGTCCTATGATGTCGAGCCCGCCACCTCCGAGATCCCGGATGATTGCTTCCGTTGCCTCTCGGATAGGTACACTTTCTATGTATGAGGCGTACCGGGGATGCTTTGTGAATGCACACCAGTTTGCGGCATCCATCACGTCCAAATACTTATATGATTGTTCAATATGCCCGCCAGAGCCATTCACCATGGTCGATAGCTCACCAACCATCTTGAGTGGGTCAAACCCAGGAGCCATCCAGTCCTTGATGTTCTGGGTGGCCGTCGACTCTTCCCCATAGGCCAGCCATCCCCCCGACACTCCCAGGACTCTGGCAAGTCGCTCTACGGTTCCAATTCCGACGTTGACGTGGTTGCGACGTCCAGCCTCAATATCGCTAGCTGTCATTTTCCCTACCCGCGCCTTACGGCTCAGTTCTAGCTGCGATAGCCCGCGTTGCTCTCGAGCTTGGCGCAACCGCATGGCGAAGCCGGCGGCCTTCAGGTGGTCCATTTCAGCAGACATGGTCCGCGTTTACACCGATCATCCCACTTTCGGCTACAGCAAATTCGGTTTTTGGCAAAGAGAGATTGACTCGTATACAAGTCACGATGTAATTGGTAACTAAGTCAACACCAAGCAACTTTTTTTAACCGGGACCGCCGACGCTGAGGCATCGGCGGTCCCTCGACCACGCGGCAGGGTCCGTCCTGAAAAACCTCCCCGGCCGCGCAGTGAGGTGATCTATGCACAGATCTGGCATGTTGGGAAGTGCCGAGCGGCCGACGCATGCGGCTGGCTTGGAAATGGTTCCGTCTTCTGCGTTGGCCTCTCCAAAGGTCTCACATCAGCCGCGGAGATTCAGACCGCGGGCTTGGCAAGTCAAGTCGGTACCAGCGGACTCACAGCCTGGGGGGCTGTATGTCCTGGGAACGGTTGAATGTTGCGCTGGCTTCGCGTTCTATACGCTTGGCTCACTCTTGGTGCTGTACCTGACTGAGTCTGCTGGACAGGATCAGACAACGGCGCTGCGCTGGGTCGGGACGTTCAATGCCGCCTGTTTCGTGGCGCCGCTTTTCGGCGGCTTCCTGGCCGATCGCTGGCTTGGGTTTCGCCGCGCAACCCTTTACGGCGCTGGACTGCTCGTAGCCGGTTTCGTAGCCCTCGCCCTCATCCCGGCGCTAGTTTGGCCGGGACTTGCACTTCTGCTTTTGGGGAATGGGTTGTTTCGTTCCAACATCGTGGCCACGCTCGGTCGTCTCTATCTGGCCGGCGATTCAAGGCGAGACGGCGGTTATCGCCTGCTCTATGCCACTTTCAATCTGGGAGCCATGCTCGGGCCACCCCTTGCCGGATTGCTGGCGAAGGCTCATCACTGGCCTGCCGCTTTTCTGCTGGGCGCCTTCGCCATGCTGCTTGCCCTGCTTGCGCTCCAGCTCGGACACCGCAAACTTGCGCGTGCAGATCAACCCACCGATGAGGCGCGAGACAATCCCGAGGATCCCGATCGTCCCGCTGCCGAAATCCCGCGCTGGCTGGCCATTGTAGTCATCGCACAGGTAGCGCTGCTTTGGACCGTTGGCTATGGCCAGACAGACGGAACGCTGCTGCTCTGGGCACGGGATGACACACGTCGCTCGTTGCTTGGCCTCGACGTGCCAGCCAGCGCTTTTGTCTCCGTACCTCCGTTGCTGGTCTTGATTCTGACGCCCCTATGGGCGCTCGCTGAGCGCTCAGCCGTTGGTTCGACTCTCACGAAGATTCTGCTTGGCCTGGGCTGCACTTCGCTCGGCTTTGTGCTGATGATCGGTGCGGCAACCATCGGCGAGCTACCCACAAACGCGTTCTGGCTGCTGGGATGTCTCGCGCTATAGACCACTGGGGAACTACTCGTCGGGCCGGTGACGCAATCTCTGATCAGTCAGCTTGCGCCACAGCGCCATGTTGGATTGACGAGCGCTCTATGGTATGCGGCGACGGCGATCGGCTTTTGGTTGGCCGGCCAAATGGGAGCGCTTTGGCGAAGCTGCTCCCCCGGATACTTCTTTCTGCTGCTGGCACTCGTACCAATCCTCGCCGCTCTGCTGCTGCTCGTGCAGCGCAGTTACCTGTGCGTTGCAGTAAGCAGAAATCTGTAGGAGTTACGCCCTCAGCGCCAAGCTCCCAGGCGGTAGGGCAACCATGCCGTTGACCCTACCGCGCATGCTGAGGTATGAACGCTGTCTCGAGAGACGGTAACTGATCGATTATTTAACCTTATGTAAGATGGCGTCTAGTCCCTGAACCCGGATTCGCTAAATGCGCGATTCCGGTTGCAAACTCTAGACAGTCGTACGATCCCGTTTGTAGTATCCCAGCCGATGCGAAAGTCGGTTGGCCAGCTGAATCCGAGGTCGTAATGCTACGCTCAATCATCAGCTCAACATTCAACTTCGACATCGAAGGTCAAGCTGCGGACTCGCTGCGCGTCTATCAGGTCAATGGCCGAGAACAGCTGAGTCGTCCGTTTTGCTTCGAGGTCGTACTGATTTCTGAGTCGCCGCGGATCGACCTGATGGCGCAGGTCGGGCTCAAAGCCACGCTGCGGGTACAAGGCCTCCAGCAAGGTCGTGTTCCTTACGTTCGCAAGATCCACGGCCGCATCGAACACTTCGAGCAGCTGAGTGTCGGGAAGCGCTACAGTCAGTATCGCGCAACGCTTTCTCCAAGCCTGTTTCCGCTGGCCTATACGCGAAACTCGCGCATCTTCCGCGAGATGTCGACTCCGGATATTGTCGAAAAGCTGCTGCTCGATGGGCACTACCCACAAGACCAGTTTCAGCGCTATCTGCACGGTCGCTATGAAAAGCGCGACTTCTGCGTGCAGTATCAGGAGAGCGATCTCGCCTTCATCAGCCGGCTTCTCGAAGAGGAGGGCATTTTTTACTGCTTTCATCACGATGACCAGAAGGACATCCTGCTGATCGGCGACGGTCCCTATGCCAATGAAAAGGTGCCGCACGCCGACGTGCTTCCCTATCGCGACAAGCCGCACCTTTATGAAGAAGTGGTCCATGATCTGCGCGCCGAGGCGCACTTTCGTCCTGGCAAGACGGTGCTGCGCGACTATCGCTTCAAGCACCCCGTTCTCGATATGGAGGCGCGTCGTGAGGCCGCCAACTTTTCGCAGTATCAAGTCTACTACTTTCCCGGCGAGTACGTCGATCTCAGCTTGGGGCAGCAGCTGGCGCGAATTCGTCTCGAAGAAATTCAGTGCGAGCGGAGCTGCATTCGCGCCGAGAGCAGCTGTCCCGATCTACTGCCGGGGCATACCTTCACGCTCGAGGGCGCGCTGCGCGATCCCGCCAGTCAGTCCTATCTATTGTTGAGTGTCGAACACAAAGGCGTGCAGCCGGAGGTCCTGGGCGAGGAGCTGCCGGGGGTCACGGCACCGCGCTACACGAACGCCATCACCTGCATTCCCAGCGACATTCCTTTTCGTCCCGCGCGCCTGACCCCGCGTCCGGTCATTCTGGGCGCGCAGAGCGCCATCGTCGTCGGTCCGCCCGGCGAAGAGATTCACTGTGACGAGCACGGTCGCATCAAAGTGAGCTTTCACTGGGACCGTTCCGAGCGACCCGCGGATGAGCGCTCCTGTTGGATCCGCGTGAGTCAGCCGTGGGGCGGATCGGGCTATGGCGGAATGTTTCTGCCGCGCATCGGACAGGAAGTTCTGGTGCAGTTTCTCGAGGGAGATCCCGATCGCCCGGTGATCGTCGGCCGAGTCTATAACGGCGAGAATCCCGTCCCGCACGGACTGCCCGCCAACAAAAACATCAGTACGATTCGCACCGCCAGCACGCCGGGGGGCGGCGGATTCAATGAGATCAGATTGAATGATACGGCGGGTAGCGAAGAGATCTTCGTTCATGCGCAAAAGGACGAAAACGAGATCGTTCGTCATAATCGCTCGCGGTTCGTCGGAAATGACGAACGGATCTATGTTCGCCGCTTCAAGTGGGATCGCATTGGTCGCTCGCGTCGGTCGCGCATCGGTCGCAATGACACCCATACCGTGGGTCGCGACTTGAGCCTCCTGATCAATCGCGACCACACCATGACGGTTGCCAATAGCAGCCACACGGTCGGCCGAACGGTACTCATTCAGGCGACCGATCGACTCAAGCTTGAATGTAATGGCGGCTATGTTCTGATTAATGAAAAGGGCGAAGTTCATATCCACGGACGCATCGTCTACATCAACTGTGATGAAGAAGAGGAGAAGAGCTGGGTCGAGGTCAAGCTGATGAATCACGAGGGTCGGCCGGCCGTGGGTGAGCGCTATCGGCTGCTCCTCGCCAGCGGCGAGACCATCGAGGGTGTCCTCGACGACAACGGCACGGCGCGCGTAGATGGTGTCTCGCCGGGCGCCTGTCAGGTCTCCTTCCCCGATCTCGAGGATGACGACTGGTCCCCGCACGAGAGTGATTAGTCATTTTTTAGGAGAATTCCGATGACCACGCCGACGCAGGGTGAGTCCGCAGAAAAGAAGCAAGAGAGTATTCCTCCGCAAAAGCCGAGGCAGTTTATTATTAAACAGAAAGTCCACTTAATATTATTTAGTGATTCCATCAAATCATCAGATGCAAATACCTTTGCCGACGCCGCCAAGGTCCTCAAAGCGGACTACTTGGCCTATCCTGAGTACAAGTATCACTCGGTCGTCGTGGAAAAAGTCGGCAGCGGTAGAGAGATTGTCGAAGTGATCAACGCAAGCCGATTCGGCGACAGCACCATAATTTCATTGGATATTATCTCGCATGGCAATCAGGGCGGCATTCACATCGCTAGAAAGCTGGTGCCTCCACAGAAATCTGGGCTCATCCAGCGGAATATGCACGTGATGATGAGAGCCAGCTCCGAGCATCCGCAAACCGACAAAGACGCAGAATATATTGAAGAGTCCATGCACGGACTATACAATGGCTCATTAGGTCGAAGATTGGTCGCTTATTATTATAATCAGGCAGAAATCGAAAATGCCGAAAAAGACACTGAAATTCGCAGTATTAGCGATATTAAATTTAAAAAATTCAGCTCTGATGTGTTTGTTGAATTCCATGGCTGTAGAACTGCGGAATATATTCCAAATCTGAACTTTGCCGTCGACAACTTTGCCAAGGATTTTTCGGACAAGCTATCCGCTGCCGCTCGCGTCGTCGGTCACACCGTCAATGCCTTTCCCAATAAGAACCCGTCGGGAAAGTCGAGCGACTATCGTCATGGCACCGTTCGCGTATACAAAGGCGGCGGCGATTTAGATCAGGATAATGTCCAGCGTTATGGACTGAAGTTCAAAAACTCATCGACCCCTTAAGGTCCGCTATGCTGCGCATCCTCGCGTTCCTATTCATGTTGCTGTTGCTCATCCTCACAGGGGGGTATGTGGCGCTCGTGAAGCCCTATCTGACGCGCGAGCTGCTCCGGACGAGTGACCGTCCGCAGGAGCTTCTCGTCGAGTATGTCGCCGAGACCTGTGATCCCTACGCGCCGCGGCTCTTCGAGCTGGCCAAGAAAGAGGGCACCGCGGAGCCGAGCCGCGCGGAAAAGGGCGTGACCCTGGCCTTGCCATCGGACTTGAGCTCTCCCGAAGACACCGACTGGGCATTTCCCGGAAATCGCTTTGTCTTGACCGGATATCGCTATCGGCAAGTCATTCGAAACCGCATCACTGGACAAACCGAGGCGCGACCGGCATCGCGGATTGACCTGGTCGCGTGGCGCAGCCTGATCCCGGCGAAGCGCTGGGAGAAGTCGCCGGATGGCAGCTCGCCCCAGCCGATCAGCCTCGACCAGCCGGTGGTGCATCAGACGCAGGCTGGGGAGCCGGCGCAGGCGGCGTCGCAGTTTCAGCCGCGTAAATATAATGACTGCCTCTAAGCCATGGCCGATCCCACAAAACTTGGTCAGACAGCGCTGAAAGAGTGCCCGCTTGGGACGACAGTCACGATCCCTAAAGGCAAGATCTGCCTGACCTTTGATGATGGACCCGAGCCGGGTACGCAAGATGTACTCGATGCGCTCTTGGCCACTGAGAGCAAAGCCGTATTCTTCTTAACCGGGAAGAATATGGGAACATCGAAGTCACTGAAGGTTGAGCAGCGCAGACTGGTCCAGGCAGAACTCGAAGCGGGGCATGAAATCGGCAATCATGGATTTAAGCATGAGTATACTTATAAGTCAATTCCGGAGCAGTTTTCTGATAATGAAGCGCATTTCACGGAGCTATTAGGCAAGCCAATCAAGTTTCGCATCGCCCGAGTTCCCGGCGGGGGCTTTTCTAAAAAAATGATTCAAATCGTCACCGAGCAGCTAAAGCTGGTGAACTGCAACTGGGCACTAGAGTTTGGTCCATCCGGGCTGAACACAAGCCTGGACACCGGGCCGACCTCATTTCAGAAAGTGCCTTTGGGGGAGCTGCACGTCACCAAGGATGCGCAGCCTTCCTCGGCCACACTGATCTTGTTTCATGATCGCCATTGGAAGGGTAAGAAAGACTTGCTAATTCAGGTTATCAAGAAGCTAAAAATCGCTAATGAAATGGTCTTGTTTTCAGAGCTTGAAAAGTATGTCAAGGAAGCAGAGACCAAAGCTGCTCAGTTGCACAAGGAAGCGCAATCGCTTAAAGACAAGGCGCAAGCCGAAGATAAAGCGGGTCACAAGGATCAAGCCAGCGCTTTGACTTGTAAGAAACAAGAAGTAGAAAAAAGCGAGACCTATTACTCTAATATAGTGAAACATTTCTACGAGCAAGTCACGATGCCAGTTCCATAATTAATAATTAAAACACCTGAGCACAGCCAAGAAAAGAGGATAATAAATCATGCCTGCCGCAGGACGACTCGGTGATCGCTCCAAGGCTCCATCCGATGCCCACGGCTGCCCGGCGTGCCCCCATGATGTGACGGGTCCAGCGGTTCGCGGCTCGGCGAATGTAATTATTAACAACAAGCGAGCGCTGCGCGTTGATGATGAAGGGATTCATGCTGCTTGCTGTGGCGGAAATACTTGGAAAGCCGTCAATGGCTCGGGAACGGTGTTCATCAATGGCCGTTTTGCGCACCGCAAAGAGGATGCGGTTCGGCATTGTGGCGGAATGGGAAATTTGGCACAGGGCAGTCCAGACGTTTTTATCGGGGAAAAATCTCTGAATACGAGCGGCATTTTTCAAGAATATTTCACGTTGAATTTTGATGGAACAAATGAACCTGCACGGTACAGAAAATATAAGATTACTACCAAGGATGGACGTATCGTATATGGGTATACAGATTGGCAAGGGCGAACTTGTCTAATTACCGCTGATTCATCACAAGATATATCGATAGAATTACTCGACTAAAAGGCTGTCAAAGAGGCTCCGATGCCGGCACCCCAATCTTCCGCAATGCAACAGATTGCTCAGGCGCGCTTCATCGCTTTTGCGACCAAGCTCCCAATGAACTGGCGGCAGCCGCACGGACAGGCAGCCGAGCACTTTCACGACGCCTTCACCCCGGCGGAGCGCGTCGGAGTGCCGCCGCTGCCACCGCTGTTCGTGCCGGCGACGCTCAATCAGTATCACATCGCCGCGGCGCGCGACGTCGGTCAGCGCTTTGCCACATATATCGAAGGGATCTGCGCCGCGATCTGTCGCGCCTGGCAAAAGTGGCTGAGTCAGGCGACGCTCTCGGGAGTCACCGTTAACGGCCCAGTGGCCTCGGGCGGAACCGTATCAGGGCCGGCGTGGTATCCTCTGATCATGGAGACGGCGCCCGCTGCGACCGCCGCGGAGAAGCGCTACTCGGAGGCGATTGCGCAAGCGGTGAGCGACGGCTGGCTAGACTATCAAAGCTCGCTCAGAGTGCCCGGTCTTGCGTGGTATCCGCTGTTCGCCGCGCTGCCGTCGCCGATCGCGCCGCCCACGCCCAACACGCCGGCGCCCGTCGCAGCACTTACGCAGGTCGAGACCTCGATCACCAAGCGGGCCCTGACCGAAGCCATGATCGCCAACCTCGACGATCAGAAGGCGCTTCATCACCAGCAGCTGTTCGCGTCTCTGGCCGAGGCTTTCGAGAAGACAGCGACGCTATGGAAGGCAAGCACCCTGGTAACCAACGTACTTGGCAGCGGCCCCGTGCCCTCGTTCGCGCCGCCAGTTGTCCCCGTCGGCCCCGTCGTTGGCGGGACCGCCAGCATGCCCCCTGGCGGATTTCAGTAATCGACTCACCAATCGCGCGCCTCTCGACGGAGGAGCGCGGCGAACGTACAGCGACTTAGACAGGCAGCAAGCAGTCTTGCCCGCGCGAGTAACGCACGGCGGGGGATCAACCGGAGTCTGCTGGTTGAGGGGTCGCGGGAAAGCCCTCCTATTTTCCTTCATAGGCCGAGAAGAATTCCGGTTGTGCGAATGAGCGTGATCTCGACTTCATTTCTGCAAGCACATCCGCCGCCACTTGTAAGCCCTTTTTTAAATAGATTGGGTGCTATCTGGTGAAGATCTAGAAAGATACTTCTGCTGGAAAGATTTTGCAACATTATGTAGCCATTGGCTTCCGTTACGCCCAAACAAGATAACAAATTATAATTATTATAATTCAATTCTCGATTTACCTGCAAAGGCCTATCGTCATTGATGTGATGGCAGTTTGAAACCCAACGATTTCCTAACATCTTCGTCGGCCAGTGGAAATGAAGGTGAATCTGACTAGCTGTGATCTATCTTCTGTACAATGTCGACATCCCCTGAACTGGCATACGTCGGTGTACTGAACAGCCTCTACGGCGTCGTACCGAAATGAAGGGTACCTCGTCAGCAAAGGCTACGATTGGCGACTGCGTCTCGTCAGATCACTCTGC
>CAYWPR010000164.1:0-4282 GCA_964460115.1 uncultured Myxococcales bacterium
TCCTGCATCGGGATTCTAGCGCTGCAAAATGCGACGGGAGATCAAGGAGTTAGTTGGTGTGGGGAAACGCTGAGGAAAAAGTTGCCCTACATATAGCCATGCCACCTGCCACGACCGTAAGGTTGCTTTTTTCCGTTTTATCTCGCTCTTAATCATGCCTAATATGCGGACGTTCAGTATTTATATAACCAGAAATTTTCTGAATATAAATCATATCACAATAAAAACAAATCCTGATATCTTTACCCTCCGCGCGAACTACGATCTGCTGATCAATCTTATCGGTTGAAAAATTTAGGATAGGCGTGGTTGTGAATCCATTTATCTCGAATTTTGAAATTGTCCAAAATTCTAGCTCTACGTGCACAGTATTATCAGTTTTATTCCAGCGAGCTGGACGATGGTCCGCAAAACGCGGAAAATTCATTTTGAAAATTAATTTTGGGCCGTCTCGATTTATGTGCATGTCAATTAGTTCCATGGCTTCTAGCGGTGGAACTGAATTATATAGATGTGTGATGGCCAGCGGATTCTGCGTCAACTCTAACCAGTGCATAGCTATCTCCTTTTGAAAGGATAATGCGGTTTGGTTCCCTCCACTTGACCGTGTCGGGTATCGTAGATAGGTCTTATGTTTAAGTGCGCTCCCTGATCGCCGGAGGCGCCATCCTTGAACTGATGCCCGGCACTATGATCCTGGATGACAACCTTTGTGCCATCAGGCCGGGTGTACTCATAGTTGCGAGTAATGATGGGTTTGCCGTTGTCATCTCGCACCTTGCGTTCAAAGCGATCGGACATCTCTTCTCGATAAATACGGTCGGGGGCTTGATGTTTTGGAATACCGGCTTCGCGCTTGGCTTCTTTGAAGGCTCCATGCCGGCCGGGTAGACCAGCATCCGATAGCGTGGATGGTCTTACCGCTGGAATGGGGTGCTCTGCAACTGCTTCCTCTGCTCTCGCGATAGCTTTGCGAGCCTTCTTGCTATCTGAGAGAGCCTCTTCAGCTTTTTCCAGCTTGCCGATTGTCCGTAAACTGCCAAGGGCGATACTACCAGCCGTCCCAGCCGCTATACTCATTGTG
The DNA here is from genome assembly GCA_964460115.1 of uncultured Myxococcales bacterium. GTDB lineage: Bacteria > Myxococcota_A > Polyangia > Palsa-1104 > JAEUJZ01 > JAEUJZ01. The sequence goes on from CAYWPR010000164.1 coordinate 1,085, forward strand.
ACATCGCGGGGGGCAGTGGCTGCCTTTTCTCCGCCGAACCTGAGGATATCTTCAGCCTGCTCGATAGTGGGCTTTCCCGACCAATCAACTCCCTCATCGACGCCTCGGTGGACGGCCTGCGCAGTGTCCGCGACACCTTCCTTTACCGCTCCGGCCGTGTTTTTTAACCCTTGCTTGATACGATCGAGCGCGCGATGAAACGTTCCCTTCGGGTCTGCCGCTGCATGTCTGAGGCTTTCCGCCGCTTCTTCGGTAGCGACCTCTACCCCGTTCATTAGGGAGGCGGGAGTCATCTCTTCAATCGCTTGCTTTGCTGCACCGAGCTTGGCATCCGCAAGCGCGGCAGCGGCTTTGTCATCTGCCGCATGTTGCGCGTTTCCCCTTTCTCCCATCTCGATTCCTCGACCTAAGGCCGTATGCAGGCGCTGCATCGTGGTCGGCTCACCCTGATAAGCAAGCGGCGGGTGTTGACGTGCGGTACCCTGGGTTCCTCGATCGATCTGACGTAGTTTGGGATTATATGCCGTCCGCTCGCCCACACGGAACGTGGTAATTCCATCCGTGCAGTTCCTTCCATCGGGGGTAAGTGTCCCAAAGTGCGTCAGCCGTTGCTTGGTATCGGTATCCTCGAAGATGCAGTCGCCACGAATGACTGCTATATGCGATGGGATTGGAATAGGCTCCCAAGACTCCTTGTCCGATGCACGCTGCGCAAAGCAGTGCTTGCGGGCTTTGTCATAGCAGAGCAGTGTACCGCTCTTGTTCTTCCAATACTGGATCTTCTGATCATTTTCATACTTCTTGAGCCAGATGCCCTTCCAGATGCAATGCTGCTCATCCTGTGTCCGATGCCCGATGAGATTCATGCTCCTGCCAGTACCATGCGGCGGCGGATCATCGATCAGGTCACAGTAGTCGTTGAACATCGGGTCGATGGAAGCAACCTGCTCTTTTATCCAGACCCCGAGCTCTCGAACTGTATCCAGGACCATGCTCTGGGGGCGAGGATATCCCTTGCCCCAAGCGATGTCGGCAAAACGCAATGTTAGAAAAAACGGAGCTGTGCTGCCGAAGCCGACATGGGCCACCATCGCGAAGTCCACCGCGCGTCTCTGCCTGGATACAATGCCGAAGCCAAGGACGCCGCTTGGGGCGATGGGGCTCGCCGGATCGAGCGCACCGGGAATGGGCTCATCTGTATTAAGATGATGTAGGAAGCCGCGCGTCATCCCCTCGGCGATGACTTTTACATCGGGGAGGAAGGGTAAGTGCCAGCCGAGGTGTACTCCCAACTCTGGCGTGACATAACGCCCATGCCAGTCGAATAGGGATCCCGCAGATATACCTAGCTCGACACCACCGAGCGGGAGATTGCCAACGACCCGCAGTGCTCCAAGGTCTGTAAACAGGCCAAGCTGATTCTGTCCATCAAAAAGGGGCAGCCGAGCTTCGTACTCGAAGTCGAATAGCACGGTGAAATGCTGATGCGGGTTCTTGCGCCAGGGCCACAAAAGCCCCTTGCCCGCGAAGCGCATAGGTCCCTGTTGAAACCGCGTTTGCGTTTCATTGCCCTCGGACTGCCTCCAGACTGCCGACTGGGTATAGATTCCGCCTTCCACCCTCTCCAGAATTCCGAATGAGAACCCATACGGCGCAACGAGGCCGGCTCCCCGTAGACTGGTGCTGGTCAGCAGGATCGCATCGATGCGTGCATTAAATGCAATCTCGTCGATGCGAGGGCAGACAAGCGGACCTCCATCACACAGACCGCCAAAGCCAGCAGTAAAGGGGCGGTGCGGCAGCAGTGGCGGCTCGGCCTTGGCGGGTTGCGTCCAGCTTGCGATCCCGAGAAGAATGCTTGCAATTAACAACAGACACTTGAGTAAGCGTCCAGTTTGAATCATCTGCTGCATCGCAGTCAGGGTTGGTAGCGGGAGCATACAAGTCTTTGCAAGAATGGGCACAGTTAAACATCGCGATAGCAGCATTTCAGACTCCTGCTTTAAAACCATCTAGAGCAATCGAGATGCCAGTGGCTTCTTGGCAGTCGTCTCGTCGATAACGAACCACATGGTTCGAGCTTGGCCTGGGTGCCCACTGGGCACGCCCAGGGCAGCGTCGGCCCACTTGCTGGGCAGCGTCGGGGGGCGCTTCCTGGGGACGGTAGCACCTCGTGGAGTAGACCGTCGGCCTACGGCATGGGCAGCGACGAGGAGTACTACTGCGACATGTTTTCTCGCGTGGCTGATTAGGAAGCCTGCGGGGCGCCGATCCAATCGGGATTTTGAAGCTGGTGGACCAGGAACAGGACGACCGTCTTGAGGGTCTCACCCCCATTCGCGAGAAGCTGTGCCCAGGCTGCTTTGTCGCCCGTGTCTTCGCTGGGGTGCGGGTCTGCTAGATCCTTCAATACCAGATCGACAAGTTCGCGCATCTGCGATTCAGTCTTTCGTTCTGATAACTCCGTACACACGACTCGCCGGACAATAGCCCGTGCTAGCCGGCGGAAGGTCCGGACCTCGCTTCGCTGCCACTGTCGAAGCTGAACAGCCGCGTTCGTTCGCCCCAGTAGCACGAACAACTCCGGTAAGTGGGCGAGCATGCGTTCCATGCGCGTGTCCACTGTGGTGATGAAATCCTCGCTTAGCAGAGTCCACTTGGGAACTGGCCCGCCTAAATCATCGGAAGACGGCGTCATCCAGAACGGTAGATTTCTCGCATGAGAGGCATCAGGCTCTGCGGCTTTTTTTTCGCCTGCGGCTGGCTCGGCTGACACATCGGAAGCCTCTGGGCTTGCCGACTTCCCGGCCGCACGAAGCCTGCGGACCGCAGCTTCTACGGCAAACAGTCGCCGTTGCGTAGCCTCGTGTTGGAGTTCGATGGAGACGGCACGCTGGCGTAGCGCCCGGCACTGTGCCTCCAAATCAGCAATTCTCTCCTGGGCCGTCGCTAACTCTTCGGGCGCAGATGACTCCTGGATAGGGGACCTTCCATCGGTTCCAGCTACTACGGGGGCCGGCGGCGCTTTATCAAGTAATGCGGGCTGGTGGCGTTCACGGTACGCCATGACCCGACAGGCTTCCCGGCAGTACCGGCGGTCGATGCGCCCGCCTTCGGGTAAGGGATTCCCACACATGACACACTGCTTGACCCGCACTGGGCGACTCCAAATGTTTGTGATTCTATCAGCTTATCTGA